>CANREV010000022.1 GCA_947629645.1 uncultured Acetatifactor sp. | reverse complement strand
ATGGATGCAATTTTTGCGTTCTGTGTGTTACAATTCATTTTAGATACCTCTCTGTTCAATAAGATTTTTACTAACCCGACAAAGTCAGTAATCTTATTTTACTCTGAGGTATCTTTTTATCAACCGCCTTCCTTGGAATTCCCTATATTTGAATTATACAGGAAGCTCCTCTTCAACATACTCATGGCAACGATAAAAAAGCCCATATTTCCCATTCGGCGCAGGCTTCGCACATTTTCCTGAACAAAATAGTTTCCCTCCCAACACCGTGTGAAAAATCCTTCTCAGTTCACAAATCAAAAGCATTGCTAAGACGCCTAAAATAAGATAGACAACTAAATTGTCAGTCTCCTATCCCTGATGCGCTTCGCCTCTTTCTTGGAAACGGACTGCGGAGTTTTTTGAGATTTATCTGTGGTCGAAAAGATTGATCTTATGTTTTGCTCTGCCATCTCTCCCTCTCTTTCCCAGAGACTTTTTCAAATACTTCGCTAGTGAAAGCCATAGAGCCATTTAGCGTCAAATGTTATAAAGCAACGCCGGAATTGCCTGTATTATCAGCATTTCCGGCGCTTCGTCCGTTGTTCGAACTCTGCGTGTCCTTTGTTGTTATTAATATACATCAATATTTCTTATTTTAGATATACCCTCTTTCTTGGCAAAATCTCAATCTTACCTGACGCATGAGCCATATCATTCTTTCTTAAAATCCCTATTTTAATAATTGTTTATTTTCAATACACAAAACTATTGTAAATATAATTTCATAAACCACCATAAATAATGCAAGGATCCACGGCGAATACAATATCCCCAAAACCAGAGATACGATTGGTACAAACACAGATGAAAAGACATACATTTTTGATCTGTATAACCAACCAAATGGCAATAAATGTGCTCCAAAGATCATTGCCAATATCATAATCAGTTTATCAGGAGCTATGGAATATATATAACAAGCAATTAAAATATATAACACTTCATTTAGCGTAAATAAAAAGCCCACTTTATTTAATGGATTTTCATTATTGTTTAGTTTTATCCCTAACAGTCTTGTAATAATCACAGCAATCGGCATTAATGTTGCCACGCCAAACCATGTATATAATGGTCTTAATCCCAGTAAATTAATAATCATGATAATTGCCCATACAAACACAGATGCACTTATAAAAGCAATTCCTTTTTTATTTTTTATCGCACTATCGCTTCTTAAGTCTTCTATAATTTTTTCCAGATCACCATTACTATCATTCATTTTCATCATACCTCTTTCAAATCCTGATTGCCACGCCGATATTGTATCACATTCACGCTCATTTTCCTACCACATTTTCATTAACTTTTTCCATTCCCATTCTTCCGACATCTATAGAAAAAGGCATCTTCCGTCTGAAAATGCCTTTTCCTCCCGTTTCAGTGCGGCTTGGTATCTCCTGCTTTTTTCAACCGCTCTGTCTAAGGCTATGACCGCCCTTGTTTCTATACGTTCTAACGCTGTCTGCTATTAAATTGTAAATTTATCTTATATAACCTTTTTTCCTCGCATAATCTCCAATGATAAAAGCAACTGCTATAATAAACAGAATAAATACAGATAATATATCCCAAATATCAATTACAGGCTCTCCGATCATTTTTGACAATATACTGTTTATCAAAAATGTAAACGGGATTGCAAACAAGAATGTAATTCCTGTTGCCAATAGTTTTCGTTCCTTAAGTCGATGATACATAATATAAATTATCCACAAAAATACAAGTGAAATAATCGACATAATCGCGCCAATGCGGAATACCTCACTGACTTTTATCAAAATACTCAATATATACATAAATGGTACAATAAGAATACTAATAGCGATCATCGCCACCAACACCCCCTTCTTTCCCAACAATATAACCGGAAAAGATGCTATCCATGCAACCAAGACAGAGCTAAGCACAATAAGCGACCATGTCAGCGCTCCCGAAATGGCAATATCACATATACAGCATACCGCAATACCAATAACCATAACGATTGTGTATATTGCTGATATCATGGCGTTCCTGTTCATATTATTCTCATCTTTTCTTTTTAATTCGATGAGATTTTCATTTACTTTTTCTTCATAATCATTCATTTCTATCCTCTCCCCACTTAATAGTTCGTTGACTGTAACATCTAAAATATTACAAAGTTCCAACATAATAGATGAATCGGGCATACATTTTCCCGTTTCCCATTTAGAAACAGCTCTGTCAGTAATGTTTAACTTTTCTGCTAATTGAGCCTGCGTCAATCCTTTTTCTTTTCTACAACCAGCAATAAACTTTCCTGTATCAATTTGATTCATTACAATATGCCTCCTTTCATGCTACACTTTACAATCTTTATCTGCTTCTTTACACGAACTGTAAGTAGAATTATCAAACTCAACCATTGGTTGGGAGAGGGAATGAGGAAATCAGCAATCTCCGCAAACAGATTAACAATGAAATCAACCATATAAGCATCCTCCAAACATCGTTTGTCTCTCTAACATAATACCACGATCACGCTCACTATCCTATCACATTTTCATTCAATTTCTTCCCCTGCCTTTGTCTGTTCCAACGCTTTCAGTGCGCTCTCCAAGCCTTTGTCAAATGTATTCCTGTTCTTGATCATTATTGTCCTGTTCTCAGTCATTATTGTCTTTCCTTTCTCTCAACTCTGTTTTTCTGACAACCAAAAAGCGGCATTTCCGATTTATGGAAAATGCCGCCTGACAAAATGCCCGTATTTGTTTCAATCTCTGCAATTTTTACAAGTTAAATTTTTAGCCCTATCTCCTCTCTGCGTTGACGCTGTTAATAAGTGAATGTCTTTTCTTAAAACTTAATCTTCTTTTTAAATTCTATTTTGGACTCTCCATTATAAATATTTTTAATCCCCGACCGCTTCCATATAAATAATGTTTCCCGCCTCATTTATATAAATAGAGACATCCAGCTTTTCACTGAGCTTTATTCCTGCCTGGAACGCATCCCCAATATCTTCCAATTTTCTCCATTTTGAATTATGATCCACAAAATCTTCCGGCCAAAAATAAAAGTCTGTTTTCTCACTTAAGATTTCTTCTCCGCCAAGTTCGGCGCCAACATCATAGTCATAAAACGCAAAGACATATATCCAGACAGTTGTTAAACCAATTCCGTCTGATGTCCGGCTGCACCACTGTATATTATCAGTTGCCGGCAAACCCGGAAAATGATGATAAACAGGCTCAACATCTGTCCGTATCTGCTTTTCAACCGGTTCTTTTTCTTTCACTATAGCAAACAGGACAAACAGAGCTAACCCTGTTACCAGCGCTATAAATATTTCCAGTATTGGCATCAGTACTTTTTTCAACATTCTACCTCTTATGATATTTGCTATTTCCTCTTCAAATGCTGATTTGAAAAAGTTATTAATAGCTTTTGCATTAATAGATAATATGTTCTTTGTGATATTGGATAAAATCTCCTTTCTGAAAATCCGGAAGATATCCGTATTCATCTAAAATCAACTTAATCATTGGAGCAGCTCCCGCCTGGGTATTGATGCTTTTTGTCGGATTAGACTCAATATCTGTAAGATAATTATATTTAACATCACCTATATAATTTTGTTTCTAAGGCAATGACTATTCTAACATGTAAACATTTAAATGTCATCCTTAACTCCCATAGATCGTCAAACATAGTCTGACTTTCCAAAAAAGACACGCTGCTCGGAATCAGCCGCGGGTTTTATTTTTCATTTTAGAATGATATAATAAATTTATTCGGACACATTGGCGTACGGATAGTTACCGGAGAATAGAAACAGAGACAGGACAGAGAGAATAAATTATGACAGAGCCAAAACTGATTCAAATCAGGGAACGCATAGTATCCCTTAAATGCCTGAACGCTTTTACTTTGAAATTGATCGCAATGGCGCTCATGTTGTGCGACCATATCTGGGCGACCATCGCCGTGAAACACCTTTGGCTGACCGGCATCGGGAGACTGGCCTTCCCGATATTCGCTTTTCAGATCGTAGAAGGTTTTTTTCACACATCAGACTTCAAAAAATATTTAAAACGTGTCTTTCTGTTTGCCCTGATATCCGAGATTCCATTTAATCTCATGGCAGAAGGCGGATTTTTTTATCCTCTGCACCAGAACGTCATGTTTACCTTTTGCCTGGCGCTGCTTCTGCTGGCTATTTTGGAAAAGGCAAAGAAAAAGGGACGGATCGTATTTTTATTGGCATCTGCTGGCTGTGTACTGACAGGATTTCTTGTCGGATTCATAACTTTTGTGGATTATTACGGCTACGGGATCTGGATGGTGCTTCTGTTCTATTTCTGCCGCAACATTCCCTTCGGCTGGATCGGACAACTGATCGGCATGATATGGATCAACTGGTATATGATCGGCGGTCTGGTGTATATGGTTCCTGTATTCGGAAGAACGCTGGAGATCCCCGAACAGGGGCTTGCGGTTCTGGCTCTTGTCCCGATCTGGCTTTATAACGGCAGGCAGGGCCCCCATAGCACCAGACTCCAATATGCCTGGTACGCTTTCTATCCGGTGCATATGCTAATACTGTCGATCCTGTCAAGAATAATAAATTGAGGCATAAACGGAAAGCACCCTTCAGAACGGCGCTCACGAGACAGCATAAGGTTCAAAGATCACATCAAATCTTCATATCAAACCCTGACGTTTCCGATACAGAGGTATTGTTCGGATTTTCCATTGCCTCGACCATTTTCTCTGTCAGCTCCCACGCATCTTTTCCCACAGCCTTACACTCACGGGACCCAAGGGCTTCGTGCTCTGCTTTTCTCTTTGCCCGCCTTTCGGCAAGGCGTTCTTCCTGCTTTTTTCTTTCGGTTCTTTGCTTTTCCAGTTTTTCTTCTTTTTCCTTTTGCTCTTTTGCTTTTCTCTCCGCATTTTCTCTGGCAATTTTCCCGTCCGGATCGTTCGTACAGCCACTCATGCCGGATATATTTCCGTTTTCATCAATATAATAAGCGGTATAAGTAACCACCGGACTTCCCGGCATCATTTTTGTATAATTATTAAGAGATTTCACGCAGTCCGGAATAGCCGCCAGATTTTCTTCCAAATATTTCGCTTTCTCCGGATCATTCATGCACTTTTTCAAAAATGCGCCTGATACCGATACCGTTGTCGGGATGCCCTGCATGGAAGTCGTTCCCGTATTCATATAGCTGTACTTATCCTGTAAATATTTAGAATAATCATTCACATTGCTATATCCCGTCTTAATCTGCTCCGTCCGTGTCTTGCCCGGAGTTGAAGTTTTCAGCTCCACCGTACTGGTTGTCACATGGCTTTCTTTTATGTCAGCATTATCCCTTTCACTATCCGCTTTCTTTGCAGGATTTGCATAATCGGCAGAGCAGCATGACGCATAACTATTATAATTGTTCCCAATCCCCATTGACATAATATCAACCTCCGCTAATAAGATTCTTAAGAATATGGATTAACAGTTTCTGCCTTTCATATCGTGCTTTTTAACCACAAACTTCACACATATGACATGAACTACGGCATTTGGGGCGTGAACGTCTTTTCATACATCATAACAGTGAGAATAAATGTCTTTTCTCCCTCCGTTTCTCTTATGGTAATATCAATATCTCCCTTATATTTTCCAGCGCACCTTTTGATATTTTCCATTCCCAGACCATGAAGCCGCCTGTCCTCTTTACTGCTGACCGGCAGGCCTGTTACCCTGTCCATCGTAAGGCTGCCGGAAAAACCATTCTCAACCTCGATAAAAAACAGGCTCCCCTTCTGGTAGGAGCGCACACTGATCTTCTTTGCTCCCTCCGCTTTTCCCGCGGCTTCCACCGCGTTTTCCAAAGCGTTACTCAGCACAATACCTATATCGTAAACATCAATCTGTTTCTGATCGGGATATGTAAAATCCGCCTGAAAGGATATACCCTGCTTTTCCGCCTCCTGCTTTTTCTGGTGCAGGATCACATCCGTAATCGCGTTGCCTGTCTGACAGGCAAAATCCAGCCTGCCAACGGTTTCTTCCATCTGCCCGATATAGCTGTCCAGTTCTTCCCGTTCTTTCCCGTCTGTCCTGCCGACTACTGCCGCTATGCTCTCCAAATGGCTTCTCATATCATGCTTAAGCCCTCGCATATCCGCATAAATATCCTGTATTTCCGCAATCTCCCGCTGCATCTGTCTGATCTGACTTTCTAATACAGATCGTTTCCGTTCTTCCTCATTTAGCTGCACCATCTTTTGGAAAAGGATCACAGAAGATACATTTACGCCCAGCAGTAAAATACAGATAAATGGCACCCAGAACAGGGTAGCGGGAACTCTTTCAAATATTGTTTCTGTCACTCCATTTTCTGCGGACAGAATCATCATTCGTAACGTTATGGCGATACACAAGGACGCCAGGCTTGGAAGTGTCAAAAACGCATTTTCATGTTTCTGCAGCCGATAATCCTTTTTTACAAATTTAGCCGACATGACAAAAAGGTATGCTGCGAGCAGCAGCAAATACATCGAAAGAGTGATTACCCAGATCACCCCATTAGAAGCTGCCGTCCACTTCTTTGCTTTCTCTATACTGTCAATCCATCCTTGTGTCAAAAAAGTATCAGAAATTTTCCAATCCGCATTACATAAACCGATTGACATCACAATGACAATATAAACGATGATCTTTTTCCCGCCGATAAAGCTGACGGCAACAAAAAACTGTTTGGATAAATCCTTTTGATATAACAGCATTGACAGAAACAGAACAATCACCATATCGGCGGCCGCTTTCAGAATAATGCTGAATGAAGATTCGGCGTTGATCCGCTCCTCTGTCAGGCTTTCAAAAATAAAAGAAAGAAACGCCCACACAAACAAAGCTGTTCTGCCGGATGTTTTCGCTCTCAGAAATTTACCCGCGTAAATACTTCCCATGATGCTGTTGATAAGATAAAGGCCAAAAGGAATACCCCATTCAAACATTAACGATTCCTCCGTTTTTAGCATAGTTCATATACCGCTTAATGAAGTCAGAGTATTTCTTCTGCGCAAGTAACAGCTTATCTCCATTGACAACTTCAATCATATCTGTGCCATAGGAAGCGATCTTTTCCATATTCACAAGATAGCACCTGTGGCAGCGATAAAAACCGCCGCCTGCTGCCTGTTCCCATTCGTACATTTTTCCATAAGTCTCCAGATCCCCCGTTTTTGTATGGATAGTGACCTTTCTGCCCGCGCTTTCAATGTAAAAAATATCTTTCAGGTACACTTTTTTCTGTACGCCCGCATTTTTGACAAAAAGATATTGTTTTCCCTGCTCCTGCATGGCTGACGCCTCTTTCCATGCCCGCCCAAAAACGGCGGCAAACTTCTCTTTCTTCAGCGGTTTTATCAGATATTGAAACGCCGACACGTCAAACGCATCATACACATACTTTTCATAACCCGTCACAAAGATGATAATGCACTTTGCCCGTCCTTCTTTCTCCTGCTTACGCCTGATCTGCCTTGCCACGTCAAGACCGGACACTTTCTTCATTTCCACATCAAGGAAAGTAATATCAAAATCTTCCTCTGCCTTTAACATTTCCTCCCCGCTTGCAAAGGTCACGATTTCGGCAATGCCTTCCTGCTCTTTTATCAGTGAAACGATATGCTCCCTTGCCGCTTTATCATCATCACAGACCGCAATCCTCATAAATTCCGGCTTCCTTTCTTTTGCGCAGTTTGCCCCTTGATTGTATATCGGCAGATTTCATGAAATATCGGGAGAATATGACGTGAATTACCGGATTTTAGACATGAAATTTTTCAGTTTGTCAGGCAGTTGCCGTCTGAATTGCAACAGACTTCCCTGCCATTTTCTGCATATCCTTCTACTTTTCTTAAACAACCCTATGATCAATACTACTAAACCCCAAGCTGTGATGAACGCTGCTAAACCCCCAAAAATGATTAATGCTATTGATACAACAGTGTCTAAAATGAGTTGCATATCCATATATGAATCACCTATATCTAAAAACACTACGCCTGATTCTCCCGATACAGCAGACAAGTATGCTATCACCGTAAAAATCACTTTAACTATCTCAATCTATCCAAACCCTTTTAATTTGCTACAGGCCCTCCCAAGGCAAACGCCAGTAATAACACCAGACAGATTATGATCGGGAACAATAATGCAAGGATTCCCAATGCCAGCGTGACATGATAGCTCAGCTTCATCCTGCGCCTATGAACGCTGATTACGATGAGCGCAGCCCCTATCGCCAAAAAGATAAACGGCATACCTATAAAAACAAATGCCTCCCATTGCATTAGATCAATCAGAAATATCAATAAAACAACCGCTGTAACAGATACAACACTAATCATAATATTTCTTCGCTCAATCTGGCGTTGATAGACTGCCAGACTCATAACATTGTCCAGCGCTTCCATCGCTTTATTTGCAGCTATCTCTTCTTTGGGTTCTATCTCAGACTGCATCAGTTCCAATACACTAACCTCTAAAGCATCCGCCAGAGGCTTTAGAGTATTAATATCCGGAAATCCCAATCCCCGCTCCCATCTTGAAACCGCTTTATCTGTTACGCTTAATTTCTCTGCCAGTTCCGCCTGGGTCCATCCCTTCTCCTTCCTCAATGCCGCTATAAATTCCCCAAACTTTTTGCTGTCCATAGTTTTCTCCTCTTCCTGTGCAGGAATTCTTCTTTTCCTGCGCAGGAAAATTATATTATATTCCCCCGTTTTATCAACCGATGAATCGTAGAGTTCCCAAAAATCCGCTTAAATACGCCATTTTATGGCAATCTGCCATAATAGATTTATGGTGAACATCCCTTACAGCCAGCAAGGAATTACCCCTCTTATTGCTGAAACTGTTAGAATGAGTGTGACAATAGGTTATCCAGATATTAAAAACAATCGCATAAACGCGATATAATCTCTGCACGGTTGATGAACGCACACGCGGTTGAGTCCTGTAAAATTTGCGCACAGCTATTGTGCCGTACAGGCCGGAAGAACTTCCTTCATTGAAAGATATCGTGATTTCCAGCAGACCCCCAAGCTGATCCCAGTGTCTTACGGTGGCGCCGCTGCTGTGGTTGGATGCTCTGCGTTGGAGGATTACACTCATTTTTTCTTTTGGTATAGGGCGCAAAAAAAAGGAAGCTCCACTCATTGGGCTTCCCAGACAAAAAGCAGCGCACAATTTTTCATAAGTTTTCGATGAAACTGGCGGCGGAACCTTTTAAAAGGTTCTGCCGCCTTATCCTAAATGCCTATTTCACGGCAAGTTCTTCATCGATTTTTTCCAACAAAGATTGTCGTTCTTCTTCTGGGATGCACAGCGCGTTGATTGCTTCTTCCGTGCTCAGTTTTAGCGATTTCATCAAATTTAACACATCATGTAATCTTGTTTCCAACCGCGTTTTCTGCTGAGTCTCCTGTATTGCCTGTTCCCTGATTCCTTCGCCTAAGTTACACATAATATTCGCCTCCTCACTCATAGCCAATGTCATCGGAATATCGAAATCTTTCTCCAGTATCGCCTTTTTCATGTCAGGCTTTGTCTCCGCCGATAACAAGACATCCAACAGACGCAGGATCGGTCTGTCCGCCGTCTCCGCGTTTCCGAGCCCAATCATGATAACGGTCATCAGATCATAATTGCTTTCCTTCTCTTTGACCGTTCCCACAATATTCCTCTCCGAAATGCCGTACTCGGTAATAGTATTCGCCTTTTCTCTGCCTACATTCATCTGAATCCAGATGGAATAAACCTTGCGGATCTTCTCATAGTGGCTGTTCACAAAAAACGTGTTCTTCTGTGCCGAGATCATGCGGCTTCCGTAGTAGATCGCCCGTTTGATGAGAGGATAGGATGTTTTATCGCTCTTCTGCGCCTCCACATTGATGATGAGCTGTACCGGCTCTTTCGTACCTGGCACAACAGCCATGAAACGGATGTCATAATACACCCTGCCTTCCCTGACGGAATTGTCCTCCGTATTTGCACCCGCAATCTTTCCATCAGCCGTTTCATCGGCATATCCGATGTTTTCTGTGCCGTCCGGTTCGTCCTGATCCACAGCGGCAACGGATATGTTCGGCTCGCCAACAATGCAGTCTTTCATGATCTGTTTCACGGAATACAGTTTAAATTCATCCACGCATTCTTTTAAGATCCATGCGAGGATGACCTTCTCAGACAGAAGCCGCTTCACACAGGCATCGTACTGCGCCTCCTGCCCTGTGGTATCAATGGTCCGTGCGACCACGCTCTGTATTGCCATACACACTTCCTTTCTCATCCTCTCCACTAACATCATATCGCAAAAAATGCCGTCTTACAATGATGTTTTTGAAAATTCCAAAACGGCCGTAAAAATAAATGACCAATTACGCGGGAACTGTCAGCTTCCCATGATCCATCTCATACACCTGATCGCACAGCGCTTCGATATCTTCCTTGTTATGGCTTGCCAGAATAATAGATTTCCCCTTCTCCTTTAAATTTAGAAGAATTTTTCTGACATCTTCCACGCCCTGATTGTCCAAACCATTCATTGGCTCGTCCAGAATCAGGATATCCGGATTTTCCATGATAGCCTGAGCAATTCCAAGTCTTTGACGCATCCCCAAAGAATATCTGCCGACTTTCTTTTTACTGTTCGGATCAAGTCCGACCTGTTCCATGGCCCTCTTTATTTCTTTTGGGCCAATAATACCTTTAATACCCGCAAGATATTCCAGATTCTTATATCCGCTATAAGAACTAAGAAAACCGGGAGTTTCAATAATAATTCCTATATTATCGGCAAAATCTATATCCCTGCCGATTTCTTTACCGTCAACGATCACTCTGCCGCTGGCAGGTTTTAAAAAACCTATCATTGTCTTAAACAAAACAGTTTTTCCCGAACCGTTTCTTCCAACAATTCCATAGATCTTTCCCCTTTCAAATTCTACGGAAACATTGTCAAGGACAATGTCCGGCCCAAATTTTTTTATTACCTTATCAACTTTGATAATGCTTTCCATAATCTTAAACCCCCTCCATTTCTCTATCCTTCAGCAGATAACCGCCCGATAAGTAACAGGCTGTGACGACCGCGCCCTGGGCAATCATGATACCCATAATAGAAAATCCATACATACCTTCATATAAATTGCTCTGCGCATACATTCCCCATACTCCAAACATAAATCTTGCGATTTTTCTGAATCGGAAACCGCCCAGAAAAGTCAGGCCTTCTAACAACAGCATAACCGCCGGTATCAATTTTTGAATCTTTAAAATTTCCAACCACAGAAAGATTGCTGACAGAGTCATTGCGTGGACGGTCCATAAAGCAGAAATCGTTGATATTTCTTTTAGATTTCCTGTAAATTTCTGTAACGCAAGCAGATCAATAGCCCTAAACAGCGCTAATAAACAAACCGCCGTAAATAACCCGTCCAACAAGTTTCTCAGGAAATAATGTCTCCACCACTTTTGTACCCACCTATACCGCACAATAACAAAGCGTTTATTTTTGTCTGCCCTGACAAACCGAAAACTCATTATGAATAAATAGATTCCTATCGGAAACAGCCAGCATCCCAAAGGGACTAACGGAAACGTATCCGTTTCATTCATAGGAACACCCCCAAAGAACTGAAAAAACAAAGACATTCCCGTTTATTCCTCCTCCATTGCCTCCTTAAAATCCACCCGTCCAATCAGGCATAAGGAAATCACTGCCAGAATCGATATGATTACACAAAACAGAACAATGACTTTCCATTGTCCGCCGTTTCCATCTATGGCATATCCCGGAATCGCCTTTGCCATAAGAGACAGAGATATAAATCCCTCTTGCTGTAATAAATATCCCGAAAGCTGTATACCGGATACGATCAATATCCCATAGATTTCTTTCAGCAAAAGATTGCACACATAAAGCAAAAATCCAATCAGCATGAAATACAGAAACAGGAAAACAAAAGTAATCGCAAATGCCCGAGGGACAGTCATTGCGCGCATAATATTCACCCACGGAAATGAAATATTATATTTTACTCCCAAACGATTTACCGTATCCATGGCCAGATGATAAACCGGACTGCTCCACATATTTCCCAAAAAGCCGCACAAAGAACTGACAGCTGACGACATAACAGCTATGCCGGCAACATAAAAAAATGCCTGGATCATAATGTACTGCAGCATGGCCGCGTTCCATTTTTTCCGGCTGCTCCTATATAATGACAGATATGTGTTCCTTTTTATAAAAGGAGCGTCTGATATAACCAGCAGCCAGCCCGCAATCAGAAACATGATACTTTTTTGATGATGATTCACTACAATGAAGGCTTCCAAAACATTAACGGGTTCTCCGGCATCCAGCGCATACCGTATAAAATAATTCAGCCGATACCCAAACAATGCCATTCCCAAAACATAGCCCATGATGACCCGTTTATGGTGTTGTTCTTCCAGAAAAGCAGTTTTCGCCATGTAAAAGACCTGATGTATCCTACCCATTCCGTTCTCTCCTTTTCAATCCCCACATGACCATAACGGATGCGAACAAGATATAAATACATTCCATAAACCCGGACAATGGATAATCATTCAAATCATCCCCCCGCATAAGATAGATCGGATTCAACACCGGAATGTTCCCTAACGCCAGCCACATAGCCTCATACAATACAAATGGCGCGATCAACGCCACATATTTATTGGGAATCCATACCGCAAACGCAAGACCCGCCAGTGCCCATACACATCCGAATAAAAACCCCAGCAGGACCTTCCAAAAGAAAATATACCATTCCCCATAATTCTCTATATAAAAGATCAACGCGGTTCCCGCCATCAGTCCCTCATCACTTCCCGATGGTATTCCCGGAACCCCGAAACGGTACGCGATCCCCAGAACAAGGATAAAAGGAACAGCAAGCATCATCCCGCCGGAAAGCGCGACCGTGACAATGCGGATCAGGCCAAATTTTTTCGGTAACATTCTGGAATAAATCATTTTTAAATATCCGCTGCTATATTCTTCACAAAAAACCGAAGCATACGCAAGTCCCGGAAATATAGCCGCAAACGGTGTAAATCCTGATGCCGCGAATATTTCCATCATGATAAAATAACTGCTTCTGCTCCTGTCAAGCGGCGCGTGAAACGATGCTGACACTAAAACGGCTGTCACCGCGAAAAGACCTGCAAAAAAGCCCCTGTTTAAGAAACTTCTCTTTAAATCCTGTAAAAAGAACCTTTTCATACTAATCCCCATTCCGGAGCGTTCTGCGCAACGGGGCGATGCGAATCTCAAATTCGCGTCTGCCATCAGGGGAGTTTATGACGCTCCGGCACAAACTCCCAAACGAACAAGGTTCGTTTTGTGAAACAATCAGCACATCAGTGTGATTTTTCACACTATTCGCTCCTGACGATTTCTCCCGATACCGCGTTCACGCAGATATTCCATGTTGAGCCGTTTGCCGCAAACGCTTCCGCTAATTCTTCATTCTCCATCCATAAGGACATTGGCGTATAAATATGCCATACCGGAACCAGTTCTAATTTATTTTCATCTTCTTTATAGATCGGATAATACACAAACTCAACTTCCGTCAGAACCGCTTGACCGCTACCCTTTATTTGTCCGCTATTTACATAGGTCTCCAAAATCTTTTCAATCTGTCCCCACGACAACACGTTCCCGCATTGTTCCCGCGTTTCCACCTTGCCAAGACAGGCATCCAGACTTAACACCGCGATACTTTTTTCACAGATCCATGCTGTTCCAGACGGGAAAATTTCCCCTGCCGCTATAGATCCATATTCGTGCGCAACCCCCACGCCCTCGTAAGACGGAGTAAACTCAATCTCGTAAAATGTGAAGTTTTCTTTCTGGTACTGCGTAATCCTGTAAATTTCAATTTCTGTCACGCCGACTTTTGTAAGCTTTGCCAATAATATTTTTTCCGCTTCCCTGTAATCATTTATATGATCGGCTTCGCTTAACACAGTTTCACCCGCGGATTTATAAATAGACGCGCATTTTTCATATAAGAGATCGTTCTGATAATATGCACCCGTTCCATTTGAAAAAACCGCTGTTTTTTGTCCGTCTGACAATTCATAAACAGGGGCGCTTCCAAAGGCTGAAAAGACCGCCCTCTCTTCTGCCCGCTCATTTTCCGCCTCAGACTGTTCCAGCCTGAGTTGTGCTTCTTCTGATAAATCCGTGATATCTCCTGTTTCACTCTCTAAAAACTCCGTCAGAATATCTTTTGTCAGCGCTTCATTTTCACTCAGCACCATATGATAGACATTTTGCGGGACATCCGGCGCCTGTGCCCGGATTCTGATCGCGTTTTGATTCTTTATACCGATGATGCTGTCGATATCCCCCGTATCATTTTCCGTTTCACTTCCGTACTCATTTACGATTGCGCCCACTTCCTGCTCCACAGAATCTTTTGCGTGAAAAATATCGCCGTCAGCCGAATTTTCCGGAGCCTTCTGGCAGCCAAAAACACTAACCGACATCAACACCATCACAACCGCCAAGCCTGCAACTTTATTTCTCATAAATACCTCCGGTACGATTTACTATGAGCATATTATAAATCCAATTTTCTCGTTTTCTTCTGTCTGGCGAAATTCGATCATGTTTCTGCCGAAATTAACCTAAAAGAGCCGCCGCAAACTCATATTGCATCTTTCAACAAGAATTCGCGGCAGCCCCCGGCTACATTTCTTTTACATACATCATGACGTCCGTTTCCATAGAATCGTTTTCATAGAAAAACTCAATCTCTCCATGATGCTTTTCCACAATCCGGCGCACGTTTTTTAGCCCTATCCCGTGATTTACTTTATCTTCTTTCGTTGTTTCCAGAAAATCCTTTTTTCCGCCATTCATGCTCCGACAGCTATTACAAATATACAAAAATAAGATTCCCTTATCAATTTTTACCGTTACTTTCAATTTCTTATCTTCTGTCTGCAGGGAAGCGTCTATCGCGTTATCCAGCAGATTTCCCAAAACTACATTTAAGTCAAAGGAACGCAGGCGCAGCTGCTCCGGTATACTGATCTTTGTTTCTACTTCGTTTAAAACCTCATTCGCCTTTTGCAGCTTATAATTGAGCAGACTGTCAATCTCATCATTCCCTGTCTTAATATATTCCTGTGGATTGGTCATAAAATCCTTCATAGAATCCAGATATTGATCCGCTTCCTCCGTCTTGTTCCTTTCCACCAGGACCTGCAGCGCTAAAATATGATTTTTCAAATCGTGTCTTAACGCGCGGACCCGGCTCTGAGATTCCATGATTACCTCTAACTGGTTCTGATAAGCATAGGTTTGCTGCCTGTATATTTCATTATCCCTCGAATTGATATAATTCTCTATCAGAACATGATACAGATAAAATACGCTGATATTGATCATCAGCATACAGACGCTGATCAAGATTGCGAATAATTTCTCAAGCTCTCCCAGCATCAGCACACTTAATACAATGACACTCATTGCGGGAATCACCAGCAGCAATAACGTCTGTTTTGTGTCAAAGGCAATCTCTTTTACTTCGGACGGATAAGAAATATGGCTGATCACCGTAGTACAGATTAACAGCAGCAGCGCCTGAATCGCCGGCTGCTGAAATTTCGCAAGATCTCCAAAAACAAAAAGGACGATCAGGGAGTTTGCCATATCCAGGCTGAATAATACTAAAGATACCCATAATCGTTTTTTCCACATTTCCCGATAAAAACAGGTCAGTCCTATTATGCCTGAGCAATTGCAAATCTCATATACAACAGACACCTGAAATACGCTATAAACGATGGTAGTCAGCAGGCAATAAATCCCGAGCCCGATTTTTAATGTTTGATTCTCTGTATCATCCGCTGACAAAAATACGTCCATAACTTTCTTTAACAGTAAAACTCTGAGAATATTTACAATAAACACAATTATCGGACTATAGGATCCCATCACTCATATTCGCTTTCTGAAACTGTCTGATTTTATTTCTGGTTTCTTTTCTATAGGGTTTGCTGATATTTAAATTTTCTCCATTTACCATCTTTACCGTTTCATAAGAATATTCGCTTACATAAGCCCGGTTAATGATATACGATTGATGAATCATCAAAAAATCAGCGGGAAGATTCTCCGCTATGCTTTTTAATTTTCCGTAAAATTCGTCCTCTCCATCCTTTTTTACAATGATGATTTTTTTATCCATGCTCATAAAATAAGCAATGTCTCTTACCGGAACCCTGAAAAGGGAATTTCCTTTTTGATACTCAAACCAGGTTTGCGGACTGCTTTTCTGTTTTATGCTCCTCACCAGCACTTCCCTTATTTGTTCCGCGGGAACAGGTTTCACTAAAAAGTCCAAAGGCTGAACCTTAAATAACTGCATGGCGTAGCTTTCCTTTGAAGAAATATATACGATATGCGTCTGCATATCTTCCATCTCATCACGAATATATTTTCCTACCGCAATACCATTCTTTTGGACTAATTCTATGTCAAGAAAAAGCAAGTCTAATTCCGTGCCTTTTTTCAGATCCGTCTGTATGCTCTCGCCGGAATACCATACCTCAATTTCAGTTTTGATTCCTATCTCTTTTGAAAGTTTGTAAACCTGTTCTTCCAAAACAGCGCAAAAAATCTTATCGTCATCGCAAATTCCGATCCTATACATAGTCATTTCCCTTCCGCCAAAGAAGCGCTGGTCACTTTCTTCCCGCGTCCTTTGGTTTCTCCGATTTTTCAGTATCGTCCGGCCCCTGCTGAACCGAATTGCTCCTTCGGCTCATCTTCCGGGTACAGACTCTCTTTTCACAGTCAATCTATCGATACATTTTTGAAACAATGGCATCAATTTCTGAAATATACGCGCTGATATCTTTTTTCCCATGTCCTTCCCTGCAGATTTTTGCAATCTGCATATGTTCGTCATTACTTTCATCAAAATCAGGTATATTCAGCTTGTCCAGGACATGCGCCGAAATACTTGTGGGATTCATATAACTCTTAACACAGTTTGCGATCAACGATGAACTCAATACGCCGCAAAGATAATATGCTTCATGTTCATCATTGGTGCTGATATACATTATCTTTTCGTTTGGCAATAGTATTTTTTCACCCAAAAACTCATCATCTACACTACTAATCACCGCACATACAAACTCTGGCGCTATGTATTTCCAAATGACTTTATATTTTGAGAAAGTATAATCTCCTATTCTGAGAATTGCGTGAAATTCTTTTTCCTGAATCTCTTTTTCCCATCCCGCAAAACCTTTTCGTCCATCTAAATCACTTTTGAAATGATATAAATATTCATAAGTTTGCGGAACTGACCGCTTTAATATGTCCTGTGAAACAGGCCACATTTTTGTCTCCGCCGTATGGGGGCAAAGCAGATATGTGTTATACGACACGTTCCAACGCTTAACGCCGCTTCCTTTTAACATCGGAAAAACATAATCAGGTTCAATCGTTCTCTCAACTTTTTCAGCTTTTCGTTTCGCTCTTTCAGTAATATTTGATACCCTGATGTTTTCTCCGACTTTATTTTTTATATTTAACCAATAAACAGCATTCGCACCTCCCGTAAAAACTCCTGTCCTGGCTTTATATTGATTTTTCCCTAAAACTTTGTCCATGGATTCCAACACTTTCGCATCCGCAGTCAACCATACAGATGTATGGTCTTCCCGAACTGCAGGTTTTGCCTTTTGTTCAATTAACGTTATCTGGCCTTTAACCTCCCGCAGCTCCGAATACCCGTTAAACGACAACTTTTTTAAATCTTTTCGCTTTTCCCACAAGAAATACGGAACAGGATAAACTGTGTCCCAGCCCTTTTTTAAATATATCAACGCGGTACTATTTATAGTATTATCAAAAGCTCTGATGTTTGATAAATCATCGGCCCTCAGCACCTGGATACCGCATTCATCTTTCAAATAAAACCGCCGGAATCCAACTCCATTCTGCGCCGATTTAAATACTCCCTGTCTTATGACAAATGCCAGTATGCCTCCATCTTTTAAAAGTTTATCGATTACTATGTATGTAATTAAAACGGATATGTCTTCCTTTGAGAAACTCAGATCCCGGCCTTTAGCTGAAAATAAATTGTAATACAGCCATAAATGACTGGATCCTGTTCTATATTCTTCTGACATATATTCCCAATTGACCCACGGGGGATTACCCAGAATGACGTCCGCCTTTTCAAGCGCCTTAACCTTCAATCTGTCATCATTCATATATCTCCTTATTACTTTTTCGGGTTCATCAGACATAGTAAGATCAGATGCAGCTTCCGGGGCAGATATATCATCCATTCTGACTATATCGGAATGATACACAGGAATTTCTATTCCGCTTTCCGGCATGATCAAATCAAGAATGGCGAGTAAATAATTCGTTTTCGCGGTAAGCACAGCCAGAGGATTTATGTCAATTCCACACACTGTATTCAGAATGTCATGAACTGACATCTTATGTTTTCTTTTTTCAGAAATCACTTTAAACAAAAATGTTCCTGACCCGCATGTTGGATCTATGAACCTTTGAGACACATTCTTTATCCCAAATGACAATGTGGTTAAAATTGTCTCCTCCGCCAGCCAATCAGGCGTATAATATTCACCTAAAGCATGACGTAATTCTCTTGGTATAATCACCTCATACATTTGCTTAATATAATCGCAGTTATTATTCCTCACAAATTCTTCCAGGTTCAAGGCGCTTTGATACCCTGACAGCTCATTCCGGATACTCTTCATTATGTTTGAAAAACCGTTATTCATTTCAAAAATCGGCCAACAGTACCAGTCTGGGTTACAGTAATTCTCAATCCCCTTATTTTTAGCAAAATTACCAAGAATAATATCCTTCTCACTGACTATTTCATCATCCGGGCAAAGAATCTCTTTCATCAGAGATTTTATCAATACGCTGAAATAAGATTGGATTGCGTAAAAAAGCAATTGGATCTGTTCCGTTTTATTTTTTTCTTCCGAGATAACGCCATATCGTTCCAACACTTCTTCAGCATTTAATTTATTATTACTGGCCAGGTTAGTCTTAACATCCCCATAAATATAGCGAAAATCATTTTTCCATCCGCGAATCATATCACTGGTTATTTGCGTTGGACTATTGAGGATTTTATAGATTTCAAATATAATAGTATTGGATTTTTTTCTTAAATTTGACGAGGCGTTCTTAAAATCCGCACAAATCATATACAGGTCAATCATTGTAAAACCCCTTCCATGTGCAATAACAATTATCATTGTACATGAGCGGTCAGGATCTTGCAAGTCAAGGGAGTGTAAGAGATGAATAAAATCGAAGAATTTTGGTACTGTGTCGCGCCACAGGAAGACTTACCACTTTACAAAGGACAGGAAATCCGTTCGGACGCCTGCACCGGCTTAATATCATTAGTAGAAGCGTATCAGACAATGGTTCTATCTGAAAAATACCAGTCAACAGAAGATATCATTTATCGTTTAATCATTAACAACCCGGTTATTATTACTGATATGCGAGTGTTGGTTGGGGTTTCCGACAAACGGCTGTACCTCGACCTGACGTATATTGCCAACGTTTATCATGATGAAAATCATACCAGACTTGTGCCTGAGACAAGGGAACATCTTCTAAAACATGATACTAAATACTTTATCAAATTACTATCATCATCTCCTGATAAGGCAGTATTCGCAAAAGAAGTCGCGGCGTACTTTATATCCCGCGGCCTTGTTGAAATACTAAACACCTTTTCATCATTATCAAAGTCACAGATCGAACCCATTTTTAATAATCTGATTGCCACTAAAGAAATTCAGCAAATGCAGGCCAAGTACCGGGGACACGGCGCGGAACAGGCTTTTGCGCAAGTGATCACCGCTTGCGGCTTACATATCACTCCCAAAAATAAAGATAAAGACCCCATGGCTGGCTATGACCCAAATGTAGATTTATCAACCATGACTATCGTTCCCAGGAACGCAGGCAATGAAAACTGTCACAGTTTTGACCTGATCATAAATGGAGCCGATTCCCGTATCAGGGTACTGATTCAATCCCTGATCCATTCCTCCGACCCCGGTCAATACGGAGTAAATAAATCAGATGAGACTATTGATGTTTACAAAAGGATCCGCGCATACAACAATAAAATCAACGTAAATCATCGGGTATATTTATTAGGTTCAGTCGATGGAGTCGGCTTCAGCGAGAATCCTAACGGAACAATTGTCAAGATGTTAGATGCTTTCGATGACTTTTTCCAAATTCATACGATGTTCAAAATTCCAGTCTTTCTTCAGAAAATTGGATTGATCAACAAAATAAAAGGGATTGTATTTGACACCGGTTATTTTGAAGATCACGCCATTAACCACTTCGTCAATACCTATCTGACACCTGCTGGTATTAGTAATTTGACAAATCAAAACATAAATGGACATAGAACGATTGAAGCCGGAAAAGCGCTTGTAGTTTTCAAATAACCCGTCCTCATCCGACCGCCCTTAAAAGCACCATGCTCCACAGCGGTGTGGTAACCAGGGAAAGCACGGTCGTAGTGACTACGCACTTGCTGGCATAGGGCGCGTCTCCGTCATATTTCGCCGCAAGGATCGCGGTGGTACTGGCTGCGGGCATGGCGGCCAAGAGAACCGACACGCCTGTCACAAGAGGGTCGATCCGGAACAACAGACAGCCTGCGTAGACCAGCAGCGGGATCAGCAGCAGCCTCAGCACAGAAAAGAGAAAAATGGATCGGTCCAGCATATCCCTCGGTTTCACATCCGCCAAAATAGTGCCAATGACCAGCATGGACATCGCCGTGTTGCAGTTCCCGATATCTTTCAGCGCCGCATCCAAAAAGGAGGGCAGCTGTACCTGCCCCAGCATGAACGCCAGTCCCAACGCTACCGCAAGAATGCAGGGATGGGTGATCACTCTTTTCACTACGGTCTTTCTATCCGTGCCTTCCGTAAAATAAGATACTCCGGCAGACCACATCACAATGCGCTGGGGGATCAGGTAGACGGAGGCAAGCGCTAACCCTATGCTTCCGAATACGCCTTCCGCAACGGGATTTCCCAGAAATCCGGCATTGGAAGCCACCGTGGCATACTGCATGACTTTTTTGTGCTCCGGCGCCATACGGTTATAAAATAGTTTCGCAAACACGGCGCAGAAGACTTGTATCAATACCGATACCAGAAACACCATCCCGAAGTTTTTCAAAGTCTTTTCGTCAAACGTTATCATAAAGGATTCCACTATGTTACAGGGCAGGATCAGATAAATCACCAGATCGGTCAGATTCTTTTTCCCTTCCCGGGAAATCAGATTTTTCTTCCGAAACACCAGACCGACCAGCATCGTCAGAAACATTCTAAGTTGCAAAGAAATCAATTCCGCAGTTCCCATATTATCCTATTTCATCCTTTTCATCCTGTTTTCCGGAAAAGCCCTTCCGGTACTGAAGCAATTTGTGATCTGTCCGGTTTTAACTCTCCACGGTGATACATTGGCGCCCCTGTTCTTACGGTTTGCGATCTGTCCGGTTTTTACCGCTCGCCGGAGATACTTTGCAGCGCTACCTGCTCTTCCGACCTGCCCGGTTTTAACTCTCTGCCGAACCGCCGACAAATTGTAACGTTTTTAAACAGATCTTTGATAAACCCGCACGCCGTAAGGCTCTATGGATTGTTCCCCCTGACAGCTCTTTCCCGAAAGGAGCTCCAAAAGCTGTCCTTTCAGAAAAATCTTTGCGGAACTTTTTTCATAATTTAACACGAAAAGATATTGGGTCCCATCCTTTTCCCGCACTGCCAGTTCGCAGCCCGCGGGCAGTTCCACGACTCCCGAAAAAGGCTCTTCCAGCCCCAGCTTCCGCAAAAAGAGACGTGCCGTATCCATGCCGAAGGCGCCCCCGAAATAATAGGCTTCCCCTTTGCCGAAAGCATTGCGGATCAGCGCCGGAGTACCGGCGTAATAGCTGTTGACATAAACAGCCAGAACTTCCGCCCCCTCGCCTGCGGGAGCAAGCAGATCGTTAAACACAGCAGCCTCCGCCAGCTGGCCACCCCAATCCACCATCACTCTGCCATCGTCCGGCGCTACAAAAGAATATTCCGGAATATCCGTTCCCGTCACTTTTGCCGCCAGATGGGGAAGATGATTTGTGACACACTTGCCGTTTTCTTCTTTATAGCCGGTGCGGCACCCCATCACCAGCCTGCCGCCCTCCGCCACATAGCGCTCCAACAGCTGCATCCGCTCAGGCGTCAAAATGGCTGCATGAGGATAGAACAGCGCCTCATACTTTTTTAAGCGTTCCCATGTGGCAGTTTCGTCCAGATAGACGTAATCAAAGGGCACATGAGCCTGCTGCAGGGCGGTAAACAGAGACTTTTCACTAATACGGTCCACTCTCTCGTGCCATCTGTCCGCCTGGCAGTCCCAGATATTATCATAATCTTTCAAAATTCCCACTTTAGCGCGATAGACCGATCCGGCTGCCCCCTGAATCGCCTTTATCATATGTGACACATTCGTCACTTCCTTTAGCCTTCGGTTCTCCCGCCCGGAATAATCCAGAATTCCGTGCCAGTACATTTCCGTCCCAAAGGTACAGGTCCGCCAGCGGAAATAACTGACATAATCCGCTCCGTGAGCAATACTCTGAAAGGTCCAGAGCGTAAGTTGTCCGGGGCGGGGCGTGGGCGCCTCCATTCTGGTATTCCATCCGTTTGCCCCGCTCTGCTGTTCCATAATGCCGAAATTAGGAGAAACCGCCCGGATCTCCGCCAGATTGCGGCTCCATTTCCGGTCCTTCAAAGGATCTTCTTCCCTGTAATCGTCTAAACAGTACGCAAAATCAGGGTAAGAATCATACATCAGCACATCCAGACTTTCCCGCGTCAATCTTTGATAGTCAAGATTGGCAAAGACGCCGTTGGTGGTGATAAAATCCGTCTCCTTACAATACTTACGAATGATCTCGGCCTGCAGATGCGCGAAACGGCATGCGCTGTCAGAGATAAAACGGTAATAATCCAGCTGCAGATGCGGGTTCACCGATCCCGTGTTGGTCTTTCGGGGCACATAAATCTGTTCCCAGCGTGTGTATGTCTGATTCCAGAAAACCGTTCCCCAGGCTTCGTTCAGCGCGTCCAGAGACTTATATTTGTCCCGCAAAAATACGCGAAAAGCTTCCGTGTCGCTCTGGGAATAGAATTCACTGTTCTCACAGTTAAATTCATTATCGATCTGCCATCCCACAATGGCGGGGTGCCTCCCGTAATGGGAGGCCTCCTTTTCCACAATGCGCCTGCAATACTCCTGATAGACGGGAGAGTTGTAATTATAATGTCTGCGGGACCCATGATGAATCAGATGACCTTCCATGTCCGCATTCAATACCTCGGGATGCGCTTCTGTCAGCCATGCGGGAGGCGTAGCCGTGGGCGTACAGAAAATAACCTGCATTCCCTTTTCCCCCGCCAGATCCAGCACATCGTCAAAGAAGCGGTAAGTGAATTTTCCCTCTTCAGGCTCCACCAGATTCCAGGCAAATTCCGCGATACGGATGGTTTTCAATCCCGCCGCCATCATTCGGTCCATATCCTGCGCCCATAATTTTTTGTCCCAATGCTCCGGATAATAGCAAACCCCCAGATCAATACTGCTGCCGCCGATCAATTTCCGCATTTCCAGCCTCTCCTTCCATTCCTGACTGCGCATCGCGCGGTTTCCGCACGTCTGCCGCATCTTCCCTCAGGACGCTTTGAAACGTCCGTCCTGCCGTTTCTTCCGTTCATTCCCATTCCGGCGCTTTGGATAAGTCCAATTTCCTGACCGTATCCCTGAGCGGCAGCACGCGGGAGGGCGATACGGACAATTCGTCCACTCCCATCTTTAAAAAACGCTCCGTCAGTTCAGGGTCCGCCCCCAGTTCTCCGCAGATACCTACCCGGATCTGTTCGGCGTGTGCGTTTTTGCAAACCATACCGATCATGCGCAGCAGCGCTTCATGGTGGGGATCGAAAAATGCGTCCAAACCGGGATTCTGGCGATCGATAGCCATTGTATACTGAGCAAGATCGTTAGTGCCGATGCTGAAAAAATCTACTTCCTTTGCCAAAAGATCGCTGATCATCACCGCCGCCGGCGTTTCGATCATGATTCCTTCCTCGATCTCATCGTAAGGAATCCCTTCCATATCCAGTTCCTCCCGCACCTGTGCGGTAATCTCCTTGATCTTTCTGACTTCCCACAAGGATGTGATCATAGGATACATGATGGCAAGCTTTCCATAGCGGGACGCCCTGTAAATCGCCCTGAGCTGGGTCTTAAAGATGTCCGGCCTTTTCAGGCAGATCCGGATGGCCCGCAGCCCCATGGCAGGATTTTCCTCCCTGCCAAGTTCAAAATAGTCCGCCTGCTTATCCGCTCCTACGTCAAGCGTCCTGATCACGGCGCGCTTTCCCTCCATGGCCTGGGCGACTTTCCGGTAGACCTGAAACTGCGTTTCCTCAGACGGATAAGTACTGCTTTCCAGATACAGAAATTCGCTTCTGAAAAGTCCGATGCCCTCCGCATCGTTTTGACGCGCGCTGTCCAGATCGCTGACATTACCAATATTGGCACAGATCATGATCTCCCTGCCATCCTTTGTCACGCTTTTCTTTCCCTTCAGTTCCTGAAGAAACTTTTTTTTCTCCAGTTCTTTCTCCCGCCGCGTCCGCATCTGCTCCAGAATCTCCGTATCGGGATCCACATAAAGGATACCGTCCGTTCCATCCACTACCGCTAATCTTCCCTCAAGATCAGGTGAGATCTCAATCTCCGTTCTGATCAACGCGGGAAGGTTCATGGTGCGCGCCAGGATAGCCGTATGGGAATTGGGAGCGCCCTGCACGGTGACAAAAGCGAGAACCCTGTCCTTATCCAGCTGGATCGTCTCGCTGGGCGCCAGATCGTCAGCCAGAATAATGACAGGTTCCAAAGGCTGACAGCGGACTGTCCCGTCTCCTGCGCGCCTTTTCCCCGCTTCATCATCCTCCCCTTTTACATTCGTTTCCTTTTTTCCCTTTTCTTCTTTCAGGATCCTGATAATACGCTCTGAAATATCCCGCACATCCGCCGCGCGCTCTTTCAGATACGCGTCCTCCATAGAAGCGAACTGCCGTCCAAGGCTATCCGCAATAGCGCTGACCGCATACTCCGCGTTCGTCTTCTGCTGCGCGATCATTTGTCTGATAGCGCCTATATACTGATTGTCCTCCAACAGCATCTGATGGATCTTAAAAATCAGGGAATCTGTCTCGCCCACCTGCGCCGCGGCCTGCTCGCACAAAAAGGCAATCTCATCTTTCGCGATCTCCTTCGCCTCTTCCAGCCGCGCAACTTCCCTTCCGCTGTCAGCCACCTGGTATTTTTCAACCGTCTGCCCGGTTTTCTCCAGAATGTGCAATTTTCCGATGGCGATTCCGCCGCATACGCCTTTGCCGCAATACCGTGTCATTTTTATACCCTTTCCAAAAACATGACATCACTGTCGGTTTGCTGAATTACCGCTGTGTTCCTACTTTCCAAAAAAGACTCGCTCTTGTGGATATTCGCTATTTTAAATAGTTCGCTCTTTTGGATAATCCTCTCTTTTGAACGGTTCATTCTTTTGAATAATTTACTCTTTTGAATGGTTCATTCTTTTGAATGGTTCACTCTTTTGAATGATTCACTCTTTTGAATAATTCACTCTTTTGAATGGTTCACTCTTTTAAATCTTGAATCTCCAATGTATGGTAAATCTTTTCTATCTCATCCCCTGTGGCAAGCTGTTCCGAAAAAGCGCTGGCGCTGCCTGCCGCCAGTCCCATTTTAAAGGCGTGGACATACTCTTTCTTTTCACACCACCCGGCGATAAAACCAGCTACCATGGAATCTCCCGCCCCCACAGAATTTTTTACCTCTCCTTCGGGCGCTCTGGCGGTCAGCAGGCCGCCCTCTTTCGTCAAAAGCAGAGCGCCGTCCGCCCCCATGGAAACCAACACGTTTTCAGCTCCCATTTTCTGCAGTTTCTTCGCATAAAATACAACCTCTTCCCGATTTTGAATGGTCGCGCCGAACAATTCCCGCAATTCAAAAATATTGGGCTTTACAAGAAACGGATGATACGGCAGCGCATGGGAAAGCAGGCCTTTCGCCGCATCCACAACAGTTATGACATTTCTGTCAGAAAGCATTTCCAGGATTTCTCCGTACAGCGATTCCGGCACAGACTCCGGCACGCTTCCCGACAACACCAGGATATCTCCGTCTTCCAGTCGGCGCAGCCGCTCCTGCAGCAGGGTCAGAGAATCGCTGGGGATTTTGGGTCCGGCGCCGTTTATTTCTGTCTCCTCCAGAAAAAATTGTTGGACAATCTCCTGTTTCCCCGACCCTTGACGCTCCGTCTCCTGTTCTTCCGAACCCTGCCGCGCCAGATCCTGTTTCATCAGACATTGCGCTTTACTTTGATTTGCATCAGAACCTTGTGTCATGGCTCCCCGCTTTGCCGGGCTTGCAATTCTGTCACGAAGTTTCACATTGATGCGGGAAAAGCCTTCCTGCAGTTCGATAAAATCACTCTTTCCGCCCGCCGCCTCGAAAATACGCCTAATCTCCCGTCCCGTAAATCCCGCAATAAATCCCAGCGCAATATTATCCACGCCCAGATGGTTTAAAACCGTGGAAACATTGAGCCCCTTGCCTCCCGCCAGAACACGCGCGGACAACATTTTATTGATCGCGCCAATTTCAAGCCCCGCCGTCCCGATACAATAATCAAGCGCCGGATTGCATGTAACGGTATATATCATCTTTCCTCTCATTTCCACCGCTTCAGCGGCTGTTTCCTAAACCAGACTCCCGCAAAAGACAACTTAAACGCCATCATTTTAGTCAGCGAGATCCAGCCGCAGCATTTTATGGGCGTTCTTCCAGGCAGCCTGCCGCACCTGCTCCTGTGTTATGCCCTTGATACCCGCCAGGGCCTCCACCACATAGGGAAGATTCAGCGAACTGTTCCGCCTGCCCCGATTAGGCACAGGCGCCAGATAAGGACAATCCGTCTCCAGCACGATCCGGTCCATAGGGACATACTCTGCCGTCTCCACCAGCTTCCGGGCGTTTTTAAATGTCAGGACGCCGCCGATGCCAATATAAAATCCCATATCCAAAAAAATCTTAGCCGACTCCTTCGTATAGGAATAACAATGGATCACGCCGCCAATATCCCCGCAATGTTCGGCTTTCATAATATCTATCGTATCTTTCGCCGCTTCTCTGGAGTGGACAACGATCGGTTTTTTCCATTCCCTCGCCAGATCCAGCTGTCGTACAAACCATTTCTTCTGTGTGTCACGATCCGGTTCGTCCCAGTAATAGTCCAATCCGATCTCTCCCACCGCCACACATTTTTCATAGCCGCACTGCTGCCTCAGCCACGCGAAAGATTCTTCCGTAAGTTCCGCCGTCTCACTGGGATGGACTCCCAGCGCGCAGTAAATATAATCGTACCGCTCTGCCAACGCCTTAGCCGCCCTGCAGGAAGAAAGGCTGGCTCCCACATCCACCACCTTACCGATTCCCTGTCCGGGCAGTTCTGCCAGCAGGCTGTCCCTATCCTCGTCAAACGCCTCATCGTCATAATGAGCGTGGGTATCAAATATCTTTGTCATATGCTTTTCGTCCCTGCCTGTTTCACTCTGTCCGGCTTTCATCACCGGTTTCATTGACGTTTCTTTCAACTGACACCGACATATTGCAGGGCGTCTCCACCTTCAGGTTTCTGCCGTCCCATTCCACCCGTATAGCGCCGCGGACGCTTTCGTAAATACAGTGAAAATTCTCCAAAAACTTCATGCCGCAGGGAGCAATTGTAACGCTCTCAAATCCCGCGCTTCCCTTCACGCCAGCCACTTCTGTGAAGAACCATTCCATGATATGCCCCATCATATCATGATTCCGGCTTCTGGCATCGTCCCGCCAGAATTCCGGCAGCGTGGTTTCTCCCTGTTCCACAAACCGCAGATAGGAAGGATGCTCTTTTTGCAGGATCATTTCCAGAATAATATCGTTCCTGCCTCGCCTTGCCAGTTCTCTCAATATAAATACCAGGCCGATCTCACCGCACATCAGATGCTGCCCCCGGCACAATCCGATCAGCGTATCGCTTACCTTTTCCCGATCCTCCTCCGGAACCATCCCAAAACACAGCGGTATGGCCTGATCCGACTGAGTGATTCCGCCGGTGTCATACGCGCGGTACCACGCTTTCCCGTTTTCTTTCACCAACAGCGACTGGTTATAAAGCAGACGCACCTTTTGGGCCTGCTGACGAAAGGCTTCCGCATCCGCCTTTCCAAGTAAGTCCGCGATCTCAGCCATTATGGTTAAATCATGATAATAAAATGCCGTCTCAATGTTTTCCCGACTTCTGCCCCTGTTCTGGCCAACGCCCCAGTCTCCAAGCCCGGCACAGATAAAACGCTCCCCGCCGGACTTTCCGTAAAGACGGTTATAGTCCTCGTACTGACGTGTCAGATAATCCAGATATCTTTTAGCGCTCTCATAATTGTCCTCCAGGATCCTGCGGTTTCCATAAAACAAATACTGTTCATACGCCGCCAGAATGATCGAGCTGCCCCAGGGAATGATATCCCAGAAACTTCCCTCTTTCCAGTCGGTAATAAAACGAGCGTATCGGGGCGCGATAGATGGCACCAGACCCTCCCCGTACTCATGGGGAAACGCCCCGTTATCCCAATCGGACTCCCCCTCCCTGTACTGGGAATCCCTCATGTCCATGGCGATCTTGCTCCAGAGCGTATCTACATCGCGCAGATACATTACCGACTTAGCCATGAGATGATCCGGCTCCAGCCAGCCCAGTTTTTCTATGGTAGGGCAATCCGTGTGAACATGGTTCAGGTTACTGTCTATGGCGCTTTCCACCAGGCGGAATATCCTGTTCAGTCTCTCATCCGAACAGGAAAACTCTCCGCACCGCGCCGCCGAGGAAGTGACAAAATGAGACCGGAAATCTAAGATCTGAGAAATCTTTGCGCCTTCTATCTTATACCATCTGGCTCCGTTTACGGAAAATCTCTGCCGGAACACATCCTCACCGCCGCTTAAAGTCAGCACAGAGTATGTGTTTACCGTCTGCTCAATATCTCCATCCGCGGCCAGTTTTTCCGCGGGGATCAGCTTTACTTTCTGACCTCTGTTTCCCCTGATTCTGAGTTCAAACTGAGAGGACATGTTCTGTCCGAAATCATAGATCATCCGGTCCGGATCAATGTGCCTGGGCGCGTAGCTTTGCTTCACGATGACAGGCGGATAATCCGCGGGGATCACCTCTCCTTTTGGGCCTTCCACTTCCCTTGCGTTTTCCCAGCGCTCCTCCACAGTATAGTCCATATCCTCGCTTCCGTAGATATCCGCTAACGTTGTGGAGGACGGGCTGACCTGCCAGCTTTCGTCCGTAACTATATACTCTTCGCAGACTTTTAACTGGGCCAGCAGCGCCAGACAGTTTCCGAAAGGCTCGTAGCCCTTGTCCATGGTATAGAAATATCTCCTGCCGCCGTCATCGTCTCCCAGATACCAGCCGTTAGCCGCTTCTATCATCAATACGTTTTCGCCGTCTTTCAGATACCCGGTCACATCGTAAGTGCTGTAGTGCACATGCCGGTTAAAATCCGTCTGGCTCCCCTCATACGCGTAAGACCCGACTTTTCTGCCGTTCAGACGGATCTCATACTGACCGGGCACACAGACGGAAAGCGCCGCTTTCCCCTGCGTGCCTTTCCCAAGGATAAATTTCTTCCGAGCCAGAAAAGGTTTCCCCGTCCCGTTTCCGATCCATTTCCCCCTCCACTTTACCACGCCGGATAAAAAGAACGCATCATCGGAACACTCCGTCCGCCCCTTCTCATCCCAGACGCGGACACGGTAAACATACTCCGTCTGTTCCGCCAGATTACAAGGCAGAAGAATGTTGTTCTGGGCGGATGAAAAGACCTTCCCAGTGGTACAGATCCGGCGTCCGGCGCCTCCGGAGGATCCATGCGCCGTATCCGGCGCGGTCCGGGGTCCCGTTCCCACACCTTCGTATGGCAGGCTCTCATGCGAGGTCTGCGGCCCTTGTCCCGCACTTTCGTACAGCGAGATCTCATACGCGGTCTGCGTCCCCGTTCCCGCACTTTCATACAGCGAGATCTCATACGCGGTCTGCGTTCCTGTTCCCGCACCGTATTTCCACAGGATGACGGGATCTTTTTCCACTCCTGTCTGACTGTAAACATTCTGAACTCTGAGCGCTATCGGTTTCATGGGGTTCAGCCTTCCTCATCGTAGGTGACATCCACATTGATCAACTGCAGATTGTCGATATTTTTTACCTTCATGCCGTATTTCCCGTGCGCTTTCACATTCTCCAGATAAATGTTGCGGTAGTGTCTCTCCGGCAGACCATAAAGATAAATAGCGTTTCCGGCAATCGTGTCGATCGTGATATCTTTAAAATAAATATTTTCTATGACGGGCGTCCCCTCGTCAACCGCTGCGGGCGTGTCGGCGTCAAATTCCTTTGCCCCATAGAACCCGTCCAGATACAGCGCTCCCCGGAAATACTGAGTGTCTCCAAACTCATCGCTGTGATTGACAATGGAACAATTTTCATAATGTATATTGCGGATATAGTTTCCCCTGCCGCGGATCGCTTTCAGGCTGGCAATGCTGAAAGCGTTTTCAAAAGTACAGTTCCTCACATAAACGTCCTCCACGCCTCCCGACATCTCGCTTCCCATGGCAACGCCGAAACCGCTGATAAATTTACAATTTTCAATGACCACATTTTTAGAGGGGATCCCCGCCCTTCTGCCTTCCTCGTTTCTTCCTGACTTCACAGCGATACAGTCGTCCTCGCTGGCGATCAGGCAATCTGTGATCTTTACATTTTCACAGGAGTCCACATCGATGCCGTCCGCATTGACAATATCATACGATTTCCCCCGCTCGTCATATTTTGTATACACCTGAATGTTATGTATGGACACATCTTTGCAATAGATCAGATGCAGACACCAAGCGGGAGACTGGCGGATCGTCACGCCCTCTATCGAAAGTCCCCGAGTGTTGCGGATACATACCGCACGGCCCCGCTTGATCCTTTCATCCCTCAGCTCCGCCTGATACAGAGCGCATCCGTTTGCGTCTATGACACCCTGCCCGGCGATTGTGATGTCCTCATAAGGCGCGCCGTCCGTATTCAACAGGCTGGCGTAGCAAAGCTGATCCAATCCTTCATAAGGGCAGCCCTTCACCGGAAAATCTTCCACATTGCTGCTGCCCAAAAGCTTAGCGCCCTCCTCCAGAAAAAGTGTCATATGACTTTTTAAATACAGCGCTCCCGTCAGGAAAGTTCCCGCGGGGATCACCACCGTATCACCCTTTCCACACAGATCGATGGCTCTTTGTATCCAGGCGGTACAAACCGTTTGACCGTCATCCACCGCGCCATAGTCCCGAATATTGTATCTGCACATATCGGCATCCTCCCACATGATAGGGTATCATACCCAGATAATCACTCTTTCGTTCTATTATAAACCTATGACACAGTTTGTAAAAGAAAATTTTTACAGAATAAGCCCGAGTCGTAACAGTTCAGACTTTGTTACCCCGAGTCTCATCCCGGCGCGGGCGGCTTTGCCCAGGGCGGCAATCCTTCATCGACCTGCCCGTCTTTTGTTTCTACCACAAGCAACGTCAGGCTCCTCCCCTCCTCATCCGTGGTGCACAGAGAAAGTAACGTGTCGCCATCCTCCTTTTTTTCCGCTGTGACCCAGACGCCAAAGTATTTATCACCATTGCCCGCCAACTTGTCCCTGGATACGTCCGTCACGCAGTACACATCTTCGCCGTCCGCGTTCAGATAAGTCAGAACCGGATCTCCCTCCGTTGTGCATTGCACATACACCAGCTCTGCCGGAATCCCGGCGCTCATATTTTCTATAAAATTGTTAAAATATTCCCTGCCGCTTTTCTCCGTCCCGTGCACCACCACATAACACGATGCTTCCTGCAGTTTTTCCAAAGTCTCCGGAAACTGCGCAAGATATTCTTTGATCTCTTCCAGATTGCGGGAATGAATCGTGACTGCGGATTCCGCGGGACTTACGGATTCTGTAGGATTTGCAAATTCCGCGGGACTTACAGATTCTGTAGGGTTTGCAAATTCCGCGGGACTTACGGATTCGGCGGGTTCTGCGGTTTCTACAGGTTCTGCGGTTTCCGCAGTCGCTTGCGAAAAAATTTGTTGCTCAGGGCTTTCCCCTCCGATCTGTACCTGACTGTCCTCCAATGAGACTGGCGCCTCGCTGTCGGACGCCGGAACAAACGCGGAAGGAATCTGCCCCTCTGCTCCCATCCTCTCTCGACCGCCGCATCCGGACAGCGTCAGACACAAAACCGTGCTTGTCATCCATAGCTTCATTTTTCTCATGCTTTCTCCTCCTCGTGCCACATGGATCCTATACTATCCAGCTATTCTTTCCGCCCCCGATCCGAACCTTGCATTGAGCGCAACCAATATCCTGAATATACAATAGCCGCAGCAGACATCCTCAGTATGCAGCGACTTATGCCGGAATTTTGAGCACACGATTACAGCCGCTTTTTCATCGGGAAGCTTCACATTGGACTTTAATGATATAAACGAAAATTATGGCAAAAAGTTCTTAACAGTTCTGTCTGCGATGTCAGTAAGTTAAGCTATAAGGGTTAGATGAACTGCATGACTTTTCCGTCCAGCCCTGCTTTGGTCCGGCAGAAGGCAGAAGCGGCAGCCGAGACGCTGTGAGCTCCCCTGTCAAAAAGAAAAGCAGGAAACCTTTATGATTTCCTGCTCCCTAAAAGAAGTTACTGTTCTTGTTTAGCCTATTGTGCACAATTTCCCTCTGAGAACATAGCCAATCTTCTCATAACAAGCGTTCGATGCAACATAATCCGCATCCGTATAAAGCATAGGCATTTATCCTGCGTTCTTTATTGAAAACATCAATAAACTCAACCAGTTCATCTATATTCTCCGGCACACATCTATGTAATTCACCGTCAGCCCATATGTGTGGCTCTTTTAAGTTCGGACAGTCATAGGCAAACATATTGATCTTAATGGATAGAGCCGCTACGCCTTCAGATAATCTGCTAATGATCTGCTAATGATCTGCTGATGATCTGCTTTTCATGATCTGTCAGAAGCAGTTCACATTTCCCGCCCATAATGCGGCCAAGCATGGAAAAAGTATATTTGTCAGTCTCTAACAGTCTATAATCTCTTTCATCTACAAAATTATCTATAGCATTCTCCTAAAACGCCGAATTGTAGTTCTGAAGCATAATTCGCCAAACTTGGATTTTGCACTTCTATGATAAATTGCCTACCGCCACCAGATTATCTTTCCCCATACCACACACATAGGGATTTGAATCGAATCGGTAGCAAAAATCTAAAAAGTCTTTCTTCTGTTTCGGATCGGACATCAGTTTCACCAAAATTTCGCGCGGAATCGTGCGACCGTAGGCACCAGGACCGGACAACTGAATATTTTCAACGCCAAATCCGCGCAATATGCGCTCCAATTCATCCGGCATGAAAGTATAGGTAATACACCATGGAGCATGTCCCGCCTCATATTCTTCGATTTCCTGTTGGCCGCCCAATAGTCCCTCCGCCAAGACTTGCTCTGCATGCTGCCTGTCAAAACGGAAGTCCTGTATCATTTTTTCCCGATTGCGAACGCTCCATTGTACGAAAGGATCGCCACAATGCTCATCAAGAATGAACTGCGTCTTTTGCACAGGATTACATAGATACGGCAATGAACCCAGTCTGCTGGACACGCTGAACATCACTCGTTTCCGCGCCATTCGCACAAGGTTTCCAATCACTTGGTTTTGATTCGGAAAAGTATAAGAAATCGGCGCGTCAAACGACATGACCAAATCGAAAGAGCGATCGGCATATTGATGCAGCTCCTCCAGCGCCCCTTTCACAAAAGTCATACGGTCTGATACACCTTCGGCCTTCGCGAGTTCTTTCGCTTTATCAATCATAGGCTGTGAAATATCAAAATGGGTCACATGGCAGCCTTGCTTTGCCAGCAGAATCGAAAATCGTCCGCATCCCGCGCCGCCATCGAAAACCGTCTGAATGCCATTCAAATGTTCCAACAGTTTTCGTTGAATATGATCCTTCTGAATGATATCATCGATATAGGTTTCTTCCCGCCGACTTTCAAGTTCCCCCTTATCAGGGAGATTCCACTGACGTTCAGATATTTTCCTGCTATAATCCATACTTCCACCTTTCATCCCGATTTGTCGAACAGTTGTCCACTTGATATCTAACATTATACCACTCAAATTATGAAGAAATCTACTGTACTTTAAAACGGTTAATCAAATTTCTGACATTTTATGCCAACGTTTCTATTGTAGGAAGACTGCGTTGATATTTCTTGCTGAGCGCATTGCTTAATTCATACCCTGCAATACCAATCGGCTGTGAAACTTCTTCCAAAGAATATTCCGCCACAACATTATCCTTGCAAATCCAGTTCTTTTTCTGGTACTCAGTAAGGTATGTCCATAAATCCTCCGTAAGAATATGTCGGACATTTTTGCCGAGGGATGATACCAGCGCGTCAATCGTGGTCTGATAATACTTCAGCGTTTTCTCAGAACACCCTTCAATCCGTTTAGCAGCTATAAACATCGCTATAAAATCATTGCTATCGTTTTCCTCCGGCTTTGCTTGTACGCCGATTATATCATAGTGACAGAGCGTTTGCTCCATCGCTTGCCGGAGCTGTTTTAACTGGGCATTGTCGAGGTATGGCAGCATCTGCTGCATTACCTTTGTCATCAATTCTTCTTTCATGTCGTTTCTCCTTCTATTGGTATTTCCAGAGAACGACATCAACGGCAGTTCCGTTGGTTTGACTCTCGCCGTTGGTGAGAGTATATCTTCTTTTATATTTCTTCTGTACCAAGCAGTTCTTTCAGTTGATTTATCAAAATTGGCAGTTCCTCAAAAACTACATCCGCTATGATGTTCCAGTTTGTCCCATCGTAGTCATGAACTAGTCTGTGTCTGACTCCGGCAATCATTGCCCACTGAATATCCTGATGGGCTTCTTTATAATCTTTTGACAAATTATAAACATGTTCGCCGATATTATATAGCGGTGTTGTAACAAGCCATTGTAAAGCAGTTTCCTTTAACAAATCCTCTTTTTTGATTTTATTGTCCTTAATATATTCATACAGTTTTACCGCATTGTCATATATTCTCTGGACACGTTGCTGATCTGAATATTTCATGCTACAAGCAGCCTCTCTTTCATAATTGTATTGTAAAATTCACTCTCCTGATTAATTTCGTGAATTTCAAATACATCCACCTTTTTATCCAGTACTTCCCGCAATTCTTCGGCAAGCGCAAAAATCATGGTAAGTTTGAAGTTATCTCCCCCGTATACTAAAAAATCTAAATCGCTATCTGCTCCCGCTTCTCCTCTTGCATAGGAACCAAATAAATAAATCTGGTCTACATGATACTTTTCGGCAATCGGTTTAACCATGTTGATTATATTTTCTATTGTTAATACTGCATTTTGCATATTACTGTTTCCTTTCTACTATTATTTTGCGGTAAACGATAATTTACTTTATTCGTTTCGATAAATACAATACAAGATCATCGTCATTGCAGCAATCGCAATACGGCTCACAGATCTGATCTTTATACCAGACGCCGCTCCCGTCCGGAATGTATCCCCGCTTGACATACATTCTCTGGGCGCTTCCGTATCCGCTGTGCAGTCCCACGCCGAGGTATATTACGTCCGAATAAGAGAACGCGATCTGCTCCGCAAGATCCATGAGCTTGCTGCCGATCCCTTTGCGCCTGTATTTTTCCAGAACGCCGAAGTCAACGATTTCCGCATAGCCTCGATTTGCGAACGCGCCACTCTTGGCATCGGGATAAACGTTAACGTATCCGGCAACGTTACCATTCCATTCGGCGACCAACGCGATTGATTTGCCCTCGGCCTGGTGTTTCAGCCTCATCTCATATTTATCAATTGTCGCCTGCCAGCCCTGCGCGATTTCTTCATCCGTAATGATTTGGGCATCGCTCGGCCGCAAATCCCGAATTACAATTCCATTTTTATCATAATAGACCATGGCTATACCTCGTCAACTACCCGATCTGTTCCACTAACATAATACCACAATCATGCTCATTTACATATCACATTTCCATTAAATTTGCTCCGACATCCCTTTTCGGAAAATTTAAAAATCAACCATACCTATCGGGGCGGGTTCCTATGTAATCCAACAAAATTTCGATGAATTGGTCATCGCTTCAAAACAATATACGGACTATATACATGGACACTATTGATTTAAAAAAACATTTTAATTACAAACGATTCCGGCTCATTTTTACACCCATGAGTTGCACCTGTTTTTCAACTCCATATTCTGCGCTAACTGCTCTATTGTGCCAGTGCGGTTTCCGGCTTGATTTCCAGCTGTATCAGTTCTTTTGGATATTCCTGATATCCGCCCCACACTCCACATGGTTTGCAAATGTGGCGCAAAGCTGTATAAACTGTTTTATCTACCGGAGAGCTTTTAGGAAAACTTTGATTCCGCAACCGTCAAAGTGCTATAAATTGCACTCGCTATGAATTAACAGAACGCCTAAATATAATCCATGTACTTAGGAAGTAACAAATCAGCAAAATTACCAGAATCCCCATTGTTGCCCCAATCTGTAACATCAATGCACCAAACCCGATATAGGCTGAAATTTCTGCTGATATGATTTGGATAAAATAAGTTATTATAACAGCAGCTACCATGATTGCTGCAATAATTGGCAGCCCGAACCAAACGCTTAACTGCTGCAAGATAAGTTTTCCGATATGCTTTTCTTCTACACCCAATTTTCGGAGCACAGAGAAGCGGTATTTATATTGTCCTGCGTCTAAAAGCTGTTGCAAAGAAAGTACGGTAAGACATATTATCATCAATACAACAGCGCCATAAAGCATTGCAGCCTGCAAAATAAAATTATTTGCTATCGTACTGTTCGTCTGTAATGTGCTGAACCGTATTCCATACATAACGCCGCTTTCTGCCTGCTCCGGATATTCTTCTGTAAAAAGTTTTTCCAGTTCCCTTGCATTTTCATAAGAAATGTTTTCTGCTGTTGTGATATAGCGGTTTTTTATTACCGGCAGCAGTTTCTCGCAAACACTGTCAGGAAATACATAGAGTATATCTGTATAAGAATTGTACGCTGTTTCTCCGATTGCGTCCTCATAATATGACTGCCCGGAAAGAGTCAATTCTCCTGCGTCTGTCATAATACTGGTATGCTCTTTTAAAAAGCTATCCCGTTCTTTATCGGTGGCGATTGCTTTCCATTGTGTTGTAAATTCATCTTCCCCCAGAGAAATCTGTTCGTAACCCAGCATTTCCCGTATAGTGTTATAATCACTCAAAGAAATTGCCACAATCGGGAAATCATATTTCTGTCTGTTGTGAAAATCGTTTTTCTCTGGCAGATATAGACTGAAAGTGCAGTCATAGTCTGTATCTATTTTATGTTCCGTCAGAAAATCAGTAATGATCTCGTAACTGTCCTGTGGCAGATTTTCTTCTTCATAAACATCATTGTATCTTGAAGATACCTGCACATCATACATAGATCGTATATCCAGATACCCAAGCGACCAGCCCGTCAAAACAGGGGCTGCAACGAACATGAAAATTGCCAATACCAACGTAATACAAATGATTGCCATAGTCTTACTGGTCGTATTCAGCTTTGAGGTAATCTGTCCGAAAAAGAAAAGCGCTTCCTCAGGGTATCGGTGTTCCGGCGATTTTTCTTTCCATACCACGATCAAACCACTGATAAGATAAATCAAGGCGCAAATGAAGAAAAGTAAGTCCATCAAAACAAAAAGCAGATATTGTTTGAGCGTTCCGCTGCCTAAAGGCAGATAATATTTATTTTTTAATGCTGCAACGTTGGCTGCTGTAAAAGCGTTTAATACAGAACATATCAGCAGACCGATAAGGAGGTATTCCCTCTTTTTCTTTCTGATCATGCAAAATACCGGCCACAGCAAAGCAAACAGCGGAAAAAGTATATTCCCCCAAAACATAAGCTTCACTGGAAGCGCAAATCGGGGGTCATAATAAAACCAGGCCTTTTGTATTCCTGTAATCAATCCCCACACGGTAAATAATTCAAAGAAGACTGCTGCAATAGAAATGAAGCGGCTCTTTTTTAGTTCGGGTTCATTTTCTTTCTCTGCGGAAAGCATATCAATGATTTTTGTTTTCTGAATGGTACGGGTATTGAAAATTCCCACCACAAAAAAACCTGCCACGAAAAATACCACTGTCAGCAAAACGGTATCCGGAAATAATGTCCACGAGATTTCATAAGGCTTTCCATACGCGGTAAGAAGCGTTGCGGTAATAAACTGAGAGCAAAATACACCAAGAAAAATCCCGGTAAAAATGGAAAGCATACCCATAATCAGCGTTTCTGCAAAGAAAATCCTGCCAATGGTTTTTTGTTCCATTCCCATAATGGACTGGAGCGCAAACTCTTTTTGCTTTCGCAGGAACATATAATGATTGACGAACCGTATCAAAAACAACAACAGCAATGTTATCATGCAGATCGCAACTTTCATTCCGTCACTTAACAGAGTAAAATCATACTCGCTGCCTATATCCGGGTTATAATAACTACTGGAAACAGACAGGAACGCATAAAACAAAGCAACGCAGATCGTCATTGTGACAATGTAGACCAGATAGTCTTTTACAGACCGTTTTGCGTTTCTGAAAACGAGTTTAGCATACATGGCTCTGTCCTCCTCCGATCATGGTAAGGACGTTCAGAATCTTATCAAAAAAAGCACTTCTGCCATCGTCTCCCTTGCGCAGTTCCATAAAGATCTCTCCGTCTTTCAAAAAAAGGATACGGCTGGCATAACTGGCGGTAAAAGCGTCATGAGTTACCATAAGGATTGTCGCCCTAAGCTGCTCATTGATACTTTGAATGGTAGACAAAAGCATTTGTGAGGAATGGCTGTCTAATGCTCCCGTCGGCTCATCTGCCAACAAAAGTTTTGGATTATTGATCATTGCCCTTGCACAGGCGCAGCGCTGTTTTTGACCGCCCGATACCTGATAAGGATATTTGTTTAGAATATCGTTTATATTCAGCTTCCCGGCCATATCCAAAACACGGGGTTCCACGCTTCCGGCCGGGACATTATTGATTGCTAATGCCAGTGCAATATTTTCTGAAATCGTCAATGTATCCAGCAAATTGAAGTCTTGAAATACAAAACCTAAATTTTCTCTGCGAAAGCGGGCAAGAGATTTTTGTTTGATTTCCGTTATGTCCGTTCCCTCTAAAAAAATATGCCCCGCGCTTACGGTATCAATCGTAGAAATACAGTTGAGCAGCGTTGTCTTTCCGGAACCGGACGCACCCATAATTCCGAGAAATTCTCCGGCTTCCACAGAAAAACTGATATCTTTAATGGCTTTGGTAATATTCCCCTCGCTGCCATAATATTTCTGGATATGCTCCAGCTTCAAAATTGTATTCATCCGATAAGCCTCCTTACTGTTCCATATCCTTATTGTAAATGGAGTATATCATTTTTTGTATCAGGTTTTCTTACACAGTTCTTACAAAAATGTAAGAAGTGCAGAACACATCAGCCCTGCACTCCGATAATAAAATCATTCATTTGAAAGATAAGTGAAATCGTTGTTCCTCTGTTTTCAGAATAAGCGCTCAATCCCATTCCCAGCTTATCACACAGACGTTTGCAGAGATATAGACCAATTCCAGTAGAATTTTTCCCAGTCCGCCCATTCTGTCCTGTAAATCCTTTTTCAAAAATACGGGGTAAATCACTTTTAGGAATGCCTATCCCGTTATCACTGACAGATAACACAACCCTGTCGTTTGTTTTTGTCGCCCCAAAATGCAAAACAGGCTGCTCCGCATGGTATTTGATCGCATTGCCGATAATCTGATTTAAGATGAACCGCACCCATTTTTCATCCGTGTAAACTCTGCTCTCTATATCGTCTATCTTAATCGTCATCTTGCTTTGACGCAAAAGATACTTATTATCTGCGATCGCACTATGCACAACATCGCTTAAATTGACTTCACGGACAGAATAGTCCTTTTCAGCGTGTTCACTCCGTGCATAGTAAAGCGCCTGTTCTGTATATTGATTGATATTCTCTAACTCTGCCAATACCTCTCTGGAAAAGGGAGAACGGTTATTCTCACATAGCAGCTTCATAGCTGTAATTGGTGTTTTTACTTCGTGTATCCATTGTTCAATGTATTCTTTATATTCCCTGCGTTCCCTCTGCACTTCGCCAATCCGTTCCAACATGGATTTTTCAGCCATTTTCATAATCCGGTAAAAAACCTGTTCATCAGCCCTTTCCGGCGCCTGCATGATTTCCGGCAGTAAATATCGTTCTTCCAATTGCTCCGTCATATCCAACAGTTTATTTAGATACTTTTTTCGTGAGAAATAAAAAGTCAGCAAAGATAAAACAAGGACGATCGACCAGACGGCAAGAATAAACAAGACTGTTTGGACAGGACTATCGCTTGCAATCAGGAACAAGGCAAGGGCAAGCATACCCAGCAGATTGATTAAAATGACGGGGAGTTGATCTTTCAGATATTGTTTTCCACTCATAATGTATATCCCTGCCTGTGTTTTGTTTTAATGAAATCTACAAGTCCGATTGCTGCCAGTTTGTCTCGAATACGGTTAATATTGACGCTTAGGGCATTATCATCAACATAAAGCTGATTGTCCCAAAGAAAATCCACAATATCATTTCTGGAACAGATTTTTCCGGCGTTCTTAAAAAGGTAGTAAAGGATTTTCAATTCATTCTTTGTCAATTCCGCTTTCTGTCCTTTGTACTCTATCATGCTGCTCTCCAAATGCAGGACAGCTTCTTTCCACATAAAAGTTTCTGTTTGAGGAAAAGGGTGGGCTTTCTTTAACAATGCCGCAATTTTAGCAAGAAGAATAGCGGGATTATAAGGCTTCGTGATAAACGCATCTCCTCCCAGCATAATGCTGTTCAGTTCGTCCATATCTGTATTGCTGCTTGTTACGAATACAATCGGAATATCTGAAAAAGTGCGAATTTGAGAGCATATTTCAAAACCATTATTCCCCGGAAGTTTTATATCCAGAATGACCAGATGTGGCGCGATTTCTTTTAGCTGCTCTATCGTTTGAGAAAAATCCGTAACCGCAAATACCTCATATCCATTCCCGGACAAAAGGGTTTTAAGCTGCGTTTGTATGGTAAAATCATCTTCAATGATCAGTATTTTTCTCTTCATAAAGATACCTCCCTGACACTTTATTATACTGTATCAGAGAGGTTTTTCAATCTTTTCTTTCTGCGAAAAAAAAGCACCGACCCCAAGGCTCTTGCGTCCTCAAAATCAGTACTTTAAGCTCCCATGCGGGAGTGTGTGCACCGCCAGGGGCTCGAACCCTGGACACCCTGATTAAGAGTCAGGTGCTCTACCAACTGAGCTAGCGGTGCATTCTTTATAATATTTTCCAACGTGTCTTTCACAACACAATGTTCATTATATTATATGTCTTGTTAAATTGCAACCCCTTTTTTGAATAATTGAAACTTTATAGCGTCATTTCATGAGCAAAGGCAGGCGCATAGCGCCGGAAAGCGCGGCAGCGCGACTTTGCGCTTTCACTCCTGATTCTCTCCAATTCCCTCTTTTCTGCAATCCTTACAATACCCATAAAGTTCTAATTTATGCCCTGTCACAACAAATCCATCCGTATCTTTTTCCAATGCTATATGCGCAAAGGGACAATGGGGCAGAGGGATTCTCTTATGACACTCCAGACATATCGCATAATGAGTATGCTCTCCGCGGTTCAATTCATACACCATCGTACCATCTCCGATCCAGGCGGTTTTGGAAACCATGCCCTTCTCTTCAAAAACCGCCAGAATCCTGTAAATGGTAGACAATGCATACTCCTCACCGTCCGCCAGTCTTTCCGCCAAGTGATAAATCTGCACAGGAGTCAGCGGTTCCCCCGCATCCTGAAGCACCGCATAAACATTTTTACGCTGTTTCGTCCACCTGATTCCCTGCGGAAATTCTCTCTTTTCATCATTCATGCCTTTCTCTCCTTAAAACAATAAGCCTGCCGCAATCCCCACCAGTACTCCGATCAGATAAAGCAGTCCTAAAATTTTCAAGGTTTCTTTCCTGTTGTGATCCAGCCGAAACAGGATCAGCACTCCTACACCCGTGCCAGTCAAAAGCCCTGCCATCATAGCCCCTGTGCCGATCACGCCTTCCAGATAAAGCTGAGTGATCACCACGGATCCGGCACAGTTGGGAATCAACCCTACGATCCCTGCAAGGACGGGGCCCACAACTTTCCGGTCCAGAATCATATCTGCCAAAACATTCTCTCCCACAAAATAAAACACCAGATTTAACAGGAATGTGATCACAAGAATAAAAAGAGTAATCTGCACTGTATGCCGCAGGGCGGAACGCAGAATGCCCCCTTCCCCGCAATGGCAATGCTCCTGTTCGCAAACCTCATGGATATGATGGCCCTCTTTCGCTCCCTTGTAAAAACCGCAAAATAAGTCAATGATAAATCCCGCCGTCATACCGATCACCGCCTTTGCCAGCAGGATCAGCGCGATCGTCCGAAAAGGCGCCTGCTCTGAGATCAGAATCGGCAGCATCTCATCGGAAGTGGACAGATAAATCGCCAACAGGGTGCCTAAAGTGATCACCCTGCCCGCATAAAGACTGGCTGCCGCGGCGGAAAAACCACACTGGGGTACTATTCCCAGCGCGCCGCCGATCAAGGGTCCGAATTTTCCTGCCCTTTGCACTAATTTCTGTACCTTTTCTCCCGTTCTGTGCTCCAGATATTCCATCGCCAGATACGTCAGGAACAAAAAAGGAACCAGTTTCAGCGTATCCTCCAAAGTATCCAATATAACTTCCCGCATCGTAATCTCCATTCCGGAGCATTGACTCAGTGACATCTATCGCTCCGACAAACCGGCAGGGTTCCAGATGCAAATGCAACCCATTCGCATATGGAACCCTGTATTTTAGTACTATAACACATTTTTCCGGCTTGTCAAGCATTTTTGTTATTTCATTTCAATCATTATAAGTCATTTATGATAATGTCTTAATAAACCACAAGAGAAAATGTCTCAAGTGTGGTAAACTTACCTCTGGAAA
>CANREV010000021.1 GCA_947629645.1 uncultured Acetatifactor sp. | reverse complement strand
GTTAAAATTTGACAAAAAAATTAAGCCAATAAAGGCTTTGTAAGGTTTTTTATGTGGTTAAGCTGTCAAACTTCCGAAAGCAATCACCCTTTCTAAGACTTTGACGCAGATTGCAGGCCGTCAATACCCTTGCGGAATATTTTCGCAAAGGTTCTTGTGATTTCCCCAATTTTCTATATAATAAAATAAGAATCTAAAAATATGCAACGAAAAATCCCACTTACAGGAGGACATTTGAATGCCAAAAAGAACCGATATCCACAAGGTGCTCATCATCGGCTCCGGTCCCATTGTGATCGGACAGGCATGTGAATTTGATTATTCCGGTACACAGGCCTGCAAGGCGCTTCGCAAACTGGGCTACCAGATCGTGCTGGTCAATTCCAACCCCGCCACCATCATGACGGATCCCGAAATCGCGGACGTGACTTACATCGAACCTTTGAACATCCAGAGACTGGAACAGATCATCGCCAAAGAACGGCCCGATGCGCTCTTGCCTAACCTTGGCGGGCAATCCGGCCTGAACCTTTGCGCGGAATTAAATAAAGCAGGCATTTTAGACAAATATAACGTGAAAGTCATCGGCGTTCAAACGGACGCCATCGAGCGGGGCGAGGACCGCATCGAATTTAAAAACGCCATGAACGCCCTCGGCATCGAGATGGCCCGCAGCCAGGTGGCCTACAGCGTGGAGGAAGCGCTGGCTATCGCGGAGGATCTGGGCTACCCCGTAGTGCTGCGCCCCGCCTACACCATGGGCGGCGCAGGCGGCGGACTGGTCTATAACCGCGAGGAACTGAAAACCGTCTGCGCCAGAGGACTGCAGGCCAGCCTGGTGGGACAGGTTCTGGTGGAGGAATCCGTTCTTGGCTGGGAAGAGCTGGAACTGGAAGTAGTGCGCGATGCGGACAACAATATGATCACCGTATGCTTCATCGAAAATATCGATCCCATGGGCGTCCACACGGGAGACTCCTTCTGCTCCGCCCCCATGCTTACCATCTCCGAGGAAACCCAGAAGCGGCTTCAGGAACAGGCTTACCGCATTGTGGAATCGGTGCAGGTGATCGGCGGGACCAACGTACAGTTTGCCCACGATCCCAAGAGCGACCGCATTGTCGTCATCGAGATCAATCCCCGGACTTCCCGCTCCTCCGCTCTGGCTTCCAAAGCCACCGGTTTCCCCATCGCTTTAGTGTCCGCCATGCTGGCGTCCGGCCTGACCTTAAAAGAAATCCCCTGCGGAAAGTACGGCACGCTGGACCGCTATGTGCCGGGCGGCGATTATGTGGTGATCAAGTTTGCGCGCTGGGCCTTTGAAAAATTCAAAGGCGTGGAGGACAAACTGGGCACCCAGATGCGGGCGGTGGGAGAAGTCATGAGTATCGGCAAGACTTACAAAGAAGCCTTCCAGAAAGCGATCCGCTCCCTGGAGACAGGACGTTACGGCTTAGGACACGCCAAAAATTTCGATGCCCTGACGAAAGAACAGCTCCTTCAGATGCTGGTCACTCCTTCCAGCGAGCGCCATTTTATCATGTATGAAGCCCTGCGCAAGGGCGCTTCCGTGGAAGAAATCCACCAGATCACCCATGTAAAAAGCTGGTTTATCCAGCAGATGAAAGAACTGGTGGAAGAGGAAGAAAACCTGCTGAAAGCAAAGGGTTCCCTGCCCGCGGACGAGCTGTTGATCTGTGCGAAGAAAGATGGCTTCTCCGACAAATATTTAAGCCAGATCTTAGAGATCCCGGAAGCGGATATCCGCAACCGCCGCCTCAGCCTCGGCCTGGAGGAAGCCTGGGAGGGCGTTCATGTAAGCGGCACGCAGGACAGCGCGTACTACTTCTCCACCTACAACGCGCCGGATAAAAATCCCGTGAAAAACGAAAAACCCAAGATCATGATCCTGGGCGGCGGCCCCAACCGGATCGGCCAGGGCATCGAGTTCGACTACTGCTGCGTACACGCTTCCCTGGCGTTAAAAAAGCTGGGATTTGAGACGATCATCGTAAACTGTAACCCCGAAACCGTTTCCACGGACTACGATACTTCCGACAAGCTGTATTTCGAGCCTCTGACGCTGGAAGATGTGCTGAGTATTTACCAGAAGGAGAAACCCCTGGGCGTCATAGCCCAGTTCGGCGGACAGACCCCTTTAAATCTGGCGGCGGATCTTGAGAAAAACGGCGTAAAGATTCTGGGCACTTCCCCTTCCGTCATCGATCTGGCGGAGGACCGCGACCAGTTCCGCGCCATGATGGAAAAACTGGAGATCCCCATGCCGGAATCCGGTATGGCCACTACCGTCAGGGAAGCCCTGGCTATCGCGGCGCAGATCGGCTACCCTGTGATGGTGCGCCCCTCTTACGTTCTCGGCGGGCGGGGTATGGAAGTAGTCTATGACGATGACAGCATGACCGAATATATGAATGCTGCGGTCGGCGTCACGCCGGACAGGCCTATTTTGATCGACCGTTTCCTCAATCACGCCATGGAATGCGAGGCGGACGCCATCAGCGATGGAACTCACGCCTTTGTTCCCGCGGTGATGGAACATATCGAACTGGCGGGAATCCACTCGGGGGACTCCGCATGTATCATCCCTTCCGTTCATATCTCGGAGGAAAATGTGGAAACCATCAAGGAATACACCCGCAGAATCGCGGAAGAAATGCATGTGAAAGGCCTGATGAACATGCAGTATGCCATCGAAAACGGCAAAGTTTTCGTGCTGGAGGCAAACCCCCGCGCATCCCGTACCGTACCTTTGGTATCCAAGGTCTGCAACATAAGCATGGTGCCCCTGGCAACGGAGATCATCACTTCCGAACTGACGGGAAACCCTTCCCCCGTGCCCGCGCTGAAAGAACAGGAAATCCCCAACTATGGCGTGAAAGAAGCCGTATTTCCCTTCAACATGTTCCAGGAAGTGGATCCCATCCTGGGACCGGAAATGCGCTCCACCGGAGAGGTTCTGGGTCTGTCCCATTCTTACGGGGAAGCATTTTTCAAAGCGCAGGAAGCGGCGCAGGCAAAGCTTCCGCTGGAGGGAACCGTTTTAATTTCCGTAAACCGCAAAGATCGGGAAGAAGTGGCGGATGTGGCCAGACAATTCGCCGAAGCCGGATTCCATATCGTTGCCACCGGCAACACTTATGAACTCATAACCCAGGCCGGCATCAGCGCGGAAAAAGTAAATAAACTGTACGAGGGCCGTCCCAACATCCTTGACCTGATCACAAACGGCAAGATCGATATGATCGTCAATTCCCCCATCGGCAAGGACAGCGTTCACGATGACAGCTATCTGCGCAAGGCGGCCATCAAGGCAAAGATACCTTATATGACGACCATCGCCGCCGCCAAGGCAACCGCCAGCGGAATCCAATATGTGAAGACCCATGGCAGCAGCGAGGTAAAATCCCTGCAGGAACTGCACAGTGAGATTCACGACAAAGCGTAAACATAACCGCCGCCCCTACAGCATGCCCTCATACGCATTCAATTCCCGCTTTAAACTGTCCGGCATGCTTCTGGGGCCCCGGACGGCATAAACGCCATACTCATTTTTCAATCTCCCGAAAGTCATGTAATCCGGCTCATACCGGTTCAATAGTTGGATTTTCATGACTTTCCTGATTGAAAGATAATCGGATTCAAAGCGATATGGAATATCCACTTCCACCGCTTTGCATTTATACATCAGCGCGGAATAAGGCGCTCCCACATACAGATAGACCATATCCCCCACGCGGACATCGCTGCTCTGCTTCCAGTCAATGATCTCATTCTCCTCAAAAGCTTTGATCACATCATAATATTTAGGGTTGGCGGGCACGATCCAGTCCCGCGGTCCCGTGCGCACCTTCTTCTTTTTCTCTTTAGAGGAGGCGGTTCGCGCATAGCTTTCATCGATCAGCTGCGCGATATTGTCAAAGGGTACGGTGCCGTCCAAAAGGATCGTGATCCAGCTCCTTTTGTTCATATGATACGCGGGCAGATATCCGCGGGACATCTGAAGCAGATCCACCATTTCAGGCGCGCATTTTACATTTAATATATCTATGTATCCGTCTCCCTCCAGTCCCAGATGCTCCCGTTTTACCTTCATGATAATTCCGTACCATTTTGCCTTTTTCTCCCCCGCCTGCAGCGGATGACGAAGCACCTCATGTTCGGGACTTGACTTCCATAAATGCTCCGAAACCGTGCCGTATTCCTTTTTTGCGTAGGACAAAACTTTTTCTCTGAACATAATGGTTTCCCCAGTCAATAAAAATATCAGATCCTCTATAAACTATACGCCATATAAAATGGATTGTCACCAAGATATTTGCTATTCACCATTCTCCGGCGGCTCTTCTTCCATTTTAGCCTGCTTTTTTCTGAATAAAACCGCAGAGAACTGCAGAACGGCGAAACATACAGCAAACGCGACCGCCGCCGCTATCATACCGGCCGCAATGGCGTTCAATATCATGTGGGGAAAATTTTTTATCATATATGCGAACCGCAGTATTCCTGTAATAAGAGCGGCGGTCAGAGAAACAATCCTGTTTGACGCAGTATCGGGCCTCAGGCGGCGATCCCAGATCCCCCTCCTGATACATCCCACGGCGATATATAAGGCAAGCATCATAAAGACAATCAGTTCTCCCGCGATATTGCCGGAATCGAAGTCTAAAACAACTCTCTGTATAATGATCACTGCCACAAGTCCCCAGAAAGCGATCCAGCATCCATTATGTTCAATCCGCAGCAGCATCTGTTCCTGTCTCTCATCCAGATTATTTTTACTTTTCCTCATTTTCATTCTCCTCCCAGAACAAATCATTTAACGTAGTGTCCAACGCCTTACAGATCGCGATGCAGAGTTTAAGCGATGGATTAAAGTCTCCCGCTTCAATCAGCCCTATCGTCTGCCTGGTAACGCCGACTTTCTCTGCAAGTTTTGTCTGTGACATTTCCAATTCAATACGTCTGAATTTCAGTTTCAGATTTCTCATCGTCCACCTCCCCTGCTAATCGCAACGGTTCAGCCTTCGGCTAAACTGTTACGCTGATACGCACAAAACAACGTTTTGGCGCCTGCAACCCTCGTAAAATCGCATAGAGACGCGATTTCGACTTCGCGGCGCCGTATGCTGAACTGTTTAAACTTTCTGAACTGTTACTTTGGATCATCATACAGTACATTTGCGAAAATGTCAATTATATATTGCATTTAATTTATATAAATTGCATTTCTAACCGCGAATAAAGAGAGCAATAAAGAGACCAGGATAAAGAGACGGATCAAGAAACTGAGGCGAATAACAAGCTGGGAAAGAAGCGGAAAAAGATAAAGATAGTAGAGATTTCTCCACAGAGTATAGCGTCTGATTTCCTTTCATTACATCATATTTTTGAAAGCTGCGGGAAACATAATGATTCAACATTTACGTCCATATTAGCATTGATATTAATACTTACTACTAATATTAATACTTATACTAATTATTAAAGCTGATATTAACGTTTACGATTATGTTGTTATTGTCACTAATACTGTTATTTTAACTAATATCACTAATATTGTTATTTTAACTAATATTATCATTTTTACTTATATTATTTTTTTCACTGATGTTATTCTTTTCATTAATATTATTCTTTTTGCTAATATTAGCATTAATGAGAATATTAATATTGACACCTTCATTAACATATTGTATAATGCAAACATAAATGTTAATACAGAAAAGGAGAAACGGAATCATCATGAAAAAATTATCCGATTCGGAATTTGAGATCATGAAAGTTTTATGGGAACAGGATACGCCCATGACATCCAATGAAATACTGGCGGGACTTAAGGGTAAGTACGACTGGAAGCTTGCAGCGTTAATGACCTTTCTGGCGAGAATGGCAGACAAGGGGTATGTATCCTGCGACAGAAGCACGCGCACCAACTACTATTCTGCGCTGATCTCCCAAAAAGAGTATCAGGTACAGGAAAGCAGGACACTTTTGGAAAAGCTGTATGATAATTCCGCCGCGAAAATGATCGCTCAACTTTGTAAAACCAACAACCTTTCCCGAAAGGAGATTGCCGAGCTTCGGGAATACCTGAATTCTCTGGAAGGAAGGGACGAAAAATGAGACCATTTATGATAGCTCTTTTCAATACTTCCGTTGTGAACGGCGTGTGTATTTTCATCTTTCTTCTGGTCTTTTCCTTTTGCGGTAAAAGGTATGGGGCGAAATGCAGAAAGATCATATGGGGTCTGATCGCCGTCTGCTGTCTGGTGCCCTTTCGTTTTCCTGCCGTTTTGCCATACAGCGTGGATATTCCCGATGTGGTAATACGGCGGGGCGATACGGATCATGCGGAACATGCAATCACCCAGAGCGGGCAGGCGGAGTCTCAACAGACAACATCCGCCAAAGATCCGAAAATCGGAAATTCTGTAGTATCCGGTGTGACCAGGAAAGAGATTACCGCCACAGACGTCTTTTTTATCCTTTGGCTATGTGCGGGAGCGGCGCTTCTGCTTTATTATTCTGCCGGTTTCCGGAAGTTAAAAAGGACAATCAGACGGCTGGGATATGAATGTACGGATTCCCATATACGAAAGATCCTGCAGGAAGAAGCAGAGAGATACCGACTGAAAAGAACACCCCAGCTATGGATTCTGCGCGATTCTCCTATGGGGCCGTTTACGATAGGCGTATTGCAGAATACGATCGTGCTGCCCGAGGATGTTTCAGACGAACGGGATCTGCGTTTTATCTTAAAACACGAACTGCTGCATTGTAAACAGAAAGATATTTTATGGAAGCTGTTTTTCCTTTTTGTCAATATCATTCACTGGTTCAATCCTTTTGTCTGGCTGCTTAGAAAAGCGGCGGAGCAGGATATTGAAATATGCTGCGATGAAGCTGTGGTAGCAGGCGAAGGCAGGACATACAGGGAAGAATACAGCGATGTCATTATGTCGTGGGTTGCAAAAAGCAGCTGTAAATGGAGCGCGGCCTCTACCGGTTATGTGCAGGGAGTAAAGTTTATCAAGCGGAGATTCGACAGTATCATAAACGGCAGGAAAAAGAAAGGGGTTTTTCTGATCGTGGCAGCCTGTGCGGTTCTTGTACTGGCCGGAAGCCTGATTCACATTCAAAACGGCAAAAAAGTTTATGCCGTGAAACAAATTCCAATCGATACCGGTATAGAGATCAGAACAGACTTAGACGGAGACGGAACAGAGGACAGAGTGCTGGTAACAGACAATGTATCCGGAGATTACGCATTCACTCAGGTGCTCGCCAAATTTCAGAACGGCGATATTGCACTGATCGATTATCCGGATTACTGGGCTTCTTATCTTGTTACGGGAGATTTAAACAGCGATGGCCTGCCGGATATTGTTGTGAACAGAATTTCTACGGGAAGTACTTATGGCGGAGGGGAGACTTCCATCCTGCATGTGGAAAAAAATGACGCAGGAGAGCCTGTGCTGGCGGAGTACCCAAGCAACTTTATCCAAAATCCGGATCTGGAAGTAGAGTGGGTAGGCTGGGAGGATTACGATGGGGAAGATATCCCCGATGATGATTACTCTACCGCGCAGCCTTCCGGCTTTGGTCCGGAAAACCTTGATTTTCATGGAATGGGAGCGAATATCTTTGAAAAAGACGGCAAAATGATGCTGCGCTTTGTATCTTATGTAGATCCATGGACAGAAAGCGTAAAGTGTATCGAATGTTCCTATACGCCGGAGGGCTGGTACATTGAAGATATGCAGATAATCTATGATTATTGGGGAGGAGACTGGGAAGATAAGCTTATGGGAGAATGGTGGAATACGGGTACGAATGAAATTTCAGAGCAAAGTACCCAGGTTTCACAAGAGGATGCAGGTTATGCTTATATAAATGATACTGCGTATAAACCAGCAGCCGAGGGTAGTGCTGAAGATAGTGAAGAAGCAAAGGAAAGTAAAGAAGTACAGAACCTGCGTCAGAGAATGGAGGATTTTTGCCAGGCTTATTTTCATGGGGACATGGAAACTGTAAAAGAATTTTTGTCAGCTTCTTACAGCGGTGACATAGATGTGTATGAAAATCCGGAAGAAGCCGCAAGGATGGATATGAGAGACATCACCGGATTGACCGATATTAACGGTCTGTCAGACACGGAGAAATATACTTTATCCAAGCCGTTTATTGTTTCCGGAGAGGATAGCCTGACGTATCTTTCCGTAACTTTTGTGAACGAAAACGGTGCATGGAAAGTAAACGGCTACGGATTGGAAAAATAGGAGAAACTTAGAAAGGAATCAACTACATGAAAAAAGTATTTTTATGTTTTGCGGTGACATTGATCCTTTTATTATGTGGTGCATGTGGAAAAACGTTAAAAGGTAATATGGATACAGACATCAGCAGATTTTGGGAAGAAGAGACATCAGATACTGAAAACACCCTGAAATTTATTACCGGTCTTGAAGTCATTTTACCGGATAGCTGGAACGGTAAAACAGTATATGATGTAGAGACCGGGCCTGAGAACGCTCCCGCGAGCACGACATTTATTGTCTCTGAAAAAACGAACGCGGAAGCGGACGGCTCGGGCGTCCTGTGTTACCTGTCATTTTATCTGCATGAAGCGGGTGAAGAACAGTATATCTTTGAAACAGACAAGGTGCTGGGATTATATGAACAGGGCGGAAAGCAGTATGTATTGGTTCTGGAGCTGCCGCGGGAGATGATGTATGTGGAAGGCAACGCCGAATTACGGGCTAATTATGAAGCGTTAAGCGCATATACGGATTTGATTCAAGTTAAAACAGATGAAATGTCTGATTTTACAGAATGCAGCGCAGATGATCTGGAATGGATCGAATTTTTATAAAGATAAATGAAGACCAGGCTCTGAAATATCAGTCAGAGACTGGTCTTTGCTTTATTGCCCGAAAAGAGCTGTCTGATGCCTGATGAAGCAGAATCTGCTTACCGGAGGCGGAAACACTCTCGCCTCCGGTGAACAATTTATCTAAAACTGCGTCTGTTTATCTGATAATCCACAACTGCTATGCTTTTGTGTATAATGATTGATTTCCTCGCCTATCCGAAAGGACAAAAAGTGTACTGCCAAGCCACCCCACCAAAACCATCCGTAAAGAAGTCAAGGTCAGCGTGTCCCCATTTCATCAGATCTCTTAATCCTCTTTCCAGTGGAAAAACCATTAAAACAGCAAAAGAACATAATAAAGCCACTGTAATTCTGCTAACCATGTTGTTATTTTCACTTCTTTGCTGCACTCTTTTCCCGATCAGATACACAATAATGATCCAGAGCGGCCCGATAACCACCAGCACCGGCAGTATCAGCAATAAAAACATATAGAAAATGGGAAAAGCCTGAAACGCCGCATTTTCCATCGCCAGCAAAACAAAAAAGATTAACAACTTTTTCCCAGCGTGCTTTGGTGCGTATACCGATCAATATCTGAAAAGTTACTCTCAAACTTTACTTCTCTGCCTGTATTTCGGTTACTTCTACCATAAGATCATCGTAGGCGTCAAAAAAGGATTTTATTTCATCGGCGGAATCGCAGGTGAACAGATCATACATCACAAAAACTCCGCTTGCTGAAACAGCTTTGTTTTCACCCACCGTAAATGTTACCGCTATCGGTACAGCATGATCAAATGTATATAGATAGATTACATTTTCATCAGCATTTTCGTTGGCGAAAGTTTTTGAAGCCGTACACATGCTGGCAACCGCTAAGTACTCAACGCCACTCTTTGCATTCAACTGTGTCATCAGTGAAGCAAAGGTCTTTTTGATAATGAAAGACTTCAAATTTTCGGATATACTGTCAGGTGCGCCAATTCCTGCCATCGTTAAGAGTGTCTCGTCTGAAAAAGAGATAGCGTAGACCGCTCTTGGAGATGAATAGCTCCCATCGGCAAGATCCTGAATAATAGATTTGATTCCCTTATCTCCCGTGACAAGATCAATATATGCTTCAGACTGTACCATTTCGGACATGAGCTGAACAATTTCAAGACCCTCGGAATATAATGATGTTGCTTCCGGACTACTTCCATTCTTTCCGCAAGCTGATAAACTAAGTACCGATATGAGAATGAAGACAGTCATAAACCTGCTAATAGTTCTTTTCATGTCGGCTTCCTCCCCTCTCTATTAACTAACATGTTTCTTTTATAACATGTAATTTATCGTTCTGCAATTTTTATATTTTTCTTATATCTCGCAAAATAAATTTTCCGTCATCCATATATGCAACACAGCAATCCCCAAAAAGTAAAGGATTTAAAAATGTTTCTGATACTTCAGCATTCCCTATATCATGGTAAATAACATATGAGGCCCATGAGCCCACATTTACGCAAATTTCTAATATATTTTCTGTTATCTGACTGATTGCGGGTTCCTCTGGAAACCATTCAAAAAACAATTCGTTTGTTGTACTATAAAAACTATTTCAGATCCTTCTTCTATTACAATGTATGTATAACTATTATTTTGCTCTACCTCGCACCAATCTTCTGCTTTCTTATTTGCTATAATTCTTATAATAATAACAGAAACCAACACGCAAATTCCTATCACCAATATTAAAAACAACCTTTTATAAATATTATGTATAAACTTAACCTATTTCTAAAAAGGCTTATTCTAAATCCTTGAATTATTTATATCTATATAATAGATAATCATCGTTTTCTGCACCTATAATTGTAACTTCTTCCAATTTAGAAAAGTCCCACTTCGGTATTTCATTGGGCTTGTATACTGCACTGAGAACAAAGTCTTCCACTCATCATACTCAATCTGCATATAAGTGCATACATAAAAACATTTGCCCCATCACTCAAAAAGTCACTGACTACGGAACCTGCACCTTACTGATATACAAGTCATCCAGTACCTCATTTTCGTAAAAAGCATAAATTTCACCATTTCCATATACCATATGCACCAGACAATAACCTGCCTCCAACATTTCATCATCAATCAGCTGCCAGGTATCCAGTTTATTCCCCTGAAAATCATAGTAAGGAATACTGTCCACAAGAGCAGTTGATTGTTTACGCAGATCCCGATCCCATGAAAACAGAATCTCCTGTTTTTCCTCATCAGACAACAGTTGACTGTCCCACAGAAAATAACCTTCCTCTGTGATGAATGATCTTGCCGATGCACTCCCATGCACTATCGCGACCGTTTCCACCTCCCCATTATCCTTTAAACAAAAAAGTCCTCCCCCAAAGTCATAATATTCTCCCACTATAAACAGCCCGCGATCATTAAATTCCGCCTCTTCTATATATTCAAACTCATCTGTCTCCCAAATCTTCTTTTCGCTTAAATTGCCCTGCTCATCATGGGACAGCAGCCAGAACTCTATTACATCTGAAACCATCCTGTCGCCTTTCATAATCAGCATGTCGCCATTATCCCGTATCATAAAAAAACCCACTCTATCATCGGCATAGACCATCTCTCTTTCGCCGCTTTTGAGATCCATGCGAAATATCCCCTCATTTATATCTCTGTAATATATTTCACCGGAGGATTGTATCACCCGCAACATGGCTCTGCTCGTTTCCGAGCTCCCTCGGCTTACGCTTAACTAAATCTTCTGCAGGCAAAAGAAACCACTCCGGATCCTGATCTATCTTCTTCAATATTGTATCATGTGCTTTATCCTGTACCTGATGGCTTTCATATCTGGTAATCGTTTTTCTGCCCCAGCCAAGCAAAATACAAAGATCGCTTTGGCTAATACCAAATTTAGCACGAATAGCGCTTATATCACTTGATGTCAGAAGACCTTCTGATTTTCTATATGCATCCTTGAGACGTATATCGATTTCCTGTATCTGTTGTTCATCCATATACAGTTCTTCTGCCATATCGCAGTATAAATAAGACGCTTCGTAAGTAACCATTAATTCACGCACGCATATGTCGCCCGAGGATTGGCTGCCGTCATATGCCAGAAGGGATATTTGACAATAATCGAGATGTTGTGTCTGTTGCGCACCGCTTTTCGATTACAGTTCCTTCTATCACTCTGGTGTCCCTTTTTCTCTTGAGGATCGCCCGCCGCATTTCCACAGCGCCATCGGGTGATGTTCGATACGAGAAAGAATATCAGCATCGGCAAACAAAAGATCCGGCTGATACTTTCCCTCTGCAAAAGCCTGCCAGAAGGACAGTTCTGTGTTTTCCGGTTTTAGAATGGCAGCCAAATAATCTTTTACCTGTTTTTGCACAGAAACCAGGTCAAAGCGTTCTCCACGGCGCAGCACAGGTATAAGATCCGTCTTGATTTTCTGTGCGGATATGCTGACGATCCCATTAAGATCAAAGTGTTCCGGCACGGTTTCCGAAGCAATAGCAGCGTAGAACAAAATGCACTTTCGGAAAAGCCACTCCTGCGTTTCGTCAAACAATCCATACTTTTGCATATTGAACATATCATAGAGATCCCTCGGAGCCGCCCGGTTTAAGAGAGCGACCGTTTTTGCGGAGAAGATTTCCAACGGGTCAACACTAAGTACCGAAAGTTTCTGATCACTCCATGGCAAATGGACCGGTCTGCGGGAAACTGGCAGCACATGGCAGCGGAGCATGTAATTGATCTCTATTTTCAGGTTGTCTTTCATTTCTCCGGCGTTTACATACTCGTAAACGAAGGAATCCAGTGCATGGTATTGCTTTGATTTCAAACTGAGCGTATAGCCGGATGCCGCCATATATTTTTGTATGTGCTCCCTGATCCGTTCCTGCTCTGTCAGCATCAGTTCTCTCGATACATCCTTTGAAAAATCGAGGTCTATATCAACCGACAGGCGAGGCAGATCAAAAATCGTCAGATTGATTGCCGTTCCGCCCTTTAATGCGAGGCTGTCCGTAAGCAGCGGATCGCTTTGCATGAAAGCAAGAACGTCCGCAAGCCGACAAACCTTTTCAAACGTATCGCGGACGAAACCGAGTTCTTTTGCCTGCCTGCCAAGCGTAATACGGTCAAATCGCATCATAGTCCGTGACCCCCTTATTCACGATAGCTTTCAGATCTTTTGGAGCAAATAATTTCCATCGGTTATGAAGAACAAAGTCGCCCTGCTTTTCAAAGAGATAGGTTTTACTGGCAGAGGACCGCTTTTCACATTCCGTAAAAAAATGTTCCGGCAAAGATAGTTCATCCTTCAATGTTTCAAGAATATACCCAGCTTTTTGATATAACTGACTCCGACCGTAAAACTCCAGTGCGGTAAGCAGTTTATTGGGGTCAAGCGAAGGGATCAAAAAAAGGCAGCGCAGCAATTCTTCCAGACCGCCGATCTTTTCAAAATCCGCTATGCTGTCTATCACGGTTCGCTCCAAAGAAGTCACACGGACACCGGTATCCGTTTCTATAACGTCTGCCTTTTCCCTGCAAATCAGCGGACAGTAATTTACACCGTCATAGGAGAACGGACGGACACGCTTTTGGGTAGTGAAGTACACGTCATAAAAGACCTGATTCCCATATCCGTAATATTCAAAAGCGCTGTGATGAGACACACACGCATCGTCTGTCGCGCGGGAGGCAATCTGATAGCGATTTGGGATTGCCTGTCCGGTTTCCATGCTGATGACTGCGTACAGGTCACGGCGCACACGCTCAATATACCCTGTTTGCAGATAATTCTTTATCTGCCATACCGCTGCACTTTCTGATCCGGTGAGCTGTACCATATCTTTATGGGTAAAGCAGCGCAAAGCGGCAAGCTCTCTGTATCGTTCCATTGCATAACCCCCCTATTTATTTCTATTTTAGCGCAAAGCAATAGGAAAAACAATGGTTTTGAGCAAATTTAAAAATATGATAATCTAAGTCAAATATTTCTTTAACATCTTCATTGATAAAATTTTGTCCCGAATCCTATACAAAATTCGAGACACTTTACATACCTCGCCAAAACAAGGTCTTATATTTGCAACGTATTATATATGTTTTCCGTTGCATTTTACTTTCAGTAGAGAGATTCTGATATGTAATGTTGTTTTTTATGCCTTAATCTGCATGACGAACTGCCACACCGAAGGCGTACCTTGCGTAGTGGCAGGCCGTCTGCATATTTTAGTTACTTACATAACTTTGATATTACAGTTTATCCGTTCAGTCTGATTCATCAATCAATGCGCTTACAATCTCTCCGATATCCGCATTGACCACGATACTTCTACCCGCGATCTCTCTCGGGCAGGACGCCTCCCCATAATTCACGCACACATATGTCGCCTGCGGATTTTCTTCCGTCATACGCCAGAAGGGATACTTGATAATAACCGGGGTGTTGTACCCGATACCCAGCTCCAGAAACAGAATCCTTTGATTTTCCCTCGTCCGCAGAAAGTTCTCGTACCGCTCCGCCGCTCTATGCCAGCCTTCGTCCTCCACAAACTTATCATCGGAGCGCAGATTCATGGTCAGGGGCTTTCCGCAATGAGGGCAGACGGGCAGAAGCTCAGACGGGATACGCATATCCTTTTGCTGCTCCATCATCTGCCGGATTATATTCTCGTTATCAAAGGTTTCCTGACAGCACGGCTCGGAGCATTGAAACAATCCGAAGTCGCCCTGCGTGTAGAACAGCCGCTTCTTATCGAATCCCGCCTTCTGGAAGCAGTGATCCACATTCGTGGTAATTACAAAATAGTCCTTGTCATGAACCAGCGCCAGCAGATCTTCATAGATCGGCTTTGGCGCATCCATATAGCGGTTGATGAAGATATACCGGCTCCAATACGCCCAAAATTCCTCCAGCGAGGAATACGGGTAAAACCCGCCCGAATACATATCCCGGAAGCCGTATTTGTCGGCAAAGTCGGAGAAATACCGCTGAAACCGCTCCCCGGTATAAACAAATCCTGCCGAAGTAGACAGCCCCGCGCCCGCGCCCACCACAACGGCGTCCGCAGAATCCAACGCCTCTCGAAGCCGCCGGATATTATTCGATACAGCTGGCGCGTTCGAGGAACGCGCGGTAGATTTCGTAATCGACATTCTTGAAAACATTGAAGATCACCTCCGTATCGCCTCTGTACTGCCGCACCGTATCCACGGCGATTTTTGCGGCTTGCCTGTTTGGAAAATGAAATTCCCCTGTGGAGATGCAGCAAAATGCCACGCTCCCGATTCCGTTTTTCTGTGCCAGTTCCAGACAGGAACGATAACATGAAACCAGCAGTTCCCGATCCTGCCGCGTTACCCTGCCGTAAATAATCGGGCCGACTGTATGGAGAACATAATCGCAGGGCAGATTGTAGGCGGGCGTGAACCTGGCTTGGCCGATCGGTTCCTCATGCCCTTGCTTTTCCATCATTTCAGCACAGGTAAGACGGAGCTGCACCCCGGCGTAGGTGTGAATCGCATTGTCGATACAGCCGTGACAGGGGACATAGCAGCCTGTCATGCCGCTATTGGCGGCGTTCACAATAGCGCCGCATTTCAGAGTGGTAATGTCACCCTGCCAGAGATAGATACCCGGCTCTACAGGTGTCAAATCGGTTATATCCGTAATGCCTTTCCGAGCGGTTTCCTCCCGCAAATATGCGTCCTGCACCGTCAGAAAATCATCTCCTATAGGACACGGCGGGCGAACATTCATCAGGGAGCGCAGCAGCGTTTTCTGTTCTGCTTCGTTGGAGGGAATCTTCAGATCCTGATACCGGGGCTGTTCATCAATCAGCTTTTGAATCAGAAATTCTCTTTTTTCTCTCTGCGTCATGTTATCCTCTCTTTTCTACCGCTTTTACAGGACAGACTGTAAAGCAATTTCCACAGTGCAGACAGTGGTTCTGCTGAATACAGCAGGGCTTTCCCGGCTCAATGCACCGCTGGGGACAGTTTTGCAAACACTTGCCGCAGCCGATACATTTTTGGGAAATGATATATCCTTTTTGCGTGAGATTTCCCATGCCGATTGTGTAGCTCTCCCGGAAGATCGGATTGACGCCCAGGTTGAAATATTCGATTTCCGCGTCCTTGATTTCAAATACGATCCCCGCCAGTTTTCGGGTATCGCCGGGATAGACGTTGGAGAGGTAAGGCTGTTCCGCAAAAATCCTGTTGATCCACTTCTCCTGTTCATCTTCCAGAACGCAAACAGCCTTTGCAGACAAGCGGATCATTTCTTTGTATTTTGTATAGCCCAGCACCTGCACACGCCCATCGGCCAGAAGTTCCTCGCAGAAAGCTTTTCCTTTTGCGGTAAAAAAGATCATCCTGTCGGGCTCATAGTGGATAGCAGAAATATTTCGTATCTGCGGCGCGCCGCCTTTGTCCACTGTCGCAAAGGCCAAAACGCCGACATATTCTAATTTCTTCAGACAGGTTTGCGCGTCCATTTTTAACACCTCATTCAATGATTTTACTTCTCTGCGCTTTTCTCGATTTCTGCAGCGGATATTCACCGTCACAATATCCCAATATTACAAAGCAGCGGGCGATATAGTTTTCGGGAATATTCCATTCTTTCAAAAGTGCCGCACCGATCTCACCCACAAAAGTTTCCTCGCCCCTTGCGATCACGCAGGAAGAAATGCCAAGCTCTGTCGCCATCAGCACCATGTTTTCGGCACAGCAAAAGGCGTCCGGGATACTGTAAAGAAAATTTTTCATGGCAAAGATAACGCAGACAGCGGGAGCGCCGTAGAACCCGCTTTTCATGGCCGGATCGTCAATGATACTGGGCTGGTCGGCGGAAACATAACTGCCGGACAGCCTTGAACGGTCAAACCGAGCGACATTCAGCCTGCCGATTTTCTCTGCAAGAGACGCATTGCGGACGCCCACAATGATACTGCGCTGGCCGCCTCCGGCGTTCGGCGCCCAGGTTCCCGCCTCGATGATCGTTTCCATATCTTTGCGGGAAATCTGCCTGTCCTGATACTTTCGGATCGAACGGCGGTATTTCATAAGCTCTAAAAGTTCCATCAGCCTACCTCCTTCCAGCATTGCGGGTCGGCTTCATAAAAGTCACCGTTCGTTCCCTTGGCCACGGCGGGGCAGCCTCGGCACCACGCCTTCAGTTCGCATTTTCCGCATTTGACGAATTTATCATACTCCCGGTACTGCTCCATCTCGCATACCCAGACATCGGCCAGCCGGTCGGTGAATACATTTCCTACTTTGCTTTCGGCAACGCGGCGGCAGGCGTACACATCTCCGGTGGGCAGGATCGTGATATGGCAGTTTCCGCAGTTGCAGCCGCCGTAGATCATGCCCTCCTTTGCGTCTGCGGGAATTTTAAAACTCCCCGTCTCATACTCGTAGAGCGTCCAGAGATGATCTTTTTTGTTGAAATAGGTTTGGCAGCCCTCCGCCTCATACTTCTTGAATTTTTTATCGCAGATCGCCAGCAGCTCCCGATACTCCCGAGGCGTCATGGAAGCATCCAGGTCGCCGCCGCTGGGAACGTAACGGGAAAAGGCAAATACGTTCGCCCCCGCCGCCACTACCGCGTCAATAATACCCGGCACCTCCCTGCAGTTTGTTTTGGATACCGTTGTCATAATCACGCTTTGCATCCCAGCGCGATTGATGCAGCCGATCTTTTCTATCGTACAGTCAAAAGATCCGGGCTTGCGGAACCAGTCATGTGTCTCATGGAGGCCATCAAGAGAAAGCTGGTACTTTTCACAGCCGTAATATTTCATTTCCCGGCACACCTGATCGTTCAAGTGAAACGGGTTACCCATGATGGTAAACGGGACACCCCGTTCTTTGAACAGCGCTAACAGCCGCCAGAAATCCGGGTGCAGGATGGGATCGCCACCAGTGAGATAGAAATAGGGCAGGCGGTCATACACCTCGCAGAAGTCCAGACAGTTATAGAAAGTATCCTCCATCTGCGCCCAGCTCATGGAATCCAGCTTTTTACAAACATCGCCGGAGAAGATATAGCAGTGCTTACACCGCTGATCGCATTCGTCCGTGATGTGCCATTGAAAAGCAAAGAATTGCTTCGCTTCAGAAAAATACTGCTTCATATCATACCCTCGCTATATAAATCGGTTTCCCGAATCTTTATCGTATGTTCCCAGCTGGCAATTCCAACTGGGAACAATCCCCAACTGTCCGGATTATTTATCGGAAGCGCCGCAGGCAGCGGGAGCCTCTGCAGACTTATCAGATGCGCCACAGGCAGCTCCGCAGGCAGAAGCAGCCTTATCCTCAGCCCATCCAGCAAGATTTGAAAGTGCCATTGTCATATCCTCCTTCTTTTATTCGGGGAAAAATTATCTCCCTGTGTTTTCGATTATACAAACTCGCTTCGCTTTCACAAGTACGCACTTTTTTATAACATAGTTACCTTTTTGTAACTTTTGGTACAGCTATTGATTTTTCGGTAATGCCACATTATAATTTGATTGTAACATTCAATTTTGAAGTAATGGAGATTTCTAATGAAAACGAAAGCTGAATTGATCCCCGAATGTCCCGTTGCAACTACCGTACAACTGATCGGGAACAAATGGAAACTACTGATTATACGAAACCTGCTTGTGCGCCCCTGGCGCTTTAATGAGCTGCAGAAGAATCTGGACGGCATCAGCCAGAAGGTATTGACCGACAGTCTGCGATCTATGGAAGCGGACGGGATCATCACTCGTACTGTTTACCCGGAAGTGCCGCCAAGAGTAGAATACGCGCTCTCAGATCTGGGACAGAGTCTCCAGCCAATTTTAGATGCAATGAAAGCATGGGGAGAGGATTATAAAAGAAATAACAACTTATAAGGCAGGGTGTTTGCCTTGCCGTGTCAATGATAAGTGCGGACTGCCGCGAATAGCGAATCCGTCTAATACTGCCGCGCTGGGGCAAGCTTCCTCAATTGCTCTTGCGGCTTCCTTTTTCTCCATTGCCGTCCCATAGGCGTGGGTAAAGCCCATGCAGTCAAGGCCGACAGCGGCATTTACAATACTTTTTCCGTGCAGCGTTGCGCTTTTCCCAAGCACATTGCCTCCCCTCTGTCATTTTCTTTATATCTCATATTGTACGAATTCCCATCGTAAAGAGCAATTCGGTTTTCCGAGCTTATCTATAAGTAAGTGCTAATGTGAACAAAACAAAGGGAGCAATATTTAAGTCCCTTTTCTGAATTGTGGGTCTGGTCGAAGCCCTGCCTGATTTGGCATGCTCCCTGATAGGTATGGTTGATTTTTGAATTTTCCGAAAAGAGATGGTGGAACAAATTTAATGGGAATGTGATATATAAATGAGCATGATTATGGTATTATGTTAGTGAAACAAATCAGGATTTAGCGGGAGGACAGTATTATGGGATATAAGTCAGACAAATCAAATAAGAAATCTCGTGATTATAATAGTGGATGGATAACCGGGAGAATATACTTCAACAAAGAAGATAAAAGGATAATTATGAAACGTCCACAAAGTGGGTTTGGTTATACCATGAATCTGGGGAATAAATGGACGTGGGTATTTAATATCCTTGTTATCTTTGTTGTGGTTATATTAGTCCGCATTTTTTAATAATGATCTTCAACTTCCAGTTCGTTGAACTACAGTATTTATATTTATAATCACAACTAAATAGCAACACAGGTCTCTTTTTAGAATTGCAGCTAGTAGGGACACTTTTCCGAAAAGGGACATATTTAATTGAATTCGTATCCGGTTGTTGTATAATGTGTTCCAGAATGATGTTGAGCAATTTAACGAATCAGAATTTATCAATATTGTAAGTAACAACTACATTCTTGTAGCGAACGCTTCACACCATACCTTAACCGTTCCGTCTTTCATGGTGGACTCGTTTTGCCAGTGAAATTTGTCCGGCGCGATTTCCGTAAATACCCACCGATTTCGTCTGCTGTTTATGTTTGTTAATACAATGCGGCCATTTTCTTTTGTTCCGACAAAACGGCTCATAGTTTTATAGCAGGTATATACCATGTCCCATTTATTAGTACCCGGATTAAACATTCTTATAGTCGTACCATATTCTTCCGATGCTTTGGCGGGTTTTGATCTGAATCCTCTCGCGGGGCAGATGAAAACGTCCTGAATACCGAGACCTTCCAGAATCCTCGTAAAGTGCCATTCACCTTTAATATGCCGCTCTTTTTCTGCTCCTCTGTTATATACAAAATCCAAATCCCAACTGCCTATTACGTCCTTCCAATAGTCATATTCGTCAGGAATTAAACTGCTTTTTTCCTCGCTGATAAGAGCATCCACAAATCTGTTCATTTTGAAATACCTCCAAATCGAGTTATCGTTCTGCTGGGTCATGCTGAAACTATAGCCCACAGGAGAAACCGCTTCCAGATGACCACCTATTTCCGAAAGGCGCACTCACTCACCACCGACAGGGCCAACGATTCTTATTTAACGGTGACAGCGCAATAGCCATATCGAAAAACACCCGCAGCCTCCTGCAGGTGTTTCCCATTCCTATCTTACAAATAGGTAACATTTTCACTCATGTTATAATCATGAGGTTCTTTGCTGACCGCCTTGTGCCCCACTGCGATAGCGATTTTAAATTCATGTCCTTCAGGGAATTTCAGAGCGGTTTCAAAATATTCTCTGTCCTCTCCGCACAGTGCGTCTTTGACGCTTCCGATAATCAGGCTTCCCAGTCCCAGCCCTTCCGCTGCCAGCGCGATATTTTCCACCGCGATCCCCGCGTCCACACTGCTCCAGCGGAAAGATTTTGAGGCGCTCAGCAACAAAACAACGGGCGCGTTGTAATAAAAATTATCAGAGGAATCCTCCACCCCTCTCTGGCGGTTTTTGGTTGCTTCGATTTCGGTCAGGATGGGGTTGCTTCCGTCAACCACAGTGATATGAACTTCCTGCTTATTAGCTGCCGTAGGCGCCTGAAGACCGGCCTGCAGCAGACTGTCCAGCTCATCCTTTGTAAGCTTTTCTTCTGTAAAACCACGGGTGGAACTTCTCTGTTCCATTGCCTTCAACACTTCTACCATGATTCCTCTCCTTCTGCCGCGTAAGCGGCAATAAAAACGTTATACCATGAATACTTCTCATTCATGGTATGGATGGCCATCCGGCCGTCCCCGACCTTGAAAGGTCATTATACCATAAATGCTTTACATTCACGGTGTTAATGGCCATTTGGCCGCCATTTGTCTGAATAAGTCCATTATATCACATTTTCCCAAGGCCGACAATCCTGTGTTATCCTGGCGTATGCGTCCCCAAAAAATATCCTATATAATTTTTTTCCCAGAATGATATCTTTTTTTATTTCAACAATTCTTCTGATAACCGCATGATTTCCGGTGCGAGTTTCTCTCTCTTACGCCTGACTATGTGGTTGTAGACCGGATATGCCGCAATCACGCCAATGATGCCGACAACGCCGATCACAATGCCCGGAATGAAATACTGCTTCCAGCCGGGAAGCATCGTGCAGCACATTCCCACGCCCATGACCAGGGCGCTGAGGATCCCGATGATCAGCGATACAACGGTCGCCCCTTTTGTGGCGCTCTTGTCCAGGCGGCGAAGTTGTTCCATCGAGGTCTCTTCTTTTGTCGGCGGGATATATTTATCCCGAATCTTCTTGATTTCTTCCTGCTCCTTTGCGGAATAGGTATAGGTGAAGGTCTCATTCTTTTCTTCCATGATCCATTACTCCTTTCAGGATTCTACGGATATTGTAGCGGTCAACTGTTTGCGAAACATTCAAGTTATGTTTGAGAATTGTTAGTTTCAATTTTTTTGAGATTTTTGTTTGCCCGCCGGATCATATAAATCGCCATAACAATCACGATGGTGCAGACGCCGCCTCCCGTTGCGCCGGTCATCATTGGGCGAAACCTCGGATCATCGTTTCCGCTAAACTGCGCCAGCATGGCGGTTTCCAGCGAGAGGATGGACACCATTGCCGCCACAAGATTGACGGCCTTGGCTGCTGAGAGGATCGGGCTTTTATGTCGTCTGGTTTTCACGATATTGATAATGGCAATCGTGACGGCGTAAAAGGAATAAGCGGCCATCGCGTAGATCAAAAAACCCGGATAGTCAAAGCCACGATTTTGCTGCACCATAAAGACAACGATGCCAACAAGCGCCTGGTTCATGAACAAAAGCATGATTCCGCACAGTCGGTAAAGGCGCAGCTGTGATGCCTCATCCTGCACATTCAGCCGCCGTACCAGCAGGAAGCGCATCACGGCCAGCAGGATGTAGTAGACCGCCAGCACAATAAACCATGCAGAGCGGTACACGATGCCCGATGCCAGCTTCATGACGATATACAAAAGATTTATGAAAAACCCCTGATACAGCGAAACTCCCGTGCGGAAACGCACATCGTTCATGTATTTTTCGCCCACCGCGGTGGAGCGAAACTTTTTCATCAGCGGGTGATCGGAAATGAATTTTCTGACACCGCCGATTGTTGTATGGATATATACAAATCTCGTGATGGTAACGATCAGCGCATAGGCGGAGGCTAAATAGGAGGCGTATTGCGCTGCGGGATTCTGAATGCGGAGCACCGCCACCGCAATCACAAATCCATAGCCGAAAAGTGATACCACAACCGTCAGAAACGGGGACAGGCAAAATATTTTTTTAAGGATTTTCCTGAATGTCTCCATCCGCCGTCCTCCTAATCTTTACGGTAAAGGCGCTTCCTTTTCCGAGCCTGCTCTCAACGGAAATATCGCCGCCGACAATGTCCACCACCCTTTTCACCAGCGCCAGTCCCAGACCGTTGCCCTGGGTGGCGTGAGAAGTGTCGCCCTGATAGAATTTCTCAAAGATGTGTTTGCCGATCTTTGGCGAAATACCACAACCGGTGTCGGATACCCGGACAATGGCAAAATCTCCCTCGGTTTTCAGCGTTACAGACACCATGCCGTAAGCTTCCGTAAATTTCAAAGCATTGGAAAAAAGATTGTTCCAGACCAGGGACAAAAGCTCATCATCCGATTCCACGAATACTTCTTCTTCCAGATCCGTTTCAATGTCGATGTTCTTTTTTCCCCAAGTGTTTTCAAAATTCAACAGACACTCGGCAAGCTGTTCTCCGAGATTATACCGTTTTGCGGCGGGATAAATCTGCTGGTTTTCCAGCCGGTTCAGTTTCAGGATATTTGTAATCAGATCCGCAAGGCGGCGGGACTGCTCGGTGATCGCCTTTGCGTATTCCATCCGCTGCGCTTCTATCAGATCAGGACTTTGGAGCATTGTCCCGTAATTCTGTATGACGGCAAGCGGCGTTTTCAATTCATGGGACACATTGGCAATGAAATCCGTCCGCAGGGTCTCCACGCCGGAAAGCTCCTTTGCCATACGGTTAAAACAATCGATGATGATGTCAAATCCATCCTCGCCTGCAAAACCGTGAATCGGTTCAATGCGGGCGGAAAAATCACCGTGCATGAGTTTTTCCGCTCCCTTTATGATCTGACGCACCGGACGCTCTACCATAAACCTCCGGCGCACAGCGTCTATGACGGTGCATAGCAAGCTGAGAAAAAGCACGTTTCCCATCGTCAGAGCCGCCGCGGTTCGGGTGCCCTTTCCCATGAAAGAGATCTCCAAAGAAGTCTGCATAGTTTTAAGAAAAAGCAGCATACAGCAGGTGATGACAAACGCAATCAGGAAAAAAAATACGACATAATGGCGCAGGGCGGCAAACAGCCGTTTTCGCCGCCGCACAGCGTTCTCCCCGCTCATTTCACCACCGCCTTATAGCCCAGACCGTGAACGGTCTTAAGCTCAAACTCGCTGCAGGATTCAAACTTCCCGCGCAGCTTTGTCATGTAAACGTCAACCGCTCTCGGCGCAGTATTCGTTTCCGCATCCCAAAATTCGTCCATGAGCTGGGTGCGGGTAAAGGTCTTGCCGGGGTAAGAAAGCAGCTTATAGATGATATTGAACTCCCGCGTTGTCAAAGGAATTTCCCTAGGAATCCCGTCTCCGTCATAGACCGCCGTGCGCTCGTCCATGTCGAGCCGCAGCGCACCGATCTCCAGCTTGTGGGAGGTGGCGATTTTCGCCCGCCGCAAAAGCGCGCCGATCCGCAGGAAAAGCTCGTCAAGGTCGATGGGCTTGACCATGTAATCATCGATTCCGAGCTGAAAGCCCTTCTGCTTGGACGCCAGATCGTCCCGCGCCGTCATAAAGAGGATCGGTATATCCTCGTTCAGAGAACGCACTGTTTTCGCAAACTCATAACCGTCAATTCCGGGCATCATAATATCGGAGATGATCAGATCGAAAGTGTTCCCGTACATGGTGTCGTAGGCTTCCTTTGCGGAAAGACACCCCACCGCCTGATAGCCGCTCTTGTTTAAGAAAGAACAAACTGTGCGGTTCAGGTCTTTGTCGTCCTCCACCACTAATATCTGAAACATAATATGTGCCTCCGTAAATCCGTTTTTCTTATTGACAGCGAAGCAAAAATGTCTGCAAGGGCATTTTTGCAAGGCTGTCAATGATATTATAACACCCAAATGTTAAAGTTTTGTTTGCGTTTCGGGTTTCTCAAAAAATTTTTTTCGCCTCCGTTTCGCGCTGAGCCTGTTCCTCGTGAAGCCGCTTTTTAGCGTCCTCTACGGTTTCGCCCTCATGGGTCAGGAACTTATCCACGAATCCGTCCTCGACTTTTCTGTATGCGCCTACAACGCCGTCTTCCATTTTCCTGTATCCGCCAACAACCACATCGGCGATTTTTTCGTTTGCCTGTACCAGCTTTGATTTTGCCATGATAAAATCCCTCCTGTATGTTCAATATTGATTTGCCGTTTTGCGGCGGATAACTGCGATAACTGCCGCCGCAGCACCGGCTATGGCTGTAACGACTGCGGGAATGATAAATTTCTTCATTTGGAATGCCCTCCTTTGATTTATTTGATGTCTGTATTGTACCGCCTGAATGTTTGTGAAACTTTCAAGTTTTGTTTGAAAAATATTAAAATGTATATATATACTCTTTCCAGACTTTTTTCTGTCGCCACTTCCAAAAAAGGTTGCATACCAGCGGAAACGCAAGATATGCAACCTTTTTGAAAAAGTGGCAGTTATGCAGTTATGGTTTAATACGGGAGACGTAAATCTTCCAATCCTTTACAGACCAGCTTGGATGTCAGTTCAATGATATCCTCCAAAGGGATTTTTCTGCCGTCTGCCACCCATTGCTTATAGATTTCGATGGTACTTTGGGAAACAAAGGTCATTATGATATTTTGAATATAGGGATCGGCCTGCGCCTTTCTGCTGTCTGCGCCCCACGTTTCGCTCATGATCTCATTTGTGATGCGCCTGCTGATGTAGTGGAGACCGCCGCTGCATGTAAGCCTTTCGTAAAGCCGCCCGCCTTCCTCGCAGGTCAAAAAGAATTCTCTTGTGATCTTATCCATATCATGCGGGCGCGAGAGTCCCTGCGTGCGTTTTATGAAATCTCTTGCCATTTCGTTCTGCAATTCTCGCAGCAGGTCATCCAACGAGCTGTAATGAAGATAAAATGTTTTACGGTTGATCCTTGCACGTTCGCTGAGTTCTTTGATTGAGATTTTATCATAATCCATTTCACAGAGCATATCTTCAAAAGCTTTGCGGATAGCTTCCCTTGTTCGTATGACGCGGAGATCTTCTTTTCCTGTATTTGACATAACCACTCCTCCATAGAAAATATATATTTTATTTTAATTCATTCATGTGTAAAAATCAACTCGTGTGTATTTATGCCGCATTTTTGCATGAAATGTGGCATAAACCTCTTTCTGGCGGAAATGTTGTGGTGTCATAATCATGCGAGCAGTATAATGTTGGCATGGGACTTAGAGTTTGTGGCAGCATGCGCAAAACGACCTGGCGATAGGGGATAGCGCTGTGATTGCGGCAGGCGCGGTGGTTGTGAAGGATGTTCCGGCAAATGCAGTCGTTGGCGGGAATCCTGCAAAGATAATAAAAATGCTTGAAAATGCAGAAAAAGGAAAGGGGCTGTGATAATGTCGGATTATTTTGGAAAAAAAAACTCCGAAGCTGGGTTTCGGATTGATGCGCCTGCCGCAAAAAGGGGTGGGAACAGATATTGAACAGGTAAAGAAGATGGTGGATTTATTCATGGAAGCAGGCTTTACCTATTTTGATACGGCGTTTGTGTACGGCACATCGGAGACGGACATCAAAAAGGCGCTGGTTGACCGTTATCCGAGAGAATCCTACACGCTGGCAACGAAGCTGAATGCTTTTATGATGTGCCATGATGAAAAGAGTGCGAAAGAACAGTTTTATAAGAGTCTGGAGCGTACCGGAGCAGGATATTTTGACTATTACCTGATGCACGCTTTCATGGAAAACAATTATAAAAAGTACGATGAATATCATATTTGGGAATTTGTAAAGGAGCGCAAAGCGGAGGGACTCATTAAAAACTTTGGATTTTCATTTCATGCGGGACCAGGGCTGCTTGACAGGCTTCTTACGGAACATCCGGAGGTTGATTTTATTCAGCTCCAGATCAATTACGCCGACTGGAACGATCCGACCGTATCTTCCCGCGCCAATTATGAAGTGGCGAGAAAGCATGGAAAGTCGATTGTCGTCATGGAGCCGGTGAAGGGCGGCAAGCTGGCGAATCCGCCCAAAGAAGTGCAAAAGCTGTTCCATGACTATGCGCCGGACGCATCTTTTGCATCATGGGCGATCCGTTTTGTCGCAAGTCTGGACGGGATCATCACTGTGCTATCGGGAATGTCGAACCTTGCCCAGATGGAAGATAACCTTTCCTATATGAAAAACTTTCAGCCGCTTGATGAGGAGGAGCAGAAGATCATCCGCAAAGCGCAGAAAATACTCGGCAATTCTGCGGAGATTCCATGCACCGCCTGCCACTACTGCACGGACGGCTGCCCGAAGCAGATACCGATCCCCGATATTTTTGCGGCGGCAAATTTACAGCTGGGAAGCGGTCAGACCGCGCAGGCGAAGGAACGTTATGCGGCCATCCCGGAAGGACACCGCGCCGCTGACTGTATCGAATGCAGGCAGTGTGAGCGCGCCTGCCCGCAGCATTTAAAAATCGTGGATCATCTGAAACAGTGTGCAGAGATGATGAAGGTATAAGGGGGAAATCCTGATGATTTTAGATCGTAACGAAAACAAAGAAGTTGTAGTCCTTTTAGGAGCAGGCAGCATGGGATGCGCCATTGTCCGCCGGATTGCTGCGGGCAAAAAGATTCTGCTTGGCGACATCAGTGAAAAAGCGCTGGAGCGGGTGTCCCATGAGTTCACCTACAGCGGATACGATGTGGAGACGCAGATTGTGGATGCCTGTGATGAAAAGTCAGTCAGGGCGTTTGCAAAGAAAGCGGCGTCTCTTGGCCCAGTCATGTATTATATCCATACGGCGGGCGCGTCCCCCAGTCAGGCAAGTCCTGAACATATCATAGAACTTGACCTGATCGGCACATCCTACGCCATTGACGCTTTTGGGGAAGTGATGGCAAGGGGCGGCGCAGGCTTGGTCGTTTCAAGCCAGACAGGGTATATGCCTCATGCGCTCACCGCCGAGGATGAGGAAGCCCTCGCCATGACGCCGACAGATCAGCTTTCTTCTCTCCCTTGTCTTGACGGATCAAAAACGCCCAATCCGGGGGCAGCCTATATCGTGTCGAAACGGGCAAACCAGCTTCGTGTACGCACGGCGGCGGCTACGACATGGGCAGACCGGGGCGCAAGAATCAATACCATAAGTCCCGGCATTATTGTTACACCGCTTGCCTATGATGAGTTCAACGCGCCGGACAATACTTACCAGAATATGATTGACTGCTCCGCCGTGCGGTGCGCGGGGACATCGGACGAAATCGCGGCGGCAGGAGCGTTCCTGCTGGGACCGGACGCCGGATTTATTACAGGCACCGATCTGCTGATCGATGGTGGCGTGATTGCATCTCTGAAAAGCGGCAGATTTAATCTTCACATAAGATAGGAGAAAATGAAAATGGCAAAAACATTGATTGCGTACTTCTCCCATGCGGGACAAAATTATTCTCATGGCGGAATCAAAAATCTGGAGGTTGGCAATACCGAAGTTGTTGCAAAGAAGCTCCATGCCATGGTGGAAAGCGACCTTTTTTATATTGACACGGTACAAAAATATCCTGATGACCACATGAAAAAAATTGAGATTGCCAAACAGGAATACGAGCAGAATGCCCGCCCGAAGCTGAGGGCGCGGGTGGAGAATATGGACGAATACGATACGGTTATCCTTGCGTTTCCAAACTGGTGGACAACTATGCCTATGGCGCTCTTTACATTCCTTGAAAGCTATGACTTCTTTGGAAAGACAATCTGCCCGCTGATCACACACGGCGGCAGCGGTTTTTCTAATTCTCTGCGGGATATTGCGATGCTTTGTCCCGGATCAAGGCTTACAGAGGGACTGGCTATCCATGGTGATCATGTTGCTGCCTGTGACGGAGAACTCGAAAAATGGGTACATAAAATCGGTTTGAAATAAAGGAAGAACGAAAACACAATCTCACAGACCGGATCACTATTGGCAACGGCATAAGTTTTATTAGAAATGCTGCAGCAATCCATACGGGGAAACTTAAAAAATGAAGTATGTCCGGCAAGGATTAATATTCCGATTGCGCTTCAGATTTATAATCAATGTAAGGAGAATGCTCGTACAGCGTTATATCAGTTAAAAGCATTGCCTGCAAATGCACAGTTTATCTCCAGAGCGCAGGATGCCCCATCGACAGTTAAAGACAGAAAAATGCCGAAGCGCATACTCCGTAAATATGGACCGGATAAGCTTAAATTACAGCCGGACCAACGACTGAATATAGAAATGCATACAGGATATGAGGGCATGGAAATCAACGCATTAAAACCAAGATAAAAAAACCTGACAAAAAACAGATGAAAATGTCAGGAAATGTCAGAGGAAGCATGAGGGTTCATAACCAGCCAGAAGTCAAATGAGGGTATCCCAAAAGTCATTTGAAAAAGAAACATACTCCCTGGCTACCAAATCGATCCCCTGCATTCTCCCGTTGCTAAATCAACGGAAATCTGAAGGATTACCTCCCGCTCATTCTCCGCAAAAATCCAACATCTCACAACCAATTCTTCCTCGTTTGCCTGTATGACATGATATCCTGTCCCATAGATTTTCCGGCCTTGGAAATCCGGATTTCCACTCTCTTCTTTTTCCACTAGCTCTCGGATGCTCTGATTTATGGATTCATGAAGACTATTTTCTTCATTCCATTCCACTACAAAGCTCATTATGTCTTCCGAAAAAACTCTTTCTTTTTTTAACCAAACAATTCATATGTCATTTGTCTCCAATCATCCGCCCTGTTTAGTCAAGTGTTTTTTCCTTATTTTTTAATAAATTTTTAGTTTATATCTCAGATGAATGAGCCATACGGATGGACATCTCTCTGTATCTGGTACGAAAATAGCTGGTTTAGGGTGCACGAAGCAAAACGTCTTGGTATTTCATTTTACATGGCCTTTTGTGTGCCCCTCCATCTACGACCTGAGGGATGCCCTCCTGCAACAATGTATTTATCTCGACACATTTAACTTTACCATAAGCGCCTCCTGCAAGACTCTGGAGACATTGATATGCGCTTTCTCCGCCTCCTGATTCAGCCAGTTTGGAATCGTGACATTGCGGCGAACTGTTTTATTATCTGCCCGCCTCCGATATTCCGTGAAATCAATATCCACCAGAGAGACACATCCCGTACCTTCCTTTGCAAAAGCGCCCGCTGTCATATCAATACTGCCATATTCACTGGGGATCGGAATATCCTTTCCCGCATCTTCAAGGCTGACGCCTTTCGAGCCGATCGCATCCCTTGCCATATAGACGGCATCGGCCATGCCAAAGCCTTCCGTCAATATTTCCAAATCGGGAACTTCTATCAAAACCGTATCTTTATCATCATGCAGTTGAGTAAAAATAACCGGATAAACATATTTCATCTTTTTTCTCCTTTTTTATATTCTGCCTTTTAATGCAGGCCGGAGAATTTCCTCTGGCAATGAACCCAGCGGATGTGCCTGCATATAACAAATGACGCGAAGTATTCTGTTTTTATCATAAATGTTTTCCCATCACGGAGTCATCGCCTGCAGCACATCGCTGTAATAATTCTCCTGCAGGATATATGCACTGAATTTATAACGATCCTTGACTTCCTGTCGGGCTGTCTCCAGATAAGCTTCCTTTTCCTCATCGGAAATCCTGTCGTTTCCATTTTCATCTGTCAGCCATGTGGTAATATCGCCCTTTTCAATAAAGATTACGGAATCCGTCACAAAATCCCGGTTATTAAAGATTACCATGCCCTCTCTGTCAGACAGGATATCCCGTCCCGCGTACATTCTGGAATCATACTCAAATCCAAACAAATTCAGCAAGGTAGGAAGCAGATCGATAGAGCTGCAGGGCTTGTCAATATAGACGGGTTCCTGCATAGCCGCATTCCACAGAATCAAAGTGTTGCGGTACATATCTTTTCCGTAAGACAGATCCCGTCCTGCTAACTCCATATACTCCTCATCTGACAAACCATAAGGATAATGATCCGCGCTCAAACAGATCACTGTCTTATCCAGCTGTCCGGCTTCCTCCAGCTGGGCCAGCAGGTTCTCCAAAGCTTTATCCAGTTCTATGTTGCAGGCAATATACGCCCTAGGACCTTCGGACAGTTCCAAGTCCGCTACCAGATCTTTATTTTTGCCGGACATGGCGTTTCCTCTGAAATTATAATTCATATGACCGGACACAGTCATATAGTAGACATGGAAGCGCTCATCGTTTACATACTCCGGCACGGTAGCAACCATCATGTTGTAATCGGAGGCCGGCCATTGGTCAGGCTGCTCCATGGCAAAGATCCTGCTGCCCCATTCTTCTTCCTCTAAATCTCCCAGCTTGCAGGCTTTGAAATCATATCCCATATTGATATGGCTCAGATGCCTGTCATAATAGGAAAGCGTATTATCGTGATAAGCGTAGGAATGTACGCCTTCTTTGGCAAAATAGGCCGGAAGCACAAAAGGCTGCACATTGGCCGCGCTGTTGCGCATACTGAACTGTCCATCGGGGATCAGACCCGTCATATTCACATACTCCCCATCGCTGGTGCTGGTCTGCCACAGCGGCACATAATAATTTTCACACACAAATCCCGAGTTGGCCAGCCTGTATAGGGTAGGAGTCAGTTCCTCGTCTATCGCATAAGAACAAAATCCTTCCGCCGTCAGGAAGATCAGATTATATCCCTCAAACATGCCAGTGTAGGCGTTGGTATTTACCGGCTGCTGCTCTTCGATATAATCCGCAAGCCAGGTCTGGTGATCGTTGTCCGCAAGCTGATGCAGAAGATCATAATCCAGAGCAAACTGACAGGGCTTGATGACAGGATCCTCAGAAGGCCTGGGAATCGTTGCAACCTCCGATGTCTCTATGGGACCCTCGGAAGCGTTGGATGGAACATTCACAGCAGCAGCCCGCACGCTGTCCATAAGACGGCTACCCTCCTCAACGACTCTTCCCTCGGCCGTTTCCCCTTCCGCAGGAAGCGAAACGGCAGCCGCCATATACTCTTCTTTTGCATCATCACGCTGCAAATCCGCCAGCAATCTGCGCCCATGGCTTGCCATATCTCCATGAAACAGCGGCAGCACTCCGAGAGTCTCCGCCACAGTCAGCGGATCATAAAATTCCCGATATTCTTCATAAAAATCAAGTTTCGTGATCTTGCCGATCTCCAATACCATCACACTGCATGCGGTACCCGCCACGATCACTACCAGTGTACGCATGATCTGGAGACTGGCAAACTGGGGAAGCTTCCACCCATGCCGTTTTAATAAACTTGGAAAGATCACGGCAGGCAGGATCAACAGCAAAATGGCAGGCAATACCTTAAAGATACCTGTCAAAGTCTCTCTCCAGTAGTCGGTCAGCGCGTTCTGCCCTCCCTGAATCACAGCGTCCCACAAAAGGGGACGTTTGAAAATACGCAGATACACCAGCTGGGCTCCCGTCCATACCACAGGCACCCATATGGCTGAATAGTATAACACTTTCTGCAAACGCCCCCTCAAAAGGCCGATGAGAAGTGTGGCCACACCCGACCAGGCCGCGATCAGCGCAAGTACATATATAGGATTAAACATTGTCCAGCCAAAGCCGCCAAAATGATAGACCAGTTCCAGCCAGACGGCCAGACCCGCCAGAAGGCCCCAGAGCGTAAACATGCAAGTCACCTCTTATCTTTGGTATCATTCATACGTTTATTTCAATCATAATATTTATGATATACCATATTATAGCACTTAAATGTATATTATTTGCGTCATAAACATTAATTTTATCCAAAAATAATACCATAAATGCAAAGTGCCCCGCATTTATGGTATTGGATGGCCATTCGCTATTTTTATCCTGAAAAAGCCATTATAAAAATCTCCACGGGCAGACAACATCTGTTGCCGCAAACGCCGTAAAGATTTCCGCGATATATTGGCGCGTGATACGCCAGACGTGCGGCAATATTGATATCTACTCCAAAGATCTGCTCTTGTAATAAATAAAGTGCGCATAAACTATGTATTCTCTGAGATTCTCTCCGGCTCCCTGCGTTACCGTCTTCCCGATTCTGTACTCTCCCGGCCCCAGCTGTCCGTACAGCCATTCCCAGTCAAGTTCCTGTTCCACACTTCCTTTCGGCGGGATGAGATAACCGACTTCATGAAACGCATATTTTCCCTTTATGGTCACAGGAACTGCCTCCCAGTTTCCGTCAACAAGCTGTTCCAGCCAGAAGGCGTCCCCGAACATCAGCTCGTCATTTATGACATCGCTGTCATACTGCTGAAATTGGATGGTTACTCCCGAAGCCGTGATATCTTTGACAGAAAACTGCAATTTTATTTCATCCTCCCAGGATTCCGGATCGTAGATATACGCGCCGTACTCCTTCTTATCCCGGTCAAAGCGGAGCGTATCAAGAATGCTTAAAACCTGATCCTCATGATCTTTCCACCATTTCTCCGTTTTGTATGTCGTTGCTACGATCCCTTCACAGTCTCCCTGAAAGGTAATAAAATCCCATTGATCCTGTCCGTCATAAATACCGATTCTGGCAGGGCAACCTGCTATCGTTGCGCTCTCTTCCGAAAGTCCTGTCCCGCAGACACCGAAAGAATCCGTATACGCTAATTGCACATAACCTTCCGCCGTATCTTCCGGATAAAAACAGATGCCATAGGGAACGCCATATCCATTCTCCCCTTCCGCCTCCGGCAAATGAGAGGGCAATTGCATCATACTGCCCATGCCATCTACCGTTGGCAGACCGCAGATGCTGTCGGAAGGGTCGCCTCCCTGACCGCCTTCATCAGCTCTTGGGGGATAGAGTTCATAGACCCAGCCTTCCGGCAGAAACAGGGATATCTGCCCGCAGGGGCCGCCCTGAACCGCCTCTGTCAGCGCGTATGACGGAAGAGTTTTTACCGGCAAAGGCACCCCAGACCCTCCGCTCCCCGCATCTTGCACAGATGGCTGCACCCCTTCCCCGCTCTCCACGCCTTGATCGGATGGCTGCACTCCTTCCCCGCTCTCCACTCCTTGACTGGATGACTGCACATCTTCCCCTACCCAAACCCCGTTTGCGCATCCGCAAAACGCCAAAGCACACACAAGAATCCCCACGACCGCTTTCCCCTTCATCTGCATTTTCCTCCCTGGCTTTTATTTCTTCCTGCTTGTATAAACGACATCAAGTGGAAAATGTTTCAATTTCACTAAAACAGTTTAGAAAATATTTAGAAATAAAATTAGCACTCACCCTTGACAAGTGCTAATAACAGTGTTATAACACAGATAGAACAAAGGAAAGGAAATAAATTCCTAAACATCCCCTGTTCCAGTTAACAAAATAACAAAACATTTAATTAGGAAAAGGAGCGATGACTTATGATGACACCTAGTATTTTTGGAGAGAGTTTATTTGATGATTTCTTTGATGACATTTTTGATTTTCCTGCATTTAACGAGAAGGAAATGCAGAAAGCCCAGAGGAAATTATACGGACGCCATGCCGCAAATATGATGAAGACGGATGTGCGCGAACATGGCGACCACTATGAGGTAGACATTGAGCTGCCGGGCTTCAGGAAAGATGAGCTTTCTATTGAACTTAAGGACGGCTATCTGATCATAAACGCCGCAAAGGGACTTGATAATGATGAGGCTGCAAAGAAAACAGGCAAATTTGTCCGCCGCGAGCGTTATACCGGCAGCATGAGCAGATCCTTCTACATTGGAGAGGACGTGAAGCAGGAGGATATACACGCGAAATATGAGAGCGGCGTCTTGATGCTGTCTGTTCCAAAAATGACAAAGAAGCCGCCCATCGAGGAAACAAATTATATAGCTATCGAGGGATAATGTAAAAATAACAACAGCCCGAAATCCGATGCAGCCTGACCTGTACGATTTCGGGCTGCTTTCATTTCCCAATGCCTTCTACTTTCCCAAACATTGTTTAAAACGCATCTTTTTCATATGTTTAACTTCCCTGAATCCAGAATTTCTGTACGAACTTCTTTTGAACACTCCCGGTAACAGTTAAGCCTCGTCTGAACTGTATCCGCTTTCATCCGCTTACATAAATTACCATTTGCAAACACATGTTCGATGCGTTACAATACTATTATCACCGTTGCGGCAGAAAGGAGTTCGGTTTTATGGAAAGTATTCTATGCGTTGACATTCCCGTCCAAATGATTTCCTGCACGGATACCAACGGCAGGATCACGCCTATTCGTTTCCGGTTCCAAGATAAAAACGGTGAGATCATCACCGTCAGTGTGGATAAGATACTTTCCGAAGAGCAGGACAAAAACCGAGTAGGAGCAAATTTTACATGTGTTGCCCCGATCTACGGCACTCAGAAAATCTTTCATCTACGGTACAATTATTACGCCCATGAATGGCATTTATCACGGCTGCATGTATGAATAAATATTTTATATTGTCCTGCCCCTTTCTACAGTACTGCTCCGGCAAACATACCCATCAGTGCGCTGGCTCCAATAATCATAATCGGATGTTTCTTTTTATAACACAAAAAACCCGCGATCAATACTACCGCCACACTAAGCAGGTTATCTCCGGAAAATAGATTTTTAATATCAAAGACACTTCCGATAACCGACAATAATGCGGCTGCAATCAGGGCGACTACCGCAGGCTGCAATCCCGTCATAGCGCCTCTGACAATTTTGCTGTTCTGAAATTTCTTATAGCAGCCCGACAGGAGTAAAATGATTAAAAAAGATGGCAGAACAACCCCGAAAGTCGCGGCCAGTGCTCCGCCAATGCCAGCCGTCCTCACTCCTACATATGTAGACATATTTACCGCCAGCGGTCCGGGCGTACTCTCGCTAACTGCGATAAAATCAACCAGCTGCTTCTCCGTAATCCAGTTATTCTTAAGGACAGTGCGCTGTATCAAAGGAAGCATTGCATATCCGCCGCCAAAGGTAAATGCGCCTATTTTCAAAAATTCCCAAAATAACTTTAAATATATCATTTACCAGCCCTCCTATCCAGATAGCAGCTCCATATGACTCCTGACAATCCGCAAAGAATTAAGATAAAAATGGAATTAATATCAAAACCCCACGCCAATATAAACGCTGCCAGCAGGACAATACAGGTAAAGGCTTCCTTTTTGATTTGACGAAAAAGTGATATTAATGCACTTCCTATGAGCACTACAACGCCTGCCCTGATACCCTGAAACGCATTCTTCACTATTTGGAAATGTTCAATCTGCAATAAAATCTGTGATATCACTAAAATGACCAGAAACGAAGGCAGCACCACCCCAAGAGTGGCGGCTAAAGCCCCCTTAAAACCAGCGACCCGGCTTCCCACAAACGTTGCAGAATTGATAGCCAGCGGGCCCGGAGTGGATTCCGCAATAGCGATAATATCAAACATCTCATCATTAGAAAGCCATTGTTTCTCCTCAACGATCTCCCTCTTAATAATGGGAATCATTGCGTACCCGCCGCCAAAGGTGAACGCGCCTATTTTAAAGAAAACACCAAACAATTCTTTGCACGTTGCTTTACACATTACCACTTTCCCCTTTCTCTTTCATTTTTATTTTACATTGTATAATTTATATTTTTCATTATATAATTTGTATTTTTCATTATATAATTCCAATATTCATTTATCTATCTATATGTTATAATGTTTAATATAGCTATTTATTAATGTATGGAGGCCTGTTATGACACTAAGACATATGAAAATTTTTGTTGAGGTATGCTCTGAAGAAAGTATAACGAAAGCCGCCGAAAACCTTAACATGACTCAGCCAACAGTCAGCATTGCCATAAAAGAATTGGAAGACCATTACCATACACAGCTCTTTGAGCGAATGAACAGGCGGATCTATCTGACAGAAAAAGGACAGGAATTATATCAGTATGCACAAACCATTGTCAGCCAGTTTGCCGAAGCAGAAAACAGAATATCGGGAAATAATACAGATTACGTCCTCAGAATCGGCTGCAATGTATCATATGGCGCAACAAAGCTAACAGATATCATGGAAAAATATCAGACAGAGTATCCTGATATTAAATACCGCTTACAAGTGGGAAATTCTAATCAAATCGAAAGAATGTTATTACACAATGAACTGGACTTCGCAATAGTAGACAACGTTAATATATCTGTTCATTTTGTCAGCAAACTAATCACTCAGGAAAATATGTCGGCCTTTTGCGGAAAGAAATATGCCAGAATCATTCACGCTCCGTTATCCGTCACTGACCTGTGTTCCCATCCCCTGCTTCTTCGGGAACGCGGCAGCGGCTCGCGGAGCGTTATCGATCAAGTATTTCAGTTACAGGGATTACATATCACCCCCATTATGGAAAGCACCAGCACTCTCGCTATTATACAAGCCGCCATACATAATCTTGGGATTTGTATTATGCCGGAATCCCTGATTCCTGCCAGCCTTGCTGAACATTTAATTCAAATTGAAATGACGGAGAATTACTTCATGAGACGCTATTTTCTGATATATCACAAAAACAAATATATATCAGATAAAATGAATCATTTTTTTCACCGCTATCTGCTCTGATTACAGCAATCATTTCGACAGATTTTCCGCTTATGATCAGTCACTCACATCCGCTACCGGATCTTATCCCAAAGGGGACCGGATAACACCAGATCCCAAAGGACATGGGAAATCAGAGGACTGACGGCAAACATCAGGAAAAATACCATGCCGCAAAGAAAAAACGGTTCCCATTTTTTTGAAACAGGCAGGGACGCCATGGGAATTTTTTTCGCCAGAAAGGAAAAAATACAATACCCTGTCAACGTTCCTAAAGTATTCGTGATCAGATCGTCAATATCCGTAAGCCTGTAAGTAAAAATCTGCAGGATTTCTATTCCCAAAGACAGTCCCAGGCCAACGGCACAGGTCCGTTTCCATGAACGATATCCCTCCCAGATAACAGGCAGCAATACTCCCAAAGGAACAAACAGCAAAACATTCAGTATTGCGCTTTTCATAGCCAAGGGATCGCCGAGTATGTCAATAAGCGGAATCCAGTGAAATTGCGGTTCCAGGATCAATCCTTTTACAGAAGGTATGCCGATTGCTGAAAAAACCGCGGACAGATAGATGACGAAACAAAAGACCCACAGTTTCTTTTTCCAGCCCTGCTGCCGAAAAAGAGTACCATATAAAACCGCCATAACAGGAAAAAACACCACCAATACGGAACCCGCATCAATACAGATAGAAATGAAACGTACCATTACACCCTCCGACAGATTTTTTTACTTTCCTGGCTCTGCCTTTACGGAAATTGTACCATATCAATATTTAAGAAAAAAGTCAGGACAGATTAAGAATTCTTAAATATGAAATGATCTGTCTGTAGGTAACATTATCGTGCGCCTCTTTCAGACATGGCGGAATCCATATCGTTCACTATCTTTTCGTCAATTTCTCCCTTCCCCGCCATATCCTGCATGATGAAGATAGCTTTCTCATGAGGCATTCCGTCCTTATACGGTCTTTTCTCCGTCAGCGCCTGATAAATATCGATGCATGCCATCAGCCGCTCTTCAAAACTTAAATCTTCCGCACTCAGGCCACGGGGATAACCTGTCCCGTTCAGTTTCTCGTGATGATTGGAAGCCCAGACTATGATATCGGAAATTTCTTTTATCCCGCTTAAAATATGGTAAGTAGCGCTGGCATGATTTTTCATTTCCGCAAATTCTTCGTCCGTCAGTTTCCCCGCCTTTTCCAAAATATCGTTGGATACCACCAATTTTCCGATGTCATGCATTGCTCCCGCAAAATAAAAACGAAGAGTCTTTTCAGGATCAAAGCCGTAATAATGCGCCATCTGCTCCGCTTTCGCCGCAACCCCGAGGGAATGGGCCTGTGTAAATTCAGATTTATAATCCACGATCCTCGCAAACAATCCGGCGATATCATGAATCTCCCGATCGCTGTAATCGCGGACTTTCGTCTGTAATTCACCCTGCAGACACACAAGAACGCCTTCACCCCGAAGATTGCAGATCTTTTCAAAATCAATGGCCTGCTGAAACAGTCTTACGGCAGTTTCGGAAAACATTCTGCCGGACTGGCTTTGTATCCACTTAGAAAGACTCTCAAACTCTTCCTCTGTCATAGCGCCTATTCGGCTTCTCATATCCGCCATATCCGCCAGATGCAATATCTGGGATTTCAGCCCGGTTTCCCCAGCCCGTTTTTTCATCGGTCCCGTACCGTCCGCATTTTCGTGATGATACAAAATGATATTTTTAACATCTGTATGAAAAGGCAGCAGCCTGATATTGCGCTCGCCGATCACACTATGGCGATTATTCATGATCATGGGATCAGCATCCGCCATACTATAGCGCTGCTTTAACAAATCCGGCTCTTTCAACAACTCCTCATGGATAAACTCTGTCAGAGCATTATCGTGCAAAATGCAGCATCCCACAAAATCGCGCAGCTCTTCTTCCCGAAATCCGGCTTCTTTCCCCATCCACAGAGAAAGGCACGCCACTCGCTTTCCATGTCCGGTATCCACTCCCAATAATTCCGTTTCCACACTGTCCAATGCAAAAGACAGAGAATACAACATATCTGTCAGATCTAATCTCATTTTCCCATTCCCAGGCATCCGCATTCAGCGTCTGCGCTTCCGCTTTATCCTATTCCCTTTCATCGGCCTGCTGTCCTTTTCTATGGATATTCATCCATAAAATACGTCATATATCATAAGTGAGTCTTCCGTCAAACATAAGACGCTCTGCCGACAAGACAATCATAACGCCTGCGCCTGCCATTTGCAAACTCTTTACGAGCGCAGCGCCTCCATCATGATAAATAAAGAGGGAAAAATCAAGATTCCATCATGACATGTTTAACAGACAGCTTCCTGATTTGTCTGGCATAACTATACATTACCATTTCATAAACAAGAATAAATACGACAAATGTGATCGCGCAGACTTTATAGTCAAAACGATATTCAGGCAGATTCTCAATATCTTTAAACAACACTGACACCGTCAATTTTAACAAGACATACTGATAAACCGTACCCAACGCAAAACCTAAATAGGAAAAAGGCCGGTATCCGCTGAAAACAGCCCTGCCGCAAGCAGTATTCTCATAGCCGAACACCTTCATCATGGCAATGGTCTTTGTGTTTCCCTTTACTACGCTTGACAGGGACAAAAATAAAGTCATGAAGGCAAGAATGATACCTATGGCAAATATCAAAAACCCCATTGCCTCGCTTGAAAGATCTTTCATGGAAGTGGACATTTGTACCATGGCGGAAAAACAAAAAGACAAAAAAGTTACAAAAAATACAAGCGATTTTTTGCTTCTCACCGTATTTCTCCTCAAATCCTGCAAAAAAGACAACTCCTTTGTACTTTCTTTCTTATATTTTAAGTTGTACTCTCTCTTTTCCCGCAAAAGATCCAGGACAGGTTTTGTCAATTTCCCATAGGCGTACAGCACCGACAAAACCGCAAATACCATTGCAGGCGCAACAATCAAAAAGAATGCCAACAAAGGATGAAACTGCACGGGTAATTCGGGAAAAAGTCCGGCCTCGTTTTGTAACTCATAAAAATCCGGCAGATAGAGAAAAGCCGCGGCAAACCCTATGGCGCAGCCTGTCAAAACGCTCACTCCGAAAACCCAAAAATGCCTTGCGATCTTTAGTTCAGAGTAACCTAAAGCTTTCAGGATTCCCAGTTCTTTCCCATGGGCGTCTATATAATTTTTAACATAAAACAGGAGCATGACCGCCGATGTCAATACAAGGCAGCAGCCGGTAACGCAAACCACAACTTTACCTGTTAAAACCTGCGCATCAAACATTGCCATACCGGCTTCGGTAGTAATCCTGCCTTTGATCGCCGGAAGATCAATATTATAATTCAGAAACAAAGTGCAGACAAAAACGGCACAACATGAAACGATAGAAATACCCGCTAATTTGACAGAATCTTTTATTCCTACTACCATAGCCCTACCATCCGATCTCATACGCTGTCTTTTTTGCAGCATTTGCGTAACTTTCAATGATCTTTCCGCTGTTCATCCGGATCACCGTATCCGCCATCTCCGCAATATTCTGATTATGCGTGACCATCACAACGGTAAACCTGTACTCATCATGCAGTTTGCAAAGATAGTCCAAAAGCTGTCTGCCGGTCTGCTCATCCAAAGCCCCGGTAGGTTCGTCCAAAAATAAGGTCTTCGGCTGTTTCGCAAGAGCACGCGCCACCGAAACTCTCTGTTGTTCCCCACCGGAAAGTTCGCCGGGGTATTTATGCAGTTTATCGGAAAGTCCCACCGCATCAATGATCTGTCGGTATACTCGGTTGGAGGCAAGATCCGCCCCCATGCGCACGTTTTTATCAACTGTCAGATTGGGCAGCAGATAATATTGTTGAAAAATAAAACCAACCGTTTCTTTTCGAAATGCCGTTAAGAGCCGGTCAGACAGTTTTGTAATGTCTAATCCGTCATACAAAACACTTCCCCCGTCCGGTCGTTCCAATCCGGAAATCACATTTAAAAAAGTGGATTTTCCGGAACCGGAGGCGCCTAAGATCACCACGAATTCGCCGTCCTGAATCTTCACATCAATCCCTTTTAACACCGGATAAACATTCTCACGGCTGCCGAAAGATTTTTCCACATGATTTGCCTCAATCAAATTTCATACCTCCCTTGATCGACTGAAGAATCGAAACGCACACTTCTGTCAGCATTTTCCCGATCTCTTCCGAAGTGAACCCACACATATTGGTGGCACAGAGCACTGCTATCCCATGGCTGTAGATCCACAGATGACGGTACAGTTTTTCCGCAGTATGTTCGTCCAGATCATAATTCTGTCGGACTGATAATAATATCTGCTTGTAGTTGTCGTCAATGACGGGCAGAATCCCGTTAATATCAGGCTTCTTTTGCTGTTCCGACATAAAAAGCAGCTGGAACAGCTTCGGTTCCTCCATAGAAAATCTGATATATTCCATCCCAACGCCCTTGAATGCAGGTACTTTATCCTGGTTCAATCCGCGGTCTATATACATCCCGTATCGCTGCTTTGCCGCGGCCACCACTTCCTGCTGTACCTCTTCCATATTCTCAAAGACACTGAAAATCGGCTTCGCAGACGAACCAAGCCTTGCTCCCAATGCTCTGGCAGTAAGGGCGGATATTCCGCCGGTCCGCACGATATCCAAAGCTGCCTGTATCAATTCTTCTCTTGTAAATTTACATTTCGGCGGCATCTGCATCCCTCTTTCATCGGAAACAGCTGTTTTGCAACATCTGTTTCCGATTATATTCTCATTATCCTCGTTTGTCAACAGTCAATTTCAGTATTTATGTATGATACACACAAAACGCATAAAAATGCGCATGGCTGAACTGTTACGGATTTATATCAGAGCGGTTGCTGCAAAAGCGAACTTGTCCCGTCTGACAAAATATGATATGATCGTAAACGTATTATGACATGATATTGCCGCCGCTTTTTCAAAATGGAGGAAACACAGGAATGGGTCAGGACAATATGAAACTTTTTTCTGAGATGCCGGTCAAACGGGCTGTTCTTTCGCTCGTGGTGCCTACGGTCATCAGTCAGCTTATCACGGTAATCTATAACATGGCGGACACTTTCTTCATCGGCCAGATGGGGGATCCCAATCAGGTGGCCGCAGCATCGTTAGCGCTTCCGCTATTCCTGCTCACAACAGGGATGGCGAATCTCTTCGGTATTGGCGGTGCCAGCCTTGTTTCCAGAAGTCTGGGGTGCGGCGACATAGATAAGGTGCGGCGCGTGTCCGCTTTTTCCATCTGGACCGCAGCGGCTATCGCGTTTCTTTATGGAATGATCATGCTGGCGTTTCGCGGCGTGATCCTGCCCGCCGTAGGTACGGACTCTGCCACCTATGGCTTTTGCGCGGATTACGTTTTCTGGACACTGACAATAGGCGCAGTTCCCACAGTTTTAAACGCGGCCCTGGCGCACCTGATCCGAGCGGAAGGCTTCTCAGCGCAGGCCAGCTTCGGCGTGGCTCTTGGCGGTTTGATGAATATCGTTTTGGACCCTGTATTCATCTTCGGATTTGGATTTGAAATCGCAGGCGCGGCAATCGCCACAATGCTTTCCAATGTGATCGCGCTTTCGTATTTCGCGGTGTTGGTTTTCAAAAAGCGGGGACAAATCCATTTAAGCTTTCATCCAAAATACTATTCTGTCCGCGATGGCATCCCGACAGAAGTACTCCTTGTGGGACTGCCCAGCGCTATCATGAATCTGATGGGAATATTTTCAAATATTACATTGAATAAACTGATGGTCAGCTATTGCAATGAGGCTGTGGCAGGCATTGGAATCGCAAAAAAAATCGACCTGTTGGCCTACGCTATTGCCAACGGTCTTTCACAGGGCGTCATTCCATTGATCGGATTTAATTATTCCGCCAAAAATTATGACCGGATGAAGTCGGCCATCAAGGTAACTCTGCTCTTAAGCCTGAGCATCACAACGGCAGGCTCTGTACTCCTCTTTACCTGCGCGGGACCGCTGGTTCGGGCCTTTATTGATGACGCGCTTACCATCCAGTATGGCAGCCTCTTCCAGCGCATTATCTGTATCACGGGACCCTTTACCGCGATTACCACGATCACGATTTCCATTTTTCAGTCGGTAGGACACAAAATAAAGCCGCTGATCCTCTCCATGCTGCGAAAAGGCGGTCTGGATGTACCTGCCATGTTTATCCTGAACCGGCTTTTCGGCATAAACGGTATTGCGTGGGCCACGCCTGTTGCGGATCTGGGCTCTATGCTGATCGGTCTCATCTTATTTGTGCCCTTCTGGAAAAAACTGGATATCAGCCGTAATGCCTGATCGTTACCGAATCACCAAAACAGGCTTCCGCTCAGAGTGCGCTTTTAACGCTCTTGCTATTAATGAGCGCTGGAAAATAAGTAAGATTGTATCTTGGCAACAATTTGCAGACATGGACTTATCCTTTTGTTTATATTTGCTTTCCCGTATCATTATAAAACGGCAGCTAAGAATATCCATTAATTTTAAAAGAGTTTATCGTGAATTTCAAGTTTGATGGAAATTTGGCACATAGGGACTATTCCAAAGCCTATTTAAAATCCCGCACTCCCGGCTTTTACCGCCGATGGCGCGGGATTCTTTTGTAACATATCAGAAAAACTTACTTTGTTCCAGTCAGAAGCTTCCGCTTATTTTGCGGGAATTTCCTTGTCCGCACGAAGAATATGGTTGACTAACCAGCCAAGCAGAAACTCTACCAGACTTTCCAGATATTCCTTGGGATCTCCGGTAATGTCCTCCATGTCAATTTCATCCAGACGGGCGATAAACGCTTCATGAGCCCGCTTCTGCGCTTCATATCCCTCATAATGGATACTCTGCATATATTCTTCCTCGTCCGCAAAATGAAACTTGGTGTAATCTTTTAACTCTGTCAATATCGCTGAAATTTTCTCATACCCATCTCCCGGAACATAGGAACGTACCAGATTATTAGTGCGCTCCGCAATTTCAAATAAAATCCGGTGCTCTTTGTCTATAATGTCGATTCCTGTCTCATATTCCGGTACAAACTCGCAGGGATTTTCCCGCAGTATCCACTCTTCCAAAGGCGGCAGCTTCCCGATCATACTATCACTCCCGATAATATGCTGATAAAGCCACTTTGCCAGAAAAGTGATTAACTCTTTCAGCGCTTCTACCTGCGACTCAAATTCATCGATATTCTTTACATTAAATTCCAATACTCTTTCCCGAAACATCATATGCTGCGGGCGCTGTAAAATCAATTCCGGATCCCGGATCTGCTGCATATAAGCTTCTTCGTAGGCAAAATGCCGATCCGCATACGCCTCCAGCTCCGCAAACAATTCCTTAATGGCATAATACTGATCGCCCACATATTGATTTTGCAGAAGATACAGACCTTTATTCAAAAGTTCAAACAGATGCCTGTGCTCATTGTCAATTTCCTCGATTCCGACAAGACAATCTTCCGTAAACAGAAACATGTCCTACCCCTCCCATCTCTATCTCTTTGAAAATAGCTTACCCCACAAAATTATGATTGTAAAGCCTTTTTCTTTATTCCGGCAAAATACATAATCCGTTATCTTTCTTCTCTGCAACATTGTCAGGCGGCATACCAGCCTTGCATCGGCAGACTTCCTGTTGTAGCCGATCACTTCCGCATACGTCAGTTCGGCGGCTGTCTCCCTCTGCTGTCGTACTTTGCCCGCAAAGTCTTTATCCCCTGCCGCCACTGTTTCGATGTGATCTTTTCGCTCTCGTCCGGCAGTTTATACATTCGCTCCCGCATTTGGGAGTACTTCTCCGGACTGTTCTTATGTTCTTTATCATCTTTCAGCCTGACAAGTCCTCCCCGCGACCGACTGGCTCTTCTTTGCAGACTGCTTTATGCGGCTCATGAAGCGCATACATTTTTGACAATTCTTTAGGCGGTTCAACTTCTGCCGCTTGGAAAGATGCACTTTATAAACTTCGGGGTAAATATATTTTTTTGCACAGCGCTTTGATCGGTTGATTTTGAGCCGTCAATATGCAATAATTGAGAGGAAATGAAACAAGTAGTAAACCGGATTGCAAAGGACGATTTTGCGGCAGGAATTTCAAGGAAACAGCGCGATGGCAAAAATGCGGATTATCTCCATGAGTCAGACAATCCTTAGGACAAGGTAAACACTCCGGATATGTTTACAGAGCTTGGTATAGAAAAATGCAAAGATCATTACCCTTCGGAAATGTCCGGCGGCGAAAAACAGAGAATTGCGATGGATGCAAGAGAATTTCGCTGCCAGGGCAGCTTTGCGGCGCTCTACAAAGGCAAATCGGATCAGAACGATTTGGAAAATGTAAAGAAATTTGCAAAAAATGTTTTTGATAAGGGAGACTATACTATGGACGAAACATTTGACATTCAGGCATATATGACGCATGGCGTTGAAACAATCGTTGCCGAGTCTCTGAAAGCTACCCTGAAAGACCCCCGTGAGAGCGCTTTCATGGTCAGGTTTGCGGCAGCCAGCAAAAAGGCGTCAAAGCGCCGGGCGGAAGCGGAAAAAGCAGGCGAACACATCCCTCCGTTTTTGATCGCCAGTATCACCAGCAGCTGCAACCTCCACTGTTCCGGCTGCTATTCCCGCTGCAATCACGCCACCGTGGATGCCGCGCCGGTAAGTCAGCTTACCAATGAGGAATGGCTTGCAATCTTTCAGGAGGCGGATGAAATCGGAGTGAGCTATATCCTTCTGGCCGGTGGTGAACCGATGCTGCGCAGGGATATTATGGAAGCGGCGGGAAAGATGCCGAACATCATCTTCCCGATTTTTACAAACGGTACATATATGGATGACGCTTACTTTAAGCTGTTTGACAAGTGCCGCAATCTGATCCCGGTTATGAGTATCGAGGGCGGAAAAGAGGAAACCGATGAACGCCGCGGAAAGGGCGTATATGAAAAACTGGTCTCCAACATGGACGCACTGCATGATAAGGAACTGTTGTTTGGCGTTTCTGTCACGGTGACAGCGCGAAATGTCCACGAGGTCATTTCACATGAATTTCTTGACACGCTGGCAAAACGCGGCTGCAAGCTGGTGGTCTATGTGGAATTTGTACCTGTAACAGAGGAAAGCAGGGAACTGGCGCCCAGCGAAGCGGAGCGCACGATTTTGAAAGAGGGAATTGCGCGGCTGCGTGAGGAATATCAGGAGATGGTATTTGTGTCATTCCCCGGCGATGAGAAAAGCTCCGGCGGCTGTATTGCCGCAGGTCGGGGCTTCTTCCATATCAATTCCCACGGCGGAGCGGAGCCTTGCCCGTTCTCGCCGTATTCGGACATCAATGTGCGCGATACCTCTCTGAGACAGGCGCTGAAGTCGCCGCTGTTTGCCGCTCTGCGTGAAGGCGATCTGCTGGCAGACGATCACGTTGGCGGCTGTGTTCTGTATGAAAAGCGTGGTGCGGTTGAAACAATCCTGTCCGAGGAAGGTAAATAAAACGTCATAAATCAGTGTCATCAAGCGGGTTTTGCATAAATTGACATGCTTTCAGGCCCGTGATACAATGAAAAGCAAACTGAAATACGCGATCAACGCCATGGATTTCGTTGGTTTGGAAACAAAATATTACAAGGGGCGAAGCGTATGAAAAACAGCAAGACAATGACGTGAAATACATAAGATAGAGATGATTAAAATGAACGAAACTGGAGAGAAATCATAGATGCCGGAGCAGCAGACGGATAAGCAGGATAAATTACACTTTCTTTTGGATGAGAAAGGTTTCCGGCTGGACATGCCGGAAGCCGGATATGGCGAAGCGATTCTTCACTGGAGGAACTGTTTTGAAAAGGATCGCTGGCAGGCTCTTTATGACCTGGGCTTTCAGAAAAAGCCGGGATGGCTGGATGCGGCGGGCAGCTTTCTCTACCGGATATCGGAATGCTTTCAGGAAATACTGACACACCAGCCGGATCTGGAGGTCTCTCGGGAAAACACGGTGTTGGAGCCAGACGAGATGGTGATTTCACGACTTATGGATTCAGTGCCCTTTACTCTGGGTTCCGAATATGTAAATGAGTCCTGGATCAGAAATGTGTTTGAAAGACTTCGGCTGGTTTTTGCGGGAGAACTGGCTTCCTTCGATGGTTCCGCTGCACTGTATCTGGCGGGAAAGAGCCAGAAGCTGCGTATGCCGGAAAGAATCTTTTTTCATCTGGTTGAAAGTGGGGGCTGTCGCATTAACGGTTGTAAATCGTGAAGCGGCAGCTTCCTTTTTGCTGTTTTGATAGCAAAATTTCTGAAA
>CANREV010000020.1 GCA_947629645.1 uncultured Acetatifactor sp. | reverse complement strand
ACGCTGACGCTGGAAAAGGCCGTGGCAAACTCCTGCAATGTAGCCATGATGAAAATAGCGCAGGTGCTGGGGAAAGATTTGTTTACAGAGTATCAGCAGATCTTTAACTTCGGGCTCAAGACCAATATTGATCTGGCGGGAGAAGCCCGCACCAACAGCCTGATCTACACGGCGGACCAGATGGGTCCCACGGACCTTGCCACCAATTCTTTCGGACAGAACTTTAATGTAACCATGATACAGATGATTACCGGTTACTGTTCTTTGATCAACGGCGGTTATTATTATGAACCTCATGTAGTGAACAGAATCACGAATTCCAGTGGAGCTACGGTGGAAAATATTGAGCCCAGGGTTTTGAAACAGACGATATCCGAATCCACTTCCGCGCTGATCAGACAGTACTGCGAGGCTGTGGTCCGCGAGGGAACGGGAAAAACCGCAAGACCCGCAGGCTATATGATCGGAGGAAAGACAGGGACAGCGGAGACGATCGATGAAAATACGCATGCGAGATCTGAGACCGATCACGTAGTCTCTTTTATAGGGTACGCTCCCGCGGACGATCCGCAGATCGCGATCTATGTCGTAGTAGACAGGCCTAACGCTTCCCATCAGGGCGATGCTAAATATGCTACCGGCATTGTGCGCAATATTCTGACGGAAGTGCTGCCGTACCTGAATATCTTTATGACGGAAGAATTGAGCGAAGACGAGACGGCGGAGCTGCAGCAGAGGCAGCTGGAAATTACTACCCAGTATACCCGCAGGCCTGAGGATGATGCACTGGACGAGGAAGATGCGGGAGAGGATGAAGAGGCAGATTACAGTCAATATATGAACGCTGATGGTACTCTGCCTGCATGGCTGAGCTTTCCTATAGATGAAGCGACAGGATACAGGATAGACCCGGCTACGGGAGACAAATACGATGCCAAGTCAGGATTTTTGGTGGAAGGCGGCAGCGGACAGGTGATTGATCCGGATGTGCCGATCAATGACAGCCTCATAAATCCGTCTTCGGAATAACGTAAGTCATAACCTCATAGAGGGGGGAATAAAGTATAGTGATCCCTTTTTTATGAGGTTTTGCATGTTATCTGATAACAATAAGATCTTTCACAGAAAGAAAGTGCTTGTCATCTTTTTTGGGTGCGCCGCACTGCTTCTTCTCTTATTCGGCAGACTGCTTTATCTCATGATCTGGCAGGCGGACCACTATTCAAAGCTGGCAACGGACCTTCATGAAAGAGAGCGGAGCATTAAGGCGGCGAGAGGGAGAATCCTTGACTGCAACGGCGTAGTGCTGGCGGATAATAAGACGGTCTGTACCGTTTCCGTCATACATAATCAGATCAAAGACCCTGAGGAAGTCATCGGGATTTTGTGCAGAGAGTTGGACCTTTCGGAAGAATATGTCCGGAAACGTGTGGAAAAATATTCTTCCATGGAACGTATCAAAAGCAATGTGGATAAATCCATCGGAGACCGGATCAGGGAGTACGACCTGGCAGGCGTCAAGGTGGATGAAGATTACAAGCGGTATTATCCTTACAATGATCTTGCCAGCAAAGTTTTAGGATTTACCGGAGGAGACAATCAGGGGATTATCGGCCTTGAAGTCATCTATGAAGAGTATCTTCAGGGAAAGGCCGGAACGATCCTGACCATGACGGATGCCAGAGGTATCGAAGTGGAGGAAGCGGGAGAGCGCCGGATAGAGCCCGTAAACGGTAACGACCTTTGCATCAGCATAGACAGAAATATTCAGACTTACGCGGCGCAATTGGCGCAGCAGGCCTGCGCGGCAAAGGAGGCGGAAGGCGTTTCCATCATCGTGATGAATCCTCAAAACGGAGAAATTATCGCAATGGTGGATGTGCCGGAATTTAACTTAAATGATCCCTATGCGCTTCCGGAGGGGACTTCGGAAAACATCAGCGAACAAGAGAAACAAAATCTGCTGAACGGAATCTGGCGGAACGGATGTATCAACGATACTTATGAACCCGGTTCTACCTTTAAGATCATTACTGCGGCTGCGGGGCTGGAGGCAGGTGTGGTGACACCCCAGAGCAGCTTTAACTGTCCGGGATTTATCGTGGTGGACGACAGGAAGATCCGCTGTCACAAGACGGCGGGGCACGGCAGTCAGGATTTTGTGCATGCCATGATGAATTCCTGTAACCCGGCGCTGATCACGCTGGGACTTCGTCTGGGGCTGGATTCTTACTACGAATATTTTGAAAAATTCGGGTTAAAGACCAAAACGGGCATTGATCTTCCCGGCGAGGCCGGCACCATTATGCATAAAAAGGAGGATATGGGTAATGTGGAACTTGCCACTGTCTCCTTCGGACAGTCTTTTCAGATTACCCCCATACAGCTTGTCACTACGGTGTCTTCTATTATAAACGGGGGAAATCGTGTCACGCCGCATTTCGGGGTAAAGGCGCTTGATGAGGAAGGAAACGTGGTGAAGACTTTTGAATATCCGGTGACGGAGGGAATCGTTTCTGAAAAGACCAGTGAGACAATGCGGGAAATTCTGGAAATGGTAGTTGCCGAGGGATCCGGTAAAAACGGGGCGGTGGCAGGCTTCAGGATCGGCGGGAAGACCGCGACCAGCCAGACCATTCCCCGGGGAAGCGGCCGCTACATCGCCTCTTTTATCGGCTTCGCGCCCGCGGATGATCCTCAGGTCATCGCTCTGGCCATTGTGGATTATCCGAAGGGGACTTACTATGGCGGGCAGGTGGCGGCGCCTATCGTGCGTCAGCTTTTTGAAAATATTCTTCCGTATTTAGGAATAATGGAGTATAATCAATGAGGAATGTGAGTGTTTTGGCAGTTGTGATTTCCTTTGCCATCAGCGCTGTCCTCGGCCCTTTTGTGATTCCGTTTCTGAAAAGCTTAAAATGCGGGCAGACGGTGCGGGAGGATGGGCCTGCGGCGCATCTTGGGAAAACAGGTACGCCTACCATGGGAGGCATCCTGATTCTTTTCAGCGTTACGGTGACAACCCTGCTTTTTATGAAGGATTATCCTGATACAGCGCCGATTCTGTTTCTGACCATTGGTTTCGGACTGGTAGGCTTTCTGGACGATTATATCAAAGTAGTGTGCAGGCGTTCCTTGGGGCTTAGGGCGTGGCAAAAGCTTTTGGGGCAGTTTGTGGTAACGGCGGGATTTGCCTATTATCTGCTGCATTTCACCAATGTCAGCCTGGCCATGAAGATTCCGTTTGTGTCCGGAAGATATCTGGATTTTGGGATCTGGAATCTGCCTATTCTCTTTTTTGTGGTTCTGGGAACGGCCAACGGAACGAATTTCACCGATGGGCTGGATGGGCTGGCGGGAAGCGTGACGGTGATGACCGCGATGTTTTTCACCGTGGTGGCGGTAGGCAGCAGAAGCGGCATAGAACCTGTAACCTGCGCTGTGGCCGGAGCACTCTTGGGATTCCTGCTGTTTAACTCTCACCCGGCGGCTGTGTTTATGGGAGACACAGGGTCGTTAGCCCTGGGAGGATTTGTGGCGGCCTGCGGCTACATGCTGCAGATGCCGTTATACATAGCGATCGTGGGGATTGTATATCTGGCAGAGGTGCTTTCCGTCATCCTGCAGGTGGTCTGTTTCAGACTGACTGGCGGGAAAAGGCTGTTTCGCATGGCGCCGCTCCATCATCATTTTGAGTTATGCGGGTGGCCGGAAACGCGGATCACCGCACTTTTTACCATTGTCACCGCGCTCATGTGCATCGTTGGCCTGTTTGGGATAGCGTGAAGAGAAACAGAGTTTATCGGAGGAAGGATAACGTTATGTTAAAGGGAAAGAAATGTCTTGTTATCGGTTCCGGGATCAGCGGACTGGGATCTGTGAAGCTTCTGGAGCATATGGGCGCGCAGGTCACGCTTTATGACAGCAATGAAGAACTGACCGGGGAAGCTCTGCGGGCGAAACTTCCGGAAGGAAGCCATGCCGCCTGTATCGTTGGAACGCTTCCCGAAAAGATGATAAAGGAAACGGACACCGTGGTCTTAAGTCCCGGCGTACCCACCGACCTTGCGCTGGTCAACAGCCTGCGGGAAGGCGGAGCAATCATCATCGGAGAGATCGAGCTGGGGTATCTGGAGGAAAAGGGAACGGTTGTGGCCGTCACAGGAACGAACGGAAAAACTACCACTACCACGCTGGTGGGCGAGATCATGAAAGCCCACGCGGGGGCGGATAAAACTTTTGTGGTGGGCAATATCGGAAACCCTTACACATCGGAATGTTTGAAAACAGCGTCCGACACGGTTACGGTGGGTGAGATCAGTTCCTTCCAGCTTGAGACGATCCGCCGGTTTCATCCCAAAGTGTCGGCGATCCTGAATATCACGCCGGACCATTTAAACCGCCATCACACTATGGAGGCCTATGTGGCGGCAAAAGAGAATATAACCTTAAACCAGACGAAGAATGATATCTGCGTTTTGAATTATGAAAATAGCTACACCAGGGATTTCGGGCAGCGGTGTCCCGCGAAAGCGGTATATTTCTCCTCCGCGCGAAAGCTGCAGGACGGGTATTATCTGAAAGGCGACAAGATCGTAAAAAGCGTTTCCGGCAGGGAAGAAGAGCTTCTGGATATTCACAGCGATATGAATCTGGTGGGAATGTGTAATGTGGAGAATGTGATGGCGGCTGTCGCCATCGCGGAGGGGATGAGCGTACCGATGGAGACCATCCTGTCCGTTGTCAGGGAGTTTCACGCGGTGGAACACCGCATCGAGTTTGTGGCCACCAAGGGAGGCGTGGACTACTATAACGATTCCAAAGGCACCAATCCGGATGCGGCCATCCAGGGCATCAAAGCGATGTCGAAGCCCACGATTCTCATTGGCGGCGGTTATGACAAACAGAGTGAGTACGATGAGTGGATCGAAAGTTTTGACGGAAAAGTAAAGTATCTGGTGCTGATTGGCCAGACCAGGGAGAAGATCGCGGAATGCGCCAGAAAGCATGGATTTGACAGGATCCGTTTCGCGGATACTTATGAGGAATGTCTTAAATTGTGCACGAAACTGGCACAGAGCGGAGACGCGGTGCTCTTGTCGCCGGCCTGCGCAAGCTGGGGGATGTTCCCGAATTATGAAGTGCGGGGGCAGCTTTTTAAGGAGTATGTAAAAGGACTGGAGTGAAAACCGGCCGCAGGCCTGTGAGGAGTGACTATGGCAATACAAAGATCTGTTCGGCGGAAAAGAAAAGAGCAGGCGGAATACTTTTTTGATTACAGTCTGCTGTTTATCGTACTGTTTTTGCTGGGATTCGGGCTTGTGATGATCTATTCGGCCAGTTCCTACGAGGCGTTTCAGGATTTTAAAGACGCCGCCTATTACCTCAAAAAACAGCTAATCGCATGTATGATCGGACTGGCGCTGATGATTATTGTGGCCAATATCCCCTATCATTTCTGGGAGCGTTTTGCGGGGCTTGGCTATGTGGTTTCCCTGCTTTTAGTGCCTTTGGTCCTGACACCGTTAGGAGTGGAATCCAGAGGCGCCAGACGCTGGATCAGGATTCCGGGAGTGGGGTTAAATCTGCAGCCAGCGGAGGTGGCGAAACTGTGTATGGTTCTGTTTCTGGCAGTCATGGTCTGCAAGATGGGAAAAAGCGTGCGGGGGTTAAAAGGCTTTCTCCTGATGATGGCGATGCCGCTTCCCATTGTGCTGGAAATTTATATCATCACAAACAATCTGAGCTCCGCCATCATTATCATGGGCATTTCCGTCCTGATGGTGTTTGTAGCCAGTCCTGATTATAAGAAGTTCGTGTTCATGGGACTCTCCGCAGTGGCTGTGGTGGCGGTGATGGTCTTTGTGATCGTATCCACTTCGGCGGAGGGCGGAGGTTTCCGGAGCGAACGTATCCTGGCATGGCTTGATCCGGAGAGCCATTCCCAGGGGAAAGGCTGGCAGACGCTTCAGGCGCTGTATGCGATCGGCAGCGGCGGTATCTGGGGGAAGGGCCTGGGCCAGAGTATGCAGAAGCTTGATTTTGTGCCGGAGGCCCAGAATGATATGATCTTTTCCATTATTTGTGAGGAACTGGGGCTCTTTGGAGGAATCGCCGTCATACTGATGTTCATCATGCTGCTGTGGCGGATGATGGTTATCGCAAACAACGCGCCGGACCTGTTCGGAGCCATGCTGGTGGTGGGCGTCATGGGACATATCGCCATTCAGACCATCCTGAATATCGCGGTGGTGACAAACACCATTCCCAACACCGGTATTTCCCTTCCCTTCATCAGTTACGGAGGCTCTTCGGTGATGTTTCTCCTGATCGAGATCGGGCTGGTGCTGAGCGTGGCTAAGAGGATCCAGCTCAAGGAACTGTAAAGTACAAGGTACGCATGTAAAAAATGACACATAGGATAGGATAGGTCTTTAATCTGAAACCGGATGGTGTTATATGGACTCTATTCATATTCAGGGTGGTATCTCCCTTCAGGGGAAAGTGCGCATTCAGGGTTCCAAAAATGCGGCGCTGCCTATTCTGGCGGCAACGCTGCTTACGGTAGACAGGTCCTATCTTAAAAATTGCCCCAGAATTTCGGACGTGTATGCCATGATCAGTCTGCTTCAAAGGCTGGGCTGCATCGTGGTATGGCGGGAGGATGGCCTTCAGGTGGACAGCTCTAAGGTCGGCAGGGAGGCTATGGGAGGCGAAGCGGTGAAGGGGATGAGATCATCCCTGTGTCTTTTGGGCGCTCTTTTAGGCAGATGCGGGGAAGTTTTGCTGGAACATCCCGGCGGCTGTGTCATTGGAGAACGTCCCATTGATCTGCACCTCTGGGCGTTGGAACAAATGGGCGCTGTTTTCTTAGAAGAAGAAGGAATGATACACGGGGTGGCGAAGGAATTAAGGGGGGCTGACATTATCCTTCCCAAGCCCAGTGTGGGCGCTACGGAAAATATCATTCTGGCCGCCGTCATGGCGCGGGATGATACCTGCATAGAAGGGGCGGCAGTGGAACCGGAGATCACTGCGCTCTGCAGATATCTGCAATGCTGCGGGGCTTCGATAGACGGTGTGGGGACTAAGCGGCTGGTGATCCATGGCGGCGGTCCGCTTCGGGGCGCTGAATTTATTGTGCCAACGGATCGCATTGTGGCGGGGACTTATCTGCTGGCCTGTGTGGGTGCGGGGGGCTGCATCCTTTTAGAGGCTGCGCCGGCAGCGGAAATGGAAGCTGTTTTAGCCCTGGCTTCCCAGATGGGTGCGTCCTGTCTGGCTACGGAGGAAGGAATTTATGTCAATGCTTCCGGATATCCAAAGGCGGTGGAACATTTGATCACCAGGCCTTATCCCGGTTTTCCTACGGACTTACAGTCTGTGGCGTTGGCAGTGCTCTCCGCCGCGGAGGGAGACAGCGTTATAGAGGAAAGCATTTTCGAGAATCGTTTCCGTGTGGCGGGGGAACTGAACAGGATGGGGGCAAAGATAGAACAGCTCACCGCCCAGAGGGTAGTGGTGCACGGGGTGAAGCGGCTGCGGAGCGCGGAAGTATTCGCCATGGAACTAAGAGGCGGAGCGGCGCTGGTGACGGCGGGGCTGATGGCGCAGGGAGAGACGATGGTGGCCGGATGTCCGTATATTTACCGGGGATATGAGAATATCTGCAGGGATTTCAGAGAGTTAGGAGCACGGATCGTAAGTGTATAGCGGCAGAAAAAGGATCAGAGTTATCATAATATTGTTGATAGTTGTTGCGGCGGCGCTGTCCGGCGGTATGTATTATGTGAAACAAAAGTATACCGTCACAACCGTCTATGTGGAGGGAAATGTTCATTATACGGAGGATGAGATTAAAGAGATCGTCATGTCCGGCCCTTTTGGGGACAATTCCCTGTATCTGTCCATGAAGTATAAAAACCGCGGTATCGAGGGGGTCCCGTTTGTGGATGTGATGGATGTGTCCATCCTGACCCCCGACACCGTCAAGATTACTGTCTACGAGAAGGCGGTCATCGGATATATCAGGTATCTGGACACCTATATGTATTTTGACAAAGACGGATATGTGGTAGAAAGTTCCAGCGTAAAGACAGTGGGGATTCCCCAGATCACCGGTCTTTTATTTGACCATGTGATCGTGGGGGAACCCCTGCCGGTGGACAATCCTGAGGTGTTTGAAAGTATTTTGAACGTGACAAAGCTTTTGAATAAGTATGAGATGACTTCTGATAAGATTTATTTTCAGGATTCGGGGGAGGTGACAATATACTTTGGCAACGTCAGAGTGGCGTTGGGAAATGACGCCGGGCATCTGGAGGACAAGCTGATGCTTCTTCCGGAGTTTTTGCCGCAGCTGGAGGGAAAGAGCGGAACCCTTCAAATGGAAAATTATGACGAGGATTCCGGGAAATATACTTTTATGCCGGAATAGCGCAAAGGTTTTCGGTATGCAAATACAAAAAAACAGTTGATTAATTTAAAAAAAGATTATATGATAGTCTATATGGAATTAAGTCGGTAAAAGGAGGATATACCCTTGCTTGAGATTAAGACAAACGATGCTGAATCTGCTGCTAAGATCATCGTAGTTGGTGTGGGCGGCGCAGGTAATAATGCTGTAAATAGAATGATTGACGAACAGATTGACGGTGTGGACTTTATCGGAGTGAATACGGACAAGCAGGCCTTGCAGCTCTGCAAGGCTCCCAAGCTTCTGCAGATCGGTGAGAAGCTGACCAAGGGGCTTGGCGCGGGAGCCAAACCTGAGGTAGGTGAAAAAGCGGCGGAGGAGAGTGTTGAGGAAATCACCGCCGCGCTTAAAGGTTCGGATATGGTTTTTGTCACCTGCGGTATGGGAGGCGGCACCGGTACGGGAGCGGCCCCTGTGGTAGCCAGAATTGCCAAGGAGCTGGGGATCCTTACTGTCGGAGTTGTGACGAAGCCTTTTCGTTTTGAGGCGAAAGCCAGAATGGTAAATGCTTTGAACGGGATTGAGAGGATCAAGGAGCATGTGGATACTCTGATCGTGATTCCCAATGATAAGCTTCTGGAGATCGTGGACAGGCGGACCACTATGCCGGAGGCGCTTAAGAAAGCTGATGAGGTTTTACAGCAGGCGGTGCAGGGCATTACGGATCTGATCAATGTGCCCGCTGTGATCAATCTGGATTTCGCGGATGTGCAGACAGTTATGAAAGATAAGGGCATCGCCCACATTGGTATCGGGGAAGGAAAGGGCGATGAGAAAGCGCTTGACGCTGTAAAGATGGCGGTGGAGTCTCCCCTGCTGGAAACTACGATCACCGGAGCTTCCCATGTTATTATCAATGTATCCGGCGACATCACACTTGCGGACGCCAACGATGCGGCAAGTTATGTTCAGAATATGGCGGGCGATGATGTCAATATCATTTTTGGCGCAATGTACGATTCGACCAAGTCGGATAGCTGCACTATTACAGTGATCGCTACAGGACTTGAGGATGTATCCGGAAACACCCCGGTACAGTCCAGACTGGGCGCAGGACAAGCATACAGACAGCCCACGGCGCATATTACACCCACCTCGTTAAGAGGTACTACCGTGCAGCCGGTCCTGACTCCGAACGCTCCCGTTCAGATGCCCAATACACAGGGCATCCAGAAACCTGTGGACATCAGGAGCAACGTGGTGGAGAAGAGCCTGAAAATACCTGACTTTCTGCAGAGAAAGTAAGTCTGACAAAGCAATATCCAAAGGAACTGAATCTTGTGATCTGTTAAACCGGACAGGGAAACCTGACCGGTTTTTTTCTGTCGAAAAAAAACGCCGGTCCCGGTATTCGTTTTGACAAATTCTAAAGACTAACCCCTTTATAATGATTGTGAAAAGGATGATGCCAATGCGTTATGAACTGTACGCAGACAGTTTGCTGCTGCTCAATTTTGTCATGAATCTTTATCTGCTGATTCTGGTGGACAGAAGTACCCTTCACACTGCCACGGGGAGGAGACTTTTGCTGGGGGCGGCATTTGGAGCTGTCTGCTATTTCCTGCCTTTTGTGTGGTCCGGTATCCCGATTTTGAAACTGATTGTCGGTTTCCTTTTGGGAACGGCCGGAATGCTCCTTTTGGCATTCCCTGTGAAGGAGTTCAGAACTTTTGTGAAGCTGTTAAAGTATCTGATCCTGTATTCCTTTGGTATGGGAGGCGGCATGCTTCTTCTGATCAGAGTGCTGGGACGGTTGGGGATTTCCGCTACGGGAATTTTGTTGTCACTTGGGGCTGGCGCTATGCTGTTTTTATTTTTGCGCCATTTTGCCGCAGAAGGAGGCAAAGAACGCTGCATTTGCCGGGCTACGCTGGTCTGCGGGAGCAGTAAGATGACCGTCAACGCGCTGATTGATTCCGGCAACAGTCTGGTGGAGCCTATCAGTGGGAAACCGGTTTCCGTGATCGATCCAAAGGTTTTTCGGGGGCTGTGGAGAGACGGGGCTGCAGGAGGATATCGGGCCATACCTTACCACAGCATAGGAAAAGGCCATGGGATCATGCAGGGATATCTTCTGCCAGAGCTGCAGCTGGAGGTGGATGGGATCATAAAAAGTTTCCGGGATATCTATATAGCGGTGAGCAGGGAACAGATCACAAACGATGCAGAGACAGATTCCATAAAAATGATAGTAAATCCCGGACTCCTTGCGGAAAAAGGAGATGGGAAGCCGCAAAAGCGGCAGATTGAGAGGAAATATGATACTGAAGGTGGCAATACCAGGTAAAATGCAGTTTAAAATGATTCGCAGGGAGAATCTTCTCTTGGGAAGGACGGGAGAGATCCATTATATCGGCGGTGCGGAGGTACTGCCTCCGCCTCTGGAGCTTGAGAAGGAAAATCAGGTTATATCGGATCTGGGAACCGAATATGAGGACGAGGCGAAAGCAATCCTGATCGAACATAATCTCCGGCTGGTGGTATACATAGCGAAAAAATTTGACAATACGGGTGTGGGGGTGGAAGATCTGATCTCCATTGGCACTATAGGGTTGATCAAATCTATCAACACCTTTAAACCGGATAAAAACATTAAGCTGGCGACTTATGCGTCCAGATGCATCGAAAATGAGATCCTGATGTATCTGCGCAGAAATAATAAGACCAAGCTGGAAGTTTCCATAGATGAGCCTCTGAATGTGGACTGGGACGGAAATGAACTCCTTTTGTCCGATATTCTGGGAACCGATGAGGACGTCATCTATCGCGACTTGGAGAATGAGGTGGAACGGAAACTGTTGATGCGCGCTATCAACAAACTTTCCGAAAGGGAAAAGACTATCATTAAGCTGCGGTTTGGCCTGGGAACCAGAGACGGACAGGAGATGACCCAGAAGGAAGTGGCTTCCCTTCTTGGCATTTCACAGTCTTACATCTCGCGATTGGAGAAAAAAATCATGCGCCAGCTCAAGAAAGAGATCAGCAATGATATTTAGGCAGTCGGACGTAACAGTTTAGCTGAAAGCTGAACTGTTACGCCCCAACGGGCAAAAAAAGACGCAACATGTTTTAAAAGAGGCAGGCTTGTGGTATAATGACCTTAAAATAAAATACGGAGTTTGCAAAAATGATTCAACGTGATGATATACTATCTATGGAATATTTGAAAAAGACGGAGTTTACCGGCTGCCATCAGGGGATGCGGTACCGCCTGGAGGGCGCGGAGGATGAGGCCGGTGAAAAAAAGCTGAAGTGCACCATCTGGCCGGAGCCATTCAATTTCTTTAAAACTCCGGATGACAAAAAGGAAAGCAGCTTTTTCCTTTTTGATGAGGATGGCGTTGCGGACGCGGTGGCATGGATGAATGATAAGCTGTTTGAAGAGAGGGATAAGTGGGAGCATGCCGCCGAAAACTGGAGCAGCTACGAGTAAAGACTGATTTGGTTTCACAGGAAGATGAGATGATATGTTTTATTATATATGCAGAGATTTGACCAATGCCCTGAAGTATCTGCCTATTGGGATCGTTGCGGGAGGGCTTTGTTATTGTATGCTCTCGGGATGGAACGCCAAACGTAAAAGAAAGCGGAAAGAAAGTATCCCGGTAGTGCCAAGGTCCTTGTTTTTTACTTATCTGGCAGTCATCCTGACGATCACTTTTCTGTCCCGAGAGGGCGGAAATCAGTTGGGATTTGATCTGGAAATTTTTTCCACCTGGGGCATCAATAACAGGAATAATGCTCTTGTGATAGAAAATATTTTGCTTTTTGTGCCCTACGGCATCGTTTGCCCTATGGCTTTTTTGCGTGTGAGAAAATTTGGCCGCTGCCTGGCGGTGGGCGCGCTGACCAGTCTCGGCGTGGAGCTTCTTCAACTCTTTACCGGAAGAGGATTTTTCCAAATTGACGATATCCTGACGAATATTATCGGTACAATCATCGGGTATTGGATTTTTTCCCTGGCGAGATGGATAGGGGAAAAGGTAAAATAAAACATGCAAGTTCATCAATCTTTTTGAGAGTCCAGCAGGCCTTCCGCATAGGAGACCAGCCGGGCTTTATTTTTTGTCCCAAGACGTCTGTAGCAGCGCATGAGATAATCGCGCTGTTCATCGGTGGTGTAATAGTCGGAATCTTCGGAAGTGCTTTCAGGGGAGAGCCCCATAATATAGTCCATACTTGTATGAAAAATTTCGCTCATCTTGATCAGCGCCGCCAGACTGGGCAGATGTTTGCCATGTTCGTATGCGCTGATCGTCTCCTGGGTTACGCCCAGTTCCATACTTAACTGCAGTTGGGTGATTCGCTTTTCTTTACGTAACTCTTTGATCCTGTTTGACAAAATGAACTCCTTCTATATGGATGATATAAAAATATACGAGTTATAGTTTCCTTAATTATAAAGGATAGTGCTATAAAGAATACAATTTGCAACTATATTTAAGCGTTTGATATAGGATAAAAATGTATACTGAAAAATAATTTCTGATCTGTCCGCCGCCAAAATCATGGTTTTATCAAATTTTTAAATTTCCTCTTCGACAATTAATAGTTGAAAATTGTAAAAATATAATTTATAATTGTGTAAATACAGTATTAAAATGTGTACGGAGGTATCTGACGACATGTTGATCAGGATAGCGGTTGCTGATGAGAACGAGGAATACCTGGGGCGTTTGGTCCGGGTCCTGGAAGAGTATAAAGATCTAAGTCTCTCTGTATATACGGACAGAAGCAGTTTGGAAAAGTCTTTGGTTTCCAGATCCTTTGATATTCTTCTATTCGGTGCGGGTGTGTATGACGGGCAGGTCAATTTGAAAAAAAATATGCTGGCAGTCATGCTTTGGGATGAGGAAGAGACTGTGAGCGAGGCCTGCCGCAGTTTTCCCAAGATCAACAAATATCAGCGTATCAGCAGTATTTATAAACAAATTTTAGAATTGTATGCTGATATCTGCCAGGATGTCGGAGGGTTTACAGGGAGAAATTCGGTAGTTTCCATTGCTTTTTATTCTCCGGCGGGCGGCAGCGGCAAGACAACGCTGGCGCTGACGGCCGCAACGAAACTTGCAATGCTGGGTTATAAGACTTTTTATATTAATTTTGAAGATATGGCATCGGAAGACTGCTATTTGCCGCAGGATAGTGAAAAAGGTCTCAGTGAATTAGCGGTTTATTTAAATTCAGAGATTAATTTCCCTATGAAACTGCAAAGTTTGTTACATACAAAAACGGATCATTTATATTATTTAAACCATTTTGAAAGTCCCAATGATATTTATGCAATGACTGAGCAGGAGATGGGCGAACTGTTATTAAAGATCAGCCGGTCTGAATTGTTCGATTATGTGGTAGTGGATATGGGAGTGGCGCTGGATGCGAAAGCGTTAAGCGTTTTTGAACAGGTACAGAAGATCGTGCTGGTTGAAAAACCGGACGCTATCGCTTCGCATAAAATGAAACGCTTTATGGAGCAGACCCATATCATGAATCTTTATAAGGAAAAGATGGTCAGAGTATTGAACTTTGACAACGGGCAGCCGCCGGAAAATTCTGACCAGATACCTTTGGCGGGCAAAGTGGGGAGAGTGCAGAATCCTGATTCGGCGCAGCTTATCACTATGCTGGCGACAAGTCAGGGAGCAGGCTTTGTAAACGCCCTGATCCGATAGACTGATTCATAACAGAAAGGCATGATAAATAAAATGCGGGATTATTTTACGGAAGAGACGATCAAAATACGGGAGATGATCAGCAGGGACCCTTCTTATTCGGAGCTGACCGATGAGCAGCTTAGGGAGAAGGCGGAGCAGACCATGGCGCTTCGCATCAGGCAGGCGGAGACTGAGGAGCCTGATGTGGCGGCGTACTATTCTTCCCTGTCATTCCGCACGCGGAAAAGCCTGGCGGACAATGTGTTTGAATCCATAAGAGGACTGGGCATCCTGGGGAAGATCATTGCGGACAAGAGTATCACGGAGGTCATGATCAACGGATACGACAATATCTTCGTGGAGCGGGACGGTAAACTGGAGCGGATTCCGGAAAAATTTGAAAGCCAGGAGCGATTGAGAAATATTATCACCAAATTTGTTCAGGATATGGGGCGTTCCGTCAACGAGAGCAATCCCATCGTGGATACCCGTCTGGCGGACGGCTCCCGAGTCAATGTGGTGCTGGATCCCATTGCGCTAAACGGTCCCATCGTCACGATCAGACGATTCCCAGAGGAAGGTATGACAATCCGGAAACTGATCAGTTACGGTTCCATTACCACGGAAGCGGCGGCCTTTTTGGAGAAGCTGGTGCGGGCGAAATACAATATCTTTATCAGCGGCGGTACCGGATCCGGAAAGACGACTTTTTTAAACGCGCTTTCCAATTATATTCCCCAGGCGGAGCGCGTGATCACGATTGAGGATTCCGCGGAGCTGCAGATCCGCCATATCCCGAACCTGGTAAGGCTGGAGACGAGAAACGCCAATTCATCGGGCACCGGGGGGATTTCCATGAGGGATCTGATCAAGTCTTCCCTGCGTATGAGGCCGGAGCGCATCATCGTGGGCGAGGTCAGAGGCGAGGAGGCGCTTGATATGCTGCAGGCCATGAACACCGGTCATGACGGCTCGATCTCCACCGGACACGCCAACTCGGCGGAGGATATGATCAGCCGTCTGGAGACTATGGTGTTAAGCGGCGCCGCGGCGCTGCCGTTAGAGGCGATCAGACAGCAGATCGCTTCGGCGGTAGATATCATCATCCATCTGTCAAGAATGCGCGACAGCTCGCGTAAAACGCTGGCGATCACCGAAGTGACGGGTCTTAAGGACGGCAGAGTGATTTTAAATCCGCTGTTTCAGTTTGAGGAAGATGAAAACACAAAGATTAATAAGGTGTCGGGAACGCTGAAGCGGACGAAGAATGAAATGGTTCATCCGGATAAATTTATAGCCAGCGGTATTTATGATTATTTATAGGGGGTAGAAAGTATGAATCCGAATATGCCTGTTTATTTTAAATGCAATATGAAAAAGGGAGAACATGTTCTGGCGTATATCATCTGCAGCCTGCTGATCTTCGGCATCGCTTACCTCTTTTATCACCTTGTCCCCATTTCGCTGATCCTGGGATTCGGAGCTGGATTTTATCTGGAAAAGGTCTACGCGGATTCCACTGTCAAAAAAAGGATGACCGTGCTGCGGCTGCAGTTCAGGGATTTTTTAGAGTCCATGAGCGTGGCGGCGAGAGCGGGAAACGTGGAAGTGACGGCCCTTAGATCCGCGCTGAAGGATCTGAAGATTTCTTACAGTTCCAGCGCGGATATCGTCAGGGAAGTGGAAAACATTCTTCTGCAGTATGAAAAAGGCGGTATCGAATTAAAGTTTCTGTTTGAAGATTTCGCGGACAGGAGCGGGCTGGAAGATATTCGCAGCTTCGCAACGATCTATTCTGTCATCGAGGGAAAAAACGACCGCTTCGGGGATATCGTGAGCCAGACTGCGGAGATCATCGGAGATAAGATCGAGATCGAACAGGAGATCCAGACGGTCATCGCATCGGCTAAATCGGAGACTTACATGATGCTTTTGATGCCTGTTGTGATCGTGGTGGCCATGTCTTTGATGGGGACAGGATTTATGGACGCTTTGTTTACCACCTTCGCCGGACATCTGGCGGCTACCGTTGCCCTTGTTTTTTTCGGGATATCGTATATGCTGGCTGTAAAGTCCAGCAAGATCACCGTGTGAGTAAAAGGCGGAAAGAGTATAGAGTGTGAAAGGCAGGATGTGTGGATATGATTATTTGCATGGCGGCGGCAACGATAGGTTTTGCGGTTTTCGCGTACTTATTTCTGACTGCGGATGAAAACATCTTCGGCGCGATGGTAACTTGCCGCAAAGAGACGGAAGCGGAGCAGATAAAAAAGACGCAGCTTGAGCTGGAACGTCTGACGGCGAAAATGAAAAAAAGCGGATTGCAGGACGATAAAACACTGAAAAAGCGGCTCAAAACATTACAGCAGAATCTCCAACAGTCTCAAAAGAAGCTGGAAAATCTGCAAAAGGAGAAAGTGGGTTTACAGGAGATTGTCTCTATCGCGGGATACCGTATGATGCAGATGCTGCACTGGGACGGCGGCAACGATACGGTAAAGAAACTGTATCATCAGTGCATCCAGTTTAAGGAGCGGCGGGAGGCAATGAATTATACCTATTACATCCTCAGCTCCCTGATGGGGAACGTGGCGCTGGGTTTCGTCTGCTTTTTTACGGTATTAGGACTTTGCCTGGCCATGGGTCTGGGCGTCAGGGCGTTTCTTTTCGCCGTCATTGTTCTGATCCTCTTTTTCCTGGGCGGATATGTGCCTTATGACAATGTGAATACTGTGGTGAAAAAACGCAAAGAAGAAATAGAAAACCAGTTTCCCCAGGTGGTGTCCAAACTGACCCTGCTGACAGTGGCCGGGATGGAGGTCAACCAGGCGTGGAAACTGACCGCGGGCAGCGCGGAAGGGGTCCTCTATCAGGAGATGGACAGAGTGCTGGTGGAGCTGAATAATAATGTGCCCCCCGCGGAGGCTTACGGCAGGTTTATCACGCGATGCGATAACGCTTACACCACGAAGCTGGCAACGGCTATCATACAGAACGCTTTCAAGGGAAACGCGGAGATCGTGGTGCTGTTCCGGCGGCTGAACAGTGAAAGCTGGCTGGAACATAAACATAACGCCAGACGGCGGGGAGAGCAGATCTCATCCAAACTTCTGGTTCCCACTCTGCTGATGTTTGTGGGGATCATTATTATGGTTATTGTTCCGGTTATGACAGGCTTCAGTTTCTAAATAGCCGGATTGATAATAAATAAATCAGTCAAAAAGGAGGTGAGCGGGATGCTGAATCGGTTAGACAGACTTTATATTCAGGCGCAGATCAAAAAACGTGCGTTTATAGAGAACTTTAAAAACGATGAAAGCGGCGTATCTAACTTCGTTGCTACCGTGCTGCTGATTCTGATGGTCGTTTTGATCGGAGGCGCCGTCTGGGGATTTCTGAGCGGTTACTTTACTGATATGTTTAAAAAGATTTATGACGGCAATCCTGGAATGGGTGGTGGACCTAGCAATCCTTACGATGGTTGATAAGGAGTGCAGACTCTTATTGGTTATTGAAAGTACATAATAATTACAGAGAATTCAGGGAGGCATAGAAATGCGCAGATTCAAGAAAGACGAGCAGGGCACGGCAATGTTAGAAGCCACATTGATGCTGCCCTTTTGCATGGTTATGATCGTAGGCGTGCTTTATGCCGCCCTGTATCTGTGCCAGCGGGCGAACATACAGTCAAATCTGGAGACGGCGCTTTTGTATTATAAAGCGCCGGAATCAGATACCTATGTGGAAGCAAAGGCACAGATGGATTACAGCGGGAACGGTCTGGATGCGGTAGGAAGCAACTTTGGGGAAATTGCGTATCTGAATCCCTACCGTTTTTTTGGAATGGACTTTAACGAGGGAAATTATATTACGTTTTTTAGAAGTATATGCGGACATATGTTTTTTGACAATGGAGACAATGTGACTGTCACTGCCAAAAAAAATAATTATGTGTTGTATAAGACAATCGAGGCCACAGCGACTCAGACGGTCAAACCGCCTATCAATCTGACCTGGGTAGGCGGACCGGAAGAAATGACGATCACAGTCACGGGCAGAGTAGTGATCAATGACGGAGATGATTTTATCCGCAATGTGGATTTTGCGATAGATATGCTGGCGGATACCAGTCTGGGACAGGCGGTCCAGAACGTAGCCGGTGAAGCCATAAGGTTATACAATAAATTTAAAAATGCGTTTGGGGGATAAAGGTCATGCTTACAATGTTCCTGAAAAGAGGGAAAGGGTCTATCTCAGTTTTCGTCACGGTCATCATGGTCCCGGTAGTATTTTTCATTGGTTTTCTGGTAGATCTGTCCAGAATCAAATTCTGCGGGAATCAGGCTGTGATGGCGGCCGATAATTACGGAGAAGCCATTCTGACGGATTACGATAACCTGTTAAAAGAATTATACGGTCTTTTTTCTTTGACCCAGAATAACAAGGGGATGGAAGCGCTGGATCGGCTGGACAGCTATGTGGAAGCATATAAGACGACTTCTTTCAGGCCAAATGAAAACCTGATCAGTTTTGGCCATCTGCAGGAGGTTACCGCTAAGGATGCCTATGAGGGGTGGATGCCGTATGGGAACGCTGACCTGACTTTGGAGGCGGTTCCTGTGGAAGGCGCCTCCCTTTCTACGCCGGAAATTTTTAACACGCAGATCGGCGATTTCATGAAATTTCGGATCGTTCAGACGATTGGAGACGATGAGCAGGGTATGTTTGATGCGATCGAGGATGTGAAAGGCATGAATAATACCATAGAGGCCGTTGACAAGCAGCAGGAGATCGCGGAGAAAGCGGCGGAAGCTCTAAAAGCGGCCAGAGAATATTATGTCAGTCTGGAAGGTTTATGGCAATATCCCGATTATATCGGAAAGATCGCTGAGTCCTACAGTACGGGAAAAAGTTCCATGGACGGGATGCTGAATGGAGACTACGCCTATTATAAAGCATACATGGACGAAGATCCCCAGGCAATTGAAAACGCGCTGGAACATCGCGCAAAGATTGAGGAACAGGAGGCGGAAAAGGCTGCGCTAGAGGCCGCGGGGAATACTGTGCAGGCGGCGCAGATTGTGGTGGAGGAGCTGACGGCGGAGGAAGCCAGATTATGTCAGATAGACGATGATTATTCCGACCATCTGGGACACAGCCCCCAGCCGTTACAGGAGGTTTTTGACAAGGCGGCCGATGGTTTGCGGGAAAGGATAGAATGGGAGAAAGAACTTCGGACATCATTTGAGGGAGGGACTGCAGTAAGTGATCTCAACGGCCATATGGACGTTACAGTCAATTTTATTAATTTTGACCAGAAAGCCCAGGCTCTACAGACAGCGGCGGACAAACTGCAAGGAAAGATGGGCGATCTGATGACCTTGAGAGAGCAGTTAGATGAGATTCTGAACCGGGAAAATGTGAATCAGGGTCTGAAAGAGAGAATGGAAGAGGAAATGTCAGATCTCGATGAGCTTTTCTGGGGAAACGGTGAATACACAGCGGACGATTATGTGGCTCTGGCGACCCATCTGCAATCCTTCAGCGGGCAAAACAGCGCTTATAAGGCGCAGGCGGAGAGGATGCTGGACAGTATGGTACAAAGAGGCAGCGAAGCCATCGTTTCCCATCCGGATGTTTCGGCGTTGCCCCAGTATGAGGAAGCTCTGGACCAGGGGAAGATCGCAGACTATCATGGCGGCTACGATACCATATACACTTCTCTGCAGGACTGTTTTGGCAGCGAAGATCCGGGCAGTACGAAGAAGGAAGCGGAAAAAAAGCAGGATGCGGCGGACAATCTGTTAAAAGAGATTGGAGATCAGCTGAACAATGAGCCGCAGCAGAAGGTGCAAAGGGATATCCCGGCCGGAGGCGATTTCGCCGGCATGGGCGATTACGCGGACATACAGGGATTTAATTTGGTGAATATGCTGAAGGACGCGGCGGGAAATTTTAAAAGTATCAGTCTGGAGAATGCGGGAAACCGGCTGTGGACGAAACTTTATCTGGTGCAGTACGATTTTGGAATGTTTAGCAGCAGAGTGACGAATGTGAACGAGGACGATGGAGCGGAGACGCAGGTTTCCCTGACCGGATATCCTATGGCACCCAATATCAACTATCTGTACCAGTCGGAAATAGAGTATTTGCTGGGAGGCCATAATTCTTCCCAGGCGAATTTAAATTCCGCAAGGAATAAAATCCTCGGGTTCCGCGTTGTGATGAATCTGATTTCTACTTATACGGTGAAGGAAATCAACAGCGCGATTGAGGGCGTATCAGACGCTTTCGCGGCGATCCCTGTTGCGGGTCCTGCGCTTAAGATCATTGTGGCAGCGGCTTTGCGTCTGGCGGTGGCCGGCGTGGAGACTTACGCGGATTGGGAATTATTAAAGGAGGGAGAATCCGTCTGCGTATTAAAGAATAATACGGGTGATCTTTCTCTGTTTGAGGTCTCGGGGCTGGCTGACAAAATGAAAGATCTGTTAGGTAAAGACATAAGCTCTGGGACGAAAAGCGGAGATCCTGCCTTAAATTATGAGCAATATCTGACCATTATGATGATTTTTCTGACCCGCTCGGAGACTTTGACAGAGAGGACTTCCCACCTGATTACGCTGAATGTGAATACGGTAAAACAGAAAATCGGTTCAGAGGGAGAATTGAGCGAGTTGGAATTTAAAATGGAAGATACGGTCACCGCGGTGGATGTGACATGCGCGGTGCAGATGAATCTGGTAGTCATGCCGAAAAATTTTGCTAAAAGGACAGTGGACGCGGGTACTTATGGAGCCATTGAACAATTTGAAGGCAATACTTATAAATTTACAGTTACCAGAGGGTATTGACGGAAGATACAGGAAAGGTGGAGGCATGGATGGAACTGGGATTTTTAAAAGCGGATGGGAGAAATGAGAAAAAAGAGAGCGGTATGATCGTGGTGGAGACAGTGATCTCGTTTACCGTGTTTCTGGTTACCATTTTTTCCATCGCTTATTTCACCAATATGCTGATCCTTCATAACAAGATACAGTTTGCCATTAATTCCGCGGCTCATGAACTGGCAAGTTATACGTACCTTTACGCCGCCTTTGGCGGCAGGGCCGCCGAACAGACCATCCGGTCGGACGGGGCGGAAAATACGGGAAAGATCGATGGGGCCGTCAGTTCCGCATACAGCAGTTATCAGAAGGTGGTGGCGGCAAAAGGCAGCGCGGAGGCGGCGGTAGGAGAAGTCGTAAATTTCCTGCCTCAGCTGCAGGGAGACGGACAGGACGGCGGGACAGAAACGGAAGGGCTGGATCTGGAAGCCCTGGGAAAGCAATTAGACAGTGTGGGACAGTCCTTGACGGAGGCGGGCGAGGCGGTGGAATCGGCTGCCGGTCAGGTAAAAGATACGGTAGAGAAGGTAAAAGGATTAATGCAGGATAAAGAAGGCCTGATCGGCGGGATGGCTTATATCGGTTTGGAAGGCGCGGAATACGCGGCAAAGGATCTTTTGGGGACCGGCGCGGCCTGGCTGCTTACCAGGGGGTATATAGCGCAAAATGATCAGATTGGGGGAAAGAATCTGAGCGCGGACGACTGGCTTAAGGCAAACGGCGTAAAAGACGGGTACGGAGGTCTTGATTTCGGAGGATCAACGCTTTTTTGCGATGAGGATTTCCGGATGATAGATATTGTGGTGGAATATGATGTGGAAGTCGGTTTTGTCAGACTGATCCTGCCTGATAATGTGAAACTGCACATGGTAAACAGGGTGACGATTCCGGCCTGGCTTGACGGGGACGGCGTACAGGTGGAACCCGGAGCGTAGGGATATGCGGCTGCGCGGAAATGGAGAGAAAAATGCAGTATGTGAGTGCGGTGCTGGGCGCGGGCATTCTTTTGATCGTGTACGGATGCGTTGTCGTTTTTTTAGATCGGAAGCTCTCGCTGGGACTGAATAAAAAAAAGCTTTTCCATCGGGATGATTTTATCGCGGACAAAGTGTTTTGGGCGGTGGGGTGCCTTTCTTTCGCGGCGGCCTGTTATATGGAAGGCAGAGGAGTTTACGATAATTTCTGGATGCTGCTGCAGAATATGGCGATCATACTCGCCATGAGTATTGTGGCGGTTACGGATCTCAAAGTAAGGCTGATTCCCAATCGTGTGCTTCTTGGTTGTCTGGGAGCGTGGTCTGTGGTGGCGGTGCTTTCCGTGATCGCGGATACATCGGCCGGTGTGCTGCTGATCGGGCGTTCGCTGCTTGGAGGACTGGTCGGGGGGCTGATTTTTTTGTTGTGTTACCTGATATCCAGAGGGCAGCTGGGAGCGGGAGACGTCAAACTGGCGTTTGTGATGGGACTGTTCCTGACGGGGCAGCGGATCGTGGGAGCTATCGCATACGGTGCGCTGATCTGCTGCGTCTATTCCTTTATACAGATGGCGCGGAAGAAGCTTACGATGAAAGACGGCGTGCCGCTTGCGCCTTTTTTGTACCTGGGGACATTACTCACATTTGTTATTTTATAAGTGATGTTACCCCTGGCGTGATCCGGCACGCAAAAAATTTTCATGCTCACACCGGAAAACGGAAAGCGGAATCATGGAGGTCAGAGTAAAAATGAAAGGCTTAAAAGGAAAAAGACTTGTTGTAATGGTGATACTTGTCGTTTTGTTGGCGTTTGGGTGGTTTTTATCCGTCCGGTCGGCGAGCGGCATTGACGATGAGAGAACGCAGGCCGGTCTGGTCGAGAGCGCGGACGCTTTCGCCGAGAGGGAACTCTACATCAGGGCCATACCGTTATACAAGCAGGCTCTGGGCTATGCAACAGACGCGGTGCCGCAGATCGAGAAAAAGCTGCAGCAGGTTTATCTTAAGCAGGGAGATACGGATTCTTACGTCAGCCTGACACAGGCGCGGGCTTTGGCCCAGACCGCGGAAGAGGAGGAATACCTGAAAGCGGCGGAAATTTATTTTTCGGAAAATGATCTGGAAAACGCGATGGCGCTCTTAAAAAAAGGAATGGCGCAGTATCCGGACGGGCCTGTGGGAGAATTGTACGAGGATCATCGGTACGGATATTCCATGAAGGTCACAACGGCGAAAGAGATCCTTCCCACTTCCGGCAATAAACTGATGCCCGCTTATGACGGAACCGCATGGGGATATGTCAACGCTTCCGGGAAGTTTGTCCTTCCCGCCGTCTACGGTGCGGCGACTCCTTTTAACAGCGGAGGATACGCTGTGGTTTCCATGGATGATACATATTACACGATCGTTGACACCGGCGAAAAGTACGGGATAGACGAAACGCATGTATCGGATGTTTACGGTATTAACGAAGCCTGCGTTATCGCGAAATATAATGATAAATACAGTTATTATACAAAAGATTTCAACCCGGCGGCCCCCGATATGCAGTTTGATGAGGTGACCATGAATTCCTGCGGCGTTTTCGCCGCCCGAAACGGAGATAAATGGGCTGTCATACAGGACGATGGAGAGGCGGCAACGGATTATATTTACGAGGATGTGGCCGTCAATTCCTTAAACCAGGCGTTTGTCAACAACGCGGCGATGGTAAAGCAGGACGGCTTATGGTATCTGGTCGATCCAAAAGGCGGCAAAGTCTTTGAGACCGGTTTCGCGGACGCGAAAGCGCCGGAGTCCTCCAATTATATCGCGGTGGCAAATGAGCAGGGAAAGTGGGGATTTATAGACAGGCAGGGAAATCTGGTGATCGATTACCAGTATGACGATGCCTTTTCCTTTTCCAATCATCTGGCGGCGGTAAAAATAGTCGATACCTGGGGATATATCAGTGAACAAAACGAGATGGTGATCACGGAATCACTGGAAAGCGCCCTGCCGTTTCACAATTATATCGCACAGGCGCAATTTCTGGAGAATGCGGCGCTGATCACTCTGGAGTATAAGCAGGATTAACAGGACCGGGCTGCTGCGATGAAAATACCGCCGCGGGCGGAAGAATGGAGGATTATGATGAACAGTGAAAGATTTGTATTACAAAATTCGTTTGAGGCAAACTATCTGAATGTTTCGCTGGATGGTAACGATGAACTGGATGAGATCGCGGTCAAGGTCATCCAGAAAGACTGTCCTGATTTTTTGGTGCCGTTTCATTTGGTGTCCGTTAATGAACAGCTGAGTTTAAGATATAAAATGATCAACGCGGTTGCGCTGGCATACGCGGATATGACTGTCCCCAAAGCGGTCTTTGCGGAGTTGTATCTCAATTTACTGGAGCCGTTTATTAAAGGGAAGGACTGGTTTTTGGACTATCATCATCTGTGTGTGGAACCCAGATATGTATATATAGATAAACATACATACCATACTTTTTATCTGTATCTTCCCATAAGCGGCATGGAGAGCACGGATCAGGAAATTTTCGAGTTCTTCAAAAACATATTCATGGGTATCATGATCAGCGATGATAAGGATTTCCAGGTCAGATTGTTCCGTCTGTTTGGAAGCGGCAGCCTGACTTTGGAGGGATTGTATCAGTTCATAGTGAAAGAAAGAGGAAGCGTGTCTGCGAAAGCTAAGACCGCGCCGTTTGAAACGCAGCAGCCCAGGATGATACAGCCTCAGAGCATACAGCCGCAGATCATGCAGCCTCAGATGATGCAGCCCGGGATCATGCAGCCCCAGCCGGCTAGGCGGACGGAGGAAAGCGCGTCCGCGCAGCGCGGCGGAAGCGAGACATCTGGCAGACAGCCTGCGGCTTTCAATCCGCCCGTCATGCCCCGCCCGGACGTATCATCTGGGGAAAGCGGCGATGACGAAGTAGTGCAGGCATTGTTTGGCGATAAAAAGGCCAAAAAAGAAAAGCCGGATAAGAAAGCGGCGGCGCAGTCCCAAAAAAGTAAAAAGGATCCCGCCGGGAAAAAGCAGACCGAAAAAGGACACGGAAAGCTGGGCGGCCTGTTTGGCGGCAAGAAAAAACAGGAAGAAAAAGAGATCGGGGAGCTTGCGGGCGGCGAGCCTGAAAGCACTGTCGGCGCGGGGTATGTAAATCCTGTGCCGGCCATGGCCGCATCGCCTCAGAATCCGGCGTACGTCCCGATGTATGGAGCGGGGGATTCCGACTCTGACGAGACGGAAATCATTTCTGATGATATGGGATACTCAGAGGGCCCGTGGCTGGAACTGCTGGATTATTCCCAGCCCGGAGCAATGCAGAGGATCGATCTGAATTTTGCGAAGCCCTTTATCACGATCGGGCGTCTGTCCTCCGATGAGACGCGTCCGGATGTGGCTTTCCCCGCGGAATTTAAACGGATCGGAAGGCAGCATGCCAGAATAGAGCGCAGAGGGAACGATCTGTTTTTGATCGATCTGGGATCCGCTAACCATACTATGTTAAACGGTCAGATTCTGGCGCCCAATCAGCCGTATCAGCTGCAAAACGGTATGGAATTGGCGTTCACGGTCAATCAGCCGCTGCGTTACAGGGTACATATATAAATAAAGCAGGGGTATGAGTGTATGAAGATCGTAGAAGGATGCGCATCGGATATCGGCAGCGTCAGGGAGAGCAATCAGGACAGGGTGTGCTGTATGAGGTTCGACCAGGGCGGGGAGTCGATCGGATTGTTTGCCGTATGCGATGGCATAGGCGGACTGGAACACGGTGAGATCGCTTCTTCGCTTTTGACGGATCATATGAAAGAATGGTTTGAAAATCTGATTTCCTGGGTGGATATAGGAAAGACGGAGCCCGCGATATTGTTTTCCCATCTGAAGGACGCGGCGGAAAGCTGGAATGAGGAATTGTGCCGCTGGCGCGCGGAACATAACGTAAAGACAGGGTCTACCATGTCGCTTCTTCTGTTAGTGCAAAGGCGGTACTATATTATACATGTGGGGGACAGCAGGGTTTATCGGTATCGGGAGAATTTTTTGGAACAGCTGACCACGGACAACAGCGTTGCCAGGCTGACAAACGGGAAAATGAAAGCATATCTGAATAATTATGTGGGAAAACAGGAACAGCTGTGGTTCCAGGCTTTGGAGGGAACTGTGGAAAAAGCGGATCTTTTTATCGTCTGTTCAGACGGCTTGTATCATCATCTCCTGCCGCAGGATCTGGAAGCGTTGGACAACAGACGCTGTCAGGATGATCTGAACCGCCTTTGCGCCAATCTGGTCCAAACCATGATGCAGAGAGGCGAGAAAGACAATATTTCCGTCTGCCTTGCGTTAGCAGAGTAGGCTGTGAAAATAGAACAGGGCGCCTACCAGAGAAAAGTTGACGCAGTTGCCGAGCAAAGAGCAGACCAGACCTTTCGCCAGTGCTTTTCCCCGTTTTCCGGCAATCAGTACGCAGAGGAGCTTGACAGATTCGTAAAAGACGATGCAGATCGGCCAGACTATAGAGCGAAAATCTGTTATGATGGCGGCGGCGGTAAATACTGTGGTGAACAGAAGCTCCAGTATAAAGTTGCCCGGAGAGATAGGGTGCCCGCAGTTTGTGCAGGTGCCGCGGCTGAAAAGATAGGAAAAGATCGGGATCTGCTGGCGCAGGGTGAGCTTACAGCCGCAGGATTCGCAGAAACATTGGGAATTTCCCACTGAAACGGGATTGTTTTTTAAAAGCCGCAGGATATCCGTTGTGGCGTATGCGCCGATGACGTAAAAGGATGCGCAGATGGTAACGCGGATCAGTAAAAGCATGATAATCGTCCTTTCTTTTGTTTTTCATTATACCAGTTTATTATAGTCAATTTTTGGCGGAATGTAAAGAAACGCAGAGAATTTGGAGGTATGATCGGTTGAGGTTTACAGGAAGCGAATTATTATTATACGGAGGCATTGCGGCAATGGCAGCCGCGGTGATCGCGACCGTGACAGGCATTGTGGTTTTTGTACTCAGCGGACACCGTTTGAAAGAGCAGCTGGAAAAAGAGTACGGAAAACCCTCCATCAGTCAGAAATGACGCGTCAGGGTGCGCGTTGTTTCCAAAAGAAGCAGGGTTGTCAGAGAGTGTTTGCCCGGAATGGAGATCAGTGTGAAAAATCACACTGATGCGCCCGCAAGCGCTCCGGAATGGAGATGAATATGTCACAGATAATAGCCGGATTATATGAAATTGAAAAGCAGATAGGCGCCGGAGGAGGCGGAATCGTCTATTTGGGACGCCATCTGAGGCTGGAGAAACAGGTGGTGCTGAAAGCGGATAAACGAAGGCTTAGCATAGGGCAGGATATGCTGCGCCGCGAGGTAGATATGCTGAAAGACCTCAGTCACACCTATATTCCCCAAGTCTATGATTTTGTGGAAGAAGACGGTACTGTCTATACCGTAATGGATTATATCGAGGGCGAGAGCCTGGATAAGCTGTTGGCCAGGGGGACAAGGCCTGACCAGCCGCAGATCGTAAAATGGGCCTGTCAGCTTTTGGAAGCGCTCAGTTATCTTCACGGCAGTCCGCCTCACGGAATCCTTCACGGAGACATTAAACCGGCTAATATCATGCTGCGGCCCAACGGGGATATCTGCCTGATCGATTATAATATCGCCCTTGCACTGGGAGAAGACGGCGCCGTAAAAGTGGGCTTTAGCAGAGGGTACGCATCGCCGGAACATTACGGCGCGGACTATATCAGTCAAAATCGGCCCGCGACAGTGAAAACAGTTACAGGCACGAAAAGCGGGGAGGACCGCACGCTGACCGACCCGGAGGACGTTACAGCCGTGGACGGGGAGGCCACAGTCACAGACACCGATGCCACCATCGCGGATAGTACCGGAGCGCGTGTCGGTATCAATACAAAAGAGTCTGCGGGCGTAAAGACTTCCGGCAAAAAAAAGGGGATCCTGTTAGATGTGCGCTCGGATTTATACAGCCTGGGCGCAACGCTCTATCATATGCTGTCGGGGCAGCGTCCTGCGCAGGACGCGAGAGAGGTAATTCCTCTGGGGAGTGAAGTGTGCAGCCCTGCGGTCTCGGAGATCATTCGGAAGGCGATGGAACCGGACCCCGCCATGAGGTATCAGTCCGCGGAGGAAATGCTCGCGGATTTTCTGCTGCTTCATAAAAGAGATAAAAGAGTGCTGCGCCATAAAAGGCGTATGGGTACGTTCGCGGCAGTGATGTCGCTTGTTTTTGTGGGCGGCGGAAGCTGTGCATTTGTGGGATTAAAACAGATGGAACAGCGTCAGCAGGCGCTGGCGCTGGCGGAATATTCCGCCAATGCGCTGGAGAAAGGAGACGTCCCGGGAGCGGTTGAGATGGCGCTCAGGGCGATCCCGGAAGGGGACAGTATTTTGGAGGCGCCCGTAACGGCCCAGGCCCAGAAAGCGCTGACGGACGCGCTGGGCGTCTATGACTTGTCCGAAAAATTTCAGGCTGTTTCCGTGATTTCGCTGCCGGCCGCGCCGTTTAAAGTGACAACATCTCCCGATGGTTCCCGTTTTGCGGCGGTGTACGCCTATGAAACCGCCATATATGACACGGAAACGCTGGAGCTGACCGGCAGCCTCAGAATGCGGGAATCGGCGATGGCGGACGCGTTCTTTCCCGATGAGGACAGCGTGGTCTACGCGGGAGAGCAGGGGGTTTCTTTGTATGATCTGAACGATAAGACAGTGCGCTGGACGGGCGGACCTGCAACGTCTCTTGCCCTTTCCGGGGACGGAACGCGTGTGGCGGCTGTGGACAGGGACGGGGAGAAAGCGGTCGTTTACCGTGTGTCGGATGGGGAAAAGCTGTGCGAATGTTCGTTTGGAGGACAGAGCCTGCATACGGTCGCAAACGATATTTTCGCGGATCCGGACCAGGATATTTTTGCTCTTAACGAAGATGGCACTTTACTGGCGGTCAGCTTTGCAAACGGGGAGATCATGATTTATGATCTGGAGTCGCCGGACGGGGATCTGATCGTCTGTGAAGAGTCCGACTATGATTCTTTTGCGGGGGGCTTTAGCGGAAAATATTTTGCGTACACGGCCTGCGCAGGGTCGGGATCGGTATTCGGACTGATCGATACGCAGAGCAAAAGTCTGTTGGGAGAAGCGCAGTCGGGCAGCCCGTATGTGCTGCAGGCGGATGAAAACGGTATTTATCTGGCGAATGACAACACGCTGGTGAAGGTGGATCCGGAAACCTTTGCGCAGACGGAACAGGCATATACGGAAAGCAGAAACATTACCGGCTTTTCGGGATACGGGGACTACACGCTGGTGGCAACGGATGATAATTGCTTTTCTTTTTATGACAGAGGCGCGCATTTCATGTCTTTTGAACAATGCGGGGAACACTGTGATTTTGTCGCGCTGGCCGCACAGACCGCCGTGGTCGCGAATCGCAGCGAACCGTCTTTGCGGATCTTGAGACTGGAAGGCCACACAGACGCCAGACTTTGGAATTATGATCCCAGAGATCTCCATGACGAGGCGCGTGTCAGTCAGGACAAAAAGACAATGATGCTTTTTAATTATGAAGGATTTACGATCTATGACAATATGGGGCGGATGACGGTTCGGGTAACGCTGCCGGACGCCGGGGAAATCTATGATCAGCAGTTTTGCAGAGACGGGGAAGGGTCTTATCTGGAGGTGACTTGGTATGATGGGACAAGGCGGCGCTACAGCGCATCGGACGGTTCCCTGTTGTCCGAGACGGTGGGAGAACGGCCCGAAAAAGATCTGTATGAGGAATTTTTTACCGATCAGTACCGGATTGTTTCTTCCCTGCACGAGGCCCCGCAGGTCTATGATCTGGAATCGGGTAAACTGGAAGCTGTTTTGGAGGAAGATTCCTATCTGACTTACGTTACGCCTCTGGACGACTGTCTTTTGACGGAATATGTCAACGCGGAGGGCGGACGGTTCGCTCTCCTGCTGGATGAGGATTTTGAGACGCTGGCGTATCTGCCGGATCTGTGCGATGTGCTGGACGGTATGTTCATCTTTGACGATGGGGCGGGTACGCTGCGGCAGAGTCCCATCTACTCGTTGCAGGATCTGGTGAATATGGCGCAGGAGATGGACGGATGATTATATGGTTGGAATATTGACGTATTTATATTTATTGTAGAACTGTGTCAGAGTCAGAGGGCATCCACAGATCACATACAATGTCAGTTACTGTCAAAATGAAACAGGTGTGGTTAATTATGGGATAAAAACTTTTTTATTTACAAATGCCGCATCACAGAAGAGAGGAGATTAAAAATATGAAAAAAAATTTTTTTAAGTATTCATTAGCTTTTTTACTGGTAATGTTAATGATCATGCCGGTTTTGCCTGTGAGAGCTGATGAAGTATTTGATTTGGAAACTAATTTAAGTTCAATTGCGGAGGTCACTATTGACGCTGGGAATGGCAATATGCGTATCGCAACGAAAGATGTAACAGGAAATGACATTGCGGATGATTATTTTGATTCAGACGGAAGTTATACCATCCACATACCGGAAAATTCTTTCTCACTTCCATATGAAGTTCGCTTTTTCTTGGGGGGGGGGAAGCAACATACAATTTTACTTCGATTAATGACAGTGTAGAAATTGGCGGCCATATATTTTATATCAGTACAGCTGATTATCAGGCGGCTTCTGAGCCATATGCTTTATCCACCTATGACTTAAATGGAACTTTTCAATTTGGTGATTGTATATATTTTGGATCAATAGTATATAAGAAGGTGTTAAGTGAGAATATTGTAAATCAATTAAATGGGGAAAGAAGCAGATATTGTGTGCTAGACGGTCATCGCTTTTGGATTGATTCGAAAGGTTCTGTATATCAATGTATGCCATTAAGATGGCGTGTATTGGCTGATGAGGGGGATACCTTATTACTGCTGCAGGATTATATATTAGAAAGTTGTAGATGGGACAAGGAAGTATCTGATACCAGTTTAATGACATGGGAACATAGTGATCTTCGTGAATATCTCAATAGTGATACTTTTTTGGATAAATATTTTACGGAAGAGGAAAAAAATGATATTTTAGTTTCCACGGTTACAAATACAGCAGTAGGTCAATCCTTTGTTCCGGTTAGTGAAACATATGACAGAATATATGTTCCGTCCATTGAGGAAATTGAAAACTGGTTTCCGGAACAGAGCAATCGGAGAGCACATTACTATTCCTTCAGGGTGCCGGAAATTACAACACCTATGAGCGGTTTTGTTGGCAATGCGAATGCTTACAATTATGACGAATACACCTGTGCTTATTGGACAAGAACTCCCAATAATTTAAATTATGGTATGCTTCGTCCGGCTGTGGTGGGGAGTGAGGGAATTGTAGGTAATTATTCCCATGTCTACAATACATGGAGTATGGGTATACGTCCTGTGATAAGGATATCAAAAGACTCGATAAATTATTATAAAAGTTCTAATGATATTCAATTATGTTATGATAGTGACAAAGAATTTTTAGAAACATACCCGACTGAATCATATAAGATACCTGTTAAAATTACCGGAGGCAGCGATAAAGAACAGGCTGGCGCCCTGATTGTTGGGACAATAGAAAATAATATGGGAGAGTCTGGAACGCTTAGATCTGTAAATGATGACCTGACTGTGAATGTTTCAGTAGGAAGTTATCTTTTAACATGTTCATTATATGGTATCAACCCTGAACCTATTACTGCAAAGATCGTCTTAAATGTAAAGCCGCCAATAGAGAATATTACGGTTCAGGCAGATCCTGACAACGATGCGTTGGAAATTTTGTGGTCGAATCAAAGTCCGAGCCCAGGATATGAGATCAGCCGGAGTACATCAGAAACAGGTGAATATACTGTAATTTATTCTGGAACGGTAGATGGATTAAAAGATCAAAATACTTCGATGATTTATGTAGATCGTGATATAGAGAAAGGACATAAATATTGGTACAAAGTGCGGGGACTTATTGCAGTTGAAGGTGAGTATGTGTCGTCTTATAACGGGATGGAAGCTGAATACTCAACACCGGTCTGCGGAGAATTACCAGAGAATAGTGAAAAAGAAAGTAATGTTTTAGAAAAAATTCCGGATGCTGTTTTATATGTTCCCTATGAATATGACTGTTCGGTGATAAAAGTAAGAAATGGAATGGAAAAAGAAGTTTACAACGTGATTACAGGGAATCTGCCGACAGGACTAAATATGGATCTAAGCGGTAAAATTTATGGGATTTCCAAAGAAACGGGAGAATTTACATTTACTGTGGATTATGGGGGGCAACAAAAAACATATGCTTTAAAAGTATTAGATAATATAAGCGTAAATGCGGAATCTTGTACGGATGCCGGATATGAAATTATACAACGTGTACCTGATTTCAGTGCAGATTCGATTTCTGACCAGACAATTGTGTCTGTTGGAGAATACAATGAATTTCAGGATGTTTATATTGATGGAGTCAGGCTGGCAGCAGAACGAGATTACATATCTGAGGCAGGCAGCACAAGAGTAACAATCAGGAGCGAGACATTCGCTCGTTTTAACCAGCCCGGCCAGCACACCATTGTGATAGAATTTAGGACGACAGTTGATAATAGTTTAAAACGTGCAGTCCAAAACTATTACGTTTATGATGCGGGTGATACGAGTTATGAAGATAAGAACGTAGCAGACAGTAGCAATGCAACCGATGAAATTGATATAACAGAAAATGAGGATATAGATGGTATCTCAAATGATATGCTGTCTGTAAATGGGGATTCTTATTATATTGTGGTAAAGGGAGATACTCTGAGCGCCATTGCCGTAAGGTTTGGGATCACGCTGTCCAAGCTGTTGTCATGGAATCCACAGATCAAGAATCCGAACCTTATTTATCCCGGTCAGGTCATCGTGGTGGGCCGTACTGTGGCAGATCTGGTAAACGGAGAGGCCGGGGGAGTCTTTGCTGTGGTGCAGAAGGGCGATTGTCTGTATAAGATAGCCCGCAGAAACGGCGTGTCCTTAAAGACGGTGCTGAATCTGAATCCTGAGATCGCAAAGCAGAAATATATCTATGCGGGTCAGAAGGTACGTGTAAAATAATAATATCAGTCAAATGTTTCGGGATGATGGACCGGATCATGAAAAGAACGGTCTGATTTCTTCTCTGGTATCAGGTCTTGGCAATCAGGCAGGCTGCCGCAGGAAAGCGGCGGCCTGCTTTATAATGTTAATAATAACCGATCACATGTATTTAACAAAAGTTTATGTGGTATACATATTGACTGTTTAACGAGTGCCTGATATTATTGACTGGCAGTTATGAAAGATGATATGTGAAATCAATTCAAAGCGGCTCTGAAATACGAACAAATGATGCTGAAGGAGTATTTTGCCCCGTTTATGGGTGAGCGGTAATGCAAGGAGATTTGTTATGAAGAATAATTTTAAAATTTTAAAACTGAATAATGAACCGTATGATTTCCTTATTATTGCAACATCATATGAGAGCCCTTTGGGTTCTTTTGAAGAAATAGGAAATGAAATTCAGGTGCAGAAAGCCAGCTTACTTTTTGATCTGACTCTTATTAACGGAGTGAGCAGCAACAGATACATTAAGTGTGAGTATGACGCTGGAAAGAGCCAGTTACAGTCGTGCGCGCTAGTGGATAGTATCGATGATGCAATAAAGGAACTTAGTGGTCGTTTTTTTATGGATAATGAAGATGTTGTAAGGAAAAGTGTAATACCAGATTCTTTGAAATATTTGTTAAAATCCAGAATGGTCTGAGATGAATGATTGAAAGCCTTTGAAGCAGGATTTGAAGATGCAATTCCTGAACCTTTCTTTCGGAAAAGGGTTTTATTTCTTACAGGATTTAAAAAGTATCTGGAAGTGAAATGGGTATCAGACCAGAAATCAACTGAATCATTGTAACAATCCCAGGGCATATAGGAGAGCCGTAATCGGTTCAAAACCTATATGCTTTTTTGGTGCGTCTACAATATTAAAAACAGTTGTAAAATGTTAAATAATAGTTTATACTTATATTTTGTAAAATATGGATTCATACTGTGAAATAAAACAGGGTATTTGCATGGAGTATGTGATAGCGACACTCGGATTTGGACTATCGCAATGGACAAATAAACAAAAGCCATGAAGCAGAAGTATATGAAAGGAGAAATTGTAATGATGAAGTGGAAACCTGTAAAAGGCGGCATTGCGCTTTTGATGGCAGCTTTGTTGGCAATGCCGACAATGCCCTCAAGTGCGCAGGAAGATCCCTCAACCGGTTCGGGGGGTGCAGAAGCGGTCTATTATAACACCGGCGATGGGTTTTTCTGTATTGCCGAAAGTGATGTTTCGGGAGGCGATGGCTCGGAATACGCTTCTGCGGATGGTTATTTCGCGGAGGATGGTTCCTATACGATTAAGACGGAGCTGAACGCCTTTTTCCCTTATGAGGTGCAGTTTGCCTGTGGAGATGAAGTTACCAACGAGTGGTTCATGGACCCAGATTCCACAGTGGAAGTGGGAGGACATACCTTCCGCGTGGAGACGGAGACAGACGGCACGGCCGTGACGCAGATGTCCCTGGAAGTAGGCGGGGATACGATCGTGGTTTATCCTGAGGAAAAAAATTTCTCGGGAATCGCAACAATTTCTTTATTGCCTATCAAAGAGGATTATTTAGGAACTGTCGATTTATCGGCATACACTCCCGTGGAACTGACACAGGTTTCTGTAAAGGCGCTGCTGGGAGACAAGGTCGCCGATGGAGACATGATTGCGTGGAAGTTATGTAATGATAATTATGATGATGATTACGATTATAATGGTTCTTACGATGATTATTCTGTCCAGTCAGGCAGTATAATTGACCTAAGTAAAGATGCCGTTTTTAATTCTGACACAAGTTACGAAATAATTGTAGGCACTGGAGGTCAGCTTGGTGCAGATAATACTCGATACAGATTGTCAGTACGGACAACGCCATCTTCTCACTGGCTGATTCCTACCGTCTATGCGCTGAATGAATGGGGAGAACGTGTTGAACTGCCACCTGCTTCTTCTATGTTTAGCAGAAGCGGGTATATAGAGCGAGGGCTACACATTGATGTTGGAGGGCTATCTATTTATGTTGGAAGCAGTGTATTAGGGTCAGAACCTGAATTTCAGGAAGTGTATGTTTCGTTGAAGGTTAATCCTGATGTATTTCCTGGTACATACAATCTGCGAGCATTTCAAGGAAAATATACTACGGCGTCAGAAGCAATGAGTCGAGGAAAAGAGATTACCGACCAGATCTTTTGCACAGATATGACACAACTGGGGGCTGGTTTTTTGTATACCTATTACCACTTCCCAGTAATATCAACCCAGGCAATCACGATGATTTCTTTTGACAATGATGGAAACGTAACAGGTTGCCTGCCAGTTGAGTGTTCCTTGCTTGTATATGATTTTAATAGAGTAGGCGATAGTGAATACTTGATTGGGGAAGCTGGAGAAGAAGTGGCACAGTTTCCAAGTTCGACCACTGTGGATGGATGTATTTATCAAACTTATACGTTGTATAAGGGATATGCGGATGACGGTATTTATTATAAGAAATTTCGGCCTTATGTAGATGCAAATTACAGGCCGGATGCACTGACCGTTTATCTGGGATTATATGATTCCGCGAAAGAAGCAGCCGAAGCCGGTGCGGTTGATATTACTTCGGATGTGATATCCGAAAAGGGATATGGGGATGATTACAGCAATGGTGTATACATGACGGCGATCCTTAATGTGGGTCCCGACCAAGAGGTTTTTAAATATTGTATTAAAACAGTGGAAAGCAATGTAGAAAGTAGTTCGGAAACTGAATCTGATGATAATAGTTTATCTGGTGAAACAGATTTATATATTAGCAATTTTAAGACAAATGCGGGAGAGTACCTTTCATATTACCAAGTAAAAAGTAAAGATGATTCCTACAGTGATTTTAATTTTCTGACTTTTTTGGTTGATCAGAATGTGACGGATGAAGAACTTGCCAGTCTTGCTCCAGAATTTTCTTTAGGATATCATGCGAAACTTTACACTGCGGGTAGTTCCAGTCCGGAGGTCAGCGGGGAAAGTTTTCATGATTTTTCAAAGCCTGTTCAGTATACTGTCATTTCGGAGGACGGAGAGAATTCAGAAAATTATTGGGTACAGGTAGTGCGCGCCAAAGAGGGAAAAGGAAGTTTATATCTCAATAGTCTGGCGGATCCTGATGCAAAGACAGAGATAAAAGATGGTATCATTTATTCTACTCGGGAAGTGGTATTGAGTTTTGAACCGATACTGAATTTTTCTATGGATGTGCATGATATATTACTGGCTAATATGGGTACAGAGCCTTTGGATAACTTGTCTGTGGAACTGGTATCTGATACGGTAGAGCTGGATGACTATTGGACATTGAGGGGTGATGAGGATCTGTCGGGATTTGTGGATCTTGCAGAATATCAATTAGATGGGGGAACAGAGCCCCGCAATGGTGAATTATGGAATCTCGCGAAGCTTCGTATAAGAGCAAAAGAGGAAGTAAAATATGGAACGGAAATTTCTGGTACTCTTACAGTCAAGTCGGCTGGGAAAACGTTGCTTGTATTGACACTGACCGGCATGGTAGGTGCGCCTGAAATCATCACAGAAGAGATTCCCGAAGCAGTCTTATATGTGCCATATGGAAGTGTGATACAAAATAATAACAAATACAGTAAGAATGAGGTAAAATATATTCTGGCAGATGGTTCTTTGCCTGAAGGAATGACTGTAAAACCTAATGGAGAGATTTATGGTGTGCCCAGAGAAACAGGAGAATTTACGTTTTCTGTGAGCATGGAAAACAGTCACGGTTCTTTTGAAAGCAGTTATAGAACATACACCATGATAGTGAGAGATAACACGGATGAGAATGTGGACAGCGCGACAGATCCGGGCTACGAACTTTTGCAACGTATACAGGATATTGATACTTCCCAGGCAACATTGGAGACACAAACCATAGTTTCACAGGGGGCTTATCATGAATTTACGGACGTGTATCTGGATGGTTTGAAGCTGGTGAAAGGGGAGGACTACACCTCGGAGTCAGGCAGCACAAGGATTACGATCAGAACACAGACGCTGGCTGCGCGGACGGGCCGACATACGCTGGGTATTGAATTCAGAACGGAAGCAGGTGTGTTAAAACGAGCTGCGCAAAACTATGTCGTGGAGTACGCTTGGGAGGACAAAGTAGACGATCATACGGATCAGAACGTAGGGTATAATGATGCTGGCAACGATGATGACGACAATAGTGGCGATGATGATGCACGGAAAGCGGCTTTTGCGGATGCCAATGCTCAATATATTGTGGTAAAGGGAGATACCCTGAGCGCCATTGCCGTAAGGTTTGGGATCGCGCTGTCCCAGCTGCTGTCATGGAATCCACAGATCAAGAATCCGAACCTTATTTATCCCGGTCAGGTCATCGTGGTGGGCCGCACTGTGGCAGGTCTGGTAAACGGAGAGTCTGGGGGAGTCTTTGCTGTGGTGCAGAAGGGCGATTGTCTGTATAAGATAGCCCGCAGAAACGGCGTGTTCTTAAAGACGGTGCTGAATCTGAATCCTGAGATCGCAAAGCAGAAATATATCTATGCGGGTCAGAAAGTGCGTGTAAAATAATAATATCAGTCAAATGTTTCGGGATGATGGACCGGATCATGAAAAGAATGGTCTGATTTCTTCTCTGGTATCAGGTCTTGGCAATCAGGCAGGCTGCCGCAGGAAAGCGGCGGCCTGCTTTACAATGTTTATAATAACCAGTCGCCTGTATTTTTAACAAAAGCTTATATGGTATACATATAGACTGTTTTACAGGATTCAAAAAGTATCTGAAAGTGAAATGGGTATCAGACCAGAAATCAACTGAATCATTGTAACAATCCAAGGGCATATAGGAGAACCGTAATCGGTTCAGAACCTATATGCTTTTTTGGTTACGTTATAGAATAAAAAATAGTTGTAAAATATAAAAACATAGTTTATACTTATATTTTGTGAAACAATGGTTTTCTCAATGACCTAAGGACATGCAGTATATGAAAGGAGAATTTGTAATGATGAAGTGGAAACCTGTAAAAGGCGGCATTGCGCTTTTGATGGCAGCCCTGCTGGCAATGCCGACAATGCCCTCAAGTGCGCAGGAAGATTCATCGACCGGTTTGGAGGAGGAAACGGCCGCTGCAGAAGCGGTCTATTATAACACCGGTGATGGGTTTTTCTGTATTGCCGAAAGTGATGTTTCGGGAGGCGATGGCTCGGAATACGCTTCTGCGGATGGTTATTTCGCGGAGGATGGTTCCTATACGATTAAGACGGAGCTGAACGCCTTTTTCCCTTATGAGGTGCAGTTTGCCTGTGGAGAGGAAGTCACCAACGAGTGGTTCATGGATCCGGATTCCACAGTGGAAGTGGGAGGACATACCTTCCGCGTGGAGACGGAGACGGACGGTACGGCCGTGACGCAGATGTCTCTGGAAGTAGGCGGGGATACGATCGTGGTTTATCCTGAGGAAAAAGATTTCTTGGGAATCGCAACAATTTCTTTATTGCCTATCAAAGAGGTCAGGTTACAACCGGTTGATTTATCAGCATACACTCCTGTGGAGCTGACGCAGGTGTCGGTGAAAGCACTGTTAGGGGACAATGTGGCTGATGGAAATGCGATTGTATGGAAAGAACTTTATGATAGTCAAGATGATTATTCTGTCAATCAGTCGGGCGATAAAATCGACTTGAGCGAAGATACATATTATGGATCCTCTCAAAGCTGGGAATTTATCGTGGGGTCCGGAGATCAGCTTGATGCAGATAATGTTCGATACAGGTTGAATGTAACAACAAAGGAATCTCGGAATTGGCTTGTACCTACAGTCTATGCGCAAAATGAACGTGGGGAACGTATTGAACTGCCGTCTGTCAATGAAAGCACTTCCGCTAGCAGAAGTTATTATTCTGATTATGACAGAGAATCCCGCAGAATGTATGTTTCAGTTGCCACTAGTGAGGTAGGGGCTGTCAATGAAGCATATCTTGCATTACAAATCAATCCCGATGTGTTTGCAGGGAACTATGCTTTGCGGGTGTATGAAGGCAATCATGTTACGGCAGAAGAGGCTATGGCTGCAAAAGAAATCACAAGCCAAATCCTTTGTGCAGATATGACACAGGCAGGAGCAGGATATTTAGTACAGAGAAACAAGGATAATTGGGTGACGATGGTTTCTTTTGACGATGCGGGAAATGTGACAGGTTGTTTACCTTTTTATCTCACTTTGACGACAAATGGCTATTCTCTTTCCAGAGATTGGTTACAGATGAGAGGGAAATCAGGAAGCCTGTCATCTGAAATGGTACAGACCAGTGTTTCTCGGTATGAAGGTCAATGCAACTATGTAACATATAAATTGTATAAAGGTTATGCGGTTGATGGCACATATTACCAGAAATTTGATTTTAGGATAGATGGTATTGAAAGATCAGATGCTGTTGCGGCAGCTTATTTAGGTCTTTATAGTTCTGCCGAGGAAGCGGCAGCGGCCGGAGCGATTGATATCAAAGAAGAACTTTTTGGTGAAGACGGGTATGCGGCTGATTACAGTAATGGCGTATACATGACGATTGTTTATGGAAGTAATACTGATCAGGTAGTAGCACAATATTGCATTAAAACGGAAGAAGGTGATCAGGAACGGCCCACCAGCAGTGTCAGTAGCGGTGCACAAGTCAACTTTTATCAATTTAAGACCAAGGAAGGAAAATATATTCCATGCTATCAGGCAAGTTATACAGATGATTCTTATGGTGAATTTAATTATCTGACTGTTTTGGTAGGACCAGATGTTTCGGATGAAGAGCTGGCTAATCTTGCTCCTGTTTTTTCGATATCATCAAACGCGAAACTTTATACTGCGGGTAGTTCCAGCCCCGAGGTCAGCGGTGAAAGTTTCCATGATTTTACAAGAGTCGTACAGTATACAGTGGCAGCGGAAGACGGACAAAATGCAAAGAATTATTGGGTACAGGTAGTGCGGGCTTCTGAAGGAGAAGGAAGTTTATATCTTAATAGTTTGTCGGATCCTGATGCGAAGACAGAAGTAAAAGACGGCATCATTTATTCCACAAGAGAGATAATGCTTGACAGTTACCATAACAATGTGCATGATATCCTGCTGGCTAATATGGGTACACAACCTTTGGAAAAATTGTCCGTAGAATTGGTGTCCAATACGGTAGAATTGGATGAATACTGGACGTTGAAAGGCAATGAAGATTTGCTGGGGTTTGTAGATCTTGTAGGGTATCAGCCCAATGAAGATAATGGGTCGAAAGAATCTGCAAACTATGGCGAATTGTGGAATCTTGCAAAGGTTCGGATAAGAGCTAAAGAAGGAGTGGAAGACGGAACAGATGTTTCTGGTACTTTGACGATTAAGTCAGCTGGGAAAACTTTGCTTGTATTGACGCTGACCGGTACGGTGGGCAATCCCACAATCATTACAAAGGAAATCCCAGAAGCAGTTTTGTATGTGCCTTATGGAACCATGATCCAAAACAGCAATAAATACAGTTGGAATAAAGTAAGCTATAATTTGTATGGCGGCTCCCTGCCGGAAGGTATGATCGTAAAACCCAACGGGGAAATTTACGGCGTGCCCAGGGAAACGGGAGAGTTTACGTTTACCGTGCGCATGACGAACAGCTACAGTTCTTTTGGCAGCAGCGAAATGACATACACTCTGGTGGTGCAGGACAACACGGACGCGAACGTGGACGGCGCTACGGATCAGGGTTATGAGCTTTCACAGCGCGTGCAGAATATTGATTTAGAGCAGGCGTCTCTGGAAGCGCAGACTATGGTTTCACAGGGTGTTTACGGTGAATTTGTGGATGTGTATCTGGACGGCGTGAAGCTGATATCAGGGGAAGATTATACCTCGGAATCCGGCAGTACAAGAATCACGATCAGGACGCAGACGCTGGCCGCGCAGACGGGTACTCACACGCTGGGTATTGAGTTCAGAACGGACGCGGACACCTTAAAGCGTGCGGCGCAGAACTATGTTGTGGGTTATGCTTTGGATGACGATGCGGACAGTGATGATAGCGGTGATGATGACAGTGACGACAACAGCGGTGCCGCTTCCCTGAACGCGGCTTCCACGACAGCCGATGCTCAGTACACTGTGGTAAAGGGAGATACTTTGAGCGCTATTGCCGTAAGGTTTGGGATCACGCTGTCCCAGCTGCTGTCATGGAATCCACAGATCAAGAATCCGAACCTTATTTATCCCGGTCAGGTCATCGTTGTGGGCCGCGCCGTGGCAGGTCTGGTAAACGGAGAGGCCGGGGGAGTCTTTGCTGTGGTGCAGAAGGGCGATTGTCTGTATAAGATAGCCCGCAGAAACGGCGTGTCCTTAAAGACGGTGCTGAATCTGAATCCTGAGATCGCAAAGCAGAAATATATCTATGCGGGTCAGAAAGTACGTGTAAAATAATACAAATAATAACCACCGGCTCAGTCGGTGGTTATTATTTTCAGGTCGCATTTTATGTCCTGTCTATCCTGCGCATAAGCGTATAAAGTTGTAAATTATTGGCGGTGTCAGGACGAAAATAGTATAGCATACAGAAAGATAAATAGCTGTTGATGAATAATGCTTTGCCTTGCCGGAAGCTGATTTAAGATAATTATGTGCTTGTAGTTTTGTAATACTCATGTTATAATTATCTTTAGTACGGAGGGCGGAACATTCGTGGGAAATGTTATGCCGGATAAGGCTACAGGTTGAAATACCTGTCACTTTATCCGGCATTTTTTGTTATAAAAATCACTTGGCAAAGGAGGAACAAAATTCAATGAAACAGGCACAGAATTTTACGGAAGGACGGATTTTTTCTCCATTAGTACGTTTTGCTCTGCCAGTGCTTCTGGCATTGTTTTTACAGACTATGTACGGTGCGGTTGATTTGCTGGTAGTCGGTCAATTTGGCGGCGAAATGGCCGATGTATATGTATCTGCCGTATCTACCGGCAGTCAGGTCATGCAGACGATTACGAGTATAATTACAGGACTTGCTATGGGATTGACAGTCTTTGTCGGTATGAAAATCGGCGCAGGACAAAAAGAAGAGGCAGGCAGGATCATCGGCAGCGGTATCGGGTTGTTTGGAGCGCTTGCTGTAGTACTTACTGTTGTAATGATATTGGCGGCGCCAATACTTGCCGAGGTGATGCATGCCCCGGAGAAAGCCTTTGATGAGACGGTTGCCTACATTATCATATGTTCTGCGGGAGCGGTATTTATTATTGCTTATAACCTGGTGGGCAGTATTTTCAGGGGAATCGGCGATTCCAAAATACCGCTCGTAACGGTTGCTATCGCTTGTGTTTTGAACATTATCGGTGATTTGCTTTTTGTTGCTGTCTTTCAGATGGGTGCAGCAGGAACGGCCGTTGCCACGGTATTTGCACAGGCGGTAAGTGTAGCGTTGTCTCTTGTTATCATCCGGAAAAGGGAATTACCGTTTGCATTCTCTGTAAAAAGCATTCGCTTAAAAGGCGTTTATATCAAAGAGATTCTGAAACTTGGAATACCTATCGCTCTTCAGGATCTGCTGGTAAGTATCTCTTTTCTTGCGATCCTTGCGATTGTAAATAGTCTGGGCCTGACAGAATCAGCAGGCGTAGGGGTTGCGGAGAAGATGTGCGGCTTTCTGATGCTGGTTCCCTCGGCCTATATGCAATCCATGTCTGCTTTTGTAGCGCAGAATATTGGCGCGGGAAAACCGGACCGGGCCAGAAAAGCTCTATGGTGCGGTATTGCTTCTTCTTTGGCTGTGGGTGTTGTAATGGGATATTTCACCTTTTTTCATGGCGATTTACTGGCAAGAATCTTTGCCAAAGACGCGGAAATTATTATGGCGGCGGCGGACTATCTGAAAGCATATGCCATTGATTGTCTGCTGACATCGTTCCTGTTCTGCTTCGTTGGGTATTTTAACGGGTGCAGCAGTACAACCTTTGTGATGCTTCAAGGCATCATCGGCGCTTTCGGAGTACGGCTTCCGGTTTCATGGATTATGAGCCGGCAGGCCAAGGTATCTCTGTTTCATATCGGGCTTGCCACGCCGGCATCCACCGTGATGCAGATTATTTTGTGTGGTATTTATTTTGGTATCACTCTCCGTAAGACCAAGAAAGGATGCGGTACATTGGCTTGTTAAAGAGAATGGGACTGATATACCCCCTCAAAGCATATTTTTTACTTTTAAAGTTACTGATTTTATCGCTGATCTGGTCCTTCACATACAACGTGTCACCGCGTCTCTGAAGATGGGCTCATGGAGGTTTATGGGATTCTGGATGGCATCCGGCGGTTTTCCCCGATAATCATGGGGACTGATGTCGCCAGATCATGTGTCAGCGTGTCTTGCAATGGGGATGGGATATACAAAGATAAAGGAAACACACTTCTTCAACGTATTGACTAAAATTGAGCAGATGCAGTTATTCAGTGAGGAATGACTGAAGAGGCCGCTGCAAATATATGAGTAAAAATAACCGAATGCGCTTCATGGAATGTTTATCCACTGTCAGCATTATTAGAGGAGGATTACGATGATGAGTAAAAAATTGGAGATCAGTGAAAGATTTGATATTGATGATATTAGAAAGATTCGCAGTTATAATGCGGAACGCTATGCAGGAATGACCCCGGCTGAAATTGTGGCAATAACAAGAGCGGGTGCGGAGAAGGTCTTAAAATATTTGGAGTGTGAGGAAGTGGTTGTATAATAATGGATGATATGTCCGCATCTGGTAATTTTCTGTATGTTTGTCGGATATCATGTTTAGACAGGTTTATTCTGAAGTACCAGCCTTGTCCCAGGTGAACATCATCGGAATGAATGTACTAAGGTGAAAAGTCGGGGAAGAGACACGAATGACCAGGAAACAGGCGACTTTGAAAGCAATCGAGTTGTTGCTTGGAGGCGAGGAAAACAGGGAGATATGTGAAGCCAGTGTAAAGAGAAGAATGGATGAGAAATATTAAAGTGCGTACAAGGAAATGGGCATGAATTTCATAATATAAAAAGTCAAGGTTTTGCCTTGGCTTTTTATGTTGTGCTGATTTCTCTAAGGTGAATTTTGTTATATTATTAGTGTCAGACTATGCAGCTTCTGATCTTCTTATAACTATGCAGGAATGTACGTTGCGCATATACAAAAAAGTGGTTATAATGTATTTAAATAAATGTGTCAGAAAGGTGGTGGCATTTTTGGCAGAAACAGCAGATAACAACGCACAGAATCAAGAAATATTAAGAATGATTTCAGAAATGCGCCTGTTTGATGACAACTTGATGACTTTGGTATTTGATAAGAATATACTGGCAACAGAGTTGATTTTAAATATTTTGTTGAAAAGAGACGACTTAAAGGTATTGGAGGTAGTTGCGCAGAGGGAGTACAAGAGCTCTATGCCAACGGGTAGAAGCATTACAATTGATATTCATGCGATAGATGAAAATAAGCGGGAGTACGATGTTGAAGTTCAACGGGTTGATGCCGGGGCGGATGTGCATCGTGCCAGGTTTCATAGCAGTATGGTTGATTCCAGAATGTTGAAAGCCGGGCAGGATTTTAAAGAGATTAGGGATTCTTATGTGATATTTATTTCAGAAAATGATGTGATGGGCGCAGGACTTCCCCTTTACCATATAGAGAGGACAATTCAGGAAACAGGAAAAATGTTTGGGGATGGCTCCCATATTTTATATGTAAATGGGAGTTACAAGGATGATAATGATCCTGTAGGCAGATTAATGCATGATTTTCGGTGTGTAAGTTCAGTGGATATGTTCTATCCTTTGTTGGCAGAACAGGTAAGGCATTTCAAGGAGACGGAAGGAGGCAGAAAGATTATGTGTAAGGCTGTAGAAGATTGGGCTATGGGTGTAGCTGAAGAAAAGGCTTTTGAGGTTAGAAAAGGAAATGCTAAAAGATTAATTGCCAGAGGGAAACTCACGCTGGCGGAGATCGCAGAAGATACAGAATTGCCGCTGGAGGTAGTAGAAGAGTTGGCAAATTTACAACCAGTGTAAAAAACCTCCAATGATATCATAGTGCGGTTTGCCAACATCACCAATCAACGCATTTCTATAGAGAATGAAATTTGAACTTTGCAAAATAAAATCTTTCGGTATGATGTGCCGGTAGTCGGTCAATCTGGCGGCGAATGGACGATGTATATGTATCTGCCGTATCTACCGGCAGTCAGGTCATGCAGATGAATCTGAGGTCGCGTCAGAATAGATCATGTTTCTAAGCTGTCAGATACGTCCGCATGGTCCGCAGCGCATTCTTTTCCAGGCGGGAAACCTGCGCCTGGGAAATTCCGATAGTCTCAGCCACTTCCATCTGGGTCTTGCCTTCAAAGAAGCGCAGGGAGATGATTTCGTGCTCTCTGGGATTGAGTTTTTTCATGGCTTCGCTGAGGGAAAGATTTTCGATCCAGGTCTCTTCCTTATTTTTCTTATCGCTGATCTGGTCCATCACATACAGCGTGTCGCCGCCGTCTGTGAAAATGGGCTCATAGAGGCTCATGGGATTCTGGATGGCGTCCAGCGCGTAGACAATATCTTCTTTGGAGATACCGACCTCCGCGGCGATCTCTTCGATGGAGGGTTCCTTTAAATTGCGGCGCGTCAGAGCTTCTTTCGTGTAGATGGCTTTGTAAGCGGTATCTTTTAAGGAGCGGGATACCCGGATGCTGCTGTTGTCCCGGAGGAAGCGGCGGATCTCCCCGATGATCATTGGCACGGCGTAAGTGCTGAATTTGACATTCAGCGAGGAGTCGAAGTTGTCGATGGCCTTGATCAGGCCGATGCAGCCGATCTGGAAAAGATCGTCCACATTTTCATTGCTGGACGAGAAACGTTTGATCACGCTGAGGACCAGACGGAGATTCCCTTCTATATAGGTTTCTCTCGCTTCTTTGTCGCCCGCCTCGATCTGGCGGAAGAGCGCCTCTTTTTCTGCCGCTTTCAATAAGGGGAGTTTGGCGGTATTCACACCGCAGATTTCTACTTTTCCCAGTGCCATGATTTGCCTCCTGTGCGATTGCTTTTCCGGACAGTTTTCCTGTCCTGCCTGTATATTCTGGCGGCTGCCTTTGGGAGCCGTCCTGTGGTTTTTTTGAAACTGATATCAGTATTTACAGAGGGAAGAATTTGTATTCTAGGAGATGCAAAATAGGCATATATTGGGAACAACAAAAAAAAGAGGAATCATCATGTTGTATTCTGAATTAAAATGCAAGGATGTCATCAATGTAAAGGACTGCAAAAAGTTAGGAAAGATATCGGATCTGGAATTTGATCAGTGCACGGGATGCATTAAAAAAGTCATGATCCCATGCGGAAATAAGATCCTTGGTTTTTTAAATTGCGAGCCGGATATCGTGATCCCTTTTAAAGACATTTGTCAGATCGGGCCGGATATTATTCTGGTTGACATCAGATGTTAAAAATGTTAAATTAAGAATAAATATAAGTATGCCTGATGGAGGAAAAATACAATGAAATGTCCTTTCTGCAGCCACGAAAATACGAGAGTAATCGACTCCAGACCGGCAGAGGATAATAACGCGATCCGCCGCCGCCGCGTGTGCGATGAGTGCGGCAAACGTTTTACTACCTATGAGAAGATCGAAACGATTCCGTTAATCATTATCAAAAAGGATAACAACAGGGAGACTTACGACCGCTCCAAGATTGAGGCGGGCGTGCTCAGGGCCTGTCATAAGCGGCCTGTCAGCGCCCAGCAGATCACCGGTCTGGTGGATGAAGTGGAAAATGAGATCACCAGTCGGGAGGAGAAAGAGATTTCCAGTCAGGTGATCGGCGAGCTCCTGATGAACAAGCTGAAAGAGCTGGACGCGGTGGCATATGTGCGTTTCGCGTCAGTTTACAGAGAATTTAAAGACGTCAACACATTTATGGACGAATTGAAAAAAATGTTGGAATAACTGCGAAACGCACGGTTAAAAGTGATATCCTTAAACGCGTGCGTGTAAGCGGTCTAACGGTGGGCTGTCATGGAGAACGGGGGCAAAGCAGACGTGCGCATTGCATTTAAAAGAGAGCGAGGGGAGAGGGATGTTATCGTCCTTCTCCCTTTTTGTCCGGCATAGAGCGTTGTAAGAACTGGCGAAGGCAAAGCAGATAGAGAAGTGTCTGTACCAGCTGGCTGGCAAGTATCCCCCAGAGATAACCGGTGATGCCGTAAGATGGAACCGCTGAAAATACGAAACCAAGGCGGACCATCAGGCTGATCACGTTCATCACAAAGATGCGTCCTGCCATACCCAGTCCCTGCAGAATGCTGGACAGTGTGGTATCCAGATAGAGGAAAGGGCATATGAGTCCCAGCGTGGTGATAAAGTGCCCTGCCAAAGCGCTGTGAAAGAGAAATTCTCCCGCCCATTTTCCAAAGAGAAGGAATCCGGTCATGCATGTAATACCCATCAGCATGCAATACTTTATGGTGCGCAGGGAGGAGGTACGGACTGTTTTCAGATCTCCCAGAGCATAACTTTCCGAAATGATGGGAAGCAGCAGCACTGAGATGGATCCGGTCAGAGCATTGGGGAAAAAGATCAAAGGCATGGCCATGCCCGTGAGAACTCCGTAAATGCTTAAGGCAGTTGCGTTGTCGTAGCCATACAGGCGCAGCTTTGCGGGAATGGACACAGATTCCACGCTCTGCAGCAGGTTCAGTACGATGCGGTTTGCCGTCAGCGGCAGGGCCATTTGCATGAGAGGGCCATATACGGGAGGACATGTAAAGGCATGCGGATTATGTAACGCGGCGGTTTCACGGCGCAGGCAGAGCCAGATGGCCGCTATGGTGACCAGCATGGAGAAAAATTCTCCCACGGTCAGTCCCAGAACGGCCACGCCGATGGCGGGCTCTCTTCCAATGGAAAAGCAATAGGCGGAAAACAGATAGACGCTGGCCACGCGGACAATCTGCTCTACCAGCTGGGCGGCGGAGGGAAGCCCCGCCTTCCTGACCCCGTAGAAATAGCCGTTGATGCAGGAGTGGACGGCGCTGAGCGGAATGGAAAAGGACAGAATCCGGATCATAATAGCCGTTCTGGGTTCCCCTAACAGTCTGCCGGCGATAAAGTCTGAATAAAAGTACAGGATCCCGTTGCAAAGGAAAGACAGGGGGAGGGATATACTCAGTCCTGCATAAAGCGGCTGGAAAGAGTGAGAGCGGTCGGTGGCGGCGCGCTCCGCCACCAATTTTGAGATGGCTGTCTGGTAGCCCGCGGCTGTCAGGGAAAAGGAAAGGGAGAGCACGGGGTTTAACAGCTGATAGATTCCCATGCCTTCCTCCCCGAAAAGTCGTGAGAGATAGATGCGGTAAAAAAATCCTATGATGCGGCTTACCACGCCTGTGGCCGTCAGGATCAGCGTCCCCATGATCAGTGGATGACGGTAGCTTTTTTTCATGATACACCTGTCAATGTTTTTTCATCATTATATTCTTTTTACACAGTTGACAGAACAATGCAGCGGTGCTATGATTAAAACAATGTAATTCCTAGTAAATAGATATGGAATAGGGAGGACAAAACAATGATATATATGGATAATGCGGCTACAACGAAGACTGCGCCGGAGGTAGTGGAAGCGATGCTGCCCTACTTTACGGAAAATTACGGCAATGCCAGCACGATCTATTCGTTGGGGTCTGCCAGCAAGAAGGCCATCAACGAGTCGCGCAGGACAATCGCGGATATCTTAGGCGCAAAGCCTGAGGAGATCTATTTTACCGCAGGCGGTTCCGAGGCTGATAACTGGGCGTTAAAAGCGACAGCGGAGGCGTATCGGGGAAAAGGAAAACATATCATCACATCTAGGATAGAGCACCACGCCATTCTGCACACCTGCAAATATCTGGAGAAGCAGGGGTTTGAAGTGACATACCTTGATGTGGATCAGGACGGCCTGGTAAAATTGGAGGAGCTAAAGGCGGCGATCAGACCGGACACTATCCTGATCAGCATCATGTTTGCCAACAATGAGATCGGGACGATAGAACCGATAGCGGAAATCGGCGCCATCGCCAAAGAACATGATATTCTTTTTCACACGGATGCTGTGCAGGCGTTTGGCCAGATCCCTATCAATGTGGATGAGCTTCACATTGATATGTTAAGCGCCAGCGGTCACAAATTCAACGGCCCCAAGGGAACCGGATTTTTGTATATCCGCACAGGCGTAAAGATCGCTTCCTTTATCCACGGCGGGGCGCAGGAGAGAAACCGCAGGGCCGGCACGGAAAATGTACCGGGCATCGTAGGCCTGGGCGCGGCGGCAGCGCGGGCTGCAAAGACTATGAACGAGCGGATGGAAAAAGAGACGAAAGTCAGAGATCATCTGATCGGACGTATCGAGGCGGAGATTCCATACTGCCGCCTGAATGGGCACAGAACGAAGCGCTTGCCGGGAAACGTCAATTTCTCATTTTTATTCATTGAGGGAGAGTCCATGCTGATCATGCTGGATATGAAGGGCATTTGTGGCTCCAGCGGCTCGGCGTGCACTTCCGGATCGCTGGATCCCTCCCATGTACTTCTGGCTATCGGGTTAAAACACGAGGAAGCGCATGGGTCCCTGAGATTGTCGCTCTCTGAGGAAAACACTATAGAGGAAGCGGATACGGTAGTGGAAGAATTAAAAAAGATCGTGGCAAGGCTGCGTGATATGTCGCCTCTCTATGAGGATTTTGTGAAAAAAGGAAAATAATAGCGTGGAAGGAGACAGTTATGTATAGTGAAAAAGTGATGGATCATTTTCAGAATCCCAGAAATGTGGGTGAGATAGAGAATGCCAGCGGTGTTGGCACTGTGGGAAATGCAAAGTGCGGAGATATCATGAGAATGTTTCTGGATATCGATGAAAACGGCGTGATCCGGGAGGCTAAGTTTAAGACTTTCGGCTGCGGCGCTGCGGTTGCCACCAGTTCCATGGCTACGGAATTAGTAAAGGGGAAGACGATTCAGGAAGCGCTTGAGGTGACCAACAAAGCGGTGATGGAGGCCCTGGATGGTCTGCCTCCCGTAAAGGTTCACTGTTCCCTTCTGGCGGAGGAGGCTATTCATGCCGCGCTCTGGGACTATGCGGAGAAGAACGGGATTGTTATAGAGGGCCTAAAAAAGCCTAAGGCGGATATCAATGAGGAAGAACCGAAAGAAGTGTATTGATTCCTTTCATTTTTCAGTGGAAAAGTTGACAGGGATAGGTTATAATCCCGAGTTTGACAGTGTTTTAAAGAAAAAAGTCCTGAACCCCGCTCTGACAGCGGCCTCCAGGACTTTTTT
>CANREV010000019.1 GCA_947629645.1 uncultured Acetatifactor sp. | reverse complement strand
ATTTGTAATACTTACATTTTACTATATATGGCGGCGAAAAGGTAGTTGAAATACTGATTTAATCAGTGTTTCCTTAGAATAAGTGATTATATTGTAAATGTAAGTTTTCAAGTGAGTGGTTCAGGTATTGATGATAAGCAGGAGACATATTTGAGATGCCTTGCGGACGTATATAGAATAAAAACAGAAAAAACGTAAATAAATATTGAATACATTTTGAGGGATTGGTATAATATAAAATAAAAACACAATATACGTAAATAAAAATGGAGGCCGCTATGAAACTTTTAAAATTAACAGTAAAAGGTTTGCCGCATTTTAAGGATATCTTGGATATTGATTTTGTAGCGCAGCAAAGAGTTGAAGATGATGATAAAGAACGGCTTTGCAATGTGTTTTCAAATATATATATAAATAAAGCGATTTCATTTGTTGGTATAAATGCAGCTGGAAAAACAACAATATTGAAAGCTGTCTCGTTTATTATGAAAATGTTGAATAATGAGTCAATTAACAATATTCAATCAAAAACAATTATGGATGACCTTGATGATAAACAGCAGGTTATTATTACATCTTTTTTCTTTGACGGGACATATGTAAATAAGTTAGAGACTTTCATTGAAAAAGAAGTAAATGGCACAGATGGTAGTGAAAAGCTGATTATTCGAGATGAAAAATTATGGTCAAAAGAAATTAGTAAAATAAAAACAAAGAAGAATATGTTTGATTTTGCTGACTCTGATTTAAGGGTAAAAAGGGATAGTAATGAGCAATATTTAATGGATGATGTTAGTATAATGGTTGCGGAAAATAAGAAAAAAAATATGAGTATTTTTATCTGCGATATGTTGGAGTGGACAGATTATAATATTTTGAATGTTCTTGGGAGATTCCCGAAAGAACTTTTAACTTTTCTGGATCCTGGTATAGAATATCTTGAATGCAGTTTGAAGGAAAAGAAAGTTGATATTCGATTGAAGTTTTACGGAAAAGAAGAAATAGTTATTAATAGTCCGGGAATTTTGGGAAATTATCTTTCGTCAGGAACGATAAAAGGTTTAGGCGTATTTATGGGTGCGATATTTGCGTTTATTGAGGGAGGATATCTTATTATTGATGAAATCGAGAATCATTTTAATAGAGAAATTGTAGCTACATTAATTCGGTTTTTCATGGATAAAAAGGTGAATAAGAATGGAGCAACGATTCTGTTTTCAACGCATTATTCAGAATTATTAGACGAATTCGATAGAAATGACAGCATTTATATTGTTAGAAACAACGGGGGGATTGGTGCAGAGAATTTGTCAAATATCCTGAAAAGAAATGATATCAAAAAAAGTGAAGTATATGATAGTGATTACCTTGGGGGCACTGTACCGGCATATGAAGCATACATGGCGCTGAAAAAAGTACTGATTAGTGTAAAGTAAGGGGAATCTGGTATGGGAAGATATATTGCCTGTATTTGCGAAGGTGGTGCAGAAAGAGCAATATTCGATTTGCTGCTTGATCATAACAAATTGATTTTTGAACGAAAAGAATTGATAGAGGAAGAAGTCTTAAGGTGCAGAAGCGGTAAGGAATTTGAAGAAAGATACTTAAGAAAAGGCTTTACGGATAAAATTACTATTTATCGTGTCTTGGATTCGCGTAGTGAGAAATTTAATTTAAGTAAGGCATATCAGCAAAAAGTAGATGTGAAAAATGTGATAACGGCGCCGGAAATTGAAAAACTTATTATTTGCAATGAGAAAAAGTATAAAGATTACGAAAGAGAAGCAAGAAAAAATCCAAGATTGAAGCCCAGCATTTATTGTAAGTCAATACTAAAGTTTAATAATGTAAAGAGTTATGATTTCGTAACAGAATATTTTTCGGATATACAGGTTTTAGTGAATGCATTATATGAATATCGAAGAATTTCAAAGGTTAGAGCTGATGAGATGACAATATGGGATTTGTTGCGATAAAAAACAGTATGATATAGTAAAATAAAAAAGACACAAATCAGTAAATATTGATAATTGAATAAATGGATAAAGTGCGATACAATCATTATGCGGATGCGGATGCGGATGCGGATGCGGATGCGGATGCGGATCTGTGCCGTGAAATAATGGAACGCATGAAAGATCAAACGCCGGATAACGGGAGGGGGACCGTTTCAGGGGAGGTGCCTGTCAATGGAACCGGTTACATTAAAGATATCAGGAAACGAGTGCTGTATCTCCAACGGCATCCTTATGATGCAGTGGAAAGACGATGGAACGCTGGGACTTCTTAGCCGAAATGGAAAAGAACTGGTCCGTAATCTGCCGGACAGATCGGATACCGGAAAAAAGAGCGCGTTTTATGTGGACTATCACGCGGAAGGCGCTTTCCGCAGATGTTCTTCGCCCAGATTACAAGTGATCGAGAACAGCGGACGGGCGGCCCATATCGCCTATGTGGATCATTCGGGATACCTGGCGGTGGAATATCATATCGTATTGTTTCAGGGAGAAAGCGGTTATTATTCCTATGTTATCGGGGCGAACAACACGGATACGCCCTTTGAGCTGTCTGAGTTCAGGATTGTGTACCGCTGCGGCGGCAGGATCTATGACCATGCGTACAACGGGGAACGCAGGGGGCTGCAGCCCGCCCATCAGTATATGGAACAGTTTGAAAAGCTGCAGGATGAGACATACCGGCTGCCGGACGGGGAAAAGTATACCAACGGCCCGGTCTATTCCAAATATGATTACGCCGGTTATTTTTCCGAAAATCCCGTGTGGGGACAGTACGGGCATGGACAGGGATTTTTTGTCATACCCGCATCGGCGGAATATTATCCCTCGGGACCTATGAAGCAGGAACTTTTGGTGCATTATGACGGGATCGTACTGAATTATTTTACGGGTTCCCATTTCGGGACGGGGAATCTTCATGTCCCCATCGGTTGGAAGAAGTTTTACGGCCCTTTCTATCAGTATTTTAACGAAGGGGAAACAGAGGAGGAACTGATCAAAGACGCCCTGCGGCAGGCTAAAGAGGAGCGGGAGAAGTGGCCTTACGGCTGGGTGAGGGACGATCTGTACCCGCTTACGAGAAGCCACGTTTCCGGCAGGCTTCTCTTCGGGGATAAAACGCCCTGCAGGCAGGCTACGGTGATCCTGGGCAGGGGAGAGCTGCCGGTGGAACTGCAGTCCGCCGGATATCTCTACTGGACGCAGACAGATGAGAACGGATGTTTTGTCATACCGAATGTCCGGTTCGATACCTATTCCCTGTTCGCTTACCAGACAGGGGGGAGCAATACGCACCAGCTGCGGGCGGACGGTATCGTGGTCAGGGAAAGGGAACAAAAGATCGGGGAACTGGTCTGGGAGATTCCCGATGAGGAAGTGCTCTGGCAGATCGGCAAAGCCACGAGAACCTGCAAAGGGTACCGTTATTCGGGAGAGCTGCGGAACTATAAGTGGATGACGATGGTGCCTGAGACGGTTCATTTTTACATCGGAGAAAGCAGCGAGGAACGGGACTGGTATTATGCCCAGACCCGTAAGGGAAGCTGGTTTATACATTTTAAACTGGATGATGTGCCGGAGGGGGACTGTGTGCTGACCGTGGCCATCGCGGGAGCAAGCAGGGGCGGTACGGACGATAGGGGGCTGCCCTGCCTGACGGTCTGCTGCAACGGTTTTACGCTGAGGGAAGCGGTGCTGGGAAACGATGGCGCCATTTACCGCAGCGCTACTTTGAGCGGCAGGTATCACTGTCTGAAAATGACGTTAGCTCCGGAATGTCTGCGCCAGGGGGAGAATATTGTGGAATTACGCGTTGTCAACGGGATGATCATGTACGATACAGTCCTTTTGACAAAAGAGAAATATTGACCAGATCGGTTTATGCGGAGGATATCTCATGTATTCGCTGTTTTTAGGTATACAATATATTGGCCTTCTTATATTATTGGTTGAGCTGACCTTTGTGTTCAGCCAGAAAGCGTCCAGGCTGCAGGTCACGCTGATCCTGACGCTGGGAGGCACCCTGATCAATTTCGTAGGTTATCTTTTTGAACTGAAGGCATCGACCCGTCAGGAGGCTTTAACCGCCGTAAAGTTTATTTATTTCGGCAAGCCGTATATCGCTTTCGGCACGCTTTTGTTCGTGTTGGAATTCTGGAAGATCAAGGTGTCGCCCATCCTGATCAGGGCGCTCGCTGTTCTGCATCTGACCGCAACGTTTCTGGTGCTGACCTGCGGACGCCAGAAATTGTTCTATTCCAGCATAGATTTTGTGGAAGACGGATTCTTCCCTCATCTGAAATTTGGCCACGGCCCCTATTATATCATGTATTCCGTGCTGTTAGTGATCTATCTGCTGGTGATGCTGACGGTCAGCATAGGACACCTGAAGCGGTCGGAATCAAAGATTGAGCGCAAGCGGGCGCTGCTTCTTGCGGCCATTGCCATAGTGTCGCTGACAGGTTTTCTCGTCTTCCTGACAGGAAAAACGAAAGGGTATGATTCCACAGTGCCCGCGTATGTGATCTCCACCTCTCTGATGATGGTGCTTCTGGTCCGGTGCGGCATTCTGGATACGCTGTCCGTGGCAAAGGATACTCTTGTGGAAAATTATGGTGCCGGACTGATCATCATGGATCAGGAGGGCAATCTGATTTACTACAATACCGAAGCCGGACGGCTTTTTCCCGATATCAGGGAGATCAGTTACCGGCCGGCGCTGAATGAGGTGAAACGTTTGTATGAAACCGGCAGCAAGCTGGAGAAGGACGGCTGGATCTACGAGGTTACGGAGAAGGAACTGAAGAAGAACCAGGATATTTACGCGAAGGTTTATGTCATTAACAATATCACGGAAAGCTATCACTACATCAAGAACCTGGAAAAGCAGAAGAGTATCGCGGAACAGGCTAACCGGGCAAAATCCGATTTCCTTGCCCGCATGTCCCATGAGATCCGCACGCCCATCAATGCCGTGATGGGAATGAACGAGATGATCCTGCGGGAGAGCACGGAACCCGAGATCAGGGAATACGCCATGAACGTCAGGGCTTCCGCTAAGTCGTTGCTTAGTATCATCAACGATATCCTGGATTCTTCCAAGATCGAGTCGGGAAAGATGGAGATTCTTCCCGCGGAGTATGAATTGGACAGTATGCTGAATGATCTGGTCAATATGATCGCTATCCGCGCGGAAGAAAAAGGCCTGCTGCTGGAAGTAATGGTGGATGAAAATCTGCCGAACAAGCTGTACGGGGACGATGTGAGGATCAAGCAGATTTTGATCAATCTGCTGACCAATGCGGTCAAATACACCCCAGAAGGCACGGTGAGGCTTTTGGTAGGAGGTACGCTTCAGGGCAGTACGGTCCTGATGCACTATGAGGTTGCCGACACAGGCATCGGCATCAAGAAGGAAGATCTTTCCAAATTATGCGAGGCGTTTGAGCGGATTGAGGAGATCAGGAACCGGAATATCGAGGGTACGGGTCTGGGTATGACCATTGTGGCCAGCCTGCTGGAGATGATGGGATCCAAGATCAGGGTGGAGAGCGTCTACGGGTCCGGCACCACGTTTTCCTTTGACCTGGTACAGGAGATCCTAAACTCGGAGGCGATCGGGGATTTCCAGGAGCGCGTCAGAAAATCCAGCCGCGAATACAGCTATAAAGAATTATTCAAAGCGCCCCAGGCGAAAGTGCTGGTGGTGGATGATAATACTTTTAATCTCAAAGTGTTCAGCCGCCTGTTAAAACAGACGGAAGTGCAGGTGACGGAAGCGGATTCCGGGGCAGAGTGTCTGGAACTGGTGCAGAGGGAACGTTTTGATATTATCTTTCTGGATCACAGAATGCCGGAAATGGACGGCGTGCAGACGCTGCGCCGCATGAAGGCAATGGAGGAAAATCTCTGTAAAAATGTGCCGGTGATCGCCCTGACGGCAAACGCGGTGTCCGGAGCGAAGCAGCTTTACCTGAAGGCCGGCTTTGACAATTTCCTGTCAAAGCCGATTGAGCCGAACAAGCTGGAACAGCTTTTGATGCACTATCTGCCCGCAGAATATGTGGTCAGGACTCCTGAGGATCATTTGAAGAAGGGCGCACGGTAATGCCGTTTACCACTACGCCACCGTCCAGTTCGATCACCAGGCATTCCCGTCCGTTGATGCTGCGCGTTTCGATCAGGTCCGTCCGCTGGGGATTGACTTTTATGACTACATCGGGCGTTTTCACTTCAAAGGAACGGGCGTTGAGCACGTTGCTGGCAAGCAGGGAGGCGCGCTCTCCGGCGGTCTCATCGTAGCAGTGGTCGAAAGCTTCCAGCTTATCGTTGGCAACGCCGCTGTTTGCAAGGAGCGCCTTGACTTCCTGTTTGTCCAGCGTCAGGGGAGCGGGTTCCTCTTTGTGTTCCTCCACCATCTCATTAAGCTTTTCGTGGATGTTTTTGACCGCCTCGATGTCGCAGGTCTCCCCCAGGGATTCCTCGATGAGCGTCTGGAAAGTCTCTTTCTGGCTTCCGGCGGTCAGCGGGAGGGGACAGCCCAGCAGCGCGTCCACGAAGCTGTCTTTTAGTTCTTCCGGGTCTTTGGTATAATAGAGGGCGCTGTGGATATCGGCGCTTCTGTCGTGGAAAGCGGGGAACAGGAAGCCGGTTTCCGGCAGGCTTACCACCCAGTCCCGGATCCGGTTGTGGAAAGTGTTCTCCGCCGCATCGTAACTCAGGCCGGGCTTTGAGAGTTCTACCGGACAGATGCAGGCTAACAGATACTCGTACACCTCATCGGAGGCGTCTTCCATCTCCAGCCCATCGGAAGTCTTTCCGGGGATATCATAGATATCGTGTACGATCAGGATCAGGTAATTCCCCACATATTCGTAAGCGGAGATGATCTTGTCGTAAAATTCCTCCAGGAGCGCATCGTCTTTTAGTTTGCTGTCCCGCAGGCGCAGCAGGAAATCCTGTGTGCCGCCTTCCTCCTCGCTGGAGAGAGGAAATTCCAGCGTCAGCAGATTTTTGCCGCAGGTGCCGGAGAGATTCTTTCGCAGGATCTCGAAATATTTGAACATTTCTTCCTCGGGCAATGCAAGGAAAGCCTGTTTTAACAGAGCTTTCTTATTCTTTTCCCCGTCCACGTAGCAGCCGCAGATCCTGGTGATGGAGCAGTTTCTGGGGGTGAGGAGTTTTTTGATCTCGGATATTTCCTGTTTTGTCATACGTTTTACCTCGTTTTATGTATTATTTGATGTATCGGGTGAATTTTCAGATGCTTTCAGTATAAACCAATTTTGAAAAGTGGGCAAGCTGTCTTGTGAAGGACGCTTTCTTGTGGTACTATGAAAATGCGGTTAAATTACAAATTTGGATCGGTATGCGATGAGTAAGCGCCTCAAATCCTTACGGCGCCGGCCGGGAGACCGCGCGCGTCCCAGCGCCTTCGCGTGATCGCTCCGGAATGGAGATTCTATGAGTAAAGAAAAAGGTTTTCTGGCGGAATTTAAAAAGTTTATAATGCGTGGGAACGTGATGGATATGGCGGTGGGCGTCATTGTGGGAGGAGCGTTTACCTCTATTGTGACCTCGCTCAATCAGGATATCCTGACGCCGCTTTTAGGAATTTTTGGCGGCATGGATTTCAGCAGCCTGCACGTGGTTTTGGGAAGCGGGGAGAACGCGCCTGTACTCAATTACGGCAATTTCATTACGGCGGTGATCAATTTCCTGATTTCCGCGCTGGTGATTTTCCTTCTGATCAAAGGGATTAATGCGATAAGCGAAAAATTTTCCCATAAAAAGGAGGAACCGGCGGCGCCTGTTACCAAAAAGTGTCCTTTCTGTAAGAGCGAGATCGCCATTGACGCGACCAGATGCCCTCACTGCACCTCCCTGCTGGAGGGCGAAACTTCGGACCTGAAATAAAGAGGGGACATAAAGACGGGACATAAAGAAGGGGATATACTACGCGTGCGCCAGCCTGAAAGCAGTCCGCTCCTGCGGACGAAGATCCGGGAAAGCGCCGCGGTTTAGAGGCGAAAGATGTTTGGTGGAAAAGAGAGAACAAAGAACAGATTTATAACCGCGGCTGCGGCGATGCTCTTTGCGGGGCTTTTGACGGGATGCGGAGGAAAAAACGAGGCGCTGCAAACCGCCATGGAACAGGTGAAGGCCCTCAACTACGAGGAAGCCCTGTCCGCTTTTGACGAGGCGGAAAACACCGGTGCGAACAGCAGGCTGGTGAACCGGGGGCGGGGGATCGCATATATGGGCCTTGCGGATTACGAGCAGGCGATAGACTGCTTTAAGCAGGCACTTTCCTCAAGCAATGGCCTGGTGGAAAACGTAGACTTTGACTTAAATTATTACCTTGCGGCTGCTTATGCTAAGAGCGGCAGATATCAGGAGGCGGAGGCGGCTTATGACGCTATTCTGGCACTGCGTCCCAATGAGGAGGACGCCTGTTTCCTCAGGGGTAACGTGCGCCTGAATCTTTCGGATTTTGAAGGGGCTAAAGCGGATTTTGATAAGGTGATATCCATGGATCCTAGAAATTATGACCGCCTTATAGAGATGTGCGAGGTGCTGGAAAATTTCGGCTACAGGGAAGTGGGTCAGGAGTATCTGCAGAATGCGTTGGATTCCGGTGATAAATCCATGAATACATACATTATGGGAAGGATTTATTATTACCTCGGGGAGTACCAGAAAGCGTATCTTGCCTTGGAGGAGGCGAAAGACGAAGGGGGCGTTGACAGTTATCTTTATCTGGGGAGGGCTTACGAGGCCACAGGAGATTACAATTACGCATCCAATGTCTATAACAGTTATCTGTCTAAATATGACGCCAATGCGGAAATTTATAATCAGCTGGGTTTATGCGAACTGTCCAGAGGCGAATATCAGAAAGCGCTTGCCGCTTTTCAGGCGGGAATGCAGCTGGAGGGCAGTTTTGTGCAGCAGTCCCTTGCGTTTAATGAAGCGGTGGCGTATGAATATTTGGGAGAATACGGACAGGCGTTTGAATTGTTGACAAATTATGTGAAAAATTATCCTGACGATGAACAGGCGAAAAGGGAATTGGAATTTTTGTCCACCCGGTAATCCTTTGCGGACCTGTCACGCCTATTGTTCCTGGTCGGTTTGAGCATGGATCAACAGTTTGGCATAGTCGATAGCCTTGCTGGCGGAAGACGGAGTCAGTTCCAGAAAGGTGTTGACCACATCGGACATGGTATAGCCCATGCAGACGGGACGATTCAGCGCAGCCGGATCGTATCGGTAATTGGTACGACCCAGCAGATAGTCGGTGGTGACGCCGAAAAATTCCGCAATACGGCAGAGCGTTTCCAAATCGGGAGAGTGGTGCCCCTTTTCATAATTTGACACGGTGCCGATAGACACTTTCAGGTATGCTGCCAGTTCTTTCTGGTAGATATTCCGTTCAATTCGCAAACGTGTGATGGTCTGACCGATATCCACTGTTTTGCTCCTTTTATATCTTTTGTTTTAGTTTTCCTAAACTTGCATAAAAATATTTTATAGTATTTTATGTTTTCTGAAATGGAATTTCGGAAAAGTAATAAAATCCATAGAATTATCCGGATGAATTTAACATTGCTAAAATCAGGGTTTGATTTCCGTTCGTTATTAAGCATGGAAAGTACAATATATGAGCTTTTTGGCTGTAAGAATACAATATATTGTATTCTCCATTGACTTTTATAGGAAAAAATAGTATATTAAACATATTGGGAAAAAGCGGAATTTTGTCAAAAAGAGGAGGTCCTATTCTATGCAGGTGATCAAAAGAGACGGGAAATACGCTGATTTCACGTTGACAAAGATCAATGATGCCATTATGAAGGCGTTTACCGCCACACAAAAGAACTATACCAACGACATCATTGAATTGCTGGCGTTGCGTGTGACGGCTGATTTTCAGGATAAAATCAAAGAAGGCGCTGTTCCTGTGGAAGATATTCAGGACAGTGTGGAGCGCGTCCTCGGGCAGGCGGGCTATGAGGAAGTGGCCAAGGCGTATATTCTCTACCGCAAGCAGCGGGAAAAAATGCGAAATATGACTTCCACTATTCTGGATTATAAAGAAGTGGTCAACAGTTACGTCAAAGTGGAAGACTGGCGGGTGAAGGAAAATTCTACCGTCACTTATTCCGTGGGCGGCCTGATTCTGAGCAATTCCGGCGCCGTTACGGCAAATTACTGGCTTTCTGAAATTTATGATGAAGAGATAGCTGAAGCGCACAGAAATGCAGATATTCATATCCATGATCTCTCCATGCTCACCGGGTACTGCGCGGGATGGTCCTTAAAGCAGCTGATCAAAGAGGGGCTGGGCGGTATCACAGGCAAGATCACTTCCGCTCCCGCCAGACATTTATCCGTGCTGTGCAACCAGATGGTGAATTTCCTCGGCATTATGCAGAATGAATGGGCCGGCGCCCAGGCGTTTTCTTCTTTTGACACTTATCTGGCTCCTTTTGTAAAGGCGGATCATCTGAGCTATTACGATGTCAAGAAATGTATTGAGGCGTTTATCTACGGAGTGAATACTCCCAGCAGATGGGGGACGCAGGCGCCCTTTTCCAACATTACGCTGGACTGGACCGTGCCGGACGACCTGGCGGAATTGCCGGCTATCGTGGGCGGAAAAGAGATGGACTTTAAGTATAAAGACTGTAAAAAAGAAATGGATATGGTCAACAAGGCTTTCATTGAGACCATGATCGAGGGAGATTCCGATGGCAGAGGGTTCCAGTACCCTATTCCTACTTATTCCATCACGAAAGATTTTGACTGGTCTGACACGGAAAATAACAGGCTGTTGTTTGAGATGACCGCAAAGTACGGCACGCCTTATTTCTCCAACTACATCAATTCCGATATGCAGCCCGGCGATGTCCGCAGCATGTGCTGCAGGCTGCGTCTGGACCTGCGGGAACTGAGGAAAAAGACGGGAGGATTTTTCGGCTCCGGCGAAAGCACGGGAAGCGTGGGAGTAGTGACCATCAATCTGCCGAGGATCGCTTATCTGTCTGCCAATGAAGACGAGTTCTTCTCCAGACTGAACCATATGATGGACATTGCGGCGAGATCGTTGAAGATTAAACGGGAAGTGATCTCCAGACTTTTGGAGGAGGGGCTTTATCCGTATACAAAGCGGTATCTGGGTACTTTTGACAATCATTTTTCCACCATCGGCCTGATCGGCATGAACGAGGCGGGGCTGAACGCCAACTGGCTTCGGGCGGATATGGGCAGCGAAAAAACGCAGCTTTTTGCAAAAAAAGTTTTAAACCATATGCGCGAGAGATTGTCTGATTATCAGGAACAGTACGGCGACCTTTATAATCTGGAGGCAACGCCGGCGGAGAGTACCGCATATCGTCTGGCAAAGCATGATAAGAAGAAATGGCCTGCTATCAAAACGGCTGGGAAGCCCGGCGATACGCCTTATTACACCAATTCTTCCCATTTGCCGGTGGACTACACCAGGGATATTTTTGACGCGCTGGATATTCAGGATGAACTCCAGACATTATATACCTCCGGAACTGTTTTCCATGCGTTTTTAGGGGAGAAGCTGCCCGACTGGAAAGCAGCGGCGTCCCTTGTGCGTACTATTGCAACGAATTATAAGCTGCCCTATTATACATTGTCTCCTACTTATTCCATCTGCAAGGAACATGGTTATCTGGCAGGGGAAGTAAAGGTCTGTCCTCACTGCGGCCAGACAACAGAAGTTTACAGCCGGATTACCGGTTATTACCGGCCGGTGCAGAACTGGAACGATGGGAAGCTTCAGGAGTACGCAAACCGCGCGGAGTATGACGTGGAACATTCCGTATTAAAACGTCCTGCCAGAAGTGTTGTGAGAATTTCCAACTTTGCGGATGATGTTGAAGTCAGCGTAGAGGAGCCGAAAGATATCCGTTATCTCTTTACCACCAAGACCTGTCCCAACTGCAAGATCGCTAAGGAGTTTTTAAAAGACGTGGGATATGTCCTGATCGATGCGGAGGAAAATATGGAGCTGGCGGCCCGTTACGGTGTGATGCAGGCGCCAACGCTGGTAGTAGTGGATGGGGACACCCATAAAAAATATGTCAATGTCTCCAATATCAAAAAGTACGTTGACCAACTGGCAATGGTTGGGGTACAATAAATAAAGTCAGAGGCGCCGCCCTTATGGCGGCGCTTTTTTCGACTCGTGGGGAATGGGAAAGAAGCCTTGTCGGGTGAAAGGCAGGAAGGCTTTCCAATGATGGGCGCTCTGCATGTATCCTGACGCGAAATAACGAAATTTGCCACGCGGTATTGATTCAAAATGGAGGATAGTATGATAAATAAACTGATCGCTAAGATCCAAAAGACAAATGCCCCCATTGTGGTGGGACTGGACCCTATGATGAAGTTTGTGCCAAAACATCTTAAAAATGCGGCTTTTGCGGAGTTCGGCGAGACTTTGGAGGGAGCAGCCGAGGCAATCTGGCAATATAACAAAGGGATTGTGGACGCAATCTGCGATCTGGTCCCCGCGGTAAAACCTCAGATTGCCATGTACGAGCAGTTTGGGATTCCGGGGCTTATGGCATTCAAAAAGACCGTGGATTACTGTAAGGGAAAAGATCTTGTGGTGATTGGGGATGTAAAGCGGGGAGATATCGGCTCCACCTCCGAGGCTTACGCGGTAGGGCATCTGGGGAAGGTTCAGGTAGGAAGCCGTTCCTTTTATGGATTTGACGAGGATTTCGTTACTGTAAATCCCTATCTTGGCTCTGATGGCGTAAAGCCCTTTATGAAAATCTGTCAGGAGGAAAAAAAGGGAATCTTTGTACTGGTAAAGACATCAAACCCCAGCAGCGGCGAATTTCAGGACAGGCTGATCGATGGGAAGCCGCTTTATGAGCATGTGGGAGAGAAAGTGGCCCTTTGGGGTGAAGAGTGTATGCCCAAGGAGGGCGGTTACAGTGATGTGGGCGCCGTGGTGGGAGCTACCTATCCCGAACAGGGAAAGATCCTGCGGAAGGTAATGCCCCGCACTTTTATCCTTGTGCCCGGTTACGGCGCGCAGGGAGGGAAAGGCACAGATCTGGTACATTTCTTTAATGAGGACGGATTGGGCGCGATCATTAATTCCTCCAGAGGAATTATCGCGGCGTACCAGCAGGAGCAGTACGCGAAGTACGGAGAGGCAAATTATGCCGAGGCGTCCAGAGCTGCCGTCATTGCCATGAAAGAAGACATTGCCGCCGCGCTGGCGGGCAGATAAACAACGGGTGATGCAGCGCGCGGGAATGAGCGGAAAGAAAATGAAAGGGAATGGAGATTAGTATGAATATTGTATGTTTGGATTTAGAGGGGGTATTGGTACCGGAAATCTGGATCGCTTTCGCCGAGGCCAGCGGGATTTTGGAGTTAAAACGCACCACCAGGGATGAGCCTGACTACGACAAGCTGATGCGGTGGCGGATCGGTATTTTGAAAGAGCATGGGCTGGGACTGAAAGAGATTCAGGATACGATTGCAAAAATCGAGCCCATTGACGGCGCAAAAGAGTTTTTGGATGAGCTTCGCTGCCTGACCCAGGTCATCATTATCAGTGACACATTTACTCAGTTTGCCGCGCCTTTAATGAAAAAGCTGGGCTGGCCTACGATTTTTTGCAATTCTCTGGAGGTGGCTGATAACGGTGAGATCACCGGTTTTAAGATGCGGGTCGAGAATTCCAAGCTGACTACCGTAAGAGCGCTGCAATCCATCGGATTTGAGACCATTGCCAGCGGTGACAGTTATAATGATCTGGGGATGATCAGGGAAAGCAAGGCTGGATTTTTGTTTAAGAGCACCGACAAGATCAAGGCGGATAATCCGGATCTTCCTGCTTATGAGACATATGAGGAGCTGCTGGCGGCGATCAGAAAAGCGCTATAGACCGGATGAAAGCATGGGATGCGTTTGAAAACGTATCCCATTTTGTGCCGCCGGGGTATATTCCTTTTCGGACAGTTTTTTCATGGATTCTTATGTTTCCCACATCGTCCGGCGCGGGCGGGCATCATCGCGGCAAAGCTGCAGGGGTGATTGCGGCAGAGGAATTTTGCATAAATATACATTATAAATGATATTAATTGCATAAAACAAAAAAACATTGGACATTTATGCAAAAAGTGGTATGATTACAAAAGACGCTTTTATAGCGTGCGCGGAGAATTGCAAAATTATGAAAGCAGGGAAGGAAAAAGGGAGAGAAACTATGATCAGAGTTGGGATTATCGGGTCCACCGGTTATGCGGGAGGAGAACTGGTACGTCTGTTGATGAATCACAGAAAGGCAGAGATCCTGTGGTACGGTTCCAGAAGTTACATAGATAAAAAGTACAGCGAAGTGTATCAGAATATGTTCCGGATCGTGGAGGATATCTGCAGGGACGATGACCTTGAGAAGCTGGCGGATCAGGTGGATGTGATTTTTACGGCTACGCCGCAGGGATTTCTGGCGGGGCTGTTGACGGAAGAGATTCTCTCTAAAGTAAAGATCGTGGATCTGTCTGCGGATTATCGTATCAAGGACGTGTCCATTTACGAAAAATGGTATGGTATCGAGCATAAGTCGCCTCAGTTTATACCGGAAGCCGTATACGGCCTGTGTGAGATCAACAGAGGATTGATTGATGCGAAGACCCGTCTGGTGGCAAATCCCGGCTGTTATACCACATGTTCCATCCTGACGGCGTATCCGATGGTCAGGGAGGGACTGATCGATACAGATACGCTGATCGTGGATGCCAAGTCCGGTACTTCCGGCGCCGGGAGAGGCGCAAAGCTTCCCAATCTGTTTTGCGAGGTCAATGAAAATATGAAGGCTTACGGTGTGGCAAGCCATCGGCATACGCCGGAGATAGAAGAACAACTGGGATATGCCGGCGACTGCAAAGTTACGATCAGTTTTACCCCGCATCTGGTCCCTATGAACCGGGGCATCCTTGTGACGGAGTATGCGTCTCTCAGGCGTAAAGGTGACGGAACGCTTCCTTCTTATGAAGAAATTAAAGCTGTGTACGATAAATATTACGCCTCTGAAAAGTTTGTCAGAGTGCTGGAAAAGGGTGTCTGTCCTGAAACCAAGTGGGTGGAGGGCAGCAATTACGTAGACATTAATTTTGTGATTGACGAGCGCACCGGGCGTATCATCATGATGGGCGCCCTGGACAATCTGGTGAAAGGCGCCGCCGGACAGGCAGTACAGAATATGAACCTGTTGTTCGGACTAAAAGAAAGCGAAGGGCTGGAGTTTGTTCCCTGTTTTCCGTAACTACAGACGGAGCGTAATGGAAAAATCGCGTTGACGCGCGGACTGTTTACAGGGATATTTTGACGCTCGGGAGCGGGATTAAAATGAAAAGGGAAAGCGGTGAGGTATCACATGAGTAAAACATTTACCGTCAGGACAATGACAATAGAGGACTATCAGGGACTTCGTGACCTGTGGATGACCATCAGGGGATTCGGTATCCGCAGTATTGACGATTCCAGGGAAGGCGTGGAACTGTTCCTGAAAAGAAATCCTCGCACCAGCGTGGTCGCGGTGGCGGAGGACGGCGCGATTGTGGGCGGTATCCTCTGCGGCCATGATGGCAGGAGAGGCTGCCTGTACCATGTGTGCGTCAGGGAGGACTACAGACGGATGGGTATCGGAAAGACCATGGTAGTACATTGCATGAACGCGCTGAAAGCGGAACATATCAACAAGGTCAGCCTGATCGCTTTCACGAAAAACGATATCGGGAACGCTTTTTGGAAACAGATCGGCTGGACCAAGCGGGAAGACCTTAATTATTACGATTTTACTTTGAATGAGGAAAATATTACGGCATTCAACCAGTGAGACAAAGGGCATAGCGGGCTGATGAATTTGTGTCTGCGCACCGCGGGGCGGTGGGGTTGCCTGCCATGAGCCCGGGATGCGCAAAAAGCGCGGAAATGGAGGAAAAATGAAACAGATCGAGGGCGGCGTAACAGCCGCGAAAGGATTTCAGGCGGCGGGCGTGGAGGCTGCCGTAAAATATCAAAACCGCAGGGATATGGCGCTGATCTTCAGCGCAAAGCCCTGTGTGACAGCGGGAACTTTTACCACCAATGTAGTGAAGGCGGCGCCTGTGCTCTGGGATAAACAGATCGTGGAGCATGCGCCGTATGCTCAGGCGGTGGTGATCAATTCCGGCATTGCCAACGCCTGCACCGGGAAGCAGGGGCTGGAGTGCTGTAAGGCTGAGGCGGACTGCGCCGCAAAACTTCTGGGGATTCCTTCTTGCGCGGTGCTGGTGGCTTCCACCGGCGTCATCGGTATGCAGATTCCTGTGGAGAAGATCACAGCGGGCATCGAAAAGCTTGCGGCTGCAAAACGAGACACTCCGGAGGCGGGAATGGACGCGGCCCGGGCGATCATGACCACCGATACCGTGCCAAAGCAGATCGCCGTGGAAGTCGTCATAGGAGGGAAGACAGTGACTCTTGGCGGTATGTGCAAGGGGTCAGGAATGATCCACCCCAATATGTGCACAATGCTTGGATTTATCACTACCGATGCGAACATCTCTAAGGAGATGCTGCAGAAGGCCCTGCGGGAGGATGTGGTGGATTCCTTCAATATGATTTCAGTGGATGGGGACACTTCCACCAACGACACTCTGCTGATTCTGGCAAACGGTTTGGCGGGCAACGAGGAGATCAGGGCGCAGGGCGCGGATTACGAGGCGTTTTGCGGGGCGCTGCATTTCGTTACCACCTTTCTGGCTAAGAAGATGGCCGGAGACGGGGAAGGAGCTACCTGTTTATTCGAGGCTAAGGTAGTGGGCGCCGCCTCCAAAGAGGACGCGAGGACACTGGCAAAGTCGGTGATCTGTTCGTCTCTGACCAAGGCCGCCATCTTTGGACATGACGCCAACTGGGGCAGGATCCTGTGTGCCTTAGGATACGCGGGGGTTGATTTTGATCCCGAGAAGGTGGATCTGTATTTTCAGAGCAAAAGCGGAAAGATCCATATTTACGGAGATGGCGCGGCCTGTGATTACAGTGAGGAGGAAGCTACAGGAATCCTTTCTGATCCTGAGGTGACGGCGCTGGTGGACATGCACATGGGTACGCAGGAAGCCACCGCCTGGGGATGCGATCTGAGTTATGATTATGTGAAGATCAACGCGGATTACAGAAGTTAGCCGCACCCCCTTCAGGCATTTTAGACCGGCGTATGCGGGGGCGCGGAAAATAAAAACGCCGCCCGGAAAGGAAAACGATCATGGAAAAAGATATGGAGAAAGTATTACAGAAAGCGGAAGTCCTCATAGAGGCGCTTCCCTATATACAGCGTTTTAACAGAAAGATTATTGTGGTAAAATACGGCGGCAGCGCCATGAGCAACGAAGAACTGCAAAAGAACGTGATCAAGGATGTGACGCTGCTTAAACTGGTAGGGTTTAAGCCTATTATCGTCCACGGCGGCGGGAAGGAGATCAGCCGGTGGGTAGGGAAAGTCGGGAAGGAAGCGAAGTTCGTGAACGGCCTGCGCGTCACGGACGATGAGACCATGGAGATCGCGGAAATGGTCCTGAACAAGGTGAATAAGAGCCTGGTCACCATGGTTCAGGAATTGGGCGTCAAGGCAGTGGGTATCAGCGGCAAGGACGGCGGACTGCTTCAGGTGGAAAAGAAGTATGCGGATGGTCAGGATATCGGTTATGTGGGAGAGATCACCGAGGTAAATCCCAAGGTTTTGTATGATCTTCTGGAAAAAGATTTTCTTCCCATTGTGGCGCCTATCGGACTGGATAAGGATTTTCAGACGTACAATATCAACGCGGACGATGCGGCCTGTGCCATCGCAAAGGCTGTAAAGGCGGAAAAACTGGCATTTTTGACGGATATAGAGGGGCTTTACCGGGATATTAACGACAAGTCTTCCTTTATTTCGAGGATCACCACATCTGAGGCGGAGAAACTGATCAACAGCGGGATCATCGGCGGAGGGATGCTGCCGAAACTCAACAACTGTACTTCCGCTATCCAAAACGGCGTCAGCAGAGTGCATATTCTGGACGGCCGCGTGCCCCATTGTCTGTTGCTGGAAATCTTTACCAAGCAGGGTATCGGCACAGCCATTATCTCCGATGACGACACTCTGGCCAGGGGGATTAAGCGGGATCAATTCTGCGCAGATAATGATTAAATGTTGCGTAAACAGATAAAAAGCCGCGCGGGACGCGGGGAAAAGGAGTAGGGCGATGAAAATGAAATCATATATAGAGCAGGCGGAGAGCGCGCTGCTTCACACCTACAATCGTTATCAGATCGTTTTGGACAGGGGGGAAGGGGTTTACCTTTACGATATCGAGGGGAAAAAGTATCTGGATTTCTGCGCGGGCATTGCGGTGTTTGCCCTGGGATACCACAATGAAGAATACAATAACGCCCTGAAAGCGCAGATCGACAAGATCATCCACACTTCTAACTATTACTATAATGTGCCCGCCATAGAGGCGGCGAAAAAGATCAAAAAAGTGTCCGGCATGGATCGGGTGTTTTTTACCAATTCCGGTGCGGAGGCCAATGAGGGAGCCATCAAGGCTGCGAGAAAATACGCTTTTTTAAAGGACGGCACAACGGACCATGAGATCATCGCCATGAACAACTCGTTTCACGGCAGGACCATGGGGGCTTTGGCCGTCACGGGAAATGCTCATTACAGGGAGCCTTTTGAGCCTCTGATCGGCAACATAAAGTTTGCTGATTTCAACGACTACGACAGCGTGCTGGCCCAGGTGACGAACAAGACCTGTGCCATCATGCTGGAGCCCGTTCAGGGTGAGGGAGGCCTGCAGCCGGCACAGCAGAGCTTTTTGCAGAAATTGCGCAAACTGTGTGATGAGCGGGATATCCTGCTGATCTTTGATGAAGTGCAGTGTGGCATGGGCAGAACGGGCTATATGTATGCATGGCAGAAATACGGGGTAAAGCCCGATATCCTGACCACTGCCAAGGCCTTGGGCTGCGGGGTGCCCATGGGCGCGTTCCTGCTGACGGAGCGGGTCGCGGCACGGTCTTTGGAAGCGGGAGACCACGGGACCACTTACGGCGGCAATCCTCTGGCGTGCGCCGCGGCGGAAAAAGTGCTTGATTTATTTGAAAAGGACCATATAATAGAACATGTGAGAGAGGTGGCTCCTTATCTGGAGCAGCGTCTGGATGAATTGAAAGAAAAGCATTCCTGTATTTTGGAACGGCGCGGGATGGGGCTGATGCAGGGGCTTGTGTTTGACAGGCCGGTGCGGGATATCATCGCGGCCGCAATAGAAAAAGGATTGATCCTGATCAACGCCGGTGCGGATATCATCCGATTTGTACCGCCTCTTGTTATTACCAGGGAGAACGTGGACGAGATGATCTTTATTCTGGATCAGTGTATTTGAGGTAATCTATGCATTTGAAAAAAAGATTGATTTCCGTGGCAGCCGTAGTGGCTATGGCTGCCGCGCTTTTTTATGGAAGCACGCTTAAAATGGCGGCTGTTCAGGAAGAGGAACACGCCGCTTCGTGGTTTGAAAAAACAGATACGATCTATTTTTGGTACTCTGATGACGCTATGACTAATTTTATCAGCAGCGCAGCCGTGACTTTCGGGGAGCGGGAAGGCGTCCGGGTGATTCCCGTGCTGAATGAGGAGAGCGAATATCTGGAAACATTGAATCAGGCGTCCCTTCATACAACACAGGTGCCGGATGCCTATATTATCAGCAACGATTCGCTGGAGAAAGCATATCTTGCGGGACTGGCAGAGGAAATCAGAGATGAGGCAAATGTCTGCACTCCGGAAAATTTCCCGGAGGCTGCGTTGTCCGCCGTGTCTTATCAGGGAAAGACGGTAGCATATCCGCTTTCCTATGAAACCAGCGCGTTAGCTTACAATGAGACATTGCTGGCAGAGTGGGCGGCGCAGATCGCCCAGAAAGATCTGTTAAGTGAGGGAGAAGATCTGGCTTCCGCTGAAAACGAGAGCGGTATTCCGGTGGATGAGGCGCAGCTTGCGGCTTTGACGGATGAATATTTCCGCAATGCCGTTCCCGCGACTGTGGATGATATCCTGAATATCGCCAATACTTTCGATGTCCCTGCCGGTGTGGATGTGTTGAAATGGGATGTTTCCGATATTTTTTACAATTACTGGTTTGTGGGAAATTATCTGGCGGCAGGCGGGGACGCGGGAGATGATGTGACGCGGATCGATATTGATAACGAGAATACCATTCAGTGCCTGGAGGTTTATCAGGCGCTGAACCAGTTCTTTTCCATTGAGTCGGATACGGTCACTTACGATTCCGTGCTGCAGGATTTTATAGATGGTAAGACCGTGTTTACTATTGTCACCACCGATGCGGCGGCTCGTCTGGCGCAGGCGAAGGAGAATGGGGAGATGGCTTTTGATTACGGCATCGCCACTATGCCTGATGTCAGTAAGACACTCAAAAGCCGCTCGTTGTCCGTCACCAACGCTATAGCCGTGAACGGTTATTCCGGTCATCAGGAGCTTGCAAACAAGTTTGCATCCTACCTTGTCACCGAGTGCGCGGATCAGCTCTATGGAAAAAGCGGCAAAGTATCCGCTAACCGGAACGTCAATTTAGATAACAGTGCGCTGCAGATCTTTTTGCTGGAGTATGGAGAGAGCGTTCCTCTGCCTAAGATGATGGAGACGGAAAATTTCTGGCTGCAGTTAGAAAGATTATTTGCCAGAGTATGGAACGGTGGGGACGTCACCGATCTGGTGCAGGAACTGGCGGCGCAGATCGACTTACAGACATAAGCGGCGCCACAGGCGCATAATTTACCAATCACAGGTTACACTTTTTTTAGGAGGTGTCTTATGATTGGTTTTTTAATTGCATTGATTTCCGGCGCGCTTATGAGTATTCAGGGCGTGTTTAACACGCAGGTAACGAAAGCGTCCAGCATATGGGCGGCCAGTGCTTTTGTGCAGTTTACGGCCCTGATTGTCTGTCTGGGAGCCTGGCTTTGCACGGACAGAAGCAGCCTGTTTAAGGTATTTGAGGTCCAGCCGAAATATATGCTGCTCGGGGGCGCCATCGGAGCTTTTATTACCTACACTGTGATCAAAAGCATGGATATGCTGGGACCGGCGAAAGCGGTGATGCTGATCGTGGTGGCGCAGCTGGCTGTAGCTTATGTGATCGAACTGCTGGGGTGGTTTGGCGTGGAAAAGCAGCCCTGGGAGTGGAGAAAGGGTATTGGAATGGCTGTAGCCGTACTGGGAATTGTTATTTTTAAGTGGAAATAGCACTTGTAAAATGCCCCTGATTATTTTACAATTAGATACATCAGCATAGAGAGGCAGCCCTTTGGATCCACGGAGGATCAGAAAGGGACTATGATGAGAAAAAACAGAATTCCGGCTGCGTTGTGCGGCCTTTTGATGGGAATGTCATGTCTGGCCTGCGGCAGCGCCGGGCAGGAAGCGCTGGTGATCGGGCGGCAGGAGAGTTTGCCTGCGCAGGATGGCGTTTTGGAAAGTACGGCCTTTTCAGGCGAAGTATGGGAAGATGAAACTGCTGAGAGAGAAGGATCGGACGGTGTCAGTGCAAGCGGGCCTGCCCGGGACAAAAGTGTGGGGCAGGCGGAACCTGATACGCAGGAGATCTGCGTTTATGTCTGCGGAGCCGTAAAGATTTCCGGCGTGGTGCTTCTGCCGCAGGGCAGCAGGGCGGCGGATGCGCTGGACGCGGCGGGGGGATTTGACAAGGATGCGGCAGAAGAAGCGGTAAATCTGGCTGCAAAGGTATCTGATGGGGAAAAGTTATACTTTCCCACTAAGGAAGAATATGCTCAGGGAGGCGCCGGGGGATCCTGGCAGGACATCGGAAACGCGCGGGAAGATGGTCTGGTAAACATTAATACGGCAGATCAGGATCGCTTGTGCACCCTTCCGGGAATCGGACAGTCCAGAGCGGCAGACATCATTGCATACAGAGAGGCCAACGGCGGTTTTTCAGCTTGCGAGGATATCATGAAGGTGTCAGGGATCAAGGAAAGCGTTTATGAAAAGATCTGCGACAGGATTTGCGTGAAATAGAGAAAGATATAGCGATTGTATGAGGGAGAGAGGAATCATGGCCGGAAAGAGAGCTTTGGTGGTGGACGATGAAAAGCTGATCGTGAAGGGGATCCGCTTTAGTCTGGAACAGGATGATATGCAGGTGGACTGCGCCTATGATGGCGAGGAGGCGTTGGAGCTTGCAAGGAATAACCGATATGATATTGTCCTTTTGGATGTGATGCTGCCGAAGCTCACCGGGTTTGAAGTGTGCCAGCAGATCCGGGAATTTTCCAATGTGCCGATCATTATGCTGACGGCCAAAGGCGATGATATGGATAAGATATTGGGTCTGGAATACGGAGCGGACGATTATATCACGAAACCTTTTAACATCTTGGAGGTTAAAGCGCGGATCAAGGCCATCATGCGCCGCACGGAGCCCAAACGCGTTGCCGGAGAGGCGCCTAAGGTGGTGGAAAGCGGAGAAATGCGCTTAGACTGTGAGGGGCGGCGGGCTTATATCGCCGGAAAAGAGATCGGCTTAACCGCGAAGGAGTTTGAGCTGTTGGAGCTTTTGATGCTGAATCCCAACAAGGTCTACAGCAGGGAAAACCTGCTGCAGATCGTCTGGGGAAGCGATTATCCCGGAGATGTCCGCACTGTTGACGTACATATCCGCAGACTGCGGGAAAAGGTGGAGCAAAATCCCAGTGAACCCAGGTATGTGCACACGAAATGGGGCGTTGGTTATTATTTTATGAACGCGTGACACGGGAGAAAAGATGGCAGCAAAAATTTTTGACCAGTTAAAATTATTCTTATCTCTGCGGAGCCTTAAAGTACGCCTTTTCGTAATCATATTGATTGTGGGGATCGTCCCCGGCATCCTGATGCGCTATAGTATTGTGAGCAATTATGAGGAACGGGCGGTGCAGCAGAGGATCTCAACGGTTCAAAACCAGCTTCTGGTAGTAGGAAACCATCTTCTCAATAATCAATATCTGACGAATTATAAGTCAAATGATCTTGCTTATGCCAATTCCCGAGCGGTCATTGACGCTGAACTGGAAATGATCGCCAATCTTTATGAAGGGCGGGTTATGATCATCGATTCCAGTCTGAAAATAGTGCGTGACACTTATCGGCTCAGCGAGGGCAAAACGATTATTTCGGAGGAAGTAATTCAATGTCTCGGCGGACAGGACACTTATCACTACGATAAAGAACACGGTTATATCGAGATGACCACGCCCATTGTAGATCCTGCCGCAGAGAATCCGGATGGAAAAGGAAGCGGCAAAGTGGTTGGCGTTCTGCTGACCAGTTTTTCCAGTGATTCTATCGTGGAAACCATGGAGATTTTAAACCGCAATTCCATGGTTTGGGAGCAGCTTACGATGGTGGTGATCTTCGGAGTCGCCATTGTGCTGTCTATTGTGCTGACCAAACCTTTCAGCCGTGTTACGGACGCCATCAATGAGGTACAGGCGGGTTACAGCGATGAGCCGATTTCCGTGCCGGATTACACGGAGACGATCCACATCGTGGATGCATTTAATCAGCTGCTGGAGCGGATGAAGGCGTTGGATGATTCCAGACAGGATTTTGTGGCCAATGTGTCTCACGAGTTAAAGACGCCTATGACTTCCATAAAAGTCCTGGCGGATTCTCTTTTGGCGCAGGAGGATGCATCTGCAGAACTTTACAGGGAATTCATGGAGGATATCGTCTCTGAGATCGACAGGGAAAACAGGATCATCACGGACCTGCTGGCGCTGGTCAAAATGGATAAGAAAGCGCAGGAACTCAATATAGCCTCCGTGGACATCAATGCGTTGACGGAGCTTATTTTGAAACGTCTGCGCCCGATTGCCCGCAGAAAAGATGTGGAACTGGTATTTGAGAGTATGCGTCCGGTCACTGCGGAGGTGGATGAAGTCAAGATGACGCTGGTGATGACGAACCTGGTGGAGAATGCCATCAAGTACAACAAGGAGCATGGCTGGGTGAAGGTGGAACTGGACGCAGACCATCAGTATTTTACGTTTAAGGTCAGCGATTCGGGACTGGGGATACCGGAGGAATCACTGGCATATATCTATGAAAGGTTTTACCGTGTGGACAAATCTCATTCCAGAGAAATCGGCGGTACAGGGCTGGGACTGGCCATCACCAAAAGCGCTGTGCTGATGCACAGGGGATCTATTACCGTTACCAGCACAGAGGGGGAGGGATCCTGCTTTACGGTAAAAATCCCTTTGATTTACATTGCGCAGGGAAAGGAATAGGCAGTGAGAAAATTAGTTGGTTTGTTAATAGGGATTTTCTGCATACTGACAATGACAGCCTGCGGCGATGAAGAGGAGGCAGGTACGGAGTATCAGGTCTATTATGTCAGCAAATCGGAAACGAAGGTGGAAATGCATCCGTATTGGACCGAGACGGAGAACCATCAGGTATTGCTCAGAGAATTGATGCAGCGTCTTGCGTCCAATCCCGATAAACTGGAATATCAGGCCCCCCTTTCCATGGGATTTCAGCTTCTTGGCACGAAACTGGAGGAAGGCAAGATAACGCTCGATGTGGACGCAGGTTATAAGAATTTGTCCGTAACCACGGAGGTGCTGGTGCGGGCGGCTATTGTGAGGACATTGACTCAGCTTCCCGAGATCAATTACGTAGAGTTCACGGTGGAGGGAGAACCGCTGGTTGACAGCCTGAACAATGTTGTTGGCAGAATGAGCGCCGATCAGTTTATTGACAATGATGGAAATGAAATTAATACCTATGAGCCTGTGCGGGTAAAACTGTACTTTGCCAATGAGGACGGGACAAAACTGGTGGGAGTATACAGAGAAAAGTATTATTCCACCAACACGCCTATAGAACGTCTGGTGGTGGAAGAACTGATCGCCGGACCCAGCGGGCAGGTGGAGGGATTGCGTGCGTCTGTAAACCCTGATACCAGGATCATCAATGTCATGACAAGAGACGGAATCTGTTACATTAATTTGGACGAGACATTTCTTACGGTACCGGAACCGGTAACGATGGATGTGACAGTCTATTCTATTGTCAATTCTCTGGTGGAACTGAGCAACATTAATAAAGTACAAATCCTGATAAATGGCGAAGTGCCGTCTAATTTTACTATTTTTCAGACTTCTGTCTTTGAGAGAAATCTGGATCTCATCACTTCTTCCGTAAAATAGCCATCGGCTGCTTTTCGCCGATCAGGCAAAAATAGAAAGGATATTTTATGAGGCGACCATTGTTTTGGGCTGCTGCGTGTCTGGTGGCGGCGATGGGCGTCCTGCTTAACTTTGGTGTTTTTGACAGAGTGCCAAAGGGACAGGTCGGCGCCGATACGCTGGAGGACGGCAGCTTGCTGACTTTGACGGGGCAGGTATACCAAAAGGATTCTGACGAGTACTATCTTAGAACTGTTTCTATCATTTCATCCGCTGTGGATCCACAGCAGACGATTCCATGTAAAGACAATATGATCTGTGAGATTGATTGTGACACTCAAATCCCGTTAGGCAGTGTTGTGCTGATAACAGGCGTTTTCCGGCCTTTTTTATCCGCCACAAATCCGGGAGAGTTTGACGCCAAAGCGTATTACCGGACATTGGGAATAGGAGGCAGGATAAAGAACGCGGCGCTGTTGGTACAGGGAGAGGATTTCTGGCCGTTGCGGGAAGCTTTATACCGCTTGAAAAACCTGATGAAACAACGCTTTGAGCGGGCGCTGCCACAAGGGGATGGCGCAATCTTATGCGCTCTTTTGCTAGGAGATAAAAAAGAGCTGGATCCGGAACTGAAAGAACTTTACAGGCAAAACGGGATCCTGCATATTCTGAGTATATCCTCCTTACATATCACGATTCTGGGCATGAGCCTGTACCGGCTTCTGCGCCGCCTGCGCCTGCCCGTAACGCTGGCGGCAGTATGCGGAGGTGTTTTGATGATTTCCTATGGATTTCTCACAGGATTTGGAGTGTCGGCCTGCAGGGCTATCGCAATGTACCTGATCAGGATGCTGGGAGAGGTGTTGGGCAGAACCTACGATATGCTTACGGCATTGGGAGTGGCGGGAGCAGTGTTAGTGTGCACAAATCCCTATTATCTGCGTCACAGCGGTTTCCTTTTGTCCTTCTCTTCCGTGATTGGAGTCGGGGCGTTGTGCCCGGCGATTTTTGACAGAAAGGGGAGAGCGGCTGAGCGCAGGACGGGAAAGCTTTTGACGCGGCTTGGCGGGGTGAAGCGGGGAATAGGAAAGTCGGCGGCCGCCAGCCTGTCCGTGACGCTTGCCACGCTGCCAATACAGCTGAGGTGTTATTATGAAGTGCCTGTGTATGCTGTCTTTTTGAACCTTCTGGTGATCCCCTTTGTAAAACCCCTGATGTTGGCGGGGATGGCAGTAGCGCTTTTGCCGGATTTTTTCCCTGCGGCGAAAGCGGTAGAAGGAATTCTTGGCTGGTATAAATTTTTGTGCGGTCTTTTCGGAAAGCTGCCGTTTCACACTTGGAATCCGGGCTGTCCGAAGCTTTGGCAAGTCATCGTGTATTATGGAATATCAGGGCTTATCATACTTTTGGCGCAGCGGTTGAAACAGCCAGGAAAAGACCTTTCGGCGAAAGCGGCCAAATCTGCGGGAAAGGTCAAAGAAAGCGGACCTGTCGCTGCCGCACTGACTGCGGCAGTCTGCCTGCTTGGCTTTCGCCCCAGGGCGGAAAACAGAGTCGTTTTCCTTGATGTGGGACAGGGAGACTGCATTCTGGTGCAGACCGCTTCCGATGAAAATTATCTCTTTGACTGCGGCTCTTCCAGCAGAAGCGCCATCGGACAGTATGTGCTGCTGCCATATCTGAAGTACAATGGGATAGGAAGACTGGATGCTGTTTTTGTGTCTCATCCGGATGAGGACCATGTAAACGGTATTCTGGAATTGCTGGAAATGGGGGAAAGCAGTAATGTGGAAGTGCGTCAGCTGGTGCTGCCGGATCTGTCGGAGGAAAAGAAAGGAGAGCAGCTTGGGGAAATACTGAATGCGGTCCATGCGGCGGGAGAAGGGGCGCCTGAGATTCGCTATATCTGCGCCGGAGATGTCTGGGAGAGCGCATCGGCCCGGTTTAGCTGCCTGCATCCGCAGGAGAACTGCGGCTGGACAGATGCTAACACTTACTCGGAGTGCTTTCTGGTGGAATTTTTTTGGGAGGGAAGCGATTCAAATGGCGCGCGGACCGCTGCCTTGCTGCTCACCGGCGATGTGGAGGGCCAGGGGGAGGAGAGACTGATCAGCGAATTAAAGACTCGGGGAATTTCCGGTGTGGACGTATTAAAAGTGGCCCATCACGGTTCCGTAGGAACTACTTCGGAATCATTGCTGGAACAGATCACTCCCCATGTGGCGGTCATCTCCTGCGGCAGGAACAACCGTTACGGACATCCGCATCCGGAGCTGCTAGACCGGCTGCAGCGGGCGGAATGCAGAATCCTGCAGACAAAAGAAGCAGGGGCGGTAACCATTAAATTTCAGGAGTGAATTTTTGATTCACAGCACCGTCATGATCAGAATCTCCACACTCATAATATCGTTCATGCGACCGCTTTTTACCGCCTCTTCGGCTTCCACGCATTTGGCTACGGCGTTTAAGAGAACGTCTGTCTTAAAGTGGGAAGCCTGGGTCAGGTACTTACCCGCCGCGAAAGGCGGAACGCCCAGCCTGGCGGCAATGGAACGTTGGTCGTGACCTCTGGATTTCAATTCTTTTGCCTGAAGCAGCATATTGCACTGTCTGGCAATGAGAAACAGGATCCTCATGGGAGGTTCCTTCAACGCCAGCAGATCGTAATACAGCTCTAGCGCTTCTTTCTGTTTTTTGGCCGCGATGGCGTTTATCATGTCAAAAATGCGGTTTTGGATGCGGGTGGTACAGACGGCTTCCACATCTTCGTCTGTAATCACGTCTCTGTCCATACAATAACAGATCAGTTTTTCCAGCTCCATCTGGATATTTTCCATATCAGTTCCTGTTTTGCCAAGCAAAAGCTGAACCGTGTTTTCGGTGATTTTTTTATTCTCTTTGCCTAAGACCGAGGCTGCCCACCGCTTCAGGGTGTTTTCGTCCTGCACGGCAAATTCGGCGGCATAGCCCTTTGACTGAACCGTTTTGAAGAGCTTGCTGCGTTTGTCGATTTCGCTTTCCGTAAAGATGAAGAAGGCCGTGTCGTTTGGCTGCGCCAGGTATTCCGCCATTTTCTCGCCGCCGGACTTAAACAGGCCGCTGTCATTGATGAAAATCACTCTGCGGTCCGCAAGAAAAGGCAGGGTTTCCGCCAGATCGATGATTTCTCCCAGGGGAAGATCTTTGCCCGAATAAAAGTGAGTATTCATACTGTCGCCTTCGCTGCAGAGAGCCTTTTGGAGCCGTTCTCTGTATTGTCTGCGAAGGTAACGCTCCTCGCCGTAGAGAAGGTAGACCGGTTTGAAACTGCCATGTTTGATATCTTCGTTTATCTGCCTCATTCTGAATCCTTTCCGCAAAGCTGCTACTGTCATTTTACCCATTATCCGGGGTGGTGTAAAGGAGATAATTTTTTGGAACTTTTTCTAAAATTATGGGTAAAGCGGGGGAAACATACGATTTCAACATTCATTTTGCCGAAAGAACAGGTATCCCGCGATGACTTTGAGTTGATTCGGCAAACTTTTATCTTTTATAATGGTGAAAGTACGAAATTTAGGTGTTTATAACCTTGGAGGTAGTATAATGGAACAATTAAACATTACGGCTGCGAAAGATAATGAAAAAATATACAAAATTTTGGGAGATTTGATGAATGCGGATAAGGAATTCCAGATCATGATCACGGTACCCTCCGCTAAAAGCGAATCCAGCCGTCAGTCGGATAAAAACGTGGGAAATAAACTGCAGGCGGAGAGGGATCTGGAGAAAGATGTCACTAATATGATACATGAGATTGGCGTTCCGGCCCACATCAAAGGATATCAGTATCTGCGCGAGGCAATCATGATGTCTGTGGAAGATCCGGGCATGATCAGTTCCATCACCAAGATCCTGTACCCTACCATCGCAAAACGCTTCCAGACCACGCCCAGCAGGGTGGAGAGGGCCATCCGCCATGCCATTGAGGTGGCCTGGAGCAGAGGAAGAATGGAGACTCTGGACGCTTTATTCGGGTACACGATTGACACCGGCAAGGGCAAGCCTACTAACTCGGAATTTATCGCGCTGATCGCGGACCGCATCAGATTGTCCTACAGAAGCTGAAGCAACAGAAAAAAAGAAGTACTTCCCACTGAATAAAGAATGATGTATAATGTTCTTATATTGAATTCGGTGGAGGTTACCATGAAAAAAATTTTATTTGCAGCATCGGAAGGTGTTCCGTTTATTAAGACAGGCGGTCTGGCAGATGTAGTGGGGTCGCTGCCTAAGTGCATCGATAAAAGATATTTCGACATCAGGGTCATTATGCCGAAGTACGCCTGCATGAAGCAGGAATGGAAGGACAAGATGCAGTATGTTACTCATTTTTACCTGGATTTCAATTGGAAAAATGAGTATGTGGGAATTTTGGAAGCCGTTGAAGATGGTGTTCATTACTATTTTATAGACAATGAATTTTATTTCAGCGGTATGAAGGTGTATACTGACGACCCTCTCTGGGAGATTGAGAGGTATGCTTTTTTTTCCAAAGCGTTGCTATCCGCACTGCCGGCGGTAGATTTTCAGCCGGATCTGATCCACTGTCACGACTGGCAGACGGGGCTGGTGCCGGTGTATTTGAAGGAGCGTTTCCATGAGGGAGAATTTTTCCGCAATATAAAATCAGTCATCACGATCCATAACTTAAAGTTTCAGGGCAAGTGGGATACTAAGGATGTGCAGAATATTACCGGACTTCCTAAGCACTATTTCACTCCCGATAAGCTGGAAGCTTATAAAGACGCCAATCTGTTAAAGGGAGGAATTGTCTTTGCAGATGCGGTAACTACTGTGAGCAGCACTTATGCGGAAGAAATCAAGACGCCCTTTTACGGGGAAGGCCTGGATGGCCTGCTGCGTGCCAGAAGCGGCAGCCTGAGGGGAATCGTAAACGGTATTGATTATACGGAGTTTGATCCTGCTTCTGACAAACGCATTACGCGTCAGTATGACGCTCTGAATTTCCGCAAGGAGAAAGTGAAAAATAAGAGGGCGCTGCAGCAGGAACTCGGCCTGTGTCAGGACGACAGGAAGATGATGATCGGTATTGTCTCCAGACTGACGGATCAAAAGGGGCTTGATCTGATCGCGTACATAATGGATGAATTATGTCAGGATGATGTGCAGCTGGTGATTCTTGGGACCGGAGAGGAACGGTACGAAAATATGTTCCGCCATTTCGACTGGAAGTATGGCGACAAGGTTTCCGCCAACATCTACTATTCCGAAGATCTGTCCCACAAGATCTACGCTTCCTGCGATGCGTTTCTGATGCCTTCGCTGTTTGAGCCCTGCGGCTTAAGCCAGCTTATGGCGCTGCGTTACGGTACCGTACCGATCGTCCGGGAGACGGGAGGCCTGAAGGATACGGTAGAACCATATAATGAATATGAGAATACAGGTACAGGTTTTAGCTTTGTAAATTATAATGCACATGAGATGCTGAATACAATCCGTTATGCCGAGCATATATATTATGACAGGAAGCGCGAGTGGAACAAGATTGTTGACCGCGCAATGGCGGCAGATTTTTCGTGGCACGTTTCTGCGCTGAAGTATCAGGAAATGTATGACTGGCTGATAGGATAGGAAAGGTATGGCGGACAACAGCAGGAAGAATAACTTTATCATGCAGGCTGGGATACTGGCTGCGGCAGGCATCATCAGCAGGATCATAGGGCTCCTTTACAGGAGCCCTTTACAGCGTGTCATCGGTGATCTTGGCATGGGATATTATCACTCCGCTTACAATTATTATACCATTATTCTGTTGATCTCTTCCTACAGTATTCCCTCTGCTATTTCCAAGGTCATCGCCCAGAAACTGGCGGTGAAAGAATACAGGAACGCCCACCGATTGTTTCACTGCGCGCTGGCTTATGTGCTGACGGTGGGCGGGATAGCCAGTCTGTTTTTGTTCTTCGGGGCAGGATGGTTTGTGGGGAAGGAGGCTGTGCCGGTGCTGCGCACCTTTGCCCCGACCATTTTCATCTATGGCATACTGGGTGTGCTGAGGGGATATTTTCAGGCCCACAAGAGCATGGCGCAGACATCGGTGTCCCAGATCCTGGAGCAGATCGCTAACGCTGTAGTCAGTGTGGGAGCCGCGTGGCTGCTGATCCGGGCTGCCATGGGAACCATGGAGATCCCTGAGACGGAGGCGGATCAGGTTCTTCGCGCCACAAACGGCGCGGTGGGAAGCGCGCTGGGGACCGGCGCGGGAGTGGCTGTAGCGTTATTGTTCATGTTGGGCGTTTACGGTCTCAACCGGGGCCTGATTTTAAAGAGAGTGCAGCGGGACAGGCACAAAAAGGTGGATTCTTACGGAGAAATGTTTAAGACCATCACCTTTGTTGTCATGCCTTTCATCTTAAGCACCGCGGTGTATAATCTGAGCAGCACGGTAAATAATGCGATTTACACAAATTGGTATTTGCACAGCAAAGAGTTGGGGGCTACGGATATTTATTCCAGATGGGGCATCTTTAACGGCCAGGCGCTGACCATCTCCAACATTCCTATCGCTTTTGCAACGGCCATGGCATCAGCCATGATCCCCTCGGTAGCCCAGATGATTGCGGCCGATGACAGAGAGGGCGCAAGGGAAAAGATCGGATTGTCCGTAAAGACAACAATGATTATTTCCATTCCCTGCGCCGTGGGTCTTTTGGTATTGGCAAGACCCATTACCGGCCTGCTTTTTTCCAATAAGACCGCGGAGGCGGAGAATCTGGCAACGAAACTCCTGATGGCGCTTTCTCTGTCAGTGATTTTTTACGCGCTGTCTACGCTGAACAGCTCTATTTTACAGGGATTGGGGAAAGTCAGGACTCCGATCGTCAATGCGGCTGTTGCGCTGACAGTACAGACCGGGATCGCCATGGCGCTCTTGCAGTGGACGAAATTAGATCTTTACAGTATTGCTGTAGCGAACACCGTGTACTCTTTTCTCATGTGCGTGCTGAATCAGTGGGCGGTACGAAGGGCCGTGGGATACCGGCAGGAGATAACACGCAGTTTCCTGCTCCCTTTTCTTGCCTCGGTTTTTATGGGTGTCACCGCATGGGCGGTGTATGAGGGATTGCTGCTTTTGACTGCATCACCGAGAATTGCGGTGATCCCCGCTATCCTGGCCGGGGCAATGGTCTATTTTTCCATGCTGATCCTGATGAAGGGAATATCGGAAAGCGAGCTGCGGGGATTCCCCAAGGGATATCTGCTGGTGAGAATAGCGAAGAAGTGCAGATTGATGAGGTAAAGGGAAAGGCTGCCGCTGTTAATCTGCGGGTTGTATTCCGGTGATGTCGCTGTCGATGGCCATGGAGTAATTGGTGTAATAGACCACAAAGCCCGGTTTGGCGCCGCCGGGTTTTTTGACGTGCTTTTTCTGGATATAGTCCACTTCCACCTTTTCCTGATCCCTGCCTTTGGAATAGTAGGCGGCCAGACGGGCAGCCTCCTCAAAAGTGCGGTCGGGTATTTCCGCAGCGTTGCCGGTCTTGACGATGACATGGGAACCTGCGATTTTTTTGGCGTGAAACCACCAGTCGTTTCCTGTGGCAAACTGAAAGGTCAGCTCATCGTTCTGGTAATTGTTTTTTCCCACATAGATATGAAACCCATCGCTGCTGATGTAGTGAAAAGGCCTGCTGGTGATCTTCTGCTTTTTCTCGCCGCTTTTTTTGCGGATATAGCCGCTCTGTACCAGTTCCTCCTTGATCTGCGCCAGATCTTCCTCGTGGAGAGCAATGTCAAGGGACGCTAAGACAGATTCCAGATGATCGATCTCTGATTTGACTTCTTCGGTCAACTGGGAGAGCGCCTCGTAAGTCCGCTTCAGTTTATTGTATTTCTCAAAATATTTTTTGGCGTTTTCGGTGGCCGATATCGTGGGGTCCAAAGGAATGGTGACATTTTCGTTGGTGTAGTAGTTTAACGCTGTCAACGAGCGGGCGCCTGGGGCGGCATTGTAGCCGTAGGTATTTAGCAGTTCCCCATAGATCCGGTAAGTTTCCCGCTTTTGGGTGTCCTGAATCTGGCGAAGCTGCAGATCGTATTTTTTAATGTTGCGTTCCAGCGCCGTCTGGACGATGTGACGCAGATCCGAGGATTTCTGCCGGATGCGGGTAAGGGTATTTTTTTCGGCGTAAAATTGTTCCAGCAAGGCGGACATGGATTTGTAAGAAACGGTCCGGTCGTTGCCGGTTTCGTACATTTTAAGGGGAAGCGCCGCAAATTCTACCGGCTTTTCTCCGGTGTAGGCGATGTTGGGGGCGAAACGTTCCTCTTTCACAGCGTTGACCATTTTGGTAAAAACCTGAAACAAAGAGGAAAAATCGTTATCCGTCATAGCTGCAACAGGCTGTTCCCCGTCCACTTTTGCCTCGTAGCAAAGTTCCTGTGCCAGAATGGGAGAAATGCCGGTGAAACTGCCGTATAGCGCTTTGAAAGCGGGCTGGGGCTTAGAGGTTATTATACTGCAAAATTCCTCGAAACCTGTGGTCAGCGCATTCCGTTTGTCCTGTGTCTGAACCGCAAAATAAGGTTTTGAGGGGAGAACTTCCCTGACGGAACTGACAGCGGCGGAGACATGTTTGATACTGTCTATGATGATGTCGTTATCATTGCAGAAGATGATATTGCTGTGTTTTCCCATGATTTCCACTACCAGAGTCTTGCGGCACAGATCCCCCATCTCATTAAGATGTTCGATCCTGATATGGACGATGCGCTCCAATTCCGGCTGAAAAATGTCTGTGATCCGGCCGTTCTGGAGATGTTTTCTGAGCAGCATACAGAAGTTTGGAGCCGTGGCGGGGCTGGGTTTGTTTGCGTCTGTCAGATAGATCAGAGGCAGGGAAGCGCTGGCCGAAATAAACAGCCTTTTCTGCCCGGCGGGCTGCTTAATGGTCAAAAGCAGTTCGTCTTCCTCAGGCTGGGCAATCTTGCAGAGCCTGCCGCCGATCAGTTCTTTTTTCATTTCCGATACTACGCTCGCTATCGTTACGCCGTCAAAAGCCATGATTTATCCTCGATTCTTGTCTGGGTTATTTCTTTTTTACTCAGACAAGTATATCAAAATTTCGCGGGAAAGGGAACAGGAACTTAAAAACGTTGCCCTTGACGCTGTCAGAAACTTATCTTATAATGAATGTTAAATGTGGCAGGTTTTGTCCGGATTGGAGCACTTATGATAAAGAGCATGACAGGGTTCGGCAGGTGTGAGATCGCCGAAAACAACAGAAAATTCACGGTGGAGATGAAAGCCGTGAATCATCGCTATCTGGATGTGAATATCAGGATGCCGAAGCAGTTGAACTTTTTTGAGTCGGCTATCCGCGCGGAGTTAAAGAATTTTATCTCCCGCGGTAAGGTGGATATTTTTATCGCATACGAGGATTTTTCCAACGCCCGTGCCAATGTTTGCTATCATAGAGAAGTGGCGGAAGAGTATTTAAAGTATCTGCGCCAGATGGCGGCGGAGTTCGGGCTGGACGATGATATCCGCGTTTCCGCTTTGTCCAAATATCCGGAGGTCTTTACCATGGAAGAGGCAAATGTGGATGAGGAGGAACTCTGGAGGGATCTGCAGAAGGCTGTAAAGGAAGCTGCAAAGATGCTGGTGGATACTCGTATTGTGGAAGGCGCGCATCTTAGGGATGATTTGATTGAAAAGCTGGACGGTATGTTGAAATTGGTAGATTTTATCGCGGAGCGTTCCCCGGAGATTCTTGTCCGGTACCGGCAGAAGCTGGAAGAGAAAGTGAAGGAACTGCTGGGGGATACCGCGGTGGACGAAAGCCGTCTGTTGACGGAAGTCACCATCTTTGCGGATAAGATCTGTGTGGATGAAGAGATCGTCCGGCTCCGCAGCCATATTGAAACTACCCGGAATACGTTGCAGGAGGGCGGTTCTATGGGCAGAAAGCTGGATTTTATCGCTCAGGAAATGAATCGGGAAGCCAACACGATCCTGTCCAAAGCGAATGATCTGGAGATCTCTAACTGCGCTATCGAATTAAAGACCGAGATCGAAAAGGTGCGGGAACAGATTCAGAATATAGAATAAGAGTTTTTGGCGAGGTTTTGTATGCTGCTCCATATCGGATTTGGAAACATTGTAAATACAACGAAGATCATTGCTATCGTAAGCCCTGAATCGGCGCCCATAAAACGTCTGGTGCAGAATGCGAGGGAAAAGGGCATGGCGATAGACGCCACCCAGGGACGAAAGACCAAGTCTGTTCTGGTCATGGAGAACAGCCAGGTCGTGTTGTCTGCGCTTTTGCCCGAGACGATCGCCGGTCGTGTCAGAGCGGGGTTTGATGCCGCAGAAGAGGAAATGGAGGGCGCTGCGGAAGAGCGAGAGGAGCAGGCCAAAGAGAAAGGCGCGGTATCGATATGAGTATGGAATGGGAAAAAAAGGGAATATTGATCGTGATCTCCGGCTTTTCGGGGGCAGGAAAGGGAACGCTGGTGAAGGCGCTCTTAAAGAAATATGACAATTATGCCCTGTCTGTTTCCATGACCACCAGGAAACCCAGAGAGGGGGAGCGGGACGGCGTGGATTATTTTTTCACGGACAGGGAACATTTTGAGGAGACGATCCGGAGCAATGGCCTGATCGAGTACGCCCGGTACTGCGACAATTATTACGGCACTCCCAGAGATTATGTGGAAAAGCAGCTTCAGGCGGGCAATAATGTGATCCTGGAGATCGAGATTCAGGGAGCGCTGAAGATCAAAGAGCAGTTTCCCGAAAGCCTGTTGATCTTCATCACTCCGCCAAATGCCGATGAATTAAAGCGCCGTCTGGTCAATCGGGGGACGGAGAGCGAGGATGTGATTGCCAAGCGCCTGGGACGTGCGGCGGAGGAATCCGAAGGGATAGAAGCCTATGATTATATTGTGGTCAATGATGATCTGGGAACCTGCGTGGAGGAGGTGCACCGGCTGGTGGAGGACTCCCGCCGGATGCCCGTAAGAAGGAAAGCATTTATAGAAGAGATCAGAAATGAATTGAAAATGTTTGTGAAAGGAGAAGCATAATGTTACATCCATCTTATTCCGATTTAATGAAAGTAGTAAACAGTGAGGTAGAGCCCGGCGAGGCGCCGGTAGTCAACAGCCGGTATTCCATCGTGATGGCCACATCCAAGAGAGCAAGACAGATCATTGCCGGTGAGGAACCCTTAGTGGACGGCAAGGGAAGGAAGCCCCTCTCCGTTGCGATAGATGAATTGAACCAGGGAGTCATCAAGATCCTTGGCGATGAAGAATAGGAAATTGGGTAGCTGGTTTTTGCCAGCTACTTTAAGTTACGGAAAGGTTTTTTTATGAAAATACTGTTTGTATCGCTGGGATGTGACAAGAATCTGGTGGATACCGAGATGATGCTGGGAATGCTCTCAGAAAAGGGTTATTCTTTTACGGACGATGAGGAGGAAGCGGAGGCGGTGATCGTCAACACCTGCTGTTTTATCGGAGACGCCAAGGAGGAGAGCATCAACACGCTCTTAGAACTGGCACAGCGAAAGGACAGCGGGCAGCTGAAAGCGCTGATCGCGGCGGGGTGTCTGGCGCAGCGCTATGGGGAGGAGATCCGAAAGGAGATCCCTCAGGTAGATGCTTTGGTGGGCACAATGGCGGTCGGGGAGATAAGCGATGTCCTGGAAGAGGTTTTGGCAGGGAAGCCTTCCGACCACTACAAAGATCTGGACAGCCCGCTTTTTTCCTGCCGAAGCCGGGTGCTGACCACCGGCGGACACTACGCTTATCTGAAGATCGCGGAGGGTTGTAACAAGCGCTGCACTTATTGTGTCATCCCCGGGGTCCGCGGCAATTACAGGAGTGTTCCGTTGGAAGAGCTGGAGGCGCAGGCTGAAATCCTGGCAAAGCAGGGAGTCAGAGAGCTTGTGCTGGTAGCCCAGGAAACTACCCTTTATGGTCTGGATCTGTACGGGGAGAAATGTCTGCCCAGGCTGCTTCGCAGACTGGCGCAGGTAAACGGTATCTGCTGGATCAGGATCCTGTACTGTTATCCGGAGGAGATTACGGACGAATTGATCGAAACCATCGCTTCGGAGCCGAAAGTGTGTCATTATCTTGACATTCCTATTCAGCATGCTTCCGATGATGTGCTGAGGCGCATGGGCCGGAGGACTACAAAGAAGGAGCTTAGCCGCAGGATCGGGGAACTTAGGGAGAAAATACCCGATATCTGCCTGAGAACTACGCTCATCAGCGGTTTTCCGGGAGAGTCCCAGGAGGATTTTGAAGAACTGTATCGGTTTGTCAACGAGATGGAGTTTGACAGGCTGGGCGTGTTCCCTTACTCTCAGGAGGAGGATACGGCGGCTGCTGTGATGCCGGACCAGATACCGGAAGAAGTGAAAGAATTCCGCAGGGACGAACTGATGGAACTGCAGCAGGCTATCGCCTTTGAAAAAGCGGAGAATATGGTGGGCAGGGTGCTTACCGTGATGGTGGAGGGAAAAATCGCCGATGAGGACGTGTATGTCACAAGGACTTATCGGGATGCCCCCAATGTGGACGGTTATCTGTTTTTGAATACAACGGCGAATCTGATGACGGGAGACTTTGTGAAAGCCCTGGTGACGGATTCCAACGAATATGATCTGATAGGTGAGGTGTATCATGAGTAAAATGAATCTGCCCAATAAACTGACTATTTTCAGAGTGATTCTGATACTGCCATTTGTGGTGCTGCTTCTGGGCGGCTATTACGAGTGGAGCTGGTTTAAGGCAATTTTTGGCGGTATTATGGAATATGTGGATTACATCGCGCTGGCCATTTTTATCATTGCCAGTCTTACGGATCTGGCGGACGGCAAGATCGCGAGGAAGTATCATCTGGTGACAAATTTCGGAAAATTTATGGATCCCTTGGCGGATAAATTGTTGGTATGCGCCGCTTTGATCGCGTTGACGGAGATGGGGAGGATCCCTTCCTGGGTGGTTATCATCATTATCAGCAGGGAATTTATCATCAGCGGGTTTCGGCTGATCGCGGCGGATAATAACGTAGTCATTGCGGCAAGCTATTGGGGGAAGTTTAAGACCACATTTCAGATGCTGATGATCTGTCTGATGCTTATAAACAAATGGGAGCTTCGGACGGTGACGAATCTTGTCATGTGGATTGCCCTGGCGTTGACAGTGATATCCCTGGCAGACTATCTTATCAAGAATAAGGATGTCATGAAGGAACAGAATTAGGGCAGGGTATCCTGGATGATCAGGCAGTCCGTCCTGTCTGTTCGCCAAATATCGATGAGACGATCAACCGGACGGATCGCGGGTGGAGGATAGTAGATATGGTAGTAGAGTTAATTTGTGTGGGAACGGAAATACTGCTTGGCAATATTGTGAATACAAACGCGGCTTACCTGGCGGAAAAGTGTGCCGGACTGGGTCTGTCCTGTTATTTCCAGACAGTGGTGGGAGATAACGGCGAGCGTCTTGCCATGGTGTTAAAGACCGCTATGGAGCGATCTGACATAGTGATACTTTCGGGAGGTCTGGGGCCTACGGAAGATGACCTGACCAAGGAAGTGGCCGCTAAAGTGTGCGGCAGAGCGCTGGTCATGCATGAGCCCAGCAAAGAAAGGCTCGCGGAGTTTTTTGAAAAGCGCGGCACTGTCCCCACGGAAAACAACTGGAAGCAGGCTATGATGCCAGAGGGAGCCATCGTGCTGGACAATCCGAACGGCACGGCTCCGGGGGCGGTGATTGAGACAGAGACCGCAAAGGTGGTGCTTTTGCCGGGCCCTCCCAATGAACTCTGCCCCATGTTTGAAAACAGCGTGGAACCGTACCTGAAGAAGCTCACTAACTATGTGATCTGTTCCCGGACGGTGAAAATCTGCGGTGTGGGAGAGAGTAAAGCGGAAACGATGGTGAAAGACCTGATTGACAGTCAGACCAATCCTACCATTGCGACTTACGCAAAGACCGGAGAGGTACATATCCGTGTCACCGCTTCCGGAGACAACGAAAAAGCTGCCGGCAAGCTGATCAAGCCTGTAGTCAAAGAGTTAAAAGCGCGTTTCCAAAACGCGGTTTACACTACGGAGGAGGATGTCACGTTGGAGAAGGCCGTGTCGGATCTGTTAGTGGCCAACAATCTGACGGTGACTTGCGCGGAATCCTGCACGGGCGGACTGCTGTCGGGCAGGCTGGTCAATGTGCCGGGCGTGTCCGATGTGTATAAAGCGGGATTTGTGACTTATTCCAACAAGGCAAAACGCCGTTTTCTGGGGGTAAAGAAAACCACCCTGCAGAAATACGGCGCGGTGAGCCAGCAGATCGCGGAGGAGATGGCAAAGGGAGCGGCGCTGTTTACCAAGACGGATGTGGCTGTCGCGGTGACGGGTATCGCGGGACCCGACGGGGGCACGGAAGAAAAGCCGGTGGGGCTGGTCTATATCGCCTGCTGCGTCAAGGGAAAGACCACTGTAAAGAAGTATCAGTTCAGCGGAAACCGCGCTAAGATACGGGAATCTTCCGTCTCCGCGGCGCTGTGCCTGATGCGGAGCTGTATTTTGGAATATTTCAGTAAAGTTACTTTTGGCAAAAAGGATTAAAGGCTGCGTGATCTATGAAAAACCCCGGTAAAGGAAAACTCAATAGCAAAAAAGCTCAGCTGTCAGGAAAATGGGAGATCGTTTTAGTACTGTTGTTTTTGGGGATCGGCGTTTTTATCAGGGCCTTTCATTTTGGCATATCGCCGGTGGGGATCCACCAGGACGAGGCTATGACGGCAGTGGACGCGCTGGCGCTTTCCGAATACGGAACAGACCGGTACGGTATGCGCTTTCCGGTGCACTTTACAGGCTGGGTGGGCAGTCAGCAAAGCGTTTTGCTTGCCTATTGTATGGTCCCCTTTCTCAGGCTTTTTGGATTTTCCACGGTGACCGTCAGGCTGCCTATGCTGGTGGTGAGCAGTCTGGGGCTTCTGGCTTTGTATTTTTTGGGAAAGCGCCTCGGGGATGCGGGGACGGGGCTTTTGCTGCTTGCTCTGGGCGTGATCTGTCCCTGGCACTATATGCAGAGCCGCTGGTCCTTTGACTGCAATATGTTCCCGCATATGTTTTTATTTGGAGTCTGCTTCCTGTTAGCGGGAATGCGCAGGAAGCGTTTTCTTTATCTTTCCATGGTCTTTTTCGCGCTATGCTGCTACAGTTACGGGGTGGCGGATTATTCCGTGCCTCTGTTTCTGGCGGCGGCTGCGGTCTGCCTGATGAGGGAGCGGTTTGTCCGGGGAAAGGATCTGGCGGTCTGTGTGTGTATCTTCACGGTACTGGCCCTGCCGGAATATCTGTCCATGCTTCTCACCCTGCTTGGCAGAGACAGCATTGAGACGCCTCTGTTTACCATTCCTTCTTTTCCTGAGAGCATTCGGGGACAAGATATCCTGTTTGCAAATTTCTCCTGGGAGCAGCTCTGGAGGAATGCGGTCTCCACGGTGACGGTGGTGTGGGGACGGGGAGACCGGAGCGCCACCAATACCATAGACCGATTTGGCCCTGTCTATTATCTGACAGTGTTTTTTTTCTGCATCGGCCTGGTGGTGCTTGTACGCAGACTGCTTCGGAAAGAAGAGACGAATTCGTATCGGAGGACGGCTTATGTCTTAGCGTTGCTCTGGCTGTTTATGGGGATCTGGGTGGGGCTTCTTACAAAGGAAGTGACGATCAACCGTATCAATGTAATCTTTTATGACGTGCTGGCCATCTCTGCGGTGGGAATAGAGTGGTGCCTGAAAAAATGGCGGGTGATTTTGATCCCGCTGGGGGCGTACTACGGTGTGAGCGCATTGCTGTTTGCTCATACATATTTCGGCGTATGGACGGATGTCAGCAGAGTCTATTATTACGATCCTTATGTCCGGGCGCTGGATTATGCGGAGGAACTGGAATGTGACGTGTATTATATCACGCCGGACCCCCAGGGGGAGGGGATCGACATGCTGGGGGAGATCCTGACGATGTACTGCCACCAGATAGACGCCCTGTATTATCAGGGAGTCAGCAATATCCAGGGGGGTGTGGAACGTCTGCCCTACCGGGAGAGATACCGCTATCAGGATGTGACGGAGGAAATTCTTTCGGAGAATGAGGGAAAGTCTGTTGTTTACCTGATTGATGATGATACATTGCACCTGTTTGATGAAAAGAAGTATGATATCACTTCTTTTTATGATAACTATTTTGTAGCGGTCGAAAAGTAAGGGCTTGTGTACTGTGTTATCATGTGATACACTGTGATTGTCTGATACTTCGTATGATATTTTGCTCGATCAGGAGCAGGCGCTGTCCGTTGGGCGCTGTCACAATATTCTGGCATATCGCCACAGGTTTCAGCAAAAATTTAAAAAGTGGAGGTGAGATGCCTTTGAGGGAGTTTTATGGTACTGAGGATGTACTATGGTAAAAAGCAAATAAATGGTTGACAAATACGAACAAATGTTTTATTCTTAAGAAAATGAAGAACACTTGTTCTGCCTTGACGTCAACCTGTTCAAAAGATTGGAGATCAAATATGGAAAAAGAAGAAAAGCTGAAAGCCCTGGACGCTGCAATCAGTCAGATTGAAAAACAATACGGCAAAGGGGCGGTCATGAAACTGGGTGATCCTGCAAACCAGATGAACGTTGAAACGATACCGACCGGGTCCCTGAGCCTTGATATTGCGTTGGGATTGGGAGGAATTCCCAAGGGAAGGATCGTGGAGATTTACGGGCCTGAATCCAGCGGTAAGACTACAGTTACGCTGCATATGATTGCGGAAGTGCAAAAACGCGGCGGAATTGCAGGATTTATCGATGCGGAGCACGCGCTGGATCCTGTGTACGCAAGAAATATAGGCGTAGACATTGATAACCTCTATATTTCTCAGCCGGATAACGGGGAGCAGGCGCTGGAGATCACAGAAACCATGGTCCGCTCGGGAGCGATTGATATTGTTGTCATAGACTCCGTGGCGGCTCTGGTTCCTAAGGCTGAGATCGATGGAGATATGGGAGATTCCCATGTAGGGCTTCAGGCGCGGCTGATGTCCCAGGCGCTTCGGAAACTGACGGCAGTTATCAGCAAATCAAACTGTACGGTTGTTTTTATCAATCAGCTCCGTGAGAAAGTGGGTGTTATGTTCGGAAATCCGGAGACGACCACCGGCGGACGTGCTTTGAAATTTTATTCCTCCGTGCGCATGGATGTGCGCCGTATCGAATCTTTGAAACAGGGCGGTGAAGTCATTGGAAACAGGACCCGCGTCAAAGTAGTGAAGAATAAGATAGCGCCTCCCTTCAAAGAAGCGGAATTTGATATCATGTTCGGCGAGGGTATTTCCAAGGAGGGAGATATTCTGGATCTGGCAGCCCAGATTGACGTGGTTGTGAAATCCGGCGCATGGTATGCGTATCAGGGGAACAAGATCGGACAGGGCAGGGAAAACGCAAAGCAATATCTCAAAGATAATCCGGAGGTCTGCGAGGAAATCTGTGAAAAGATACGCGCGCATTACGGTTTTGGAGAAGCGGCGGGTACCGGGGAGAACGAAACGGCCCAAGAGAAACGTTCTGTGAAAAAAGCGGGAGAGGAAGAGTGAAAGTTACAAAAATAGAAGAAATCAGCAAATCACGCTGCAGGGTATATATTGATCAGGAGTTCGCCTTTGTGTTATACAAAGGCGAACTGCGTTTTTTCCATATTTGTGAGGAGGAAGAGATCAGGCAGGAGGATTATGAGGAGATTATGGAAAAAACATTGCCTAAACGGGCTAAACTCCGCGCTATGAATCTTTTAAAAGGGCGTGATCACACTACGAGGCAGCTGTATGACAAACTAAAGGAAGGAGGCTATCCGGAACAGGTTATCAGGGAAGCGCTGGAATATGTGGCCTCTTATCACTATACGGATGATCTGCGGTATGCGGAGGATTATATTACCAGTTATGAGGATACCAGAAGCAGAAAACGGATCGAACAGGATTTGCAGCGCAAGGGCATTGAGAAAACTGTTTTGGAAAAGGCCTGGCAGAACTGGGAACAAAAAGGCGGCGCTCAGGACGAAGACAGGATGATCAGGCAGCTTTTAGAGAAGCGTCATTACAATCCGGAGACGGCTGACATCAGAGAGCGCCAGAGAACATATGGTTTTTTAATGCGGAAGGGTTTTTCAACAGACGCGGTATACAGGGCATTAAAGGCAGACAGGGATAGCCTGTGTGAATAAAAAGTGTATCTGTTACTATTTTTGTGTCAGATAAGTGAGTTGTACTTGACATTATGACAATTTAAGTTTAAAATTTAACTGTTGTGAATTGCTTGTTAGAATGTTTTCAGCCTTTACGGGCATGTACATACATTCTATAGTCAGCCGCAGGGCGTACATTTGCCTGCGGTGAAAGTGTACAATGAAAATTAAATAAGGAGGTGCTCCTGTAAGATGTTTGTCTATGTAATCATTGCATTGGTCAGCATCCTTGTATCCGCTGTTGCTACTGCATTTATCGTATCAGCATACCAGAAAAAGGCGGCTGCGTCCACAGTTGGCAACGCACAGGAAAAGGCAAGGGAGATTATTGATGAAGCTTTAAAAACTGCGGAGACTAAAAAACGTGAATCGTTGCTTGAGGTGAAAGAAGAGTCCATTCGCACCAAAAACGAGTTGGACAAAGAGATCAAGGAACGCAGAGCGGAAGCTCAGCGCTATGAGCGCAGAGTACAGCAGAAGGAAGAGAACATCGACAAGAAAGCTGAGGCAATAGAGAAACGGGAAGCCAGTCTGGCGTCCAGAGAAGAATCCCTCAATAAAATGAAGGAGGAAGTCTCTAAATTAAACGAACAAAGAGTACAGGAACTGGAGCGAATTTCCGGGTTAACCTCTGAACAGGCAAAAGACTACTTATTGAAAATTGTTGAAGATGAAGTAAAACACGAAACGGCTGTAATGATCAAGGAGATGGAAAGCCGTGCCAAGGAAGAAGCGGACAAGAAAGCCAAGGAGTATGTGGTGTCTGCAATCCAGCGGTGCGCTGCGGATCATGTTTCCGAGACTACTATTTCAGTCGTGCAGCTCCCCAGCGATGAGATGAAGGGAAGGATTATCGGAAGAGAGGGACGTAATATTCGTACTCTTGAGACTATGACAGGCGTTGATCTGATCATTGATGATACGCCGGAAGCAGTTATTCTCTCAGGTTTTGACCCTATCCGTCGCGAAGTAGCGAGAATTGCACTGGAAAAGTTGATCGTTGATGGACGTATCCATCCTGCCAGAATTGAAGAAATGGTAGAAAAAGCCCAGAAAGAAGTTGAAGTGATGATCAAGGAGGAAGGTGAAGCGGCTACACTCGAAGTAGGTGTGCACGGCATTCACCCTGAATTGGTAAGGCTTCTGGGCAAGATGAAATTCAGGACAAGCTACGGTCAGAATGCGTTAAAGCATTCCATTGAGGTCGCTCAGCTGGCCGGTCTGCTGGCTGCAGAGATGGGATTGGATGTAAGGCTGGCAAAGCGCGCCGGTCTGCTCCATGACATTGGCAAGTCAGTGGATCATGAGATGGAAGGATCCCATATCCAGCTTGGCGTTGAGCTTTGTAAGAAATACAAGGAGAATTCTATAGTTATCAACGCTGTGGAATCTCACCACGGAGATGTGGAACCCACATCGCTGATCGCATGTATCGTGCAGGCTGCGGACACGATCTCTGCTGCAAGACCGGGGGCCAGAAGGGAAACTCTGGAGACCTATACCAGCAGATTAAAGCAGTTGGAAGAAATAACAAACAATTTCAAAGGTGTAGATAAATCTTTTGCTATTCAGGCAGGTCGTGAAATTCGTGTCATGGTTGTGCCGGAGCAGATAACGGATGCCGATATGGTGCTGCTGGCTCGCGATATCGCCAAGCAGATTGAGGCTGAACTGGAATATCCCGGACAGATCAAAGTCAATGTTATCCGCGAAAGCCGTGTGATTGACTACGCGAAATAGACCATGATGTTTTTGGACAGAAAATTTCATAAGGCTTGAAAACCGTTGTGGATGGATATGTTTTCATATAATCCGCAGCGGTTTTTTCATTTTACCTCTTGTTTCTTTTGAAGAGTTATAGTATCATATTCCAAGTGTATGATTGTATACTATAATCCAACAGCAATACAAATCGTGTGGAGCGGAGGAAAGATTGAAATGAAAGCGTATCAGGAATTGGGCAAAGAAGAATTATTGTCATTGAAGGCTCAGCTGGAGAAAGAATATGAGGATGCAAAGGGCAAAGGTCTGAAGCTGGACATGTCCAGAGGCAAGCCTTCCATATCCCAACTGGATTTGTCGCGGGAGTTCTTTGACGTTTTGACTTCCGAGAGCGACATGAAGGATGAAAATGGCGTGGATGTGCGCAATTATGGAGGACTTGACGGGATACCGGAGGCCAAGCGGATCATGGCAGGTATGATGGGCGTTTCAGAGGACCATGTGATCGTATGCGGCAATGCCAGCCTTTCCATCATGTATGATGCGGTTTCACGCTCTATGACGCATGGGGTGCTTGGCAGCACTCCGTGGTGCAGGCTGGACAAAGTAAAGTTTCTTTGTCCTGTTCCCGGTTATGACAGGCATTTTTCCATCACGCAGCATTTTGGCATTGAAATGATCAATATTCCCATGACGCCTCAGGGGCCTGATATGGACATGGTTGAAAAACTGGTCGGTCAGGATGATTCTGTAAAGGGAATATGGTGCGTGCCGAAGTATTCTAATCCTCAGGGTTATACATATTCTGACGAGACAGTGAGACGGTTCGCCTCGCTGAAACCTGCGGCGAAAGACTTCAGAATCTACTGGGATAACGCTTATGCTGTCCATGATCTGTATGAAAATGGCGGAGATACTTTACTGGAGATTTTTGCAGAGTGTGAGAAGGCGGGAAATCCTGATATGGTGTACGAGTTCTGCTCTACCTCTAAGGTTAGTCTGGCCGGGGCGGGCATTGCAGCAGTAGCGGCGTCAAAGGCAAATCTGGATTATATCAAAAAGAGTATGACCATACAGACGATCGGCTATGACAAGGTAAATCAACTTCGCCATGCCCGTTATTTTAAGGATATCAACGGTATTAAAGAGCATATGATGAAACAGGCGGCTTTGCTTCGCCCTAAGTTCGAGACGGTGCTGGCGGTTCTGGACAGAGAGCTGACAGGGCTTGGTATCGGTACATGGACGAAACCTAACGGGGGTTATTTTATCTCTTTTGATGCTATGGATGGCTGCGCTAAAGCTATCGTGGCCAAATGCAAGGAGGCAGGTATGGTGCTGACCGGAGCGGGGGCTACTTTCCCTTATGGCAATGACCCCAGAGACAGCAATATCCGTATCGCCCCGTCATTCCCTACAGCGGAAGAGATGGCAATGGCTACGGATCTGTTTGTACTCTGTGTGAAACTGGTAAGTATAGAAAAAATATTAGGGGAGTGATCATGGCGGATTATAAAAGACTAAGACGTGATCTGGTGGCGAAAGGCGCTATCATAGATTATTATCAGGACACCATGCTGATCCCAAACGGGAATACGGCAAAATGGGATTTGATCGATCATAAAGGGGCCGCCGCTGTGGTGGCGGTGCGGGATGACGGAAAACTTCTGATGGTGCGTCAGTACCGCAACGCATTGGAGAGGGAGACTCTGGAAATCCCCGCTGGGGGACTCAACGGCAGAGAAGAGCCTTCTTTGGATGCGGCGAAGCGGGAGCTGGAAGAGGAGACGGGATATGTTTGTGAAGACCTGGAACTACTCAATTCCATCTATACAACCGTAGCGTTTTGTAATGAAAAGATCGATATCTTTCTGGCAAGAAACCTGAAAACAGGCAGACAACATCTGGATGAGGATGAATTTCTCAATGTGGAAGCCTATACGCTGGATGAATTGAAAAAGATGATATTTGACTGCAAAATACAGGACTCTAAGACGATCTGCGGGATCCTTACTTACGCTTCAAAATATGCATAGAGCACATTGGCCGCGCATAGGATAGAATGTCTCAAAAAGCACCCTTTGACCCGGTGATGGAATGGGTCCGGGGAGGAAGGCACAGGTATCAGACATGCGCGTGATCAAAAGAAGGATCGGGACTGGCAGGATTCCGGTGTTGCAGCTGTTTGCGGCAGGTATACTGGCAGGAATACTGGTCATGAATATCGGAGAGAGCGTTTTGCTGGAAAATACGGGATTATTTGATGAAGATGTACTGTATCACATGAAATATATGACCGTTGACTGCAACGCTCTCTTTTGCTATGTCCTGCGCAAAAGGCTTCTGACGCTTCTGGCGCTGGCGGTGTTATCCACAACTTATCTGGGACTGGCAGTCTGTGTGGGAACGGTGCTCTGGTATGGCACAGCCACAGGAGGGCTCATGGCGGCAGTGGTTCTCAGGTATGGCATAAAAGGGATCCTGCTGGCAGCGGCATGTCTGTTTCCCCAGTATATACTTTATTTTCCGGCAATATTCGCCTTTTTGGGCTGGGGAGAGAGCGTATATAGAAATATTTATCTGCGAAACGGCCTGGAGCCGGAAAAAAATATTCTGCTGAAAAAAACAGGGCAGCTTGCCGGAATCATTGGAATGACCGTAGCAGGCTGCGCCATGGAAGGATTTGTAAACCCGTTAATATTGACCGGATTATTGAAATACTTTTGAAATCTATTCATAATCGGCGATATCGTAGATCAGCCGTTCAGAGTCCTCCCAGCCAAGACAGGGATCGGTGATGGATTTTCCGTAAACGCCTCCCCCGACTTTCTGACAGCCTTCCACAAGGTAGCTCTCCACCATGACACCCTTTACAAGGCCGTGAATCTCGTTACTCAGTCTGCGGCTGTGCATGACTTCTTTGACAATGCGCACCTGCTGGTCAAACTGTTTTGCCGAATTGGAATGGTTCGCGTCTATGACGCAGCCGGGATGCAGAAGATCCATTTTCCCATACATTTCCAACAGAAGATTCAAGTCTTCGTAATGATAGTTAGGAATGTTATTGCCATGCTTGTTTACCGCGCCGCGGAGTATGGTATGGGTCAGGTCATTCCCGGACGTCTTTACTTCCCAGCCGCGATAGATAAAAGAATGGGCATGCTGGGCGGCGTAGACGGAATTGAGCATAACAGATAAGTCGCCGCTGGTGGGATTTTTCATTCCGGCGGCAACGTCAAAACCGCTGACGGTGAGACGGTGCTGCTGATCCTCCACGGAACGGGCGCCAATGGCAACGTATGACAGAATATCCGACACATATCCCCAGTTCTCAGGATAAAGCATTTCGTCCGCCGCGGTCAGTCCTGTTTCGGAAATAGCCCGGATGTGCATTTTTCTCATAGCGATCAGTCCGGCGAGAAAATCGGGTTTCTTTTCAGGGTCGGGCTGGTGGACGATTCCTTTATAGCCTTCTCCGGTAGTACGGGGCTTGTTGGTATAGATTCTTGGAATCAGGATCAGCTTGTCCTTTACTTTTTCATTGACCTTTGCGAGGCGGCAGATATACTCGCAGACGGAATCTTCGTTATCCGCTGAACAGGGGCCGATGATCACCAGAAATTTTTTGCTCCTTCCGGTCAGCACATCTCTGATTTCGGCATCTCTCTTTTTCTTGATCTGCGCCAGATTTTCAGGCAGCGGCAGCCTTTGCCTGATCTCATCGGGTGTGGGCAGCTTTTGTATAAATTCAAAACTCATGATTCTTTCATCCTTTCAGGTCGTATTCTTGCTGTAAAGCAAAATTATTATAGTATATGTATTTTAAAGGTGCAAGTTTTACTTGACAAAGCGGGACATAAAAATTATACTATAAATGAGAATGAATCTCAAAATGATGTAACATAATCTACTTGGCGGCATAGAATATCCATATCAAAATAACGTTGTGACAGTCTGAGTCATAATACCTGATGATCTGGAAGAAAGGATGGAGAGATATATGGGGGATGTGATCATTATCACTGCATTGGCGATCATAGTTTTTTTTATCGTGCGCAGCCAGCTGCGCAGACTGCGAAGAGGACAGTGCGGGGGAGGCTGTAGCGGCTGCTGCGGCAGCTGCAGCGGCTGTGTGGGCATGACAAAGGAGAAAACCGAAGAACTACCATAAAATGAAAAGGACATTTAATTATGTCCTTTTTTTAATTTTATCTTTCCGAAAAAAGAGGAATATGCTATACTGTTACAGAAGTGTGGAAAGTGAGGAACAAATCTGCAGACAGATCTGCGGTAGGGTAGGAAGATGGCACAAAATGAAAATCGCACAGATGAGGCAAGGCGCAGACGCGTACAGAGATTAAAAAAATATATTATTCTGACGCTGATGCTGGCGGTCGTGATACCAATTGTGCTTTGTATTGTCCTGCTGGTACGGGTTCAGAGCCTGAATAAGACTATAGATACATTGTCTTCTCAGGTGGAGACATTGACGTGGACCGTGGTGGAACAGCGTCAAAAGCTGGAGGAATTGATAACGGATCTGCAGGTGAGCGGAGAGGGCAACGCCGTCACTAACGAGGCATCGGGAGGCGGACAGGCACAGTCGGAAATTGATGAACTCATATTGTCGGAGGAAGAACAGGGCGCCGGTAAGGAACAGGCTGTTCATAAGGTGTACCTGACTTTTGATGACGGTCCCAGCATCTACACAGAGGATATCCTGGAAATACTGGACAGATACAATGTGAAGGCCACTTTTTTCGTGGTGGGAAAGGAATCAGATGCGGCCAGAGAAGCATTGACTATGATTGTGGATGGGGGGCATACTTTAGGTATGCACAGCTACAGCCATAAATACGCAGATTTGTATCAGTCGGTTGAAGACTTTGCGGATGATTTTGTGAAGCTCAGAAGCTATCTGTACGATGTTACAGGCGTAGAATGCAGATTTTATCGTTTCCCCGGCGGAAGTTCTAATACGGTCAGCGATATCGATATGCAGGAGTTCGCGGATTTCCTGGAGAGTCAGGGCGTGCAGTTTTTTGATTGGAACATTTCTTCGGGAGACGGTACCGGCAGGCAGCTTCCGGTGGAAACGCTGGTCGAAAACAGTCTTGCTGGGATACGGGAAAACGGCACTTCTGTTATCCTGTTTCATGATTCCGCAGATAAGCGGACCACGGTGGAAGCGCTTCCTGTCATCATTGAAGGTATTTTGGCTATGGACGATACTGTGATTCTGCCGATCACGGATGAAACGGTGCCGGTCCAGCACATACATCGATAAACTAATGAACGGAGGAGTAAATTAGAATGGGTTTTTTCTCAGATTTAAAAGAAGATCTGTCTCAGGCAGTCAATGAGTTGATGCCGGACGAGAAACAGATCAGGAAGGATGACCCGGAGGCGGTGGAAGCAGCCAAAGAAGCAGACGGGCTGACTGCTGACGCACAGCCGGAAGCCGAGCCGGAGCCTGTGATCTCATTGGATGAAATGCTGAAAAATATAGATAGCATCAAATTAGATGAAGAGGGGATGCCGTTACAGGAAGAGGCTTTTCTGCAATCGGTGCAGGAAGAAGCATCCGTATCGGAGCCGTCCCAAAGCGGGCAGTCGGAAGAGGAACAGTTACTTTCGGAATTGTTTGGAAGCGGAGTGCCGGAGGAACAGGTATCAGAGGAAATTGCGGAAGAACCCATACGGTCCGGACAGCTTGCGGCGGATTCGGATGAGGAAGAACAGCCTGAAGCGGAGCTGGGGCCGTTTGAGGAAGAGCAGCCTGAAGTGAAGCTGGGGACGTCTGAGGAAGAGCAGTCCGAAGCGGAGTTGGCACAAGAGGAACAGCCGATGCCGGAAATATCCGAAAGCGTCTGGCTGGAAACACCTGTGAGGGAACAGGCGGAAGCCGAACAGTCAGAGCCCGAGCAGATGGAAACGGAGGCAGAAGCCGGACTGTCAGAGCCCGAGGAGGCAGAGACGGAGGCGGAAGCCGGACTGTCAGAGCCTGATCAGACGGAGACGGAGGCGGAATCCGAATTGTCAGAGCCTGAACAGATGGAGCCGGAGACGGAATCCAAACAGTCAGAGCCCGAGCAGATGGAAACGGAGGCAGAAGCCGGACTGTCAGAGCCCGAGGAGGCAGAGACGGAGGCG
>CANREV010000018.1 GCA_947629645.1 uncultured Acetatifactor sp. | reverse complement strand
AAAAGCCTGAATTCTGGCGGGATTGTCTCATCTTCGTTTGTCAGGGGGAAAATCGGCATTAACCGACAGCCCCTTTTTGATAGCGGCAGTACACTTCTGTGTCTGCTTATTTAATATAGCTTCATCTTTCTTGTTTATTCCGTTTGAAGAATGTTTGTTTGAATTTTTCGCCTATAAATTTCTGATTTCAACCTCAAAACAGAAGCTGCTTATTTTATCCGCTTCAGGAAAAATTTACCCGTATTTTTTTGCAACTTTTATCTGAATTGTTACAATATACAGGTGAAGGACACAACTCCTTCACAAAAGACGTCTTTGGATAGGAGCAGTAATGACAAAAAAGGAGCTGGCGGAATGTATTGATACATACGGCAGGGAGATCTATTCTTTTTGCAGATATCTGACCGGAAATGTTTCGGAAGCGGACGAATTGTATCAGGACACATGGCTTAAGGTAGTGGAACTGTTGGACCGTATCGATCCCGCAGGAAATATGAAAAGTTTCTGCCTTTCTGTGGCATTGAAAATCTGGAATAACAAAAAGCGTAAATTTGCGTGGCGGAAACGGATCGCGGAAACTCAGGATTATCTGGACGGGGACGGCCTGGAATATCTTGGGGATGGGTCCTTAACTTCTGAGGAAAAAGTTTTGGAGGAAGAAAGGGACGCTCTGGTGCGCAAAGCGGTAGATGAACTTCCGGATAAGCTGAAAACAGCGGTATTACTGTATTACATGGAAGAACTGGATACGATGCAGATCGCGAAAGTGCTTAAGGTGTCCGTGGGGACCGTAAAGAGCAGGCTGTATCATGCGCGCCAGCTTTTAAAAAAGAAATTGGAGGTAGTTTTAAATGAAGAATAACTTGGATGAACTTTTAAAACGTGTCCTTACTCCAAGGGAGGAAGCCGGTGAATTTTTAAACCGGAAAATCTTAATTCAGGTAAAGGAGTCGGAGAAGATGAGACAGAAAAAATATAAGAAAGCTTCCGCCGCAGTGCTTGCGGCAGCCCTTACAGCCATGCTTTCCGCCACTGCGGTGGCGGCGTGGCAGTACAAAAGCGCGGGAGATGTGGCGGGAAGTATGGGAGATGAGAAACTGGAGCAAAGTTTTAGGGAGCAGTTCCTTGCACAGGAAAAACAGGACGATAGCGCAGGCGTTGTGGGAGAAAGCCAGAGCTTCGGCGGGTATAAGGTTACGGTGCTGGGATTTATGTCGGGGCAGGAACTGACAGATATGTACCGGTGGTCAAACGGGGAGCTGCACAGCGACAGAACCTATTGCGCGGTAGCCATTGAAAGGGAGGATGGCGCAGCCATGCAGCCGCAGCAGGATGATTTCTTCGTTTCCCCTTTAATCGGCGGACTCAATCCCAGTTTCTACAACGCGGCAACTTTCAAAGGCAGTTACGGGGAATTTGTGGAGGATGGCGTTCTTTACCGGCTTCTGGACTGCGATAATATTACGTATTTTGCAGATCATGAATTATATCTCTGCGTCAGTGACACCGCTTTTTTTGACAACCGCCTTTATCATTATGATGAGGAAACCGGCAGCATTAGCAGAAATACGGAGTATCAGGGACTGAACGCACTCTTTGAGCTTGAACTGGACGCTTCGCTGGCGGATCCTGAAAAGGCGCAGGCGCTGATCGATGAAGCCGATCGTGGTTCGGAAGGGGAAGGCGGGGAACTGGAACTTCCGAAAGAGTCGCAGGATGCCCTTGACTGGGCAGAACAGCTTACACCGGATACTCTCGGGCAGTATTGTGTCAGGAGAGAAAATACGGTACAGAACCTTAAAATAGATGAAGAGGGATTTGTGCATCCGCAGCCCTGGCTGGTAAACGAAGCGGTGTCCGACACTCGCGGGGGCGGAGGGGGAGACCAAATGCTATCATTCATTTTTGGCGATGATCTGTCTCCAAGGACGGTGATTACAGGGTATAACTGCTCTGATGGCATGGAGGACCTGGTGATCACCACGATGACCCTGAACGGAGACGGCACTGTGACGTTTGCCGCATGGGTGCCTAGGGATATCAGCATATATCTGGAGTGATCCGCATCGGAATAACCGACAGAAGACTACACAGTAGCGTCATTGTGTGGAACCTGTCCAAGCAACAGGCGGATAAGGGATGAGCCGCGGTCTGGTATACAGAGCCGCGGCCTTTCCTGATTTTGCCGCAAGCCCTGCGGAAAAGAGAATGTACTTTTGGCGGAAGGTATGATAATATATTCATGCCGGTTCTTATTCCGGGCAAACCGGCTGACTTCGTTTAAGATTCTGCATCCGGATATGAGAAAACGCCACAAAGAGGAGAAGCCATGGAACAGACAGGGCAGACAGAACAAACAAGACAGACAGGACAAACAGAACAGACAAGACAGACAGGGCAGACAGAACAGACAAGACAGACAGGACAGACAAGACAAACAGGACAGACAGAACAGACAAGACAAACAAAACAAACAGGACAAACAGAACAGACAAGACAGACAGAACAGACAAGACATACAAAACAAACAGAACAAACAAAACATACAGAACAAACAGAACAGCTCACCTTACAGACCGGCTGCGGCGGGATCAGGGGTATCCTGCGGAAGGACAGCGTTTTGTTCAGGGGGATCCCCTATGCCACAGCAAAGCGGTTTGAATATCCGAAGCAGATCACTCGGTGGGAGGGAGGCTCGTTTGACGCCACCATGCAGGAGGTCAACTGCGTGCAGTATGATACCTTTCGGGATGAGTCGAAAGATCAGGATAATTTTTACTATGAGGAATTTCGCAAGGGTCAGACTTTTCTTTACGAGGAGAACGCATTGACGTTAAATATCGTAAAACCTCTGGAAGGCGAATCGCTTCCTGTGCTGTTGTTCATACACGGCGGCGGACATGAGAACGGCACCATCGGTGAGGCTCCCTATGGCGATACTGAAGAATACGCAAAGAGAGGGATCGTTTTTGTATCTATCGGGTATCGTCTGAATGTATTTTCACTTTACCGCTCAAAAAATTACGGCTTATACGACCAGCTTGCCGCCATACAGTGGGTCAGGGACAATATCGCTTCCTTCGGGGGAGACCCTGACCGGATCACGATCATGGGACAGTCCGCCGGAGCCATGAGCGTTACGGATCTTTTATATACGCAGAAATTAAAGGGAATCATACAGGGAGCGGTGATGCTCTCCGGCGCCGGAAAAGTGCCTAAGATCACCAGACCCTATACCGAGGCGGAGGCGGATGGCTTCTGGGATGAGGTGAGAAAGCGGGCGGGGGCGGCTTCTGAGGAGGAGTTTAAAAAGCTGCCTGCAAGGGATGTGTGGGAAGCCTGGTATACCTTGTCCAGAGAAAAAAATGATTTTCATTATTTACAGCCAGGCATCGATGGAGATATCATACCGGATCTGCCGCAGAATATCCGCAGGGCGGGCACAGATCTGGACGTGCCTTTGATCGTGGGCGTAACGTCTCAGGATTTTATGCCTTACATTATTTACGAGATGGCTTATGAGTACGCCAGAAGAAACGCCAGGGCAGGCAGAAAGCCTGTGTATGGATTTTTCTTTGACAGGACTCTTCCGGGGAATAAATTCAAAGCCTATCACGCTTCCGACCTTTGGTATTTTTTTGGAAATATGGAGAAATGCTGGCGTCCTTTTGAAAAGACGGATTATGAGCTGAGCGCGCAGATGGCGGATTATGTGGCGAATTTTGTGAAGACCGGAGACCCCAACGGCGCGGGAAGCAAAGGGGAGAGATTGCCTTTGTGGGAGCCTGTGACAAAAAAGCAGAAAGGGTTTCGGAAATTCGATGGCACCTCGGAAGGGTACGCTTATCCGAAGGAATGCAGGAAGAAACTGTGGCACACATTTTTAAAAGAAAAAGGCCCTATGTGATACAAGATGGATACATCTTCGGTACAAAATAGCTGTATACGCATCGTGCCTGAAGGGTACGGAAGAAACGAGGGAATGAGATGCTGAAGATTCTGATCGCCGAAGATGAGGAGCCCATTGCGAATCTGATCAAAATAAATCTGAAGAAGGCCGGCTATTACTGTATCTGGGCGGCGGACGGCGAAAAAGCGGCGGATTATATGGAATCCGAGAAGCCGGATCTGGTACTGCTGGATGTGATGCTGCCGGGGATCAACGGTTATGAACTGATGGAATACGCCCGTCTGCTGGGGCTTCCCGTGATCTTCCTGACGGCGTTAGGAAGCACGGAAAACAAGGTGAAGGGACTGAAAATGGGGGCGGACGACTATCTGACAAAGCCCTTTGAGATCGTGGAGCTTTTAGCCAGGGTGGAGGCTGTCCTGCGCAGGTACCATAAGACGGAAAGCGTGCTGAGAGTTTTTGATATTGTGATCGACACGGCTTCCAGGGCGGTCACCAGAAACGGGGAACAGATCGCCCTCACTATGAAAGAATTTGATCTGCTGCTTTTACTGGTGAGAAACCGGAATATCGCCCTGTACCGGGAAACGATCTACGAAACGGTCTGGGGAGGGGAATATATCGGTCAGAGCAGGACGGTGGATCTGCATATCCAACGGCTGAAAAAGAAATTGAACTGGGATAATGAGATTTCCGCGGTGTATAAAGTCGGATACCGACTGGAGGCAGAATGAAATTTTCGGACAAGCTGTTTCTTGCCACAACCGCGCTGCTTACGGCAATCTTCATGATATTCGGCGTCTGGATACTCTCGTCTAATTTTTCCCGTCTCCTGGATAAGGAGATCGAGAGAGGCAACAGCGAGAGCAGGATGTTTTCTTTCCTGTTCGAGATGGGATACCGTTCCACGCAGGAGTACGGTGAGGATTACGCGGTTGGCAGGACGCTGGACAGTATCACAAACAGTGTAGAACGCGATGGAAGCCGCCTTTTTGTGCTGACGGGGGACGGCTCTTATTACGCTGGGGAAAATTTTGTGGTTGGGGGGGGTTTTGAGGAGGAGATCAGCAGACTGACCGTCTCCCTTGAGAGCGGCGGAAAAAACTACGGTTACTGCATCCGCCGGTTTGGGGACGCTTATTATATGATTATGGTCACTGTCACCGAAGCGGCCGCGGAAAGGCTGTATCTGGGTCTGTGCAGGGAACTGACGCCGATCTATGAAAACAGACAGGAGCTTCTGAGACAGTATTGGATTGCGCTCTCGTGTCTTTTGATCGTGGGCGGTCTCGGCATCTACAGCCTGTCTCGCTATATCACCAGGCCGATCCGGGCTCTGGACCGCGTGGCAAGGCAGATCTCCAACGGAAATATGGATCTGCGTTCCGCCAATAAAAGCCCGGATGAGATCGGCGAACTGGCGAGGACTTTTAACCGGATGGCCGACAGGCTGGTGGAGCAGGCAAAGGCAAAAGAACTGGAAGCCAGGCGGCAGGAAGACTTTACGGCGGCTTTCGCCCATGAACTGAAAACGCCGCTCACCTCCATCATCGGTTACGCCGATATGATGAATTCCATGAAGATCTCGGAGGAGGAACGGGTGGAGGCAACCTATTATATTTACGGTCAGGGGAAGCGTCTGGAAAGTCTTTCCCACAAGCTGCTGGAACTGGTGAGTATGGACAAAGCACCTCTGGAACGGCGGCCTTTGCAGACAAAGCTGATCGAGGAAAATATCAGGACCGCTGTGCGGCCTGTCTGGGCCGGGAAAGGGATCCGCGGGAAGGTAAACATGGACAGGGGGGTGATCTACGGGGATATGGATCTGCTTCTCTCTCTGTTCTACAATCTGCTGGATAACGCGGCCAAGGCCATGGATAAGTCGGAACAGGGCTTTATCCTTCTTCGGGGGACAAATCTGCAGGCGGGCGGATATGAAGTCAAAGTGGTGGACAATGGACGAGGGATCCCCGATGGGGAGATCAGCCGGATCACGGAAGCTTTTTATATGGTGGATAAGTCCCGCTCCCGCAAGGAGGGCGGCGCGGGTATCGGAATGGCTCTGTGCCATAAGATCATCCGGCTCCATGGAGGTTCCCTGCAGATTGACAGTAAACTGGGTGAGGGGACGGTTATCAGAGTGATATTTCCCGCGCCGTCTCCCGAGGGAGAAAAAGAGAATGAAGCATACAGATCAGGGAAGGAAAATTAAAAAAATGCTGCCTGTCCTGGCTCTCGCGCTGCTGGTCGCTCTGGCTTTTTTCAGCCCGAGGTGGCTCTTTTTTCTGCAGGACAGGAAACAGTGCAGCGATTTTGTCCTGTCTGAAAGAGAGAAGGTGGACGCGGCAGCCTTAAGCACGAATTATGAAACCTCTTTCAACAGAAGGATGATCAATTTCGCCCAGGATCTCACAGCTCAGACTAATTTTTTTGTCGCCTCGCAGGAACTGTACGATTACGATACGCTGCGGCAGTTTCTGGATTCCAACGAATTAATGGATGATTATTACGATCCGCTCAGTGATCTGATGCTGATCCGCGATGAAGGTTTTTCCTATGATATCGGCTGTTGGAAACAGTATATCATATACAGCGATGACTATACGAAGGGCGTTTATTTTATACTCTGGTATGTTGAGCTGCAGAATGCTGACAGCGGGGAAACGGCATATAAATTATTGATGGAAGCGGATTCCGGAGAACTGTACGCGCTCTGGAGCGCGAGGGGCACCCAGTGGACGGGAGCATCGCAGGCAATCGCCGCCGGAAAAGCGCTGTCCGATGATACAACGATTTCGTTAAATACCTTTTTGGGTCTGGATCGATATCGGAGTTATTTCTCGGTGTGGAGCGGTTTGTTTTACTATTTCGGCGGCTTGAGAGAAAACGGGTTCGATAATAAGATGGCGTACTATGATGTCTATCTGGAAGAGATCTGGAGCTGGACGGATAGTCATCAATTGGTCGAGGCTGCCGTTCCCTCGTACGGGGATGAGGCTGCTCTGGCGCAGCTGCGGGAGACGCTGCTTATGGTGCATCAGGCCGTCTTAAACAGGTTATGGGTGAATGTGGCTGACGAAAACGGGGAGAATGCCGCCGCGGACGCGTGGGCAGGCCTGGACGGTGAAAATGAAGAAGACAGCGGATGGGAAGTGCTGGAACGCTGTCCGCCGGTGGCAATGCCGGAAAGCTGGAACCGGCTGGAATGCGTCTTCCCCTATGGGAACAGTTCGCTGTGCTTTTCCATTCAGCTTAGCGATGTGCTGCGGTATCCGTGGTTTTCTCATGATATCACCATAGGATTTGACGAAATCTATTCCCTGATCCCCGAATTTCAGGAATAAAAGGCATAACAAAACCTTTGTACCGATATATTTTACAAACGGTACAGAGGTTTTTGTATTGTAGATGAAAGTTTTGAATATAGAAGTGTCAAAAATCGGAGAATGGATCAGAAAACTGGACGACCTGGTCTGGGGGCCATGGCTGTTGTGGCTGCTGCTGGGTACGGGAATCTATCTGATGGTCAGTCTGCGCTTTTTGCCATTTAAAAATCTGAAATATGCTTTTGCCTGCGCCCTGGGAAGAGATGGGCGGGGGAAAAACGGCGCCGCGACATCCTCCTCCGGTCAGGTGTCCGCTCTTTCCGCTCTGACTACGGAACTGGCGGCGACTATGGGAACGGGAAATATTGTGGGGGTAGCCACGGCCATGGTGCTTGGCGGACCGGGAGCGCTGTTTTGGATGGTGGTTACCAGTCTCATCGGCATGGCTACGAAATTGGTGGAGAGCACGCTGTCCGTTGCTTACAGAAGCAAAAATGAGATGGGAGAGACGGTAGGCGGTCCCATGTATACCATGGCGGCGCTGCCGGCGGGGAAGATACTGGGGTTTTTCTTTGCGCTCTTTGCCGTGTTTGCCTCTTTCGGAATGGGGAATATGACCCAGTCCAATTCCATTGCGGACGCGCTGTATGTCACCTTTAAGGTGCCCAAAGCGGCAACGGCTTTGGCCGTCACACTTTTAACCATCCTGATCGTTTTGGGCGGGATCGGCCATATCGCCAGATTGACCCGCCTGATGGTGCCATTTATGGGTATTTTTTATCTTTTGGGGACTTTGGCGGTGATTATGACCCATTGGAGGAATCTGCCCTTTGCGCTGGGAGGAATCCTGACCGCGGCGTTTTGCCCCAAAGCGGTCTCAGGAGGATTGTTCGGCACAGTCCTTGTGACCGCGGGACAGTCTCTGCGCTGGGGCGTTTCCCGTGGAATTTTTTCTAATGAGGCGGGTCTGGGAGCCGCGGGGATTTCCGCCGCCGCAGCGGATACAAACGACCCGGTGAGACAGGGCTATATCAGTATGACGGGCGTGTTTCTGGACACCGCCGTCATGTGTTCTTTGACCGGTATTGCGTTAGCGGCATCCGGCGCACTGGGCATGACGGATGAAAAGGGGCAGCCTCTTGCGGGGACGGCGCTTACGCTGGCCGCTTTTCAGACTACGCTGGGAGACTGGGGGGAGAAATTCGTCAGTATCTGTATCGCCCTTTTTGCCTTTGCTACCATAGCAGGCTGGGCCTATCAGGGCGAACGGGCTTTTGAGTTTTTGATGAAAGGGAAAACAGGCCGCAATCTCTGGTATCGTTTTGTCTATGCGCTGATGGCTTTCGCGGGGTGCATCTGTTCCCTGGAAATGGTGTGGAATCTGTCGGATATCTGTAACGCGCTGATGGCGGTGCCTAATTTAATCTGCGTATTATTCTTGAGCCGGAAAGCATGCAGGATGATACGGGAGCACGATAGGGGAAATTAATAATTGTAGGAACCGGCGAAACGTGGTATGATAAATAGGCTGTTTACAGCGGAAAAGAGGAAATTTATGAACAAGTCAAAAACCATCGAATATTTTTTACAGTACGTTTCAATAGACACGCAGTCGGATGAAACCACCGGGGAAACGCCCAGCACGGCGAAACAGCATACTCTGGCAGAGCTGTTGGAGCGGCAGCTAAAAGAGATGGGCGCGGAGGAAATCGTATATGATAAAGAGCATTGCTATCTCTACGCCTCCGTTCCCGCCTCTCCGGGCTTTGATCAGGCTCCGGTGCTTGGGTTTATCGCCCATATGGACACCTCTCCGGCGGTGACGGGCGCAGGGGTGAAACCCCGCATTGTGGAGCAGTATGACGGAGAGGATATCCTGCTGAATGAAGAAAAAAATATCGTGCTTTCCACTCGGGATTTTCCGGAGATCAGAAAATTAAAAGGCAGCGATCTGATCGTGACGGACGGCACCACGCTTTTAGGGGCGGACGATAAGGCGGGCATCGCGGAGATCATGGCGGCCTGCGAATATCTTCTGACGCATCCTGAGTGCGGACACGGGAAACTGCGGGTAGCGTTTACCCCGGATGAGGAGATCGGAGAAGGCGCGGACCACTTTGACGTCAGGCTTTTCGGAGCGGATTTCGCCTATACAGTGGACGGCGGCGAACTGGGAGAGCTGGAGGATGAAACATTCAACGCCGCCTCCGCAAGGCTGACAATCTACGGCCGCAGCGTACATCCGGGCAGCGCCAAGGGAAAGATGCTCAATTCCATCCTGGTGGCGCAGGAATTCCAGAACCTCCTTCCGGTCTTTGAAAATCCCATGTATACGGAAAAGTACGAGGGATTTTTCCATCTGGACCACATAGAGGGCAATGTGGAAAAGACGGTCGCGGAATATATCATCAGGGATCATGACAGGAGGCTGTTTGAGCAAAAGAAAAACAGATTTCAGGAGTGCGCGGCTTTTTTGAATGAAAAGTACGGCCGCGGGACGGCGGTGGCTGAGGTAAAGGATTCCTACTACAATATGAAAGAGGCGCTGAAGGATCATGGACACCTTATGAAAAACGCGGCCTCCATCCTGCGCAAGATGGGCGTGGAGCCCGTTGTAAACCCGGTCAGGGGCGGTACGGACGGCGCAAGACTTTCTTTTATGGGTCTTCCCTGTCCCAACCTCTGCACGGGAGGCGCCAATTACCACAGCCGCTTCGAGTACGCCTGCGTGCAATCCATGGAAAAGGTGACCAGGCTTCTGGTCGGGCTCGCCCGGGTATACGGGGATGAGGAGCGCTGGAAAGGATGAGCACCGGAAGGGATGAACGCCGGAGATGGGATGAGCACTGGAAAGGATGAATGCCGGAATGGATGAACGCTTTCCGGGTAAAAGGGAGAAAATACATGAACAACGAGATGGGGTTTGACAAGATAGATCCGGGATCTGTCCCGCCGGTCAGCGAGCCGGACAGGCAGTATTATTTCATTGCAAAGTGCCGTCTGTGGGTCAGGGCTTTTGCGGAAAAAAGGGGACGCGTTCCCACGGCGTGCGTTACCACCTTCGGCTGCCAGATGAACGCTAAAGATTCGGAAAAACTGACGGGGATCCTGCGCAAGGCGGGGTATGAGATCCTTGACAGCGAAAAGGCGGATTTCGTCATCTTTAACACCTGTACGGTCCGCGATAACGCCAATCAGAAGGTGTACGGGAGGCTGGGGGAATTAAACGGCTATAAGAAAAAGAATCCTGATATGAGGATCGCTCTCTGCGGCTGCATGATGCAGGAGCCCGCAGTCATCGAAAAAATGAAAAAAAGTTACGCCTTTGTGGATCTGATCTTCGGAACCCATAATATATACAAGTTTGCCGAGCTTTTGTGGACCATGCTGGAAAACGAAAACAAAGGCATGATCATCGATATCTGGCAGGATACGGACCGGATTGTCGAGGAACTTCCCATAGAGCGCAAATATCCTTTTAAATCCGGTATCAACATTATGTTCGGGTGCAACAATTTCTGCAGCTACTGTATCGTCCCTTACGTCAGGGGGCGGGAGAGAAGCAGACAGCCCGAGGACATCATCAGAGAGATTAAAAATCTGGTGGCGGAGGGCGTGGTGGAAGTCATGCTGCTGGGTCAGAATGTGAATTCCTACGGCAAAAATCTGGAAGATCCCATAAGCTTTGCGCAGCTTCTCAGGGAGGTGGAAAAGATAGAGGGATTGCAGAGGATCCGGTTTATGACTTCCCATCCCAAAGATCTATCCGATGAGTTGATTCAGGTGATAAAAGAATCGAAAAAGATCTGCCGCCATCTGCACCTGCCGCTGCAGTCCGGCTCCACAAAGATTCTGGAACGTATGAACCGCCGCTACACCAAAGAGCAGTATGTGGCCCTTGCATTAAAAATCCGCAGGGAAATACCGGATATAGCCATTACTACGGATATTATAGTCGGGTTCCCCGGCGAGACGCGAAAGGATTTGGAAGAAACCATTGATGTGGTGCGCAGGGTAAAGTTTGACAACGCCTTTACCTTCATTTATTCCAAAAGGACAGGCACTCCGGCCGCGGCCATGGAGGATCAGGTGCCCCAGGACCAGGTAAAGGAAGGGTTTGACAGACTGTTAAAAATCGTGCAGGAGACGGCAAAGGAACAGACGGCAAAGTACCAGGGGCGCGTGATGGACGTTCTGATGGAGGAAGTCAATGAGAGCAATCCCGCCATGGTGACGGGCAGACTGTCCAACAATACCGTTGTCCATGTGCCTGCGGACGCTTCCGTGATCGGTAAGATCCTGCCTGTGTCTTTAAAGGAATGCCATGGCTTTTATTACATAGGGGAATTACTGTGATGCCCAAGAGGTTATCGGGGAACCGGGAATCGCTGTTTCCTTAGATTTACAAACACGATATTTTGTGATAAAATCAAGGCGAATGCGCAAGTCATTGTGCGTTTGCCTTTTTGCGTATACGCAAGGAAACCGTAAGAACAGGAGTGTACTTAAGATGCCGCAACAGCAGATTCCCGTGGAAGATCTGACCCCCATGATGCAGCAATATATGGATACGAAAAAGCAGTATCCCGATTGCATCCTTTTTTATCGTCTGGGTGATTTTTACGAAATGTTTTTTGACGATGCGCTGGTCGTCACAAAAGAATTGGAACTCACCCTCACCGGGAAAGCCTGCGGTCTGGAGGAACGCGCGCCCATGTGCGGCGTGCCGTATCATGCGGTGGAAGGGTATTTGACCAAACTGGTCAGCAGAGGATATAAGGTGGCTATCTGCGAACAGATCGAGGATCCTAAGCTGGCAAAGGGACTGGTGAAGCGCGAGGTGGTGCGGATCGTCACGCCTGGAACCAACCTGAATGTGCAGTCGCTGGAGGAGTCGAAAAATAATTTCCTGATGTGCATCACCTACACGCCCACGCGGATCGGAATTTCCGTGGCGGATGTCACAACGGGAGACTATTATCTGACCGAGGTGGAAGATTTAAAGAAGTTAAATGATGAGCTGATGAAATATGAGCCTTCGGAGATCATCTGCAACGATGCTTTTTTAGTCAGCGGTTTTGAGGTGGACGAGTTAAAAAACAGATATCACATATCCGTACACGCGCTGGAAACCCATCTTTTTGACGATGAGGGATGTAAGCGCGTCCTTTTAAAACACTTTAAGGTCAATACGCTGACGGGGCTCGGAATTGAGGATTTTCCTGTAGGAATGCTGGCGGCGGGAGCGCTTTTGCAGTATCTTTACGAGACGCAGAAGACGGAGCTTGTTCATTTTACCCATATCTATCCTTATCTGACCAGCAAATACATGCTGCTTGACAGTTCTACCAGACGGAATCTGGAGTTGACGGAAACGCTCAGGGAAAAGCAGAAAAGAGGTTCCCTTCTCTGGGTGTTGGATAAGACGAAAACCGCCATGGGAGGCAGGCTGCTTCGCAGCATGATCGAACAGCCTCTGATTGACAGAGCACAGATGGAGAAACGGCTGGACGCCATAGAGGAATTAAATAACGACAGCGTATCCAGAGATGAGATCCGGGAATATTTAAACCCTGTCTACGATCTGGAGAGGCTGCTCAGCAAGGTTACTTACAAGACGGCCAACCCCAGGGACTTTATCGCTTTTCGCAATTCCCTCGAAATGCTGCCCCACATCAAGACGGTATTGCAGGAGTTTTCCAAGGAAGAATTAACGCAGATCAACAATGACATAGACGGCTTGGAAGACATTTATCAGCTGATTCTTTCTTCCATTGAGGAAGAGCCTCCGGTCACCATTCGCGAGGGCGGCATGATAAAAGACGGTTTCGATGAGACCATCGACACTTTAAGGAGCGCCAGAAGGGACGGCAAACAGTGGATCGCCCAGTTAGAGGAGCAGGACAGGGAGCGCACCGGCATCAAAAACCTGAAGATCAAATACAACAAAGTCTTCGGTTATTATTTTGAAGTGACCAATTCCTACAAGGATATGGTGCCGGAGGATTATATCCGCAAACAGACGCTGGCCAACGCGGAACGCTATACCACCCCTCGGCTGAAAGAACTGGAAGACACCATCTTAAACGCGGAAGATAAGCTGACCAACCTGGAATACGACCTGTTCTGCAAGATACGGGATTCCATCGCCATGGAACTGGAGCGCATCCAGAAAACAGCCAAAGCGATCGCGCGACTGGACGTATATGCCTCCCTCTCTCTGGTATCGGAACGGAATCATTATGTGCGTCCCGAGTTAAACGAAAAGGGAATCATCGACATCAGGGACGGCAGGCATCCTGTGGTAGAGCAAATGATAAACAATGATCTGTTTATCGCAAACGATACCTATCTGGACAATGCAAGCCACTGTATCAGCATTATCACAGGCCCTAATATGGCAGGAAAATCCACCTACATGCGCCAGACCGCATTGATCGTACTGATGGCGCAGATCGGCTGTTTTGTGCCCGCAAAGAGAGCAAATATCGGCATTGTGGACAGGATTTTTACCAGAGTAGGGGCATCCGATGATCTGGCCAGCGGCCAGTCCACTTTTATGGTGGAGATGAACGAGGTGGCCAATATCCTTAGAAACGCCACGTCAGACAGCCTTCTGATCCTGGATGAGATCGGACGCGGAACTTCTACCTTTGACGGCCTCAGCATTGCATGGGCGGTGATCGAGCACATCAGCAACCGGAAGCTTTTGGGGGCAAAGACGCTTTTTGCCACCCATTACCATGAGCTCACCGAGCTGGAAGGCAAGATGAGCAATGTGAACAATTACTGTATCGCCGTGAAAGAGCGCGGAGATGATATCATTTTCTTAAGAAAGATTATCAAGGGCGGTGCGGACCGCAGCTACGGTATCCAGGTGGCTAAACTGGCAGGCGTGCCGGACATGATTATAGACCGCGCCAAAGAGATCGCCAAGCAGCTTAGTGATAACGATATTACCGAGAAGGTTCAAAGCATTTCCGTTGATGTAAAAGGGGAAAGCAAACCTCATAAACCTGAGAAACTGGATGAAGTGGATCTGGCACAGATGTCGCTTTTTGACACTGTGACGGATGAGGATGTGTTAAAGGAATTGATGGAACTGGAGGTCAACACCATGGCGCCGATCGATGCGCTGAACGCGTTATACAGGCTGCAGAACAAACTGAAAAACAGGTGGTAGCCTTTCCGCAACAGAGTTGTGACGCTCCGAAATGGCATTTAAAACGGCGGGGACCCGGATAAACAGAGAAAGCGTAAAAACATGGCACAGATACATGTATTGGATTCGGAAACTATAGATAAGATCGCCGCAGGCGAAGTGGTGGAGAGACCCTCCAGCGTTGTGAAGGAACTGGTGGAGAACGCCGTGGACGCAGGAGCCACTGCAGTCACCGTTGAGATACGGGACGGAGGAATCGAGTTTATCCGTGTGACGGACAATGGCATGGGAATGGAGCGAAGCCAGCTTCGCACCGCTTTTTTGCGCCATGCTACCAGCAAGATTGAAAATGCCTCCGATCTGACAAGGATTTCCAGTCTTGGATTTCGCGGCGAGGCGCTCTCCAGCATTGCAGCGGTGGCAAAAGTGGAAGTGATCACTAAGACCAGGGATAGTGTTACCGGGTGCCGCATCCTGTTAGAGGGCGCAAAGGAGATCGAATTTGAGGAGGTAGGGGCGCCGGAGGGTACTACATTTGTTATGCGCAATCTTTTCTTTAACACGCCGGTCAGAAGGAAATTTTTAAAGCAGCCTGCCACGGAGGGCGGATATATCATAGATCTGATGGAACATCTGGCGCTTTCGAGACCTGACATCTCTTTTAAACTGGTGGCAGGTAATCAGATGAGGTTCCACACTTCGGGAAACGGGGACTTAAGGGAGGTAATCTACCGGATTTACGGCAGGGAAACGGCAGCCGCGCTGGTACCTCTCAGGGTGCAAAAGGACGGCCTTGTGTTGGAGGGATATCTTGGTAAGCCTGTAATGGTGCGTTCCAATCGCAATTTTGAGATTTATTTTATCAACGGCAGATTTATCCGCAGTAATGTGGTGTCACGGTCGGTGGAGGAAGGCTACAAGGAATATCTGATGCAGCACAAATTCCCTTTTTGCGTGCTGCATATCAATATGGAGGCCGACCGGGTAGACGTCAATGTGCACCCCTCGAAAATGGATGTCAGGTTCAGCAATCCCATAGAATTCGGCAATTTCCTTGCAGAGTCCGTGCGGGATACGCTTCGCAGTCAGGAGATGATACCGGAAGCCATCATCGGGACAAAGCGGGAGCAAAAAGGGGAGAAGGCTTCCGGGCGGAAAGAAGAAGACAGACAGGCGCCGGAGCCCTTCGAGGTGAATCGTACTGCGAGTTATCGCGTGGAAGAAGAGGCAAAATATCAGACGGCAGCCGCCGAGATGAAGATTCAAAAGACCGAAATGCAGGATTTTATGCAAAATCCTGTCTGGACCAGGGTGAAAATACAGAAAAATGATACAGAAGTCGTCAAAAATGCGGCAGATCTGACAAAAGTTTCTCCAAACACCATGGACAGCGCAAATTTAACATCTCATGCGGAAAACAGTGAAAGCGGCAACAATGAAAGCGGCAACAGTGAAAATGGCAACAATGAAAGCAACAACAGTGAAAGCGGCGTTGGGGAGGAAGAATTCTTTTCGGAAACTTCGGAACTGCCGGAATCCGCTTCTGACCCGGCCTTAAATCCTCCTGAAGAAAAAGAACGGCCGGCCGTTTGCCCAACGCAGCTTGACCTGTTTGAGGAAAAGATCCTGCAGGCGGATAACCGTTCCCGTTTCCGCATTATCGGGCAGGTGTTTGAGACTTACTGGCTGGTGCAGTTTGAGGATAAGCTTATGATGATCGACCAGCACGCGGCGCACGAGAAGGTCAATTACGAACGTCTGATGAAACAATACAGGGAGAAAAGCGTGGTTTCGCAGACGCTGATGCCGCCTGTGATCGTCAGCCTCTCCGGTCAGGAGGAATCGGTCTTAAAGGAAAATCTGGACGTGTTTACTTCCCTCGGATTTGAAGTGGAAGCCTTTGGCGGCAGCGAGTACGCGCTGCGCAGCGTGCCCGCCGATCTGTACGGATGCAACGAGCGTGAGATGTTTCTGGAAGTGCTGGACCAGCTGGCGGAGGGAACAAACTTCGGCAATATCCGTGTGATCGAAGAAAAGATCGCCTCCATGTCCTGTAAGGCCGCGGTAAAAGGCAATCAGCTTTTAAGCTTTTCCGAGGCGGAAGCGTTGATCGATGAACTTTTGACGCTGGATAATCCCTACAACTGTCCCCACGGACGCCCCACTGTTGTGTCGATGTCGAAATATGAAATGGAACGGAAATTTAAAAGGATCGTGGATTGAGGTCGGGATCCGGGCTGGTGCGGAACTAATTTCAGACAAGGAAGGAGTAAACACATGGAAAATGTGACGGCGCAAAATCCCATGATCGTTCTCGCCGGTCCTACGGCGGTAGGGAAGACAAAGCTTTCCATTGCTTTGGCCAAAGCGGTGTCGGGAGAAATTTTGTCCGCCGATTCCATGCAGGTCTACAGACGGATGGATATTGGTTCGGCCAAAATAACCAGGGAGCAGATGCAGGAAGTTCCCCATCACATGATCGATATTCTGGAACCCTGGGAGCCGTTTAATGTGACAATCTTTCAAAAACGCGCCAAAGAAGCACTTGCGGGGATCTATGAGAGAGGGCATATCCCTGTTGTGACGGGAGGGACCGGCTTTTACATTCAGGCTCTTTTAAGAGATGTTGATTTTACGGAAAATGAAGAAGATTTTGTCTACCGCGGGCAGTTGGAGGCGCTGGCAGAGCGGGAAGGATCCCAGGCGCTGCACCGGATGCTGCTCAAGGCGGACCCCGAGGCGGCCTGTGCCATCCATCCCAACAATGTAAAGCGCATGATCCGCGCGCTGGAGTACTACAGGCAGACGGGAGAGAAAATATCCGCGCACAACCGGCAGGAGAGGGAAAAAGGAAGCGCTTACCGCTCCTGTTATTTTGTGCTCAACGACCTGCGGGAACGACTGTACGGACAGATCGAAGAGCGGGTCGATGAGATGCTCAGGCAGGGCCTTATAGCGGAGGTGGAAGGCCTTCGGAAACTGGGATGCCACAGGGGAATGGTCTCTATGCAGGGCCTGGGCTACAAAGAAATCCTTGCCTGGCTGGAGGGAGAGTGCACTTATGAACAGGCGGTGGAGACCTTAAAGAGAGATACCAGGCATTTTGCCAAGCGGCAGCTGACATGGTTCAGACGGGAAAAGGACGTCATCTGGATCAATAAAAACGAGTTTGATTATGATGAGCAGAGGATTCTGGCGTTTATGCTGGAAATTCTAAGAAAGCGTCAGATTCTGGAAAAGACAGTTTGAAAACGGAGGATATCGGAAAAGATGGATACCAGAGGAGGAACGGGAGAACTTTACGGGAGTATGGGAATCTCCAATGAGGTATATGAATACGGAAAAATCGTGCTGGAGGGCCTTAAGGAGCGGTTTGAGCAGATCGATGATGTGGCGGAGTACAACCAGTTAAAAGTGCTGCGTGCCATGCAGAAAAATCAGGTCAGCGAGGCCTGCCTTCTGGGAACGACAGGTTATGGTTACAATGATCTGGGACGGGATACACTGGAAGCGGTCTATGCGGACGTATTCCATGCTGAGGATGCCCTGGTGCGTCCTCAGATCACCTGTGGGACTCATGCGCTGGCGCTGGCGCTGATGAGCAATCTGCGGCCGGGGGACGAGCTTTTCTCCCCGGTGGGAAAGCCTTATGACACGTTGGAGGAAGTGATCGGGATACGGCCTTCCAGGGGGTCGTTGGCGGAGTACGGCGTCACATACAGACAGGTGGATCTTTTGGAAAACGGCGATTTCGACTATGAAAATATCAAAAAGAGCCTCTGTTCCAGGACACGTCTCGTCACCATCCAGCGTTCCAAAGGCTACCAGACCAGACCCACCCTTTCCGTGGAGCGCATCGGGGAACTCATTGCTTTTATCAAAAAGATCAAACCGGACGTGATCTGCATGGTGGATAACTGCTACGGTGAGTTTGTGGAGGAGAGAGAGCCCATCGATGCGGGGGCGGATATGGTGGTGGGTTCGCTGATCAAAAATCCGGGCGGGGGTCTTGCGCCAATTGGCGGATATATTGTCGGAGCCAAAGAATGTGTCGAGAATGCCGCTTATCGGCTGACGTCCCCGGGACTTGGCAGGGAAGTGGGCGCTTCTCTGGGAATTTTAAAGGATTTCTATCAGGGGCTGTTCCTTGCTCCCACCGTTACCGCCAGCGCTCTGAAGGGAGCTGTATTTGCGGCCCGCCTTTATGAAAATCTGGGATATCAAGTGGCGCCGGACGGAAGTGAAAGCCGCCATGACATTATCCAGGCTGTCACGTTTGGACAACCGGAGGGCGTGATTAACTTCTGTCGGGGCATTCAGTCCGCGGCGCCGGTAGACAGCCATGTGACGCCCCAGCCCTGGGATATGCCGGGATATGACGCTCAGGTCATTATGGCCGCAGGCGCTTTTGTGTCAGGGTCGTCCATCGAGTTGTCTGCAGACGGCCCCGTCAAGCCGCCCTACACGGTGTATTTTCAGGGAGGGCTGACCTGGCAGCACGCAAAATTCGGAATCCTGAAGTCGCTACAGTCCCTCATGGACGCGGGACTGATCGATAAGGAGGCGCTTAGGAAAGCGGGCCATGGAGTAAAATGTAGAAAAACATCAAAATAAAATCTATGAAATTTATATACAGTTGGCCGATTTTGTGATACTATTAAAAGACGTATGAGGGAAATCTTTTCCAAGACGGCCGGTCATCGGCCGCTTTATGGGCGGGAAAAGATTCCTGATATGCAAAGGAAAGAAGAGGAAATACTTTGAGAAGAGTAAATTGGGTGCTGGTCGTACTGGTGCTGGTGGGATTTGTGATCGGCCGTTTTATAGGTACTTTTTTTGAAGGAAGCTTTTTAAACTATGGTCAGGCTTTCGGGCTCAGTTCCCCCATTGTGCTGGATCTGGGGTTCATTGTGCTGACGTTTGGCCTTACCATACAGATCACCATAGCCAGCGTCATCGGCGTGGCCATCGCGCTGGTGATCTATCGTTTTATCAGATAAGTCCTGCGTGTCGGAGAGGGTTGCAGGAGAAAAGGATATGGCAACCGAATACAAAAAACAACTTTGTCAGGCACAGACCCTTCCCTATGAACGGTTTCTCAGGTTTGGACCGGAAAGCCTGACGGAAGCGGAACTTCTGGCTATCATCATCCGGACCGGGACGAAAGACTGCAGTGCGCTGCAGCTGGCCCAACAGGTTCTGGGGCTGGCAAAATACCCGAAGGAAGGATTGCTGGGACTGTACGATGTGACCTTAAAGGATCTCCTTGGCATCAAGGGGATCGGCCAGGTGAAAGCCGTGAAGCTCAAATGCCTTGCGGAACTGTCCATGCGGATGAGCGCGGCAAAGGCGGGAGAGGGCATTTCTTTTCACAGCTCCGGCCAGGTGGCCGCCTATTTCATGGAAAAGCTGCGGCATAAAAAGACGGAATGCGTTGTCCTGGTATGTCTGGACGCCAAGGGACAGCTGCTTTCAGAGCAGAAGATTTCCGATGGCAGCGTAAGGATGTCTTTGATCTCTCCAAGAGAAATTTTTCTGGCGGCGCTTCAATGCGGCGCGGTCAACATTTTGCTGGTGCACAATCATCCCAGCGGAGATCCCGCTCCCAGCAGGGCTGATCTGGAACTGACCCAAAACGTAAAAGAACTGGGGGATAAAATGGATATCCCGCTGCTGGACCACATTATCATCGGGGACAATCAGTATACCAGTTTTAAGGAGCAGGCGCTGCTTTGACGGCCGGCCGCCATAGCATTGTGATCACACTACGATTAGAAAGGGGCTTTTGTTTTGGCAAACAACGCATTCGGTATCGATCTCGGTACCAACAACATTAAAATTTACAGCAGAGGTGATGATAACATTCTCGTGGAAAAGAACATGATCGCCATCGAGAACAAAGACACTCTGTTCGCCTACGGCGACTCTGCATTTGAAATGTATGAGAAAGCGCCCGGCAATATTCATATTTCTTATCCTTTGTCCAACGGCGTCATCGCGGACATCAAGAATATGGAGACATTGGTGCGCTATTTTGTCAGCGATCTCCAGAACGGGAACAGCAGGCCCGCGGACTTTTTTATCGCGGTTCCCACCGATGTGACGGAAGTGGAGAAAAGAGCCTTTTACGATCTGATAAAAGACGCCAACGTAAAGGCAAAAAAGATCATGGTGGTGGAAAAAGCGGTAGCGGACGGCCTGGGACTGGAGATTGACGTAAAGAACTCCCAGGGCGTACTGGTGGTAAACGTGGGATATGAGACTACGGAGATTTCCATTCTCTCCCTTGGCGGCATTGTCTTAAGCCGACTGATCAAGACCGGCGGTCTGAAGTTTGACGAGGCGATCCGCGCCGCGGTGCGCAAGGAGTTCAGCCTGATCATCGGCGGGAAGACCGCTGAGATGGTAAAGATCTCCTTATGCGAGCTGGAACAGGAATCGAAAGGCGCCGTTGTCTATGGCCGGGATATCGTGACAGGGCTTCCGGTGGAACGGGAGATTCCCACCAAGCTGGTGGATGAATGTCTGGAAGAGCATTTCAATACTATCATAGACAATGTGAAGGTCATATTGGAGCGGACGCCTCCCGAACTGGCGGCGGATATATACCGGCACGGCATCTATCTCACCGGCGGCGCTTCCCAGGTAAATCATCTGGCAAAGCGGCTGGCAACGGGAACGGGGCTGAAGGTCAACGTGTCCGAGAATCCGGTGACCAGCGTTGTCATGGGATTGGCAAAGATCATCAAGGACGACAATTATAAATCCGTAGCTTACGCAATCGAAGGGATGAGTAAATGAGCCCGATCATAAAAAGAAAAGGGGAGAGATTTACGATACCGGGTAAATATCTCCTTTTGATTTTAACGATCCTGTGCACAGGTATGATGCTGGTCACCTTCGGCACGGATGTGTTCAACCGGCCTCTCAATACGGCGGTTGGATACGTCATCGTTCCTTTTCAGCAGGGCATCAGCAAAATGGGAAGCTGGCTTTCCAACCGTTCAAAAGAGCTGGTACAGATCAGGACGCTTCTGGATGAAAACGCCAGGCTGCGGGAAGAAATCGCCGTTCTGGTCGAGGAAAATACCCTGTTGCAGCAGGATAAGTATGAACTGAACAGAATGAGAGAACTGGTGGCGCTGGATGAACAGTACGGCGAGTACGACAAGGTGGGCGCAAGAATCATCGGCAGGGACTCCGGCAACTGGTATTCGTCCTTTCTCATCGACAAGGGGACGGACGACGGGCTTGCGGTGGATATGAACGTTATCGCCGGAGGCGGTCTGGTGGGCAGGATCACCTCTGTCGGGCCTAACTGGTCCAGAGTGACATCCATCATCTCTGACAACAGCAATGTCAGCGGCATGACGCTTTCCACGGAGGACAATCTGATGGTGAAGGGAGATCTTCAGCTGATGCAGGAAAACTGTATTACTTTCAGCCAGCTGGTGGACAGCCAGAACAAGGTTGTGGAGGGAGATAAGGTCGTCACCTCGGATATCAGCGATAAATTTCTGCCCAATATCCTGATCGGCTATATCAATACCATCAACAAAGATAACAACAATCTGACGAAATCCGGCCTGATCACGCCGGCGGTAGATTTTGAACATCTCAGCGAAGTGCTGGTCATAACCGATCTGAAACAGACAATAGAGGAGTAGTGCAAAGGATCTTATGCTCAGAAAAATTGTAGTCACCCTGTTTGTATTAGGCTGCTTTATCTTACAATGCAGCGTTTTTGGCAGTTTTGCTTTCGCAGGTATCATACCCAACCTGATGATCGTGCTGACTTCCTCCTTCGGATTTATGCGGGGTGAGAAGGAAGGGCTTGTCATCGGTTTCTTTTGCGGCCTGCTGAGCGATATCTTTTTTGGAAATTTCTTAGGATTTTATGCGCTGGTCCTGATGTACATAGGTTATCTGAACGGAAAATTCAGCCGGATCTTTTATCCGGAAGACATTAAGCTTCCCATTGCGTTGATTGTCACCAGCGACTTATCCTACGGCATTCTGTGTTATGGGTTGATGTTTTTGCTGCGGGGCAGACTGCAATTCGTATATTATTTTACCCATGTGATCCTGCCGGAAGCGCTTTACACGATCGTTGTCACGATCTTTCTGTATCCCGTGATTCTGGCGGTCAACAAGAAACTGGAAGCGAGAGAAAAAAGGAGCGCCCAAAAATTTGTTTGATGAGTTTAAAGACAAAATAATCGGTATATTCACAAACAGACTGACCGTACTGACCGTAATGTTCTTCCTTCTTGGAGGAATATTGGCGTACCGCTGTTTCAATCTGCAGATCGTCCACGGAGAAGAGTATCTGAACGATTTTATCCTGCAGACCGAAAAGACCCGGGATATCGCCAGCACCAGAGGAAACATTTACGACAGAAACGGCAATGTGCTGGCTTACAATGAGCTGGCTTATTCGGTAAAAATTGAGGATGTTTTCGAGTCCGACAGATATAAAAACAGCAATCTGAACGATACCATATACAAGCTGATCCGGATGGTGGAGAAAAACGGGGACAATGTGATCACCGATTTTAAGATCTACATCAATGAGGACGGCGATTTTGACTATACCGTGGAAGGGACAAGCCTTCTCAGGTTCCTCGCGGACATCTACGGCTGCCGCGATGTGGGAGAGCTGGACGATTCCCAACGGACGGCCACCGCTCAGGAAGTGATGGAATATTTAAGCGGCGCCAAGCGCTTTGCCATCGGGGAATACGAGGACCCTGATGATTCCAAGAGCGATTTTATCCCGGGAGCCGGATACTCCAGGGAGGACTGGCTGAAAATGGTGACGATCCGTTACGCCATGAGCCTGACCTCCTACCGAAAATATATCGGCACAACGGCGGCGACCAACGTCAACGAGAAGACGGTGGCAGTAATTTTGGAAAATTCCGAGGAACTGCCGGGCGTCAGCATTGTGGAAGACACCATACGCAAATATGTGGACAGCAAATATTTCGCCCATGTGCTGGGTTACACCGGAAAGATCTCATCGGAGGAGATGGCAGCGCTGAACGAGGAAGCGGCTGCCGCAGGAGGAAGCGAGGAGACTTACAGCATCAATGATGTGGTGGGAAAGAGCGGCATCGAAGCTTATCTGGAAACCTCCCTTCAGGGCCGGAAGGGCTATGAAAAGGTAGTGGTGGATGTTATGGGGAAAGTCATCACGATCCTTGAGACTCAGGAGCCCCAGTCCGGCAAGGACGTTTATCTGACCATCGATAAGGAACTGACAAAGGCGGTTTATAATATTGTGGAGCAGCGACTTGCGGGCCTGATATCCGACAAGATCATCAATGCGAAAGAGTATAACGCTACGGAAAATTCGGGGAGCGCGGACATCAAAATACCGATTTATGACGTGTATTTTGCCATGTTCAACAACAGTATCATCGATATGAAGCATCTGGCATCGGAAGATGCGGAGGAGATGGAGCGCACGGTCTATGAGCGCTATCTGGCCTACAAGCAGGAAGTTTACGACAGGCTTCAGGCGGAATTGACGGTGAATCTGACGCCTTATAATCAGCTTTCCAAGGAATACCAGGTCTATCAGAGCAATATCGTCTCTCTGCTCAACAAACAGGGCGTGATCATGAGCGAGGCGGTGGACAGCGATGACGCCACGCAGATCGCATGGGCTACGGACGAGGTCATCAGTCTGAGCGAGTATCTGCAATACTGCATCGCCCAGAACTGGATCGATGTCAGCAAGCTGGATATGGACGACAAATATTCGGATTCCGCGGAGATCTACGATAAGCTGCTTACTTATATCATCTCCATGATTGATAAAAATACGGAATTTCAGAAGCGTTTTTACAAATATATGCTGCTTACCGATGTGATCACGGGGAAAGAAGTGTGCATGGTTCTGTGTGAGCAGAATGTGACAGATATTCCTATGGACGCCGAGGAAGCGCTCTATTCCGGCAGACTGACCGCCTATCAGTTTATGATGGACCGCATTAACAATCTGGACATTACGCCGGCCCAGCTCGCGCTGGACCCCTGCAATGCCTCCGTGGTCATCACGGATGTCAATACGGGGGATGTGCTGGCGATGGTTTCCTACCCTGGGTATGATAATAACAAGATGGCAAATTCCATTGATGCGGAGTATTATGCCCGGCTAAATGCCGATAAAGCCAATCCGCAGTACAATTTTGCCACCCAGTACAAAGCGGCGCCGGGTTCCACGTTTAAGATGGTATCCGCCACGGCGGGCCTGACGGAGGGCGTCATCGACCTGAATATGCGGGTGAACTGTACCGGTACTTTCGAGGAGATCAGCCCGCCGCCCAGATGCTGGAAACGTACCGGACACGGCTATGAAACGCTGACAACGGCCATTCGGGATTCCTGTAATTACTATTTCTTTAACGTTGGCTATCAGCTGTCTATCCGTTCCGGCGTCTACAACGAGACGGAGGGCCTTGATACGCTGTATGCGTACGCGGACAAGTACGGCCTGACGGAGAAATCCGGTGTGGAGATCGCAGAAGCCTCCCCCGATGTGTCCGACATCGACCCCGCCCGCTCCGCCATCGGACAGGGAACCAACAGCTATACTACCGTGGGGCTGGCGCGGTATGTCACTACGGTGGCAAACAGCGGCACCTGCTACAATCTGACGCTGATCGACAAGATCACGGATTCCGAGGGGAATGTAATTCAGGAATTTGAACCGGACGTCCGCAATACCGTGGATCTTCCACAGGAATATTGGGACGCCATCCATCTTGGCATGCGTCAGGTGGTGGAAAATAAGTCTTATTTCAGAGATCTTGCAGTCAATGTGGCGGGCAAGACGGGTACGGCGGAACAGACGAAATCAAGGCCGAACCACGCGCTGTTTGTGTGCTATGCACCCTATGAACAGCCTGAGATCGCCATTGCCACCAGAATACCCTTCGGATATTCTTCCGATTATGCGGCCCAGACTACCAGAAATATCATCAAATATTATTACGGGCTGGCGGAAGAAGAGGATCTGATAACGGGCACGGCGGATACCCCCGATGGAGGAATATCAAACGAAATGTAGAAAGGGGCGTGTATCATGAAGGACCTGGTAGTGATCAAAAGCTATCCAAACGGGATCACCCTCCATTTGAACGAGGAGGCTTCCTTCGATGACATTTTGGATGAGATTGCCGGCAAATTTTCAGAGGCAAAAGGTTTTTTTGGCACCGCGAGCATGGCTCTTTCCATCGAAGGCAGGTCTGTGACCGATGCGGAGGAAATCGCCGTTTTAGATACAATACGGAAAAACAGCAGCGTGAACGTGGTCTGCATTGTGGGCAGGGATGATGCCGTCAACAAAAATTTCATCAAAGCTTTAGCCCATATGGAAAAGAAGTTAAACGGCGGCGATGACGGACAGTTCTTTAAAGGGACTCTTAAAAATAATGAGGTTATTGAGACGGATAACAGTATCATCATCCTCGGGGATGTGTATCCGGGAAGCGCCGTCATCAGCGCCAAAAATATTATTGTGCTGGGAGGTCTCTACGGGGAGGCTTACGCAGGTGGAAACGGCATGGAGGGAGCCTTTGTTGCAGCGCTTGAAATGGAGCCGGAAAGAATTATAATCGGCGATTTCAAATATAAAACAGGTACCAGACAGTCGAAATGGAGCATACGCCCAAAGGTACAACCGAAGATCGCGTGCGTGAAAAACAACAGAATCGCATTTGAACCCCTTACAAAAGATTTGCTGAGTTCCTTTTAAGGGAATTTCGGAGGACGACAAATTCAAAATGGAGGATAGGAAAATGGAAAGCCAAGTCATTGTCGTCACTTCAGGAAAAGGCGGTGTGGGGAAGACCACCACATCTGCAAACGTAGGGACGGGTCTTGCAAAACTGGGGAAAAAGGTATGCCTGATCGATACAGACATCGGGCTGCGAAATCTGGACGTAGTGATGGGGCTGGAAAACCGCATCGTTTACAATCTGGTGGATGTGGTGGAAGGCAGCTGCCGCGTCAAGCAGGCGCTGATACGGGATAAGCGCCATCCGGGATTATATCTGATGCCATCGGCCCAGACCAGAGACAAATCCGCCGTATCTCCGGGGCAAATGGTGAAGGTCATTGAGCATTTAAAAGAACAGTTTGAGTACATCATTTTAGATTGCCCGGCGGGAATTGAACAGGGGTTTCAAAACGCCATTGCCGGAGCGGACAGGGCGTTGGTGGTTACCACGCCGGAAGTCTCCGCCATCCGGGACGCGGACCGTATCATAGGCCTTTTAGAGGCGAACGGCTTTAAACAGATGGATCTGATCATCAACCGCCTCAGGACGGATATGGTGAGAAAAGGAGATATGATGTCGGCGCAGGATGTGGTGGATATCCTCGCCATACCGTTAATCGGCATCATACCGGATGATGAGAACGTGGTCATTGCCACGAATCAGGGCGAACCTCTGGTGGGCAGCGACAGCCCCGCAGGACAGGCTTACGCCAACGTGGTGCTGCGGGTGGAGGGGAAGGAAGTTCCTTTTATAAATTTTGAGAAAGGGATTTCTTTCTGGACAAAGGTGACAGGTATTTTCCACAAGGCATAAGGAGGAGCTAAAGACATGAGACATTTCTTTCGCAGAAAAAGCTCCTGTGAGATTGCCAAGGGCAGGCTTAAGATCCTGTTAATCTCGGACCGGGTCAACTGCTCACCGGAAATGATGGAGCTTATTAAAACAGATATTGCCAAAGTAATATCGAAATACATGAAGATCGATGCGGAAAACATGGAGATACAAATCAGTACAGTGGGCGGTAAGTCAGGCAAAGGCGCCGGCGGGAAGCATCCTGTACTGTATGCCAATATCCCCATCCTGGATGTGTCGGCGCAGGAGCATGCAATAAATCTCAAATAGCCGATACCCGTTTCAGATGCGGTTCTGGCAGGGAGAATTTTATGTTCAGGAACTATAGGATAAGAGATTATGACTTTAAGTTGATATTGATGGTGCTGGCGGTGGCATTTATCGGCGTTATGGCGATTGGCAGCGCGGAGGAATCGCTTCAGACCAGACAGCTGGCCGGCGTTGCTGCGGGTGCGCTGGTGATGATCGTTATCTCGTTTTTTAATTACTCTGTGATCCTGAAGCTGTATTGGCTTATGTATCTTATAAATCTGGCACTGTTATCACTGGTCCTGTTTTCCTCAGCCGGTGATGACGCCGGCGGCGCCCAGCGGTGGCTGGAGATCGGCAGCCTGCGTTTCCAGCCATCGGAAACCGCTAAAATATTGTTGATTTTATTCTTTGCACAGTTTATTATGAAATATAAGGAGAAGATCAATACGATACGGGTCATTGCAGGTTCCCTGGTGTTGATTGCCGTACCCTGGGTGCTGATCGAAGAACAGCCGGATTTGTCCACAAGCCTTGTGCTGATTGTGATATACTGTATCGTGATGTTTGCGGGGGGGATCAGCTGGAAGCTGGTGATCAGCGTGATTGCGGTGGCCGTCCCGGCGGCGGCGATTCTGATTTCTCTGGCGCAGCAGCCGGATAATGAGATTTTAACGGACTATCAAAGGAACAGGATACTCGCTTTTGTCAATCCCGAGGAATACGCGACCACTGAAGCTTTCCAGCAGCTGAATTCCGTGACGGCCATTGCCTCCGGACAGCTGGACGGCAAAGGATATAAAAACAATGAGATCACTTCCGTCAAGAACGGCAATTTTATTTCGGAGGCGCAGACAGACTTTGTTTTTGCAGTCATTGGGGAAGAATTTGGATTCAAGGGAAGCATCATTGTCATTGTTCTCCTGATGGGGATCTCTCTGGAATGTGTTTCTGTTGCAAGAAAGGCAAAAGATGCGGCGGGAACAGTCATTGCGGCGGGAATGGGAGGACTGATTGCTATTCAGAGCTTCTTTAATATTGGCGTGGCTACGTTTATCCTGCCAAATACAGGATTGCCATTGCCCTTTATCAGTTACGGACTGACCTCCGTAATGAGTCTTTTCATAGGAATGGGGTTTGTCCTGAACGTACGGCTTCAGGCAAAAAGAGTGAAATAAAGAGAGGGTTACAAAATGAATATTGCGCTGATTGCACACGATGCAAAGAAGAAACTGATGCAGAATCTCTGCATCGCTTACAGGGGCATTTTGAGCAAAAACGATCTGTACGCTACCGGTACTACGGGCCGTCTGATCGAGGAGGTCACGAATCTGAACATTCACAAATTCCTTGCGGGGCACTTGGGCGGCGAGCAGCAGATTGGTGCGCAGATCGAGCACAATCAGATGGATCTGGTAATCTTTTTAAGAGATCCGCTTACGCCAAAGCCTCACGAACCGGATGTAAACAATGTAGTCAGGCTTTGCGATATGTATAACATACCGCTGGCGACTAATCTTGCCAGCGCGGAACTTTTGATCAAGGCTCTGGACAGAGGAGATTTTGAGTGGCGTGAAATGTTTAAATAGAAAAAAATGCAAAGCGCTCCTGTGTCTGACCGCTCTTAGTGCGGCGGTTCTCACAGGCTGTGGCGGTCTGTCCTATGACATGGTTTATAACGTTGATTCGCAGGTCAGCAGCTTTAATGTGGTAAACCGACAGGATCGGAACGTGGCCGCGCCTTTTGCCTCTGATTTGTGTGTAGTAACGGAAGATGTGAGGGATGACGAGAGTGTTGACATGACGCTGGCGGATGCGGCCATCCTTTTCGACTTGAACCGTCAGCAGATCCTGTACGCAAAAAATGCGCATACCTCATTATATCCTGCCAGCCTGACCAAAGTGATGACAGCGTTGGTAGCATTGGAAAACGGCAGTCTGGATCAGACGCTGACGGCTACTTCCGCGGTCAATATCACGGAATCCGGCGCGCAGCTTTGCGGGGTAAAAAGCGGGGATACCATGACGCTGGATCAGGCGCTCAGGATCTTATTGATTTATTCGGCCAATGATGTGGCCATGATGATCGCGGAAAATATCGGCGGCACGGTGGAGCATTTCGTGGAGATGATGAATGATGAGGCGAGGCGGCTTGGCGCCACAAACACCCATTTCGTTAATCCGAACGGTCTGCATGATCCCGAGCATTACACTACGGCTTACGACCTGTATCTGATCTTTAACGAGGCTACCAGGTACGACACTTTCAATGAGATTATACAGATGTCGGATTACCAGACTGTCTATTACGATAAAAACGGCAAGGAAAAAACGTTCGATAAGACAACCACAAACCTGTTTGTAAGGGGTGATTACAAACCTCCGTCCAATGTCACTGTCATCGGGGGCAAAACAGGCACCACTGCGGCAGCGGGGCATTGCCTGATGCTGTTGTCCAGAGATTCCGGCGGGCTGCCATACATATCTGTGATACTGGGGTCCGATGGAACGGAGACGCTGTACGCTCAGATGATAGACCTGTTGGGAGAGATCAATAAATAGTAGTTGTTTTTTACACCGTTTTCCACTATAATGAATGTATGAGAAGTAATATAAAACTTACTATAGGAGGGTATTCCAATGGTTCAGCTGATTGTAGGTAAGAAGGGCAAGGGTAAAACGAAGCAATTATTGGATAAGGTAAACAGTGAAATCAAAGAGATTTCCGGCAGTATCGTGTATCTGGACAAGAGCACGAAACATATGTATGAATTAAACAATAAAGTGCGTTTGATCGATGTGTCCCAGTGCCTCATCGAGAATAGCGATGAATTTGCAGGTTTCGTGAGCGGTATCCTTTCTCAGGACCACGATCTGCAGCAGATGTATTTCGACAGCTTTTTAAAGATTTCCTGCTTGGAAGGCAGGGATATCACCCCTACCATTGAGAAGCTGGAAAGACTCAGCAAGGTCTTTGACGTGAATTTTATTTTAAGCGTATCCATGGATGAAGCGGAGCTTCCTGCCGGCTTAAAGGATAAGATTATTATTTCTCTATAAGCAAAGAATTGTAAAAGCCCCGGAGAACAGCCGGGGCTTTATTTTGGAGGCATTTTCGTGGCAAAAAAGAACACTAAGATCAAAAAATACCGCAAGCCGTTGAATCTGAACATCGGTATGATCATTTTTGGCGTGATCTTTTTTTATGTTATTGTCTGTGTTTTCATGTATTTTCAGACAAGCTATATCGTGCGCTATCAGGTTCAGGAAGGCTCTCTTGCCACTGATAATATTTACCGCGGGGTAGTGATCCGGGATGAGACCGTTGTTTACACTACGGCTGCCGGTTATGTGAATTATTATGCCAGGGAAGGCGAAAGGGTTGCCAAAAACGATCTGGTTTATATCGTGGACGAGACGGGACGTTTAAACGAGGAACTGGAAAGTATGACAATGGGTGAAAATTCCCTGAGCGAGAGGGAACTGGCCGAGTTTCGGAGCGAGATCGTCAATTTCGCCCACAGCTTTGACAACCGCAGCTACATTAATACCTATGATTTTAAATACTCTCTGAAAAATACGGTGTTGAAACTGGCCAATGTAAATATGCTGCAGAGCATCAGCAATCTGGATGGCTCAAGCGTTGTCAATTATGCTTACTCACCAAATCCTGGCATCGTTGCCTATTGGGTCGACGGGTTGGAGGACCTTGCGCCGCAGGATGTGACCGCCGCCCTTCTGGAGGGCAAAGAATACGAAAAAACGCAGTTCCTTGGCAATTCCCTGATGGCTGAGGGTGATCCCGCCTATAAACTTTCCACCAATGAAAACTGGTCTCTTGTAATTCCGGTGGAAGCTTCAAGAGGAGCGGAGCTGGAGGAAAAGGACTACATTAAAGTCCGTTTTTTAAAAAATCAGTATGAATCCTGGGGAAAAGTAAAGCTTTTGACAAATGCAGACGGAAATACTTATCTGCAGTTATCCTTTACCAATTCTATGGTCAACTTTATCTCGGACCGCTTTCTGGAGGTAGAGCTGATTGTGGAAGATGAAACAGGATTAAAGATCCCTGTATCCTCCATCGTGCAGAAAGAATTTTTCCTTATACCGGAAGAATTTGTGATCCCCGGAGGCACGAATGAGGGAGAGAGCATCATGCGCCAGTGTATCTTGGAGGATGGTACGATATCCAGCGAGGTAGTGGAGATAGAGGTTTACCATTTTGACAGCGATACGAAAGAATATTATGTGGACAGTTCCATTTTGAATACGGGGGATACGCTGTATAAACTGGACAGTCAGGAGACTTTTACAGTCAGCAAGCGCGCCACTCTGACGGGTGTTTACAACATGAACAAGGGGTATGCCGATTTCAAACAGATCAGTATCCTGTACCAGAATGATGAATACGCTATCGTGCAGCCCAACACAAAATACGGGCTGAGCGTTTACGATTACATCGTACTCAACGCGGATTCCGTCAGTGACGACCAGTTTATCAACCAGTGAGTCTCAAATGATATGGCATATATATCCGCATAGTCGAAGGGAGTATGATCAAAAATGATGCAAAATATGGTCCGGGAAAATTTAAAGCATGTGGAGCAAAGAATCGGGGAAGCCTGCGACAGGGCAGGGCGCGACAGAAAACAGGTAACGCTCATCTCTGTCAGCAAGACAAAACCGGTCTCCATGTTAATGGAGGCTTATGAGGCAGGGTCCCGTGACTTTGGTGAGAACAAAGTGCAGGAAATGATGGACAAGATGCCGCAGATGCCCCCGGATGTGCGATGGCATATGATCGGCCATCTGCAGCGCAATAAGGTAAAGTATATTGTGGGAAAGGTTTTCCTGATCCACAGTGTGGATTCTTTTCGCCTCGCAGAGGAGATCAGCAGGGAAGCTGTGAAACAGCAGGTTAAAGTCAACATTTTGTTGGAGGTTAATGTAGCCCAGGAGGAGAGCAAGTTCGGCGTGACATTGCAGGAGACGGAAGACCTTGTCCGGCAGGTGGCAAAATTACCCAATATTCATATTTCAGGTCTTATGACCATCGCCCCATTTGTTGAAAATGCAGAGGATAACCGTCAATATTTCCGCAAATTGAGGAAATTGTCTGTTGACATAGAACAAAAAAACATTGATAATGTTAGTATGAATGTACTGTCGATGGGTATGACAGGAGATTATTCCGTTGCGGTAGAGGAAGGCGCCACTTATGTCAGGGTGGGCACCGGCATCTTTGGAGAACGGGCTTATGCGAAAGGCATGGTAACAGAATGAGTGTAATGGACAAGTTTTTAAATTATATGAAGCTCAACGGCGATGAGGACGATGAGTACTATGACGATGAGTATCTTGACGATGAGGAGGACATGGAGCCTGCCCCCAAAAAATCGGGCTCATCCAAAGCGAAAGATACCGGGGATTATGAGGATGCAGCTGCCGCCAAAAAGACTGCGTCAGGCGGCAAAATCACTCCGATCAGCAAACCTGTAAAGAGAATGAACAACGGCGGCGGTATGGAGGTCTGCGTGATAAAACCTACCTCTGTGGAGGATGCGAGAGAAATCACGGAAACGCTTTTGGCAAACCGCACCGTTGTGCTCAATCTCGAGGGACTGGATGTGGATGTAGCCCAGCGTATCATCGACTTTACCAGCGGGTCCTGTTTTGCGATCGGCGGCAATCTCCAGAAAATATCCCATTATATTTTTATTATCACACCGGCCAGTGTGGACATTTCCGGCGATTTTCAGGATATTTTCGGCAACTCTTTCGATATGCCGCTGAATAATTGACGGGAGAGCAGTCTATGTCTGAGAGATTACCGATACTTTACAATAAAAAGCCCTGTTATGATATTGTGTTTACCCAGTCTTTCGATGAACTGTGGGACGAGCTGAAGGCTTTGGGGTGCGATGGAAAGCGCCTTTGCATCGTGACGGATTCCAGGGTGGACGGGTTTTACGGGAATGAAATCCTTGGAATATTGAAGGACAGATGCTTAAAGGCCGTCAAATATGTATTCCCCAATGGGGAAGAGAATAAGAATCTTGATACCGTAAAGGGCGTTTATCGTTTTCTGATCGAGGAAGGATTTGACCGCAAGGATATGCTGATCGCGCTGGGAGGCGGCGTGGTGGGCGATCTGACCGGATACGCGGCCGCCACTTATCTGCGGGGCGTAGACTTTGTTCAGGTCCCGACTACGCTGCTTGCGCAGGCGGACAGCAGTATCGGCGGCAAGACGGGCGTGGATTTTGACGGATATAAAAATATGGTGGGCGCGTTTAAGATGCCCCGTCTGGTCTATATGAACCTTGCCACCCTCAGCACATTGGACGACAGGCAGTTTTTTTCCGGCTTTGCGGAGGTCATGAAACACGGTCTGATCCGCGACAGCCTTTTTTATGAATGGCTGATTGAAAATATGTATGAGATCTGCGAGCGCGACCTGAACGTGCTTCAGGAGATGTTACAGCGCAGCTGCAGCGTTAAAAAGATGGTAGTCGAGAAAGATCCCACGGAGCAGGGGGAAAGAGCGCTGTTAAATTACGGGCATACTATCGGCCATGCGGTTGAAAAATATAAGAATTTCGCCTTGTATCACGGCGAATGCGTTGCTTTGGGATGCGTTGCGGCCGCATATATCTCATGGAAAAAGGAACTGCTCTCCATGGATGAGTACTACGAGATCAGAGATATGTTCGTCCCCTTCAATCTTCCCATTTCCATAGAGGGGATTGAGCCTCGGGAGATTGTGCGCCTCACTAAGTCGGATAAAAAGATGGAAGGCGGCACGCTCAAATTTGTACTGCTGAAAAAGATCGGCAAAGCGGTGATCGACAGAACGGTCACCGAGGAAGAAATTCTCAATGCCGTCAACGAAATCTATTTCAGTGAAGAGGATGCCCATGAATAAGAAAGCGGTACTGTTGATTATAGATGCATTAGTGATTGCGGCGCTGCTGGCGCTGGATCAGTTCACCAAATATTTTGCGATACTGAACCTGAAAGACCATCCCGCCATTGTGCTGATAGACGGCGTGTTGGAGCTGCAATATCTGGAAAACAGAGGATCCGCTTTCGGTATGCTGCAGAACCAGAAATTTTTTATTCTGTTCGTTGGTTTTGTATTCCTTGCGGTGATCCTGTTCTTTCTGTTTAAGCTTCCCGCGCGGAAAAAATATAATATCGCTCACGTCCTGCTTTCCTTTGTGATCGCGGGAGGAATCGGCAACATGATCGACAGGCTGCGATTCGATTATGTTGTGGATTTCATTTCCTTTGTGCTGATCAATTATCCTATCTTTAATATAGCCGACTGTTATATTGTGGTGGCGATGATCGGACTTTTTATCCTGTTTGCGTTTGTGTATAAAGAGAAAGATCTGGATTTTTTGAATTTCAAGCAGAACCGCTACCGCGAGATGAAATAGAAACCGGAATCGTATCTTTTGTGCGGTAAAAAAGTAATTCGGGAATTGTTTCTATGGAAATGTTTCGATTTGAGATAACAGAAGAATTGGAAGAGGAGAGAATCGATAAGTGTTTGTCAATGCTTATCGATTCTTTGTCGCGTTCTTTTATTCAGAAATTGATTCGCAACGAGGCGGTCACTGTAAACGGACAGCCTGTGAGGGGCAGCTATCGCGTGAAAACGGACGATATTGTGACGTTTGCGCTGCCGGAATCCGTGGAGCCGGATATCAGGCCGGAAAACATTCCTCTGGACATTCTTTATGAGGATAAGGATGTGATCGTTGTCAACAAACCGAAAGGCATGGTGGTGCACCCCGCGGCGGGACACTACAGCGGCACGCTGGTCAATGCGCTGCTGTATCACTGCGGCAGCGATCTTTCCGGTATCAACGGCTATTTGCGGCCCGGTATTGTGCATCGCATCGACAAAGATACCACGGGGTCCGTCATCGCCTGTAAGAATAACGAGGCTCACCAGTCTATCGCGCAACAGCTTAAGGACCATTCCATTACAAGAAAATATGAGGCAATCTGCTGCGGCTGTCTGAAAGAGGACCGGGGAGTGATCGACAAGCCCGTCGGAAGGCATCCGACGGACCGTAAGAAGATGGCCGTCAACGAGCGGGGCGGGAAACGGGCTGTGACTCATTACCGCGTGTTGAAACGTTTTCGGGATTATACATATATCGAATGCGTACTGGAAACGGGCCGCACCCACCAGATCAGGGTCCATATGGCGAGCATCGGTTATCCTCTTTTGGGGGACGAGGTCTACTCCAACAGGAAATGTCCTTTTTCCCTGCAGGGGCAGACGCTTCACGCAAAGACGCTGGGGTTTGTGCACCCGTCTACGGGTGAATATGTGGAGGTGGAAGCTCCTTTGCCGGAATATTTTACCCATCTGCTGGAAATATTATGAACCATAGTACTAAAGTACTATAGAAATATGGTATAAATGTGCTAGTATGTTTATAGAATTTTTATAAATTAATGTATTAAAGTAAACAGGTATCGTTGGGCAATCAAAAAACACTCTGTTAAAACATTGTATTTTGGAGTTGACATGAACAGCCTCAGAATGGATGCGGTGGAAAAACTGCTGCAAAGCTATGAGTCCTATTTTAACATAACCCGGTTCGATGAAGAACATCTTCCACTCACAGCTCGCTGTGATTTTTTTGAGCATTCACAAAAGTATGTTCTCTCGCGCAAAGCGGAGCTGTGGGCGTCAGACAGCGAGGAGTTCGTCTACCTTTACAATGTGCCCCGTCTGACGAAGGAGATTTTTGAAAGCTGCAAATCGCAGGCTTATGAGGACGGCTGCAAACGGATGCATATCGGTCCGGGGCATATGTATACCTTTATCACGGCGATTTTTCTCTGTGATACCTGTGACGCGGATGCCATGACGGCATTGAAAAAGAGCCGCATTTACAAAAGTTTTCATTTTTCGCTGCATGGATGGCTGGATTACCACAACGCCATCGTCTGTTTTGAAGACGGTGACCGTATTGAGAGTAATTATGCCGGTCGCAGTACAGCGAAAATTTTGAAAAAAATATTATTTCCTAAAAAGAAAAGGAGAGAGGACAAATGAATTCATTAGTACTGTTGCTTCTCTGTCTTGCAGTTCTGATCTGCGGGTACATATTCTACGGCAGATGGCTCTGCAAGCAATGGGGCGTAGGAGAGAAGGATACGCCTACACCCGCGCATGAGCTGGAGGACGGTGTGGATTACGTTCCCGCGAAGGCTCCCGTCCTGATGGGACACCATTTTTCTTCCATTGCCGGCGCAGGCCCCATCACCGGACCCATCAATGCCGCAATTTTCGGCTGGGTTCCCGTTGTGCTCTGGATACTCATCGGCGGTATCTTCTTCGGCGGCGTTCATGACTTCGGCGCATTGTTCGCATCTTTGCGTCACAAAGGGCAGTCCATCGGAGAGATCATTTCCGTGAACATGAGCCGCAGGGCAAAGAGACTGTTTCTGATCTTTGCTTACCTGACGCTGATCCTTGTGGTCGCTGCATTCGCTTCCATCGTGGCGTCCACGTTCTGCGCGACCTATGACGCAAACGGTGTGGTAGACAAAGCAGCTTCCGCTTCCAATGCATCTGTCGCCATGGTGTCTCTGCTGTTCATCTTGATTGCGATCGCGTTTGGGTTCATGGTATACAGAAGGAACGCGCCTATGCTGGTCTCCACCGTTTTAGGTGTGCTGGCCATTGTGCTCTGCATGGCAATCGGTATGAACTTCCATCCGATCTATCTGTCAAACAACACCTGGATGATCATTGTGGGCATCTATATTGCGGTGGCTTCCGTCACTCCCGTGTGGATCCTTCTGCAGCCTCGTGATTACTTAAGCTCTTTCCTGCTTTATGCAATGCTTGGCATCGCATTGGTGGGCGTGATCATTGCCCATCCTTCCATGGACGGGATGCAGGCGTTTACCGGCTTTGCCGTAGACAGCGGAAACGGTACCCAGTATCTGTTCCCCGTGCTGTTTACCACGGTTGCATGCGGCGCTATCTCAGGTTTCCACTCACTGGTTTCCTCAGGTACCACCTCCAAGCAGCTGGATAAGGAAAAGGACGCAAAACCCATCGCATACGGCGGTATGTTGTTGGAGTGCGTGCTGGCTGTCCTTACAGTCTGCGCTATCAATTTCGCTTATAAAAACGGTATCACTTCCGGCGCTACCGCAATCTTTGCAGGCGGTATCTCTCAGATGTTTGCCAGCGTAGGCATGTCTGAAACGGGGGTTTCCATTCTGCAGACTTTGCTGATCCTGACCTACTCTGCATTCTGCCTGACCTCCCTGGATACGGCTACCCGTCTTGCCCGTTTCATGTTCCAGGAGTTCTGGCTGGAGCCCGGACAGACCGCAAAAGACGTAAAGGAAGGCTGGAAGAAAGTTCTGGTAAATCCTTATGTGGCAACGCTGATCACAGTTGTACTGGGCGTGGCGTTAGGTATGACCGGCTACGCAAAGATCTGGGGACTTTTCGGCGCGGCGAACCAGCTGCTTGCAGGACTTGGCCTGTTAGCTGTAGCCGCATGGCTTGGCAATATCGGCAAGAACAACAAGATGTTCCTGATCCCTATGGCGTTTATGATGGTAGTTACCATCTGCTCCCTGTGCGTTACCGTTAAGAATCAGATCGGTATTATCACAGCAGGCGGCGCAGACTGGGGTCCTTACGCACAGGCTGTTCTGGCAGTGCTTCTGATCGCACTGGCTATCGTGCTTGTCATCGAAGGCATCCAGACGCTGTTTGGCAAAAAAAAGCAGACCAAAGCGGCTGCTTAACTTAAAGAAATACACAGCGCAAATATGGCTGCAGACGGGATCTGACAGCTATCAGGAATAGGAAAGGCGTCCGGCGGCTAAAAAGGCTTGTCCGGCGCCTTTTTACTTAACATAAGAGCGGCTTATGTAAGCGTGCCGCCCTTATGTTTGCGGCGCGTATTGAACTGTTGCCAGACTATTGCCGATTCCTTCTTTGACTGCAAAAATTAAGTTGCCCGAATTCTTAAAATGAAGTATAATATAATAAAAATAGAGAAATGGGGTGTGTCATATGAATACAGTTGTTACTATCGGCAGACAATTCGGTTCCGCCGGACGTGAGATTGGCGAGAAGGTTGCGGAATATTTCGGGATCAAATGCTACGATAAGGAACTGTTGACCAGAGCGGCGCAGGAGAGCGGATTCTGCGAGGAGATGATCCAGAATCATGATGAGAAGCCTACGAACTCTTTTCTGTATAATCTGGTGATGGATACCTATTCTTTCGGTTACAATGCCTCATCCTTTGTAGATATGCCCATCAGCCACAAGGTTTTTCTGGCTCAGTTTGATACCATAAAAAAGATCGCGGAGGAAGGCCCCTGCGTGATCGTTGGACGCTGCGCGGATTATGCCCTCGCTGATTATAAAAACGCAGTTCATCTTTTTATTTATGCCGATGAACAGACCAAAGTCGAGCGTATTATGAAAAAATACGATCTCAGCGAAGCCAAGGCAAAGGATATGATCATCAAAAAGGATAAACAGCGCCAGAGTTACTATAACTATTATTCTTCCAAAAAGTGGGGACGCGCCGACAGCTATGATCTGTGCATTAACAGCAGCGTGCTGGGCGTTGAGGGAACAGTCCGACTGATCGTACAATATATAGAAGATTTTGAGAAAAAATTGAATAAATAAGTTGACATTTAAGGCACCTCATGCTAAGATATTACAGTATGCCGCATAACCAGGTACAAGTATGTCCGCAAATCTGCGAACATCACCAAAGTTAGCGAGTAAATGAATGAAGGTGGCATAGCAGCCATTACAGTTCATGAATAGGAGGTGCCTTTATAATGTACGCAATCATTGCTACGGGTGGAAAACAGTACAAGGTTTCCGAGGGAGATGTGATCAAGGTTGAAAAGCTTGACGCGGAAGCAGGAAATACCGTTACTTTTGACCAGGTGATCGCAGTAAGCGATGAGACCCTGAAGGTTGGCGCTGATGTTGCGAATGCAACTGTCTCCGCTACCGTGTTGGAACAGGGAAAAGGTAAGAAGGTCATTGTATACAAGTACAAGAGAAAGACCGGCTACCACAAGAAAAACGGTCATAGACAAGCATACACTCAGGTTAAGATTGATAAGATCAACGCGTAATTTTCCAGGCGTGAATTATTATGACGACTGTAGTTGTTCGCAGGACAAAAGACCGTAAGTACAGAGGTTTTTTCTGTATGGGACATGCGGAGTACGCAAAGGCCGGAGAGCCGGATGTGTTGTGCGCTGCAATCTCGGCGCTGACCATCGGTACCATTAATTCTTTGGAAGAATTGGCGGGGGAACGGCTGACTGTCGCTCAGGATGCGGAAACCGGTTTTCTCAAGTGTGATTTTGAGAGTACTTTGCAGGAAAGATCGAATTTTCTGATGGATTCCATGGTATTTTCTCTGGAAAATATAAGCAGGGAATACGGCAGAAAATATTTACAAGTAAAAATCGAGGAGGTGTAGAACATGTTAAATATGGACCTTCAATTTTTCGCTCATAAAAAGGGAGTAGGTTCTACCAAGAATGGCAGAGATTCCGAGTCCAAAAGATTAGGTGCGAAGAGAGCTGACGGGCAATTCGTAAAAGCGGGAAATATTCTGTATAGACAGCGCGGAACCAAGATTCATCCCGGTGTCAATGTAGGCAGAGGCGGTGATGATACCTTGTTTGCATTGGTTGACGGCGTGCTCCGTTTCGAAAGAAAGGGCAGGGATAAAAAGCAGGCTTCCGTATATCCTGTAGAAAAATAATTACGAATTTAACGCGGGACTTCAAACTAAGGAGGTTTGAAGTCCTGTTTTCTTCTCTTGCTTTGTGATCGATGTAAGGGAAAAGAGGTGGCGTCATGTTTGCAGACAGAGCTAAAATTTATGTCCGGAGCGGAAAGGGCGGAGACGGTCATGTTTCCTTCCGCAGAGAGAAATATGTTCCTAACGGCGGACCGGACGGCGGAGACGGCGGTAAAGGAGGCAGCGTGATTTTTGTGGTGGACGAAGGACTGAATACGCTGATCGATTTTAGAAACGGCCGGAAGTATAAAGCGGAAGATGGTGAAAATGGGGGCCAGAAAAACTGCCGCGGCAAAGATGGAGAAGACATTGTGATCAAGGTTCCGCAGGGGACTGTAATCAGGGAGGCCGCCAGCGGGAAAGTGATAGCGGATATGTCCGGCGATAATCGCAGGATCGTCCTTTTAAAGGGCGGAAGGGGCGGCAACGGCAATCAGCATTACGCCACCAGCACGATGCAGGCGCCCAAATATGCGCAGCCCGGACAGCCGGCACAGGAGCTGGAGCTTTTGCTGGAATTAAAGATGATCGCGGACGTGGGGCTTGTAGGTTTCCCAAATGTGGGGAAATCCACTTTTCTTTCCCGCGTTACAAATGCCAGACCCAAGATCGCAAATTATCCTTTCACTACTTTAAATCCCAATCTCGGTGTGGTAGACTTAAATGGGACGGACGGTTTTGTCATTGCCGATATTCCGGGCCTGATTGAGGGCGCATCGAAAGGTGTGGGCCTTGGACATGAGTTCCTGCGCCATATCGAACGTACAAAGGTGATCATTCATATCGTGGATGTTGCCTCCATAGAAGGTCGTGACCCTGTTGCCGATATTTACGCCATCAACAAAGAGCTTGAAGCATACAACCCTGAGATGATCACTCGTCCGCAGGTGATAGCCGCAAATAAGATTGATGCGATAAGTGAGAGTGAAAAAGATCCTGTAGCTGCCCTGAAAGCAGAATTTGAGCCGCAGGGTATTAAAGTCTGTCCAATCAGTGCGGTCAGCGGAGAGGGCGTAAAGGAACTCTTGTATCATGTCAGTGAAATGCTTCACAAAATCGGCGAGAAACCTATTGTATTTGAACAGGAATACTTTCCGGAATTTCATCTCGATGCAGATGCCAACGCTCCTTTTACCGTGGAATACGACCGGAAAAACAACGAGTATGTGGTGGAAGGCCCCAGAATTGAAAAAATGCTGGGCTATACCAACTTAGAGAGCGAGAAAGGCTTTACTTTCTTTCAAAAATTTTTGAAGGATAACGGCATTTTAGAACAGTTGGAAAAATTGGGCATCCAAGAGGGCGATACAGTCCGTATGTACGGCCTTGCCTTTGATTATTATAAATAGTGAGGAAAAATTAATGACCAGTAAACAGAGAGCATATTTGAGAAGCCTGTCCAATACTTTAAATCCTGTTTTTCAGATTGGGAAATCCAGCCTGACGCCGGAGTTGACCGAATCGGTCAGGGAGGCTTTCAACAACAATGAATTGATCAAGATCGCCGTACTCAAAAATTGCGGCGATGATCCCAACGAGATCGGACAAACTCTGGCGGAAAGAACCCGCTCCCAGCTGGTGCAGGTCATAGGCAGGAAGATTGTCCTCTATAAGCCGGACAAGGACAAGCCTAAAATTGTTCTGCCTAAAGCAGGGAAAACAACGGTTTCTGCCAAATAGGGAAGGGAAAAATACTTCGGAATGGAGATAAAATGAGACGGATCGGTATCCTTGGCGGCACTTTTGATCCTATTCACATAGGACATTTGATGTTGGCCGAATGGGCAAAAAGTGAAGCTTCGCTTGATGAAGTCTGGCTGATTCCCAATGGCTTATCCCCTATGAAGGCGCAGCAGAAGACGGTATCCGCAAAAGACAGGCTGCAGATGACCAGACTGGCAGCCAAAGAGGGGATGGGTCTTAAATGTCTTGATCTGGAGACACAAAGGGAGGGCTATACCTACAGTTACCAGACTCTGGAGGAACTTTCCAAAGCCAATCCGGACGATTCCCTGTTTTTTATTTTAGGGGCGGATTGTCTCTATACTATAGAAAACTGGAAATATCCCCAGCGTATCTTTCGCTGTTGTGAGTTGATCGCGGCGGTGAGAGATGATTCTTCTTTGGATGAAATGGAGAAAAAAAGCAGGGAACTGGAGCAGCGCTTTGGCGGCCGCATCCTTTTGATGCCCTTTGTCAGGACAGCTATTTCTTCCACTCTTGTCAGAGAGCGGATTCAACAAGGCAAAAGCGTGCGCTATATGGTGCCGGACAGTGTACTTTCCTATATAAAGGAAAAGGGGTTGTATCAGTAAAATGAAAGCTTATGATATGAGAAAGCTCCACAAAAAAATACAAAAGGCGCAGGATGCCAGGCGTTATGAGCATACCTTAGGCGTGGAATACACATCCGCAGCGCTGGCTATGCGCTATGGAGCTCCTATGGAAAGCGCACGCATCGCCGGACTTTTACACGATTGCGCCAAGTGCCTGACGGACGAGAAACGATTGTCTCTCTGCCATAAAAACAAGATACCGGTATCTGAGGTGGAACGGGCAAACCCATTTTTGCTCCATGCAAAGGTGGGCGCGTGTCTGGCAAAGAAAAAATACGGCGTGAAAGATAAAGATATCTTAAACGCCATTCAAAACCACACTACGGGAAGACCGGGTATGAGTCTTTTGGAGAAGATTGTGTTTATCGCAGATTATATAGAGCCGGGCAGAAATGACGCACCGAATCTGGACGAAACGCGGAAGCTGGCTTTCACGGATCTGGACCGGGCGCTGCTTAAGATTTTGAAAGATACGCTTGACTATCTGGAGAGCGGCAGCAAGGATGTGGACCCGATGACGCGAAAAACATATGAATATTATAGCATGCAAAAGGAGAATGAGTGACATATGGAACAAAAATCAATGGAAATGGCAAAGCTGGCCATTGAAGCGTTGGAAGATAAGAAAGCGGAAGATATCCGCGTGATCGATATCAGCCAGGTTTCTGTCATCGCCGACTATTTTCTGATTGCCGGCGGCGGCAGCCGCAACCAGAATCAGACTCTGTGCGACAATGTGGAGGAAAAACTGGGCAGAGCCGGATATCCCTGTAAGCAGATCGAAGGATATGAAAACGCGAACTGGATCCTGATGGATTTCGGCGATGTGATCGTGCATATCTTTGATAAAGAAAACAGACTGCTGTATGATCTGGAGCGCATCTGGCGGGATGGAAAGCAGATAGAACCGGAAAGTTTAAAATAAAGTTGATACAAATTTTATACAATAAGAAAAGGAAACCATGCATCAGCCGTGGCTTCCTTTTCTCATTTCTGCATTTTCATTACTGCCTTACGCTTGCCGGACTACCTGGTCTCTCCTTTGTCGAAAAGTTTCATATAGAAACTGATCAAATACAGTCCGCAAATACCTACAATCGTGTAAACAACTCTGGAAAGCCAAGACATATCTCCAAAAATAAAAGCTACCAGATCAAAACGAAACAGACCGATCAATCCCCAGTTAATGGCACCAATGATAGCAATGGTAAGTGCAGTAGCATCAACATATTTGTTTCCCATATTAGCCTCCATACTGCGACTGTGTTTTAGGGAATTTCTCCCCTAAGCAGCTAATGGCTGCAGTTTTTGGCAAAGATGCGCAGCGATCCTTTGCACTTTCCTGGTTTCTGCACGGTATTTCTATGAACCGGCGATATTACTATTTGCAATGGGAGGCAAAAATATGCGTCACAAAATTTAATTTATTTGCCATAAAAACGAAATACGCCGAATACCTTGCCCAGAATCTGGCAGTCGTCCACTATGATCGGATCCATGGTATCGTTTTCCGGCTGCAGCCTGATATGGCCGTTTTCCTTATAAAAAGTTTTTACAGTGGCGGAGTCATCGATCAAAGCCACAACGATATCGCCGTTGTCAGCTGTATTACAGCAATTTACGAAAATCCTGTCCCCGTGAAAGATGCCTGCATTTATCATAGACTCGCCGCGGACATTTAAAATGAAAGATTCTCCCTTCGGTATCATATCCGCAGGAACAGGAAAATAGTCCTGAATGTTTTCTTCTGCAAAAATAGGCTGCCCGGCAGCCACGTTTCCGATCACAGGCAGGCTTACCATCTCGGTGCGCACCATCTGGAAGCTGTCGTCACAGATCTCAATGGCCCGGGGTTTTGTAGGGTCGCGGCGGATATAGCCGTTTTTTTCCAACGTCTCAAGATGAGAGTGGACGGAAGAAGTGGATTTTAAATTTACAGTCTCGCAGATCTCACGGACAGTAGGCGGATATCCTTTTTTCAAAATCACATCTTTGATATAATCAAGGATTTCCTGCTGTTTTGCCGAAATTTTACCAAATCCCATATAAGACACCTCATGCTTTCTACAATTATTTATTACCAGTATCTCTCAAGTTCCAGCGCTGTATAAAATATCTTTCCGCATAATTTTATAGTAACATACTAAGTCCAAAAAAGCAAACATATATTCCAAAAATATGTTCGATTTTATTATTGACAAACAAATGTTCTTATGTTATATTTCTATTACGGAGCAGAACAAATGTTCCGAACATATGAACTTAGAACCTGATTCCTTATTACATTATCCGAAGAAACATTGAGACATATGCAGAGAAAATATGAGGAATCAGGATCATATGAACCTGTCGGAAGTGACAAATCGGAGGAAGGATCAAAAGATGAGAGAGCAGAAGAGTGGAAAAGTACAAAACAAGTGCGTCCTGCCAGAAGAAAATACAAAAACAGGAAAGGACATTCCGGTTGGGAAAAAAGTTACGGGATCAAAAGGTAACGCAGGAACGCATGAAAACAAGGGCGCAGAGTTCTCCAAAGGTATTGCAGCCATGACGGACAGGGAATTTAGATATTACAAAAGAACGCTGCGTCTCGAAAGAGTCCGCAGACAAAAACGCATTGCCACCGGTCTGACTCTGTTTGCTATTCTCGCAGTAGTTTTGACTGGCGCAATATTCTGCGGGTCCGTGAAAGCGCAGGCCAATCAGGGTTTTAAATACTATACCAGCGTGACGGTTGAGAAGGGCGAGACGCTATGGAGCATTGCAGACGAATATATAGATTACAGCCATTATAAAGATAAAGATGACTATATCTCAGAAATAGAGAGGATCAATCATTTTGACCGGGAAGACCTTCTTCTGGCAGGCCGCACTTTGATCGTCCCTTATTATTCCGCGGAATATGTTCAGTGATCATCAGGGTTTCTCCCTCAAGCGGACCATTTTGGCAGCTCTTCTGCGGCGTTCGTCCTCCTGGGCGGCATAATGCTTTCTGGTTGTATTTACATCTTTGTGTCCCAATACATCAGCCACAAGATAAATGTCTCCCGACTCCTGATACAGAGTGGTACCATAAGTACTCCTCAATTTGTGGGGAGTAATTTTCTTAAGAGTAGTTACTCTGGAAGAATATTTTTTCACCAGATTTTCCACAGAACGCACAGCCATCCTGCGGTTCTGCAATGACAAAAATAAGGCATTTTCATGTCCCTCCGCGGGGATGATATGTTCCCGTTCCTCCAGATAGTCTAAGAGTGCCGTTTCCACTTCCTCACCAAAATAGATGACTGCCTCATAACCGCCTTTTCGCCTGATTTTGATCCCGTTCGCTTCAAAGTCAACATCCTGGATATCCAGTCCCACACATTCCGACACACGGATACCGGTGCCCAAAAGCAGCGTAAGAAGCGCCACATCGCGCAGTTTTGTCTTCTTGTGATATTCCAGCTCTTTCCGGGTCAGCCTGGTACCGTCCTCCACCTGATCCAGAAGGATCGCCACCTCGTTTGGCTCTAAACGAATAATTTCCTTTTCGTGCTGCTTTGGCAGCGGTACGAGAGCGGCAGGGTTGGTCGTTATCATTTCATTCTGAAAAAAGTAATTGTAGAAGCTTCGCAGAGAAGCAAGTTTTCTCGCTTTTCCACGCTCCTCATTGGAAATATCTTTCCCATCCTTTTGATAGAGGGACATATATTGGAGATATTCTTCAATATCCACACGTTTGATATCGTCCAGCAGTGAGAGAGGGTAGTCCTTAATCTCCATCTTGCTGCAAACGGCATTGTTGGTGTGCAGATATTCAAAAAAGAGGCGGATATCGTACGCGTAAGCAAGCCTGGTCCTGGAGGAAGTATATTCCTCGATCCCCCGGAAGAAGGTCTTGCAAAAATCGGGAAGCGTTTCCAAAACTGCCCGCATTTTGATGATATTTTGCTTGTTCTGCTCATCATGATAGTTGGTTGCTTTCATAACTGCCAAATTATTTCACCCAGCCTTTCATATTTCCTGTTTTGATGGCGGTAAACATCCGCTCCTTCACCCCGGGATTTTCCAGATTCAATTGACGCAGAAGGTTTTTTACATACTCCCTCTTTGTATGTCCGTCCGCGGGACAGGGGCTTTTCACTACAGGAACATTGTATTTGCGGACAAAACCGATCACGTCCGCTTCCTGCATATACATTAATGGCCTGATGACCGTAAGTTTCGTCCGGTCCAGATAAGTGACAGGAGCAAACGTGTGGAACCGTCCCTCATAGATCAGCGACATCAGCATAGTCTCCACAACATCGTCCCGATGATGAGCATAGGCCACCTTGTTGCAGCCCGCCTCCTTCACAGCCTGATTTAATGCGCCTTTTCTCATTTTTGCGCAGAGAGAACAGGGACTTTGTTCCTTTCGCTGGTCAAATACAATTTGGGCGATATCCGTTTCAATAACGGTATATTGCACGCCAAGGGTGCGGCAAAATTCCCGTATTTTGTCCAGATTCAGATTCTCAAATCCAAGATCTACCGTCACCGCCAATATTTCAAAATGTTTCGGGTAAAAGCGTTTTAACGCATTTAGCGCATACAAGAGAGTGAGGCTGTCCTTTCCTCCGGAAATTCCGATAGCGATTCTGTCGCCTTCCTCTATCATATGGTAGTCGTCTACCGCTTTGCGGACGATGCTCAATACCTGTTGAAGCTTCATGCTGATCCTTTCAAATCCATGTAAATCACGATGTTATTTTTCTACACACAATTATTATAAACGATTCTCTCAGGAAAGCAAATAATAAGTTGTCTTTGTGTATTTTCCTTTATGGCGGATATACTATAAGAAAAACCAAAGGAGATTGAAACTATGGCAGTGGAATTTGCAAACAGCATTACAAAGGACAACCTGATGCGGGCATTTGCCGGAGAAAGCCAGGCAAGAAACCGATATACCTTTGCGGCTTCACAGGCTAAGAAGAACGGTCTCTATGTGATCAGCGCCATCTTTGCCTTTACGGCAGATCAGGAAAAGGAACATGGGGAGATATTTTATAATCATTTAAAGGAGATGGCGGGAGAAACTATCTTTATCGATGGAGGCTATCCGGTAGATATTTCGGAAGACGTAACAGACCTGCTTTTTCGGGCGCAGCACAATGAATACGAAGAGCATGACGATGTGTATAAAGCTTTTGGCGAAAAGGCAAAAGAGGAAGGGTTTCAGAGAATTGCATCCTCTTTTTTACAAATTGCGGAAATTGAGAAAGTGCATGGCGATCGTTTTGGAAAATTCGCTCAAATGTTGAAAGAGGGCAGTCTCTTCGTCTCCGATGTAGAAACGGAATGGATGTGTTTAAATTGCGGATATGTGTTCAAGGGAAAGAACGCGCCTGCCGTCTGTCCTGTCTGTCAGCATGACCAGGGCTACTTTATTCGATTTGAACTTGCACCTTTTACCAGATAAGAGTATGATAAAGATAAAACTACCAATGAAGGGACGGTTTTATGAAGTTCAAAATAAACAATAAATATTTCAAATGGGGGTTGACGGCGTTTCTGGTGATCGCCGCCAGCATCATATTCTATTATCTGATGTTTCACGGGTCCAACATAAAGGCAGGGATCCATGCGATGACGGATATCCTGATGCCGGTGGTAGTGGGGCTGGTAATGGCATATCTGCTGACCCCCGTCTTAAATTTTATCGAAGACAGGATCATGATCCCTCTGTGCAATAAGTGGAAGATAAAGGAATCCTCTAAAAGGAATTCCATCATCCGCGGGATCTGTATCTTGATCACATCATTTTTGTTTGTAGCTCTGATCTATCTTTTGTTTGCCATGGTCTTGTCACAGATCATCCCAAGCCTTCAGAATATCATTTTTAATTTTGATTCTTATACTGACAACTTTATCAAATGGCTGGATAAGATTCTGAAGGATCATCCTGAGGTTGGCTCTTATGTGGTAAAAAATGTGAATAAATATTCCGGAGAACTGGAGAAGTGGATGAATGATCTGGTGTTTACAAAGACCAGTTCACTGATTAAGACGGTTTCTCTCAGCGTGATCAATGTGCTCGGTGTGCTTTGGGACTGCATCATAGGATTTATTATCTCCATCTATGTCCTTGCCAGTAAGGAAAAATTTGCGGGCCAGGCCAAGAAGATAATCTATGCTTTATTTGAAGTGGATACCGCCAACACAGTGATCCGCAATTTCCGTTTTACCCATCGGACGTTTATCGGATTTATCAGTGGAAAGATTGTAGATTCTGTTATTATAGGAATTTTGTGCTTTATCGGAACATCGATCTTACATACGCCGTACGCCGCTCTGGTCAGTGTGATCATCGGAGTCACCAATATAATTCCTTTTTTCGGCCCTTATCTGGGCGCTATACCCAGCGCCATACTGGTCTTTATTGTTGACCCGCTGCACCCGTTAAACTGCGTTTATTTTCTGATATTTATACTGGCGCTGCAACAGTTTGACGGCAATATCCTCGGCCCCAAGATCTTAGGAAGTTCTACCGGACTGACGGGATTCTGGGTCATTTCATCCATCACGCTCTTCGGCGGACTGTTCGGCGTTTTGGGTATGATTATAGGAGTGCCTATTTTCGCTGTAATTTATGCGGCGATCCGTTCTCTGATCAATACCATGCTGCAAAAGAAATCCCTGCCCGCTGAGACAAAACAATATGAAACGCTCGATTATGTAGATGAAGAAGGATTTCACGAAACGATGCCGCAAAAAAAGCAGACTGGCAAAATGCGCAGATTAAAAACGATGCAGAAACAGGATAAGGATGATACGCCTCAATAATGCTCATGTGCGGTAAAGTAACACACAAATATTTGATAGATGGCAGCCCTATATTCCGTAACTGCTTCTCATTTCTACATTACCTAAAATTCTTCTATAATGTACTTAATCCATGAAGAATATTTGTACCTGCCCCTTCAATAGCTTGGGCGATAAGAAAACCGCTGATAAGAATTGCGATTGCAATAGCCAATAAACCAATTAGAATTTGCCAATTTTTCATAAAGCACACCTCCTTATATTGATTATATACCTGGTCTGCTTCAAAATCAATCTGTCATATAAAATAAATAAACATTTTATCGTTTGACGGGAAACGGCGGGGGAAGCTCCGCAGTCAGGGAATCGAAATCTATTTAAAATTCAGGCGTCTGACAGTCAGCCCGAAGCAAAAAAGATTATGAATTGACTGATCTAAAACTGATTCCAATAAACAGAGACAAAATTGGTTTGGAGAACAAAGATAATGAGATTTTTGGTACAGAGAGTGACGCAGGCAAGCGTCACCGTGGATGATCAAGTGATCGGACAAATTGAAAAGGGCTTTCTGGTATTTGTGGGGATCAGTGAGACAGACAGTGAAGAAATTGCCGATAAGATGGTCAAAAAGCTGATAGGTTTACGAATTTTTGAGGATGAGAACGGGAAAACGAATCTGGACCTGAAAACGGTAGGCGGCCAACTGCTTATCATTTCCCAGTTTACTCTGTACGCCGACTGTAAAAAAGGCAACAGGCCTTCCTTTGTTCATGCCGGTCCGCCCCAGATGGCAAATCATTTATACCAGTATATCCTGACGCGCTGCAGGCAGGAAATTGAAAGAGTGGACGAGGGCAGTTTTGGAGCGGAAATGAAAGTTTCCCTCCTGAACGATGGCCCATTTACCATATGGCTGGATTCTGAGGAAATCTGCGGGTGAGTGTCCCTATGCTATGTGTGATACTTGGCAAACTGATGGCATAACTATTCGTTAAACTTGTCTTTTGCGCATAGTTGGATCTGTAAGGAACAACTCTCACACAACTTACACAATCCTCACATAATCGTTTTTTTACATAATTCCTAAAGAAAAGAAATAAGCAGCCATCTGGGCGCGGGAACTGAAAGGTTCTTCGTGGTCAATCAGCGCTTTGACTTCCTCGCGGGTATAGAGTTTTGCCGAGATTTGTTCATTTGCCGAAGAATTATCTTCAAATTCTCCATCAACTTCCACAAAGGCAATATAAGTGGTGGTATCGGAAATGGCTACCGCGGCAAATGACGGAGGAAGGATCTTTTTGATTTTTTTCACCTTTAATCCCGTTTCCTCATAAAGTTCTCTGGCGATACAGGTTTCGATATCCTCATCCTTTTCCAGCATTCCCGCGCAGAGATTGTAGATTGTCCGGTTCACTCCCATGCGGAATTCATGGAGTAATAAGAGCTGATCTCCTTTTGTAGCCACAATGGAGACTCCGCTGGGTTTTCCGCCCAGATCCTCCGCACTGTCCAACTCTCTCCTGCTGACAATCTCATACTTTTTTTCCCTGCCAATCTTATTGAGGTATGTGATCTCATAATTTTTCAGATATTTGCCGTCCCTGACTTTTTCAAATCCGATCAGCTCCATTTTTCAGCTCCTCCTGTCATCTGTTTGAAAACTGTTCCCAAAGAGGCTTGTTTTTCTTTTTACGCGTTATTTCCACCAACCCCAGGGGCGTCATATCCACCACGGTGGTCTGCAGCCTGTCGTCAGCGGTCCTTCTTTTTAAGAGGGACAAGACCTGTGATCTGGAATCCTTGCGCGCCATATTGATAAAATCCACAATGATGATACCGGACAGGTTTCTGAGCCTGAGCTGCAGCGCGATCTCTTTAGCCGCTTCCATGTTGATGTGCAACGCCGTTTCCTCACTGTCCTTGGAGGCCTCGTATTTGCCCGAATTGACATCGATTACCGTCAGGGCTTCCGTTGGTTCAATGACGAGATAACCGCCCGATTTGAGCCACACACGGCTTCCCATGGCCATCTCCATCTTACTCTCCACTGAATACAGCTTCGCAAGGGACAGCATTTCATCCTGATAAAGGCGAAGGGGTTTGGGATCTTTTTTACGGCCGCAATATTCCTTTAATTCCTGATAGCGGGCCTCGCTGTCCGTCACAATCTCCTGATATTCCCACCCGGCGGCAAGGGATTCCAGAAGAGCTTCTGCAGAGCTGGCAGGCTCTTTCAGACAGCTAAAGCAGCTCCGGTATCTGGCCCGATGAAGCAAATCGGCGTACTGCTCCACAATCTCATAAAAGCAGGCAAGGAGCTTTTCGGGCTCGCCGCCGTTTAATTCCTCCGCCGCTTTAGTGCGAAAGATACATCCTGTAGAAGGCAGGGGAAGGGTTTGCAGAGAATGCCCCTCATCCTGCCAACCATCGAGAACCTTTTTAGGCAAAAGCACCGTCCAGTCCTGTGCAAGGCTTCCGTTTTGCAAAATGCCTTTTTCTCCGAAAATTGCTTCCACACAGCCTTTCATCTTTTCTTTCTGCTCTTTTGAGAGTTTTGCGGAATACCCCACGCGCCGCGCTCCCATAAAAAGGACAAAATAATCGTTGGAAAGAGAAATATGGGCGGTAACGGAAGCAAGTTTCGTTTTTTGAGCATCGCGCTCCACCTGAACCAAAAGGGTGTCCCCTTCCGCCAGTTTCCCATGGTACGGACGGTTGAGCAAAAAAGGAAACTCCGCTTTTTTAAAAGGCAGGAAGCAAACCTCGCCATCTGCGATTTCCACAAAATATGCTTCAATATTTTTCGCAACATCTTTGATCCTGCCGATGTATATGGCGCCGATCCTGCTTACCGCCTCCGTCAGGAATCCGGCGGCGATAAGCCTGTTATTCTGTATCAGCAGGCCGCACTCTCTTTCCCTGTAAACGGTGAAAAGTACTTTGCCCTGTCCGGTATCTCTCTGTGCCACCTCATTGTCCGATAAAGACAAGGAGGATTTCGCCGCAATCTGTCTGCTCATTACGACCTCCGCTATATGCCGATCTCATCCAAAGGCACCAGTTTGATGTCTTCCTGTGTGCCAATATTTGTATAAACCTCTTCCCTGGTGATAAGCAGCGCGTTTTCCTGCAGCGTTTCCCCGCAATCCGCAAAAAGCGCCTGAATCACCTGCACAGGCTTGATATTGCCGCCGCTGGATGCGTCCAACAGCATATAAAAAGCATCGTTCTCCCATGTAAGCTGATAGATCCCGGCCTTTAAATCCACTTCCCGCTGCCCTTTTTTCGTCTCTTTCGTGATCAGGATCTGTTCTTTTTTCATAAATTCCGCCAGTGCCTCCGTAAGATGAACCGCCGGTTCTCTTCCCTCCCGAAAACGTACTGTATAGGAAGCCGCAGCAACGCTTGCCATCGCATTTCCCGCATCCTTTGGCAAAACCTTTACGGAGATTACTTCTATGCCTGGTACGCTGACTTCATTCAGCCGTCTCTTTACTTCCCCGCAGACGTCCGGAAAATCTGCGGAGCAGACTTCAATATCCATATATTCTCCGTTGCTGGTCAGCCCAACGCCTAATGGAGCGGCAAAAGACATAACCTGATGTGGACTGAAGCCGGAAGTGTAAGCCACATCGATGCCTGCCCTGCGGATCGCCTTCTGAAAAAAACGCATCACATCCAAATGTCCGATATATCGCACAGGCCCAAATTTTCTAAATTTAATCCGAAGCTTCATAAAACGCGCAGGATCCCCTTTCTTGAAAATGTCATGTTCCGTGATGGCGCCGCCTATGTCCTTGGCTCAAAACAGATACCGCATCCAAAACGCGATGCACCGCATCCCTGACACTTAATTTTGCAGTTTTCCGAAGTCTCTTCCCTTTTTGCCTTTTCCCACTCCCGAAGCAGAAATTCTTTTGTGACGCCGCAGTCAATGAAATCCCACGGCAGGATTTCGTCCGCAGGTCTCTCCCGATGTGTGTAAAAATCTACGGAAAGGCCGCATTCTTCCATGGTTTTAAGCCAGCGCTCATTGTCGTAATATTCGCTCCAGGCATCATAGAAGCCGCCTTTCTCATAAACTTTGCGGATCACTTCGCCGAGTCTTCTGTCGCCTCGTGCCAGCACGCCCTCCATCACGCTTGCATCCGCCTCATGCCAATTATATTTGATACTTTTTTGGTTCAGCTGATCGGAGATAGACGTTCTGGTCAGGTATGCTTTTTCCAAAAACTCCTCTTTGGTGCATTGCTTTGCCCATTGGAAAGGCGTAAAGGGCTTGGGCACAAAAAAGGATGTGCTGACTACGATCTGCACCTTGCCGTTTGTGCGCTTTTCTTTTGGCACTGTGTCAAAAAAAGTGGCAGCGATTTTGTTGGAGAGCTCTGCGATTCCCCTGATATCCTCCGGCGTCTCCATCGGAAGCCCAAGCATAAAATAGAGTTTTACCCTGGTCCAGCCCCCCTCAAATGCAAGCGCCGCGCCGTTTAGGATCGCTTCCTCCGTCAGCCCTTTGTTGATCACATTGCGCAGTCTCTGGCTGCCGGCCTCCGGCGCGAAAGTTAAGCTGGATTTTTTCACATCCTGGACTTTGCTCATCACATCCAGAGAAAAAGCATCGATCCGCAAAGAAGGCAGGGAGATATTGACATGTTGTCTGCTGCACTCTTCTATCAAAAAGTCGATCAGTTCCGGCAATTTGGAATAATCGCTGGAACTTAGGGAACTTAAGGAAATTTCTTCATGCCCGGTATTCTTTAACATTTCCAAGGCATATTTTTTCATCGTATCCACATCGCGCTCCCTCACAGGCCGATACAGTTGTCCCGCCTGACAGAAGCGGCATCCTCTGATGCAGCCTCTCTGTATCTCCAGAACTACCCTGTCCTGCGTCACCTTGATAAACGGTACGACTGGCTTCATGGGATAATAAGTGTCTGTAACGTTCAACTCGATTTCTTTTTGTACGACCGCAGGAATCCCGTCTTCCACAGGAGAAAAAGAGCGGATGGTGCCGTCCTCGTTATACGTTGTCTCATAAAACTGCGGCACATAGATGCCGGGAAGTTTTGCCGCCCGGCGCAGAAATTCCCTGCGCTTTAAACCTCCTGACCTGCACTCCTGATAAAGGTCGATCAGATCCCTGTACCGGGTCTCCCCTTCCCCGATGTAAAACAAATCAAAAAAATCCGCCAGAGGTTCGGGGTTGTAAGTGCAGGGTCCCCCGCCGATTACGATAGGGCAATCATCCCCTCTTTCCAATGCCATTAGCGGAATACCGGACAGATCCAGAATCTGCAATATATTAGTATAGCACATTTCGTATTGGATGGTGATGCCAAGAAAGTCAAATTCCCTGACAGGATCCTGGGACTCTAAAGCAAACAGCGGAATTTTTTTCTCCCGCATGACGGCATCCAGATCCAGCCATGGGGAATAGACTCTCTCGCACCAGACATCCTCCATGGAGTTAAACATATCATAGAGAATCTGAATCCCAAGATGCGACATACCGATCTCATATACATCGGGAAAACACATGGCGAAACGAACCTTGATTTTCCCCTTATCTTTCACCACGGAATTAACCTCATGTCCGATGTATCGTTCCGGTTTTTCAATTTTCATCAATATATCGTCAGAAAGCGCAAGCCTGTCTTCCATACACTGGTTCCTCATTCCATTCGCCGCGGCATTTTCGCCTGGTCCTTTTATTCTCCCGCCGTCTTTTTTCAAAATTTTCATTTTGACAGGGCGGACTTCATTTTTTTCACATCCTCTGCGGTAACTTCGCTGTCCGAATAGCGCGCTTTCTCGTAAATCCCGGCCATATCCGGAAGAGACAGCTTCTCAACGCACTCTCTCGCCGTCATAAATGGTATTTTCTCCTTCTTTGCCCCTTCCGGACTGCCGGAAAGAACCTGTTTTTTATACATTCTGCGGATACGCTCCACAGGGGTGAACTGCCGGAAAAATCCGGTCCCTCTTTTGGCGGTATCCTTTTTGACAATGCCGCATTTTTCACGGACATCATGCACCGCTTCCTCCTCCGGACTAAACGCCGCGGCTTTCCCCTTTTCGCCGAATCGCTGCTGAATCAATTTCACCAAAAAGAACAAGGCGCGCACGAGGACAAAGACGACCCCGATGGCAAAGAGGACGATAGCTACATATTCTAAAACTTCCCAGAGCCAGAACGTCCCGCCTGTGGGCAATCCCATCGCCGCAGGGTCCGTAACGGCGCCTGTGTTTTCCGCACTTTGGATCAGTTCCTCTGTGCTCTCATCTCCTGAGTGCCCGAACAGGAAACGCAGAAAAGCCACAATCACTTTTTGTAATGCGCGAAGCAGCGGTTCCAGCCATTTTGCGTTCAGACTAAGGAGCAGCACCGCCACGCCGCCCAGCGTAAAGGAAAGCACAAATCCCATGCCGGAGCGCAGCAGCTCTTTTGCGGGCAGATACCCCGCACTGGAACGGTTCACCTGCAAAAATTTCAGATACTGCCTCAGATAAAAAATGATGACATAACAGGCCAATACCCCGATTAACGTAAAAATATAATAACGGTCCCAGTCCGGCGCGTTATCTTGTTTATGCAGCATAAAATCCGCCGCCACGGACAGCGCCAATGCGGCGATGGGATGGATGGGCGCAGAATAAACCGCCGCGTTTTCCCGAAGCCGCAGCGTCAGAGAATGAATCAGATAAGAAGCCGCGCACACACCGCAGATCACTCTGTCCATGACACCGGACGAAACCGGCAGGATCAGGGCGCAGGCCATGACTGCCCCGTGGCAAAGGAAAAAGAGCCACGCCCTCTCCGCAAAATATCGGATCAGGAAAAAAAGGACGGGAAACAGCCCGCATATCGTCCACAGCAAAAAGTCGGGGTTCCCCGCGTCTCCAATTCCTGTCAGAAGTCTGGCAATCCCCGATGCTGTCATCACAATGGGAAACAACAGCCAATGGTTCATCTGTGTAGTTAATAATTCTATGACAAAATTCAGCCGCTCGCTCTTCATAAAACGCCTACATCCTTTCGATTGGAAGCGTATCCGGACTACGATCGTCAGATAGCAAGGTGGATAAAACGCACCTGCTTTTTCAGTTTTTCAGGAAGCTTAGGCTCCCCGCTTCCCATAACCGGATAAAACCAATAAAATTCGTTCCCGGCGTCCGCGTATCTCTCCAAAAGTTCCAGAAAATCATCATATTGATTCGGAGCCACAAAACAGGTGATGGTACCCTTGGCCTCTGAAAAAAGCCGTTCCTCAAAGCATCCGCAGAAACTTGCGGCGGGCTGCTCCAGATCCAGACGCGCCAGCCCTCTGCAGATAGCATCAAACTGTCCGTCCCCCGCTTTCGCTTCCATGGAAAAAGGTTTGTGGGTTTTGATATCCACACCGTTTCCGTAGCAGGCTGTCTGGATTCCCTGCTTCAGAAAAAACGCGCTCAACCCTGCCGCCAGCTGCAGGGAAGCTTCCACGCAGGCTTCCTTTTTCATGATATTGTCGTCCTCCACATTGAAATAAATGCGAATGGATTTCAGTGAAGTGTAATTCTTTTGATTGACCTTTAGTTCTCCGGTCTTTGCCGTTGCTTTCCAGTTGATGCTGCGCATATCGTCAAAAGGTTGGTATTCCCGTATCCCGCGATATTCAAAAGGGTCTTCCAGCAGATGGCGTTTGGACAACACCTCTCCGTTTAACTGTGTCAGGGAACGGCGAAGCTCCTGACTGTCAAAAGGTTTGGGATAGACATAAATCTCCGCGTGAAGCGGCAGTTCCTCCACCATCTGGCTGGTCAGAAAAATATCGGAGGCCACCAGACTGGCTCCGTCTATCTCGTAAAATCCCCTTCTGCCTCCTGTGAATTTCAAAGTACGGGTAATCTTTTCGCCGCCTCCGATGCGGAACATGTCGTTGCGGTAAAACTGGTCCGTTGTACGGGCGCCCTCCACACTGTCCCCGAAAATCAGGTGGCGGTCCGTCTTAAATTTTACCTTCAGCATAGGCAGGGGCAGCTTTTTTTGATTTTGTATGATCTCCTGTAAACCGCTCTCCTCCCCCTCAAAAATATGGGTTTTGGCGAATCCGATCTCCACGGTCAGATTTTTGTGCCATAACTGTCGATACACGATTTTCTGCAGAAGGAACAGCAGGAAAAAAAGCAGGCCGATGCTAATCAATTTAATCATTTGGTGAAATCCTCTGTAGGAACGGGCGTGGTATCCAGCAATTTCTGCACCAGATCTTTCGCGCTGTCACTGGTGCCTGACCCATAACCCAGCACAATGCGGTGAGCCAGAACGTAAACTGCCAAAGCCTTGACATCATCTGGCGTCACATAATCCCTGCCCGCCAGATAGGCATACGCTTTGGCGCATCGAAGCAGCGCAAGGCTCCCTCTGGGGCTGACGCCCATAACAATGTTATCCCCCTGTCTGGTGCCGTTCACAATGGCGACCATATACTCTAAAACACACTTGTGCACAAAAACGCGGACAGTCTCTTCCCTCGCCTGCAAAAGCTGTTCCAATGTCAGCACACTCTCCAGCTCATCCAAAGGTTCCCTGGTCATGTACCGCTCCAAAATGGCAACTTCCTCCGCCTCCCTGGGCAGTCCCATGGAGAGTTTCATCATAAAACGGTCCATCTGCGCCTCCGGCAGCGGAAAGGTTCCGGCGGTCTCCACAGGATTCTGGGTGGCAATGACAAAAAAAGGTCTTCCGGGCGTATAAGACTCCCCATCGATGGTTACCTGACGTTCCTCCATACATTCCAAAAGTCCTGCCTGCGTTCTGGGCGTTGCGCGGTTGATCTCATCCGCTAAGAGAATATTGGTAAAAACAGGACCTTTTCGCAAAACGAATTGATTTTTCTGACTGTCAAAAATGTTCAGGCCCGTGATATCGCTGGGAAGCAGATCCGGCGTAAACTGAATACGCGAGAACTCTCCATCAATGGTTTTTGCCAGAGTTTTTGCCAGTTTCGTTTTTCCCGTTCCGGGCATGTCCTCCAAAAGCACATGTCCGTCCGCCAAAAGCGCCGTAAGAAGCAGCCTGACCGTCTGCTCCTTTCCCACAATCACTTTTTCGATATTCTCCAGTATCCGTTTCCCAATTTCCTGCCCGTTATGTTCCATGTTCATCTCCGTTCCCTTTCCCTTTCCAAAAAATCGAGGATCGTTGCCATAGCGCTTTTCTTTAGATCAGGGGAAAACTGATGAGCGGCGTATGGTATTTCCGGAACTTTTTCCACCTATCCGACTGCCGCCGCAAAAATCAAAGCAGTAAGATACATAGCCGTGATCCGCGAAAAAATCACAGTAGTCATAATTTTCCGCAGATTCCCTTTTGACAGATAACATTCATTGACCATAAGCTTTGATATCGCGTGCCTTCCTTTGGATCCTGACCGTCTGATTCCAACAGATTCATTGTATCACACATGGCTCTATAATTCTATAAAATCTTTTCCGGTCCAATGTCTTGTTGCAACCTAAACGCATTTTTTTGAGTTTTGTGTGCATCGGCATAACAGTTTAGCCGAAGGTTTCCCTGTTACATCTTGTTCTAAAACCAAGAATCGTACATACTTTATAGTAAACAAACTATTTCGGTGATTTATGAGCGATGTGTCTACTGAACAAAAACTGCGGCTGATCCAACAGGTGCGTTCCCGATACGACCGGAATCAGTTCGACCTTTCCAACAGAGAACGCATTATATATGGGAAAAGCTATACCAAATCAAGTCCGATCTACGGGGAAAAAGATTCCACAGAACCTGATACGGCACCACCGTATTCTACTTTTAAACTTCGGCTGGCGCTTGCTTTTCTGCTGGGGCTTGCAATTATCTCCATGGACAAAAGGGACATCAAAATCGCCGGAATCACCTCAGATCAGATCTTTCAGGCGATTTCGGCGGATTTTGAAGAAAATATTGAAGAAATGGTATCAGCGATGTCAAATGAGACAACGGCTGATACAATCACGGATGACTAACTCCAAAAATTGTATTTCCCATTGGAATATGCGTTTGTCATTACCCCGGCGCCATTATAGTAACCGGAGAAGCTTTCCACATTGGCGCCCGCGCTGTCCGACACTAAAGACGCCAGAAATTTAAGGCGGGAGAAAAAGCCGTTTTCATTGTCAAACAGCGCATCCTGCTTCGCGGCGGTTTCTTCCGTTTCCTCTCCGGTCTGGGTCTTTGCAGAGTCGGCTTCTTTTACCTCACCGCTCTCAGACTTTGCGGACTGCTCTGCGCTGAATTTTTCAAATTTGGCTTTGTCAAAACTAAGCGTGCCGTCCTTTTCCACTGTGATACCGTATTTGGCCAATTCCTGCTGGTTTTCTTTTACCAGATTTCTGGCGGACTGAGCATAAAATTTGTCCAGATTATCCTCCGCTTTTTTTAAGCTTTTCAGCATCTCATTGTAACGGTCTACAAAATTCTGCAGATCTGACGCTTTCAGTTCTTCGCCTCCGGAAGATAACAACTGTCCCGCTGACTTTTCCACTCCGTCTGCGGAGTTTTCCAGTTTTTCATATTCCGACCTCTTTGCGGCATCCGTATTTTTTTGCGTTTTTGACACGGCGTTTGCCATAGACAGATCAGAACCGTTGCCGTTGATATAATTAAGCAGCGAAGTCCTGTTCACGGGAATGCCCGCTTTTTGGGCCGCTCTGTTTAACATTTGCGTGGTAACTCTCATGCTAACCTCCTTAATCAGGATGCTCCTGATTTACACAAAATCCTGACTTACACAAAATTTGACGTCCAAATATGGGATGGATGGCTTCCGTAATGAGCCATACGGCGATAGGCAGTCTGGGCCGATAACGCGCGGTTGGAAACGTTCTGTTCTTCTGAGGCGTTTTCCGAAATCCCCAAAGACTGCTGCAGCGTTTTGCGGAAAGCTTCCAGATAAGCGGTCTGGAAATCCGTGCCGGAAGAATGATCATTTCCCGATTCATCGGCCTTTTCCGCAGCGTCCGTCTGACTGTTTGCTCCCGCGGCATAATTCTTTAACTGATTGTAAAAGTTCATCATATACAAAGAATTTGTCATATTCATGCCATAGGCATTATAACCTGTGGGATCCAAAAGATTATAGCCAAACATGTTGTAATACATAGTCTGCGTCACTCCTTTCCTCATCTATATTGATTATATCGAAAGAATTCTCCGCAAGACAAGTCAAATGTAACCAAGCTGCCTGTAACAGGAACGAACCGTTTGGATTCACAACCGCAGCATAACCGTCAGAGAAAAAACATTTTTTTCTCCGCTCCAGGACACGCCGCCCTGATAGCGCTCTGCGGCAGCTTTGATATTGTGCATGCCGATGCCGTGGGCCAGACTGTCCGATTTTGTGGTGATGGGGAAAACGCTTCCCTGCGTTACGGAGAGTTCTCCGCTGTAGCTGTTCTCTACAGTGATTAACAGCATATTCTGTCTGCAGACAGAAGAAAGCCGGATGAAACAATCCTTCCCGCCTGAATCCGCCGCCTTTTTGCATGCTTCTATGGCATTATCAAGAGCGTTTCCCAGAATGATGCACAAGTCCGCGGGCTGGATGCTGTTTTTTTCGCTAAAGAACAGCCCTTCCGCTTCAAACCTGATATCCGGCGCCTTCTCACAGGCTTCATGATATTTCATGGAGAGCAGGGAGTCCACCACCGCGCTGCCCGTCTGAAAGGGAAGGTCGAGCTTTCCCATGGTGCGGTTTAACTGTTCGATAAAACTGTTGATCGTATCTGTATTTTCTTCCCGCTGAATCAGGCTGCCAAGTACTGCAAGCTGGTTTTTCATGTCATGTTTCATGGCGCGCACGCCGGAATAGACACGCTCCAGTTCTCTGGTATGTTCCTCCATGCTGACGATCTGTTTTTCCAGCACCACTCTCCTGTTTCGCTCTTCGTACAGCGTCCTCATCTCCTGATATGATTTGATGCTGTAGAGCATGGCGAAAAGGCATAAGATCAATAAAAACGGCACAATAAAGATCAATATCGGAAATGTCTCATAGAGCGTTTTCGGCATGGCATCTTCCGTGGTGATCATAATGGTCCGAAGCAGCGTGCACAGCAGGAAACTGCTGGTACAGGGAATCATCAAAAACAAAAATTCCGTTCTGTGAAGGGGCAGTTCTCTGCCCGTGTAAATCTTTCGCAGGTAACGCACTGTACCGTACAACACACCTAAAAAAAGTAAATACATGGTAAACTGCTGTATGATTGCCAGCTTTTCCACCAGACTCGTGAAATCCCGGATGGTCACGGCAGGATAATTGTTTTCAAACCAGCGGCTGCTACATTCATAAATCCGGCTCCAGAAGTAAGACAGGGAAAATGCCAGGAAACGGCCGCTTTCACTGACAGCGGCAAAAAACATGGTAATCAGGCCAAGCTGGCTTATGGTTCCCCGATAAAAAACTAAACTGATCAGGAACAGGCTTCCGTAGAGCAGCGCTAATTGAAACATCATCATGACATTGTCCGCGACAAACGCATCTGTCGATACGAAAATATGGATTGCCTGTTCGCATAAGAACCAGAGCGCTGCGGGCACAACCGCCATCCATTTTGCCCGCTCCATTCTTTTCATACGAAAAAAATGGCCGTAAAGGAGACTCAGACTAAGCGCCCAGAATATCCGCATGACGAAATCCATGGCGGTAACGGCATAATGATAAAACGCAGAGAAAGAAACCGTTTCAGACACAGGAAACTCCTCCCTGTTTCAAATAAAGCATGTATGCCGTCACAAAATCATTATATTTTTCCTTGGAAAGGTATATGGATTCCCCGTTCTGCAGTAAAATGCGGTCCGCGCTGTACTGGATGATATACGCCATATTTACGAGATAGCCCCTGTGACAGCGAAAGAAATCTTCCCCCAGGAGCTCCTCCATATGCATCATGGTGGCATAGATCGTCTCCGTCTGGTGCCATGTATGAATATCTACTTTTCGCCTGCAATTCTCCACATATAAAATATCGCTTTTCATCAGAGTGAAACTTTTGGATTTGGTCTGAAAAAAAAGGGATTCCTCCCCGATGCGGATGCGCTTCTTGGCTTCTTTCATGGCTTCCAGAAATACGCTGTTAAACTTATCTTTCACCAGGGGCTTTAAAAGATAATGGAACGCCGACACGTCAAACGCTTCAAAGACATATTCTTTCAGTGCCGTGACAAAAATCAATACGGTGTCTTCCTTCCGTTCCCTTATGGTTCTGGCGATCTCCATACCATTGGTATCCGCCATCTGAATATCCAGAAATAGTATATCAAAGTGCTGTCCGCCGGAAAGCAGTTGTTTTCCGGAGCAGAAACATCTGACCTGACTCTCCGGCGCAAGCGCCAAAACCATTTTTTTTATCTGCAGACAGATCTCTTTTTCATCGTCACAAATCCCAATATTCATGCTATCATGTCTCCTTGCTATTTATATCGGTATTTTCCCAAAAAAGCCGGGCTAAAATGTAACGAAACCTATAAGAAAATGTAACCAAAGAAATTTTTTTGAAAATAAAAAGCCATTGCCAGACCGGCTCAAACACCGCATCGGCAACAGCTGTCTATCAACCTTATTTTTACCCAAATTTCATTTTCCATGATATCACATTGCAAAAGAAAAGTCTAGTATTAATTTTTTTATTTGATATACTTGTTACTTTTCACACAGTAGCCAGTCATAACATTAGCGCCGTCAGCTTAATCGCTGGCGGCGTCTGGCTCATCAC
>CANREV010000017.1 GCA_947629645.1 uncultured Acetatifactor sp. | reverse complement strand
TTAAAATTTGACAAAAAAATTAAGCCAATAAAGGCTTTGTAAGGTTTTTTATGTGGTTAAGCTGTCAAACTTCCGAGCCAAGCTGTTACAAATCAGGTGACAATTCAGCCATGCGCGGGGCATTTACAGGTTTTAGCTTGCGTATTGCGGGGTAGAATAGTATACTGAAAGTAAATCAAAAGAAAGCGATGGACAAGCTATGGGGTTACTGAGTGTGATCGTTCCCTGCTACAATGAAGAAGAGAACGTTGAACTATTTTATACGGAGCTTATCAAGAACGATTCTTTTTTTGCGGAAAAAGGGGTAGATCTGGAACTGTGGTATGTGGATGACGGATCCGGGGATCAGACGGTAGCAGAAGTCAAAAAACTGATCGCGAAGGATCCCAGAGTACATCTTCTGTCCTTTTCCAGAAATTTTGGAAAAGAAGCCGCCATGTATGCCGGACTGGAAAATGCCGGGGGAGATTATGTGGTGCTGATGGATGTAGATCTTCAGGATCCGCCCTCTTTGCTGCCGGAGATGTTTTCCTATCTGGAACAGGGTTATGACTCCGTTGCTACCAGAAGGGTAAGCCGCAAAGGAGAACCTCCTGTGAGAAGCTTTTTCGCGCGGCGGTTTTACCGACTGATGAAAAAGATCTCCCAGACGGAGATCATGGATGGCGCCAGGGATTACCGTCTGATGACGAGGCAGATGGTGGATGGCATTCTGGCAATGCGGGAATACAACCGTTTTACAAAGGGAATTTTCGGATGGGTTGGATATCGTACCAAATGGCTGGAGTATGAGAATGTGGAAAGAGCCAAGGGAGAAACCAAATGGAATTTCTGGAAGCTTCTGGTATACTCCATAGATGGCATCACTGCCTTTTCCACGGTGCCGCTGTTGTTCGCCTCTGTTATGGGGGTACTGTTTTGTGTGCTGGCCTTTATCATGATCGTTTTTGTCATAGTGCGCAAGCTGATCTTTGGCGATCCTGTGTCAGGCTGGGCGTCTCAGGTGTGTATTATGCTGCTGATCGGAGGAGTGCAGTTTTTCTGTACGGGAATATTAGGACAATATCTTGCAAAAACGTACATGGAAGTGAAAAGGCGCCCCATATATCTAGTGAAAGAAAAAATATAATAACAATATGTCGTATCTTAACGAAACCTTAACGGCAGAAAACTTCCCAGAAACCGTTTGATATGGTAAAATATAATTACAATCGCAGTAAGGAGCAATGATCGACATAAGAAAGGGGAATTCGTGTGGAGATTAGTGCTGTAAAGGATTGTGATTTGGAAAGATATATTACTGACATCATGCTGGATATCGGAGTGCCTGCACATTTAAGAGGGTATCAATATCTGAGGGATGCGATAATGTTGTCTGGGAGAGATATGGAAAAGGTCAGCAGGATTACAAAGCTTCTTTATCCGACAATTGCCAGACGTTTCCGGACAACAGACCAAAAGGTGGAGCGTGCGATACGAAATGCCATTGAGGTTTCGTGGACCAGGGGTAATACTGATACATTTGAAAAGATGTTCGGTTACTCTAAATCCACAGGCAGAACCAGACCTACTAATAGTGAATACATTGCGCGTATAGCTGACAAAGTGCGTTTGGATATCAAGGCCATGTAGTGTAAAGTCAAGTAATGTAAAGTCAGGTAAGATAAACGTAGGGAAGTATCCGTTTGCTCTTTTACTGCGATTGGAGTAAAGATGAATTTTGTTTCTGAATCATTGCCGACACTGATCGTGTTGTGCGTATGCATCTGTCTGGGAAAGGGGGCGCTGGAGCTCTTTTACAAAAGAGACAGGGCGCTGTGCGCTGCGGATGCGTTGATCACAGGTGAATTAATCATAATAGGACTGGCGGCGGCGGCTCATGTGGGAGCTGTATTTACCGGACAGTCTTTTTCGCGTTGTACGGTAATGTTTCTGATCCTTTTGACGGCGGCGCTGGTGTGCTGCTGCGGCCTGTTGGCGGTCAGGCGTATTTTCGGGAGAAGATCTCAAAAGAAAGCGATGGGGGAGGACGAGGGACAAAAGAGTGAAATAAGGCAGAAGAGCGAAATGAAGCAGAAGAGTGGGTGGGATATAGGGGAAAAATGTCTGGCAGTAATCTTTTGCGCGCTGGTTTTGTATCAGTTCATACAATTATCAGGGTATGCCGGAGCCTTCACACAGGGAGATATGACTGTGGAGACGGCAGGCAGTTTTTTACAGACAGATGGCATTTATCAGGTAAACCCCATGACCGGGCAGCCTTACACGGCAGGCCTGCCTCTCAGGTTAAAAATCTTATGCCTGCCCACACTGTATGGGATTCTTTGCAGGATTTCCGGGTTATCCCCTTATGATGCTGTGTCAGGGATTGTGTCTGTTCTGGTTTTTTTCAGCAGTTATGCCGCCTTTTATTGTGTGGCAGAAAGCCTGTTTTCCGATCAGAGGAAAAACAGGCTCTGTTTTATGATAATGAGTGTTATTTTAATCTGGGTGGGAAGCTACAGGTACGGAGCGGACGGATTTGATCTGCTCTACTGCGGGTATCGCGGTGTAACGGTCAGAAATCTGGTGCTGATCCCTTATCTGATTTCCCTCTGCCTCAGGCGCAAATGGAAACTGGCCGTGCTGTGCATTCTGGCGGAAGCCTGCATCGTCTGGACACTCTACGGGCTGGGAGCCTGTGTGCTTGTCATGGCGGGACTGTATCCTTTTGAAAGGAGGAAGCGTCATGGCGGAACTTCTTAGGAATGCATATACAGGCTGGTTCAGAATCACAGATCATGGAAAAATGATGGCGCTTTTTCTGACAGCATTGTTATTTTTATGGTGGAACCGCGAAAAAGAGGAACAAAAACGACTGTTATATTATGGAACGGCATCGGCGGTATGCTGTATTCTTCCGGTGACTGCGGCGGCCCTGATGCTCTATCAGACCAGGTTCTATGATTATGAGTGGATTTGGAGTATCGTTCCGGTGACAGTGGTGACTGCCTATGCGGGAACAAAGCTGTTGCGGGAGAGCTGGCAGGGATTTCGCCTTAAAAGCTGGAGAAGAGGTCTGCCGGTGACGGTGGGAATCTTGTTGACGGCACTGTTATGCAGCCCGGTGGATCGTATTGATTCGATGCTTGAGGAAAAAGAACAACAGAAGGAGAACGCGGCTCAGTTACTGGCTGATCTGGAAAGGAACTCTGTAACTGACATAAGTGACGCAAAAATATGCCTCTGGGCGCCCCGGGAGATCATGGAGTATGCCAGGGGACTGGACGGTGATATTTTGCTGCCATATGGAAGAAATATGTGGGAGGAATCGCTGGACGCTTATACCTATGACAGTTATTCTGAAGAAGTGGAAGAGATGTATCGTTGGATGTGCATGGCGGAAAAGAGAGATGTGGACGGGAAACTGTTTCAGGAGGCATCTGATGTTCAGGGAGAGGAAACGGCCGTATTATCCACAAAGGTCTGCCTGGAGACAGCGAGGAAAGAGGGGGTCACTCTGCTGGTGCTTCCCCAGGATATAGATCAGGCGTTATTAAATGAAGTAACAGGATTTGTGGGAGCGCAGCCGGAACGCATCATGGAATATTACCTGTTTTCCCTTTAGACTGGACACCGGAGAAAGGAATTGCAAGCCATGGGGGATTTGGTCAGTATAATCGTACCTGCGTATAATGTGGAAAAATATATTGAGGAAACCCTGGACTGCGTGCGCGCGCAGACATATGCGGACTGGGAGCTTCTGCTGGTGGAAGACTGCAGCAGCGACAACAGTGTCATGTTGATACAGCGGTATCTGGAACAAGCAAACGATCACCGGATCAGGCTGATCCGGCAGCCCTCCAACATGGGGGCGGCGCGGGCGAGAAATCGCGGCCTGAACGAGGCAAAGGGGCGGTATGTAGCCTATCTGGATGGGGATGATTTGTGGGCGCCGGAAAAGCTGGAGAGAGAGCTTGCGTTTATGAAGGAGAAGGACGCCGCGTTTGTCTTTACAGGATATGAATTTGCGGATGAGAACGGCGTGGGTACGGGCAAGGTAGTGCATGTGCCGGACAGTCTGACTTACAGGCAGGCTCTGAGCAATACGACTATTTTCACAACAACTGTTATGTTTGATACGGACAAGCTGCCTAAAGATCGTTTGGAGATGCCTGTGGTAAAGAGCGAGGATACGGCGCTGTGGTTTAAGGTGCTCCGCGGCGGAGTGACGGCGAGGGGGCTGGATGAAAATCTGGCAAAATACCGCAGGGCGGGAAAAACATTGTCTTCCAATAAACTGGAGGCCATCCGAAGGATCTGGAATCTGTATCGAAAAGAAGAGAAGCTGGGACTGTGCAGAAGCTTCTGGCATTTCTGTTTTTGGGCGATGAGAGCGGTGAGAAGGAGAATATAGGTGAGTTGCTTAGTACACAGGATGGCGAAACATCAATTTTTATGCGGTTTTATTGTGCTGATGATGGGATTTTCCACTTTTATGACCTGTGTGTCAGCCGCTTCTGCGCTTCAGGGAGTTTCCTTTTTTCTTTATCAGCTGTTTGCGGTGCTGTTGTCAGGCGTTGGGCTGGTACGTGCGCTAAAACTTCCGACAGAGTGTGAAATGGAAACGATCACATGGGGATATGGTCTGGGTCTGGCGCTTGCCATAGTGCAGTATTTTATGCTGGCGGCGGTGAATCGTCTGGACCTGGCGTTTGTCATGCAGTGCATTGTCTCTGCTGCAGCCGCCGGATATCTGGCTGTCCGATGTTGGCGCAAAAAGGTCACGGAGAAAGAGAAGATAGGAAATCCCGCGATCCTCCCTCAAAAAAGGCGGGAACTGTTCTGGGTCTTCTGCTTTCTTGTTCTCAATCTGACAGTGCGCTTCTTTACATATTATGGAAGAAATCTGCTGCCGGAAGCAGGACACAATGTGGTTTTTCCCAATCAGGATCTTTTGTTTTATATCGGAAATGCCATCAGCGCCGGAAAGGGTTTTCCGGTTCAGGAGTTTCGGTTTGCCGGAGTCTGGTTTCGGTATCATTATTTCGGAAGTCTGCTTTTGGAGATGGCTTCCCGCACAACGGGCATTTCCGAGCTGGTGTTGGAATTTTGTTTTTCGTGGGTACAGATGCCTTTTTTGCTGATTGCAGTTTTTTGGTGCCTGATGCGGAGAATGGGAGTCCGTGTAAGATGGATTGCGGCGGGCGAGTTCCTTTTGCTGTTTACCACCGGCTGGGAGCTGGTAGTCTATATCGCCTTTCAGGAGAAAATGTATGTGTCTCCCTTCGGTTATGACGTGGGCCTTGCCTTTGCCCTGCTGTCTGTCACTTATGCCTTGGTACAATGCGGACAAAAGCGGATTCACTGGGGGAATCTGGCGGCGGCCTGTCTTACTTTTGCGGTTTGTACCGGTGCAAAGGCTCCCGTGGCAGTAGTGATTTTAGCAATTTGGGGGGGGTTGTGCGGGATTTGGATGCTTCGGGAGAAGAAGCCGGGTCAGGCGTTAGCCTGCGGGCTCCCCATGTTAGGCATTTTTCTGCTCCTGTTTTTTACGGTGGTGTCCGATGGGATGTCAACCGTTTCCCACAATCAGACGGGGCTTTATTTTTCCCTTACGGGGCATCTTTATGAGTGCGGGCTTGGAAGCGCCTACTTTTCTATGGTGGAGAAAGGGATTCCGCAGATTGTCGGAAAGCTGCTGATCCTTCTTGCCTATTTGATCGGCGCGAATCCTGTGATTTACGGCTTGTTTTATCCGGCGGTTTTTAGCAGGATCAAAAGAAAGAAAATGGCCGCTGTTTTTTCTTTTGAGGGAATGCTGGCGCTTTCCGTGGCGGTGGGTATGCTGTTGACGCTGTTTACCAAACAGTCGGGCAATTCCCAGATGTATTTTGCCATGACAACGGTGCCTTTGGCGGCGGCTTATGACGCGCTCTGGCTCACCGAGAGAAAGGAAGGCGCAAAAGGCGCCCGATTCTGTTTTGGGAGTGCGGCGGCGCTGCTTCTGATCGTATCGGTGGGCTGCTGGTTTCATATCTTGTGGGTTTCCGTGGAGAGCGGATACGAGAAACTGGCTCATCGGGATCATTTTGAAGACGTCAATAACAGTCTGACCTGGGACGAATACGAGGCATATCTCTGGATTGGCGATCACACGGAAGAAGACGCGGTGATGCTGTGCAATGCGCCGCTCAATGATTCACTGTACCAGAATTTTGTTGTGGGCGTATGCACCGGACGGCAGATGTGGATGGAAGGATGGCGTTATGTGGCGGGGTATCTGGACGAGGCTCTCATAGGGGAGCGCAGAGAGGCTCTGCGCAATGCTTATATGGGAGGGGACACCGCCCGTATCGCACGGGAGGCGGGAGCGGAATATTGTATCTGGATCAGGCGGTACAATCCGGAAGCGAAACCTTCTCTTTCGGAGGACAGCAAGATTTTCGACAATGGCAGCGTGGCGGTATACCGTGTGGAAGAAGGACAACAATAGGAACGCACGATAGGAAATCAAAGAGTAAGATTAGGAGAATGTAACGCATGAGATCACTTTGGGAGGATATCAAATTTTTCTGGTCCGACAAATTTTATGCGGCGGTGGTTTCTCTCTCCGCAGTATGCAGCTATGGTTATCTGATCTCCCATGAAACGATAGGCATTGACGATACCTGTATTCCGCTGTACTTTGAAGAGGGGCTGGCTCCGGCGGTGGGGCGCTGGACGTTGTATCTGATCAACAAAATATTTCACTTATCAGACTTTGCTCCCTGGGTGACGGAGATTGCGGGAGTCCTCCTTCTGATGCTGGCGGCAACGATCTGGTGCGTTGTGTTCTTTCGCATCCTGGGGCGGAGGGGAAATATGGCCGGTTATGTTTTTTTTGCCTCGCTTTTTCTTTCCTGCCCGCTGATCAGCGAAATTTATGTGTATTATCTTCACAATGGCATCAGTCTTGCTTACGTTCTTACCGGCATCGTCCTGCTGCTGGAGCTAAAGGCTGCGGAAACGGAAAACGAACGGAAAAAAAGGGTAGCTCTCGTTTTGGGGGCATCGGCGCTGTTGACTGTCGCCCTGGGGTGTTATGAATCTTTCATGATGGTCTACATTGTAGGCATGCTGCTGGCGTTTATCCTTGCGAGGGGATTTGGAGACAGCCATGGGAAGTATGATGTATCCCCCTTTAGGTTCGCGGGAATGACGATTGCAACGGGAGCGTTATCCGTTTGCTTCAGGTGGCTTGTGCTGAAGCTGGTGCTGTGGGCGTTCCGCATCCGGATTCCCGACAGTTTTCTGGTGGAGTACCGCAGTGTATTTTCGTTCGGCGATGTAAGCAGCGCGGAGTTCTTTATGAATCTCAAGCGTTTTTGGCTGAAATACTATCTGAATGCTTTCGCTTATCTGCCGATTGCGGTTCTGGTATTCGGAATTTTTGTATTGCTTGCGGTCTGTGTGGTCAGAGGACTGCGCAAGAGAGACGTCTTTCTGCCGTTGGCGGCTCTGGCGGTTCCTCTGGCGCCCGCCTGTATGGTGGTTATTGAGGGAAAGGAGACTTACTACCGCGCCAGTCAGTATGTGCCTTTAGTGGGGGCGTTTGCCGTATTTTTGCTGTTGCTTTTGATCAAAGAGCATCTGCCCGGGGGCTGCTTCAAAGGGGCGGTGGTGATCGCGGCGGCGCTTCTCTGGAACCAGTGCGCGGAGATGAATCAGTGGTTTTACGCGGACGATCTGAAATATCAGGATGCCAGAAACGTGTTGGAACAGGTGGCGTTCGATCTGGAAAAAGGGGGGTACGATGTTGGGAAACCAATTGTTTTCCGAGGGGCTTATTTCGTCCCTTACGGTATCGCAAAGGACGCTTATTTGTCCTATGATTCCGCACAATACCAGTGGATTTTGAGGATCGGGAATTTAGTGGATCCGCATCTGGTGGAAAAGTACAATGCGGAGGACAAAAATGGCTATGTTTTTGCGGAAACCCCCGTCAATTCCGCTCTGCGCTGGGGCGCAACGGCGTTTGACGGCACAGGCCGCGAACTGGGGAATTTTATGAGAATGCTGGGGTATGAATTTGTGATGGAGACAGATCTGGCAAAGATCGAGGAGGCGCAAAGCCTCACCGATGACATGAAACATTTTCCGGAGAACGGATATATAAAAGAGTGCGAAGAGTATATCATTGTTAATTTTTAACCGATTTTGACGGTCGTCTGTACGAATGTGTAAAAATGTGGTATACTATACAAATGTATATTTATTTTTATATGCATTGTCTGATGCAGAATATGAGCATTTACCATATGAAATGCGTGCGGATGCTGATGCCGGAGGCAATCGGAGGAAATAGATCTTGAATACGGTTACTAACGAAGAGAAACTGAGGAAACGAGAGACCTGCAAGCGGTTGATCAACCTGGTGCTTGTGATGATTTGTCTGGCTCTGGAAGTGGGAGATTTCGCATATCACTGGCTGGTGCACTTTCAGTACAGCGTTGTGGAACAGCTTCGTAATTTCTGGAGGCTGGGTCATATGGCGGAGATCGGTTTTTACGCCATAGTGCTTCTGGTCCTTTCGAGAATGTACGGCGGTATGCGTCTGGGATACCTGAAAAATATGGAGATTATTTTTTCGCAGGTATTCTCCACCGTCCTGGCTAATATCATTATTTATTTTGAACTTTCCATCATGGCGCATCAGGCTTTTGTGCCGAAAGTGTTCTTTATGATGATGGTGGAACAGACTGCCATTGTGGTGGTCTATATTTATTTGGCCAATCGGTTTTACAAATCTCTTTTTCCGCCCAGAAAACTGCTTTTGATCCATGGGTACAGGCCGGTGGAGGATATCTGCTCCAAGTTTGAAAGCAGAAGGGACAAGTATCAGATCACCAGGACGGTCCATATCAGAGAAGGCTATAAAAGAATCTGCAAAATGATTATGGAGTGCTATGAGAATGATGAGTGCAACGCGGTGATGATCGGCGATATTTCCGTGGAAGAGAGAAATCTTTTATTGAAATTTTGTTATGGCAAAAGCATAAGAGTGTATCTGCTCCCTAAAATTACAGATGTTATCTTGAGCGGCGCAGAAGAGCTTCATATATTTGACACGCCGATCATGCTGACCAGAGAGTACAGTCTGACTGTGGAACAGCGATTTTTAAAACGTGTGTTGGATATTGTGTGCACGATGATTTTGCTGATTCTCACTTCTCCCATCATGCTGCTGACTGCGCTGGCTGTCAAACTGTATGACGGGGGACCCGTGTTGTATAAACAGGTCCGGTGCACTGTAAACCAGCGGGAATTTTGCATTATGAAATTCCGCAGTATGCGGCAGGACGCGGAAGAAGATGGGGTGGCGCGGCTGGCGCAGAAGAACGATGACCGCATCACGCCCATAGGAAAGTTCATCCGGAAATGCCGGATCGATGAACTTCCGCAGCTTTTTAACATATTGAAAGGGGATATGTCCTTTATCGGTCCCAGACCGGAACGGCCGGAAATCATTGCGCAGTATATGGAAGTGATGCCTGAGTTTGTGTACCGTATGAAAGTGAAAGCGGGACTGGCCGGCTTTGCGCAGGTTTACGGGAAATATAATACATCTCCCTACGATAAATTGAAGCTGGATCTGGCCTACATTGAAAATTATTCTCTCTGGCTGGATATCAAGCTTATGCTGCTGACGCTGAAAGTACTTTTCTGGCCGGACAGCACAGAGGGTGTGGAAGCCGAGCAGATAACCGCGCTCAGAGAAGAACAGGAGCGGCGGGAGCAGCTGGGTCAAAACATCGATGACGAGTAAGATTGCAAAACGGAGACATAACAATGTGGGAAGGAAGTTACGGCAGGGAGCCTTTTGACCTGAGACTGACAGCGCTTCGACTGATCGCCTGTTTTCCTGTAATCCTGGTGGTCACCCTGGCGGGAACGCTAATGTTCGGCGGCGGGTATTATGTTAAAAATGTTCTCCTGCAGGGGGAAAAACAGTATAGTGTCACTTCTGTCTATCGGGTGGATTATGTGGTGGAGGAGACGAAGGATATAGGAGTCGTCTATATTAATGAGATGAGCTGGAATACCTATCTTCATTCTCAGGAGTTTTTGGACGCGGTTATGAAGCATTTGAAGGAATTAAGCTCCTCCATGGATAGCGCATGGCCGGATTCGATTACCTCACAGGAGGTGTCCGATTCCCTGACGGCGTATCTTGCCTCGGATCTGCGGGTTCCGTCTACCGCCATCGTCACCAATTTTCCGGAGAAAAGCCTGCTGATTGCGCGGGCGGTGGAACTGGCTATGACGGAAGAGTTTCCGGGCGGGATCGAAGAAATATCTGACATTCGTGTCATTGACGCTCCCCGGGAAGCTTCCGTGGTGATACCGGACGTGCGTCCTCTCAGGGCTTTTGTGCTCAGCGCCGTGCTCAGCTTTTTTTTCGCGGTCATTTTGTTTTTGCTGAAGGAGACGGGAGATGACAATATCTGGCTACCCGCTACGATCTGGAAACGTTATGGCGTAAAGACGGCGGGAACCTTGGAAAGCGACTGCCTGGCTGAAAATCTCCGCTATTTTTACGAGGGAAAGAGGAAAGTGGCGGTATGCAGTGTGCAGGAGGACCTGGATCCTGCGGAGATCCTGGCGGCGCTGAGGAAGAAAAGTCAGACAGAAGAATGGTTTGCGGTTCCTTCTCCCGTTTTATGTCCCGAAAGCTGCAGGGCGCTGCGGGAGGCGGATGGGATTCTGCTGGCGGCAGGAGCAGGTGCGCATGCCGGAAAGCAGTTGGAATATTGTCTGGAATATCTGCGGCAGCAGGATTGTGACGTTACATCTGTTATTTTATGCAACGCGGATGAGCGTCTGATCAAAGCATACTATTTCTTAGGGAAACCGGAGCAGCAAAGCCGGGCAGGATTGCGATAGCGCCGCAGGCATAGAAGTGTCGCGTTTTTCATGGATAGCCGGGCATTGAAAAGCTGCGCATGAATGTTTCGGAAGAAACGGGAGGAAGCATGAAGGTTCAGGTACTGGCATCCGTCATGAATGAGACTATGGAACATATAGTAAATCACATGCGGATCGATTCCGATGCGGTGATTATCAATCAGTGTGACCGGATGCAGGAACAGCAGATGGAGTACAAAGGACATAACGTGCGTTTTTTTTCCTTCCCTGACAAAGGCGTGGGAAGAAGCCGCAATGAAGCGATCCTGAGGGCGGACGGGGATATCTGCCTTTTTTCGGATGCTGATATCATATATGAACCGGGATATGCGGAGAAAATTGCCGTAGAATTCCAAAAGAATCCTAAAGCTGATATGATCCTGTTCAATGTGATGGTGGAGAAAGACAGGCAGACTTACCATATTACGGAGAGAAGGAGAGTCCGTTGGTACAACTGTGGCAGGTATGGCGCGGTAAGTTTTGCGGTCCGGCGGGAAAGCCTGTTAAGATCGGGTGTTACGTTTTCTCTCCTTTTCGGCGGGGGCGCGAAATACAGCGCCGGTGAGGACAGTCTTTTTTTAAAAGAATTTATGGACAAAGGGTACAAAGTCTACACGGTTCCTGTCACCATCGGAAGGGAAGAATCCGGAGATTCCACCTGGTTTGCCGGGTATCATGAAAAATTTTTTACGGACCGGGGCGTGCTGTACCATTATCTGTACGGGAAATTGGCAAAAGGGCTGAGCCTGCGGTTTTTGCTGGCCCACAGGAAACTTTTTTCCGGCCAGGCGGGCGTGGCGCAGGCTTACCGCTGGATGAAGCGGGGAATACAGGAGGGCGCCCATGGAAAGTAGCGCGTTGGTTTATGTCCTGTTGACAGTGATAACGCTTCTGCTTGGATTTTGTGTTGACAATCGGGAATATGTGCCGCATTATATCAGTGGGAACCGCAAATATGGCGAAGCTGCCTTTACGGACCGGAGACAGGCGAGAAACCGCATTGCCGTGTTTGCAATCTTCTGCCTGATGGCGGGAGTATCGGCATGCCGGATCGCGGTGGGAAACGATTACTGGGTCTATCGGGACAATTTTAAACTGATCGCACAGGGGAGATATGTATCCTATGAGCCGGGGTTTAATCTCATTGTAAAATGGATACAGGAATTGTTTGGGTATGACCATTATCTTCCGGTGTTTGGGTTCTTTTCATTGGTTACGGTGTTCTTTTTTGTGAAAGCGCTGCATGATCAGGGAAAATGTTTTGCGTTCTCGCTGTTTTTGTTACTGACGGGCGGCTACTATTTTAACAGTTTAAATACCGTGCGTTATTATTTAACCCTTGCCATATCTCTTTATGCCATGAAATATGTTTTAAGAAGAGAGTATGGAAAATTCGTCCTGATCGTTCTGGCGGGCGCTTTGTTCCATAAGTCCATCCTGCTGGTGATCCCGGTTTATCTGACGGCGGGATTTCTGGCCCGCGCCAGATTGAAGCGATGGCATTATATTGTGGGTGTTATTTTGGTGGCCAGCCTGATCTTTTGCCGGGGAATTTACCAGGAAATTATTTTTTACTTTTATCCGTATTACAGGAATTCGCTGTTTGACAACGGGCAGCTTTCCTACGTCAATATAGCGAAGTGCGTCTGCACGCTGATCCTGTGCGGCTTCTGCTATCGGAAAAGCCTGCGGGAAGATATTAATAACAGGTTTTATTTTTTCCTGAACGTAGCGGGGCTGGTCCTCTATTGCTGCGGTTCTTTTATTCCGGAGGTGTCCAGAATAGGCTATTATATGATTATATCGCAGGTTTTCCTTCTGCCGGGACTTTTGGATGAGAGGGAGCCGGGCTGGATAAAAAAGATGGGATATGCGGGTGTGATCTGCGGATTTGGTCTGTATTTCCTTTTCCTTTTAAGAGGAATGTATGATGTGGATGTGCGGCTTTTGCCCTATCTGAATTGGATCTTTCAGTAGTTGAAATATGTAGTGGCAGACAGGAGGTTGCTCTATGAGGGTTTTGTGGCTCTGCAATGTGATGATTCCTTTGATCGCAAAGCAGCTGAATATGGAATCTACCAATAAGGAAGGCTGGATCAGCGGACTTGCGGATGTGGTGCTGAAAAAGCGTTTTGAAAATGGCATAGATCTGGCGATTGCATTTCCGGCGCCTCGGGAGATGTTTCCCGAGGACCATGAAATCTGCATGAGGACAGTCTCTACGGAAAACGGAAAACTGATCTGTTACGGGTTCTATGAGGATGTGCTGAACCCTGATAAATATGAGCCGGAGCTGGAGAACCGCCTGAAAAAAATCATAACCGCATTTAAACCGGATATTGTGCACTGTTTCGGAACGGAATATCCCCATACGCTTGCACTGTGCCGCGTCTTTCCCAGAAAAGACAGAATCCTCATCAGCATACAGGGGCTTTGCTCCGTCTATACAAACGCGTATTTTGCCAACATGCCGGATAAGGCCATTGACACCGTAACTTTAAGGGACCGTTTGAAAGCCGACAGTCTGCGTGAACAGCAGAAAAAATTCGCTTACCGCGGTATCATGGAAACGGAAGCGGTAAAACTGGCGGGCAACGTCACGGGCCGTACCGAGTGGGACCGGTTCTATACCAGAGAGTGGAATCCGGATGTCAGCTATTACAATATGAACGAGATTTTGAGACCTGATTTCTATGAGAGACAATGGAGCGCTGAAAACTGCAAAAAGTACTCTATCTTTGTCAGCCAGGGGGATTATCCCATCAAGGGATTGCATTATCTTTTGACGGCGCTGCCTGCTATTAAAGAAAAGTTTCCTGATGTGAAGGTGTATGTGGCGGGACAAAATCTGACAAAGTATAAAACATTAAAGGAAAAATTAAAAATATCGGGATACGGCAAATATCTTCGCCGGCTGATCCAAAAGAACGGGCTGAAGAACAATGTGGTCTTTGTGGGGAAACTGAACTCTGAGCAGATGAGAGATCAATATTTGAAAAGCAGCCTCTATGTCTGCCCCTCATCAATCGAAAATTCCCCCAATTCCCTGGGTGAGGCAATGCTTCTCGGCATGCCTTGCGTCAGTGCGGATGTGGGAGGGATCCCCAGCATCTTTACCTCCGGAGAAGACGGAATCCTGTACGAGGGATTCAGAAGCCCTAAAAACGCTTTTGATAACACAAGCAATCTAAGAGGCAAGGAACAGGCGCAGCTGGAAATTATTTCCAAACGCCTTGCTAATGCGGTTATCGATATGTGGTCCCACAAAGAGAAAATTGACGAATATTGTAAAAATGCAAGAATTCATGCAAAAAAAACACATAACAGAGAGCGAAATTACATGAAATTGATAGAAATTTATTCAAAAATTCTCCGCAATGTGAAGGAGAATTCTGAATAACAAATATTATTTTAAAGCCTGAAAGCCGATAAAATAGCGGGTGATTTTGCCAAAAAAAGACAGGGAGATGCAAAGGGTTGAAAAATGACCGCGTTTGTGTTTATATCTAATTATTTGAATCATCACCAGATTCCATTCTGCGATGCGATGTATAAACTGCTGGGCGGGGATTTTGTATTCATCCAGACAGAGGCCATGGACCAGGAGCGCGTCAGGATGGGCTGGGAGAAAAATCTGAAAGCGCCTTATCTGAAAATGTATTACGAGGAACCGGATCTCTGCAGGGAACTGATCGCTTCCGCGGCGGTGGCGCTGTTCGGAGGCAGTGATGAGGAGAGCTATATCGAACCGAGGCTTCGTTCGGGAGAGCCGGTGATCCGTTACAGCGAGCGCTTGTATAAGACGGGACAATGGAAGGCGGTCTCGCCCCGCGGACTAAAGAAAAAATATAAAGATCACACGCGTTATCGAAAGAGACAGATATATCTTCTGTGCGCCGGGGCTTATGTACCTGACGATTTTCATCTGGTGGGCGCCTATCCGGGGAAAATGCTGAAATGGGGATATTTTCCCGAGACAAGACATTATGATGTATCGGAATTGATGGAGCAAAAACAGGCCGGAAGGATTCTGTGGGCGGCCAGATTCCTGGATTGGAAACATCCGGAGCTTCCTTTAAAGACCGCCGCTTACCTGAAAGAAAAGGGTCACGCTTTTCATATGGATATAGTGGGCGGAGGCGATATGGAAGAAAAGGTTCGTTTTCTTGTGGAAACGTTACATTTGCAGGAAACGGTGACTCTCTATGGATATTGCCCGCCGCAGCAGGTCCGCGCCATGATGGAGCGAGCAGACATCTACCTGGCTACCAGTGACAGACAGGAAGGCTGGGGGGCGGTGGTAAACGAGGCTATGAACAGCGGCTGCGCGGTGGTGGGAAGCAGCATGATGGGAGCGGTCCCTTATCTGATCCGTGATGGCGAAAACGGCATGATCTATCGGGACGGCTCGCCGCAGGAACTGTTTTCCGCAGCGGAAACGCTTGTAAAGGACAGGCAGCTATGCCGCAGGCTGGGTCAAAACGCCTATCGGACGATCGCGGAGGAATGGAATGCGGAGACGGCGGCGAAAAGGCTTTTGGGCTTTTGCTTAAGGCAGGGTTTTTTGAAAGAATCACAGGTCGATGCGACAGTGGAACCGGATAACGTACCCGTTTCAGGGCCGGTTTCCGCCGCACCGGTGATTTCCGAGAGGAAAATGTATCTTATATTAAAAAACATGAAACAAATATGAAACATTTTCGCATTAAAATCGTTTCATAACATGGGATATCTAGGGGAAAAGTTATGGAATATCCGTTGATTAGTATTATCGTGCCGGTATATAATGTGCGGGAGTATCTGTCCAGATGCGTGCAGTCCCTGCAGGCGCAGACCTATCCAAATATAGAGATCCTGCTGGTGGACGACGGCTCTACGGACGGCAGCAGGGGGCTTTGCGACAGGCTGGCCAAAAAAGATCAGCGCATCCGTGTATTCCATCAGAAAAACGGCGGTTCTTCTTCCGCCAGAAACCGGGGGCTTCGTGAAGCAACGGGCGAGTATGTGGGATTTGTGGACAGCGATGATTACATCGAGCCGCAGATGTATCAAAAGCTCTATGACGCCATATGCCAATATGACGTACCGGCAGCGCAGGTGGGACGGGATGAGATCGATCCTAAGGGGGACAGGCTTCCGGATATCTGTATTCCTCCTAAAGAGCCTGTCTGCATCGAGGCGGAAGATTTTTTAAAAGAGCTTTTGATGCACCGTGGAGATTGTTCATTCTGCACCAAACTTGTCAAGAGAGAGGTGATAGAGGAAAGCAGATTCCCCGAGGGGGCGCTGAATGAAGATTTTCATCTGCTGGTACAGCTGCTGGGAGAGAAGATAGACAGGATTGTTTCTCTGCCGGAGAGAGGATATCATGTTTTTTATCGCGTGGGCAGTAATTCCAGGAAAGCGGATAAAGAAATTTTTTCGAGAGTTTATGCGGACAATATCGAAAATGCCGATATGGTGAGCGAATTAGTGAAAAAACGGTATCCCGATCTTCAGGAGATTGCTTTCCGGTTCGGTATTTTCCAGCGTCTTGACTATATGCTGCATATTCCTGTCTCACAGATGACGAAAGATAACACCTTTTATCAAAACGTGGTGAAATATCTGCGCAAAAATTGGAGCAAATCTATGCGCAGTCCGATTCTGTCGGATAAAAACAAAGCGTATCACACACTTTTTGTGATCGCGCCGAAACGGATCAGAAAACTGCATGAAAAACTGAGAGGACAACAGTAGGGAGGATTGTTGTGAAAAAGATACACTTGGTAAGATCAGGCAAATCAGGTAAAAAGTGCATGGCGTATGCCTTGGCCGCCGCGCTGTTAGCTGGCGTGGCGGGATTTCCTGTCAGAGTACAGGCATCCGCGGAAAAGATGGAAAACCGCGTTTCCGAGGAGTTTGACGAGGAAACGGCGGAATGGCTGGAGGCGGCGGGAGAAGAACTGACTGCCATCGCGCAGGAAAATCCCATCATGGCACTTGTATATTTAAGTGACACCTATCCCGTGCGTGAACAGCCTTTCTATGACAGTCAGGCGGCGGTCACTGTTCCCAGCGGACAGCTGGTGAATATTGAAGATGTCTATGTGGACATGGATGAGGACAGGAATCCTCAGATCTGGTATTATGTCAGCCTGTCCTACGAGGATCACCAATATACGGGATATGTGCCGCGCAATTATCTGGCGGTTTCCGATGAGCGGTTCCTTTCGTGGGAAGCGGAGTACGGCATGGATCTTCAGGCTTCCGTTTATACGATTGACAATGAGATCAGCACTATCAGCAACTCATATCCTGATATCGACCAGTTTCCGGAAAGCTATCGGGCGGCGCTGACCGCTCTGAAACAGACACATCCCCAGTGGACATTTGTTGCGATGAACACGGGGCTGGATTGGAATACGGTCATCGCCAATGAGCTGACAGGCGCAAAAAGCCTGGTTTATAAAAGTTTTCCGGCCTGTACCAAGGAGGGGGCTTATGACAGCGGCAGCTGGTATTACGCGTCCGAGGCGGTTTTAAAGCAATACATGGACCCCAGAAATGCATTGACGGAGGATGCCATTTTCCAGTTTGAGCAGCTGACGTATAATGAGACTTACCATACGGAAGCCGCGGTCCAGAACTTTTTGCAGCAAACCTTTATGAACAGCGGTGTAAACGCTACGGGAACGGATATGACTTACGGGCATATTTTCTGGGCTGTCGGGAAGGAGCTCAAAGTGAGTCCTTTTCATCTGGCCTCCAGAGTCTATCAGGAACAGGGTGCGGGAACTTCCCCGTTAATATCCGGAACATATCCAGGTTATGAAGGATATTATAATTATTTTAATGTAAGTGCTTCCGGCAAAACGGATAAAGAAGTAATTGAGAATGGTTTGGCGTATGCGAGGGAAAAAATGTGGACCGATGCGTACAGTTCTATTTTGGGCGGCGCAGGAGTTATTTCGTCCAACTATATCGCCAAAGGGCAGGATACGCTGTATCTGCAGAAATTTAATGTGGTCAAAGGTTCTTACAGCCTGTATACCCATCAGTATATGCAGAATATTTCCGCCCCGACATCGGAAGCCAGGAGTATCAGGAAACTGTATGAAAGCACAGGAGCCCTGAATAATACTTTTGTATTTCAGATTCCGGTGTATGACAATATGCCGGAAACCGCCTGCGGGGCGCCTTCCTCTTCTACCAATGTGGCGCTGGCTATCCCTTCCGGCTATTCGGATACCACGGTATGGCTGGACGGAGTGCCCTACAATGCAGTGGTGCGAAATGGCCATTATATTGTCACGGCTCCGGGGACAACGGCCAAGACTGCGGTCGTCTACCAGTATAATGATGCCGGAGTACCGATAGGAATGTACTTGTGGACGCTGGAATATCAAAATAACGCTTATACGGTAACGGCCCAGCCGGAACTGGCAAATCTTTTGACTTATCATGGATTTTCCATCCGTATTACCGGTAAATCGGGAATTCGATTTAAAACGGGAATCGATGCCGGACTGCGGAGCCGTTTGGTATCTTCCGGCGTGGGCGGTTATACGCTGAAAGAGTATGGCACGCTGGTTATGAATAACGTGAACCGTAATAGTTATCCCATGGTGCTGGGCGGACAGAAAGTGCTTTCCGGCATGTCCTACGGCGTTAATGCCTCCGGTACATTGGAGGATAAGATTTATGAAACTGTTGATGGAAGGTACCGTTATACTTCCGTGTTGGTGGGACTGCCTGTGGACCAGTACAAAGTGGAATATGCGTTCAGAGGATACGCGATCCTGGAGAAAAACGGCGATCAGATCACGGTATACGGTCCTGCTGTAGCGAAGAGTATTTATTCCCTGGCAGATCAATTGTTAAAGAGCGGCAGCTACGAGGAGGGGACGGATGTCTATCGTTTCCTGGAGCAGCTGATGAATGATGCGGACGCGTTGTAGTCAAAGTGGATCAAAGCTTTTGGGCAACGTTTGAAATGGAGGAGTATTATGAAAAAGAAATGGATCGGCGGAATCTTATCTGCAGCCATGATGGGCATTGTCTTAACAGGCTGCGGCGATGGCAATGAAAACGTAGGTCTGATCATTGAGGAAGAAGAAACAGGACAGCCCGTGGACGTGGCGGCACAGCCTGTTGAAGCCACTCCGGAGCTGACAGAGCAGGGAGTGCAGATCCTGTATCAAACCGGGGAACTGACACAGGAGGAGGAACAGACTGCGCTGAACGCGATGCAGACAATGTATCAGAACCTGGAACTGGAAGAATATTTGGGGGAAGGTATCCATGAGATCAGCAGTGAAGAGTGGATGGAGACTTTTGGCATCCGGCTGGTGGAAGGCAGCAGGACCTACTACCTTCAGGAAAATGGGGAAATAGTACTCATGGTTCAGGTGGGGACAGATATCAGCGGGGAATCCGTTTCCAATGTGTTCTATCAGAATGATAAGGGTCAGGTGATCTTGTTGAAACAAGGCGGGAGCGTTACGCAGCTGATCACTGCCGACACTGCGGACGGGCAATATGACGGAGCCTATTCCCTCTGGCAGTTCGATCAGGAAACGGGAGAGATCCGGCATGAGGAAGGAACTTATGCGGCAGGTGTGATCGTTGGCGAGTATATCATTGAAGAGCGGGAAGGCACAACGGCGAGCAGCGCCTTTGACCTGTGGAATAACCGTGAGGGAATGGAATATATCAGGACTACGCTGAAATACAGCGACAAGGGAGAACTGATTCCCGAGGAAACGCCTGCTCCCACCGCAACGCCGAAACCCTCTGCAACGCCCAAGCCTGCCGCAACGCCGAAACCCTCTGCAACGCCGAAACCTGCGACAACGCCGAAACCTGCCGCAACGCCGACCCCTGCTCCTACACCGGAGCCTTCATCGGATAACGATGACAAGAATAATGAGGACGATAACAGCGGAGATAATAATCAGAATATTGATAATGGCGGAGACAATAACCAGAGCAATGATAACGGCGGGGACAATAACCAGAGCAATGATAACGGCGGAGACAGCGGTGCGGACACGGATATCGAATGGTCGAACGATGTGCTGTAACGCTGTGACGATCAGACTGTTGTTTTCGATGCAGGATTGTGGTATTATGATTCTGCCATGTGCGCTTCCTTTTTTGCGTATGTGGTAGTATCATTTCATATCAAAGATTCGGAGACGAATGTAATCATGAAAAAGTTGAACGATATACGGGTTGGAATCCTGCGGATACCCGTTACCAGAATAGCGCTTTTGGTTGTGTCGGATCTGATGGCGATCTTACTGGCATCCGTTTTAAGCCTTTATGTGCGCTATGATTTTCAGTTTATGGCGGTGCCGCGTAACTTTTGGGATGCGGTGCTTCAGGTTTACCCGTATAACATCGTTATTTTACTGATCTGTTTTAATATCTTCAAATTATATAACAGCGTCTGGCGGTATGCATCGGACACGGAATTGATCAACAATGTTACGGCTGTGTTTCTGTGTGCGGTGCTGCAGCCTCTGCTTTTATGGGCGTTGGACAAGCATCTGCCTTTGAGTTATCCTTTTTATTACGGACTCTTTCTGTTGTTTTTTACCGCCGGAGTCAGATTCAGCTATCGTATCATGCGGCTGTTTCAGAATCGCCGTCTCAATCACAGATTGGGACTTGCCAGGGTAAACTGTATGGTGGTGGGCGCCGGGGCGGCTGGAAATGCCATTATGAAGGAGATTGAGACCAGCAGCTATCTGAGTATCCATGTGGCGTGCGTGATCGATGATAATCCCGGCTGCCATGGAAAATATCTCCGGGGAGTGCCCATCGTAGGCGGCAGGGAATCTATTCCGGAAAGTGTGGAAAAGTATAACATTGATGAAATCATCATCGCCATTCCTTCCGCTGACAGAAGCAAAATTAAACCCATCCTTGAAATCTGCAAGGAGACAGGCTGTAAAATGCGGATCCTGCCGGGGATGTATCAGATCATCAATGGCGAAGTCAATGTATCCAAGCTGCGGGAAGTGCAGATCGAGGATCTGCTGGGACGTGATCCCATTGAAGTCAATGTGGATGAAATACTGGGATATGTGAGCGGCAAGGTGGTCCTGGTGACGGGCGGCGGCGGCTCCATCGGCAGCGAACTGTGCCGCCAGATCGCCCAGCATACGCCGAGACAATTACTGATCTTTGATATTTATGAGAACAGCACATATGAGATCCAGCAGGAGCTGCAGCAAAAATATCCCAAACTGGATCTGAAGGTTTTAATCGGTTCCGTGAGAAACGCGGCAAGGGTGGAAAGCATATTCCGGCAGTACCATCCGGATATTGTATACCATGCGGCGGCTCATAAACATGTGCCCCTGATGGAAGACAGCCCTAACGAGGCGATCAAAAACAATGTATTCGGCACGCTTAACGTGGCGAAAGCAGCAGATACCTGCGGCGCCAGACGTTTTGTGCTGATATCCACGGATAAGGCGGTAAATCCTACCAACATCATGGGCGCCAGCAAGCGGATCTGCGAAATGGTGATCCAGAATCTCAACAGAACTTCCAAAACCGAATATGTGGCGGTCCGCTTTGGAAACGTGCTGGGGAGCAACGGCAGCGTGATTCCTTTGTTTAAAAAACAGATTGAACAGGGCGGACCCGTGACAGTGACGCATCCTGATATCATACGATATTTTATGACCATACCGGAGGCGGTTTCCCTGGTGCTGCAGGCGGGGGCTTACGCCAAAGGCGGGGAAATTTTTGTGCTGGACATGGGAGAACCTGTGAAAATACTGGATCTTGCAAGGAACCTGATCCAGCTTTCCGGCTATAAAGTGAATGAGGATATCAAAATTGAATTTACGGGTCTTCGCGCCGGAGAAAAAATGTACGAAGAACTTTTGATGGACGAAGAGGGTCTGCGGGAGACGGCGAATAAGATGATCTATATTGGCAAGCCTATTACGTATGATGCCGACAACTTTGAACACCAGCTTCAGGAACTTTACGAAGCGTGTCAGGACGAGGAATGCGATATTCGGGAAAAAGTGAAAGAGATCGTACCTACTTATCAATACGAGAGGATGGGATAGGCTATGTATCGGTATGTGAAACGGGGAATTGATTTTTGTTTATCTTTTGTGGGGCTGGTTATCCTTTCCCCACTTTTTCTGTTATTGATCCTTGCTGTCAAAATCGATTCCAGAGGTCCGGTGTTTTTTTGTCAGAAGAGAGTGGGAATCCATAAGTCGTATTTTAATATCCTGAAGTTTCGGACAATGCGGATCGATACGCCGAAAGATACGCCGACCCATCTTTTGGAAAATCCGGAGCAATATATTACCGGGGTGGGAAAATTTTTGCGTAAGACCAGTCTGGACGAACTGCCTCAGATCGTCAACATACTCAAAGGAGATATGTCTGTTGTGGGTCCCAGACCGGCTCTTTGGAACCAGTATGATCTTATTGAAGAAAGAGACAAATACGGCGCAAACGATGTGCGCCCCGGCCTGACAGGATGGGCGCAGATCAATGGCAGGGATGAACTGGAAATTCCGGTTAAAGCGAAATTTGACGGCGAATATGTAGAGAAGATGGGCTTTTTTATGGACGCCAGATGCTTTTTCGGTACATTTTTGAGCGTTCTTAGGGCGGACGGCGTGGTGGAAGGCGGCACGGGAACCATGAAAACAAAGAACTCTCATAAAAGACAGTAAACCAGGTGTTAGAAAAGATAGGAACCTGAAAACATAGAGAAAGGCGCGGCTAAGATCAATGAAAAGGATCCTGATCACCGGAGAAAACGGTTATATCGGAAACGCGGTCATAGAATACCTCGAGGCATATCAGCGAAAAAACGCGGAGAAAACGTGGCGGATCCGCCGGATCTCCCTGCGGGATGACGCATGGAGACAAAGCTCTTTTGCCGGGTATGATACGATCCTTCATCTGGCCGGTATTGCTCACGCGGATACCGGCAGGGTGTCTGAAGAGACGAAAGCCATGTACTACCGCGTCAATTGCGATCTGGCGGCGCAGGTAGCCGCAAAGGCGAGAGCGGAGGGAGTGAAACAATTTGTCTACATGAGCAGCGTGATCGTATACGGCGACAGCGCTCCTGTGGGAAAACAAAAACAGATCACCGCGTCCTCGGCGCCTGAACCCTCCAATTTTTATGGGGACAGCAAATATCAGGCGGAATTAAAATTGGAAAAGATGAGAACCAACACTTTCCAGGTAGCCATTATAAGGTCGCCGATGGTTTATGGGAAAGGCAGTAAAGGAAATTTCCCGACATTGGTAAAGCTGGCGTCCAGGATGCCTGTTTTTCCCAGCCTTGAAAATCAGCGCAGCATGATTTATGTGGAAAATCTGGCGGAGTTTATCCGTCTTCTGGTGGAAGCGGGCATAGGGGGCGTTTTTTTCCCGCAGGACGAGGAATATGTGAGCACGGTCAGGATGGTGGAGCTGATCGGCGCAATCTTTGGCAGGAAGATCCGGTTCTGGAAATTTTTGAATCCCTTTGTGAAGCTGGCATCAAAGCTTGGGGGGAAAATCGGCGCCCTGACTGACAAGGCTTTCGGTTCCCTGACCATTGACCAGGAACTGAGCCAGAGAAAGATAGCAGGCTACCGGATCTATTCTTTGGAGGAAGGCGTAAAGAGGAGCGTGGAACGGGACGCTTCACATGAGGGCAGATAGGGAGATTGCAATGGAAGAGGAAATGAAAAGCGGCGAGCCTAGGGGAAAAGTGAGCAGAAACATCAAAAATCTGTTTTTAGATCCCAATAATTACAGGTTTGTAGATAATGTAAATTATAAAAAAATAAGCAATTCGGAACTGATAGACGAAAAAGTGCAACAGCGGACGAGAAAATTTATTGAGGGAGTCAAACGGGAAAACATAAAGGATCTGATTGAAAGCTTTAAAGCTAACGGATATTTGAAAGTAGATGTGATTCAGCTGAGAGATCTGGGTGACAATCATTTTCTGGTGATTGAGGGAAATCGCCGTGTTACCGCATTGAAGTGTCTGCAGGAAGATTATAAAAACGGACTGTCTATCGGAAAACTGGATCCGCAGATTTTTGCCAGTGTTCCCGCTGAAATTAATGAAGATAATGAAGAATTAAGCCATTTGATTATTATGGGCCTTAAGCATATCAGCGGAAATAAAAAGTGGGCGGCAATCAACCAGGCTCAATTAATTTATGATTATTTATTAAAGTATTGGAATGATAAGGAAAAATATCAGGAAAAAGAAGCGGAATTATGCAATTCCCTTGGAATCACAAAAAACAAAATCCGTACGACCCAGCGGGCCTATCATTTGATTACTGCATATAAAAAGAGCGATTACGGGGATCAGTTTACCAGCGATATGTATTCCATTTTTGAGGAGGCTGTGAAAAGGCCTGTAATTCGGGAATGGCTGCATTGGGATGAGAAGACGTATACTGCGCAAAACAAGGTAAATGAGGAGCGTTTTTTTTCATGGATATCGAAGACAGAGATCCTGACGGAAGACGAAGAAAGTGAGATTAGGGACCCAATCATAACGAAAGCTTTTGAAATACGTGATTTAGCCGCTGCAATCACAAATGAAAACTTTCTTTTATCCATGGAAAAATGGCATAGTATTTCAAAGGCATTTTTGGAGAACGCGCCGGACAATTCCAGAGTATCGATCGATATGGCGCTGGCATCTGTCGCAGACAATATCCGTACTGTGAAAAGATATGCCGATACCTTGGAGACAGAAGACATAGTGCAGTTAGAGACAGCTCAACTAGAACTGGAACAGATTATTCCGCGAAAAACGATTTCGGATTTGTCAAACAGCGGAGCAAGTGAATGTTTTTCTGTGGGAAAGGTTACGCACTTTACTACAATCCAGTTAGAGACATATAAAAAACTGTCTGGTTTAAAAATTGATAATCTCCGCAGGATTAATCTGTTTGCAGGTTTAAACAATTCCGGAAAAACTACGATTTTGGAGGCTGTTTATCTGTTGTGCCATCAAAATGATATCAGCGCGCTGATCGATTTGGCAAAAACCAGAAACAGAATCGAAGGCGTAACGCCGCAGTATCTGTCTGTGCTGCTGGATGACAGTATTCATATCAATGGCATATTTAACGACTGTGCCGTTTCTACCGATATTGTGAAGTACCAGGATTATCAGGTGGAAAAGTTTGATGACTATCTTACTTCCGTTCAGGCGACTGGAGAAATAGACGATCAATCCGTTCAGATGAAGCTTCATTTGTATGGAAGGAATTCGTTGAATCGGGAATATAAAGTCATTCGGCATATCTGCAGGGCAATTTACAACAGTCCTTATTATTATCAGCCGGAGGCGATATATCAACTCTACGGAAAAGCAATCGAGACAAAATCAAATGGCAAAATGATTTTCGAGCGGGTACTGGAGTTTGTCAAAAAGATGGATCCCAGTATCAAAAATATTTTTTTGGTAGAAGAAAACGGTCAAAAGAGTTTTAAAGTAGATTCGGATCGTTATGTGGATAAAAATGTGGAGTTATCCAGTTATGGCGAAGGGCTGATCAGAGTTTTTGAATTGGCGTTATGTGTGTCAAATTGTAAGAACGGCGTGGTGTTGATAGATGAATTTGAAACGGCCATTCATTACTCCATGCTGGTGGAATTTACCAGATTCATTCAAGAATTGGCGGATGAGTTTAACGTACAGCTTTTTATTACGACTCACTCTAAAGAATGCGTTGACGCGTTTGTAAAGAATCAATATAAAAATGATGAAATATCCGCTTATCTGGTCAACAGTGAAAGTCAGGAAAGCCTGATAAAATATATAACGGGAGAAAACCTGGAGTATCTGGTGGACAGCATATCCTTTGACCTCCGGGGATAAAAAAATGATAATCAGCGTTGTAATGTGCGAGGGAATGCATGACATTTCTTTTATTTCAAAGATACTATGCGCCAACGGGTGCAGTGAATATAAAGAAAAAGTAGAAGATTATCCCTTTCCTATCGACCGGCAGATTAAAAGTAATTATTCCAAAAATGACATTGGGGATAAAATAATTGGAAACGGTCCTGATTCTCCGTTTGTTCCTAAAGCAGTTTATACAAATGAGAAGAAACTTATCATATTTCACAATATGAACGGTGATAGCGATACAAAAACACGATATAAGCTGATTGAACAGTATCAAAAAAATAGTATTGCTTTACAGTTTGCAAATCCTTCCAATATCACGGCATTTGAATTTTTTCTGTTTTATGACGCGGACGAGCTGGGAGTCGCCAAAAGAATGGATTGGATAAAAGATAAGTTTCAGAGTAAATATCAAATACCGGACGGAGAGATTGGACAAGCTCGGAAAGTTCCACTGCCGGACGCAGAGTCGTGTAAAATGACTTTAGGCACTTATGTGTTTTACGATCCGGCAGATCCAGAACAAAAGGGTACGTTAGAGAATATGTTATTAGCTCTTATGCGCAAAGAAAATAGTGATTTATTTGCCAGGGCCGAAGATTTCTTAAATAGTAATGTATTGGAGGCTGAACGGACAAAAGAGTACGATTCTAAGCAGGACAAATATGCGGGCGGGGGAAAATTTAAGTATTTGAAATCAGAAATTTCTATTGCTGGGCAACTGCAATTTTCGGGCATGAACAATTCGGTGATTATTTTAAAATCCGACTACATAAAGAAACATACTATATTAGCGGATGACGAATGTATTAAGATCGCGAATTTGGTGCTGCAGTAAAGAGGAGCGTGGAACGGGAACAATGAAGATCAGCATAGTCACGGTGGCGTATAACAGTGAAAAAGGGATCGGGAAGACGATTGAATCTGTTCTCAACCAGACTTACAGGGATATAGAATATCTGATCATAGATGGGAAGAGCAGCGATGGCACCGTGGAGGCAGCGGAGCGCTATCGGGCGGCTATGGCCGGGAAAGGCATTGATTACCGGATTTTCAGCGAACCGGACGGCGGGATTTACGATGCCATGAACAAAGGCGTCCGGCTGGCTTCCGGAGATATTATCGGCCTTTTGAACAGTGAGGATACCTATGAGCCTGATACGCTGCAGACCGTGGCGGAAACTTTTGAAAAGACGGACTGCGAGCTGATGTTTGCGGACATCCGGATTGTGAAGCCGGACGGCAGCAGTTTTGTGAAAAAGGCCAGATTCCGCAACTTTCAGACTTCCCGCGACTGGAATCATCCCACAACCTTTGTGCGGGCGCAAATCATGAAGAACAACCCTTTCCTGAATCTGGGTATCCATGACGACTACGGCTTTTACCTCCGGATGAGGCGCCAGAATAGGAGGATTGTGACCGTAGATAAGGTGCTGGCCAGTTTTCAGATGGGCGGAGCCAGCAACCGCAAAGACCTGAAAGCCGCAGTAAAGCGGATCAAAGACAGATACAGATACTGCTATCGGATCAACGGCTACAGCAGATGGTATCTGGCGGAGTGCGTGGCCATCGAGGCGGCCAAGATGATTTTGGGGTAAGGAGATAATCAGAAAAGTTATGAAAATAGGGATAGATTTATTGTGGGTGCGCCCCGGAATCTGCGGAGGTACGGAATCGTTTATCCGGAACCTGATGAATGGATTTGGGCGATTTGACCTTTCCAATACTTATCTGCTATTGCTGTCAGAAGATAATGCGGATAGTTTTGCGGAGTATCAGAATTATCCCAATATGGAGAGCATCACACTGCCGGTGTGCTCTGCCAGCCAGCCCAAACGTATTCTGTGGGAAAATCTGCATCTGGACCGGTCGGTTGGCCGATTAGGAGTGGACGCTGTCTTTGTTCCGGTTTACAGTATGCCTCATACTTATGGAAGCGGTATACCGTATGTCTGCGTGATCCATGATCTGCAGGCGCTCCATTACCCGCAGTATTTTTCCCGGATCCGTAGATTATTTTTGCGCTATATGTGGCGTCATTGCTGCCGCGCGTCCTCTCAGGTAGTCACTATTTCGGAATATTGCAGAAGAGATCTGATCCTGCATTATCCCCAAGCGGCGGATAAATGCAGTGTGGTCTATGATCCCATCGAAACGGTTCCTTCCCCTCTTTCGGCAGAGGTCTTGGAAGAAAAGTATAAAGTCCGCAAGGAACATTATTTTTACTGTGTCAGTTCCATGCTGCCCCACAAAAATCTGCAAACGCTTCTCAGGGTAATGAAACAACGCAAAGATCAGGGGAAAAGTATTCCTCTGGTGCTAAGCGGCGTAGGCGGCAATGTTTCAGAGTTTGAATCGGCTGTTTCAGAATTGGGTCTTGAGGGAATGGTCATTAATACCGGCTATGTGTCGAATGAAGAGCGGGACTGTCTCTATGAAAACTGTAGATTATTTCTGTTCCCCAGCGTGTTTGAGGGATTTGGAATGCCCCCTATAGAAGCGATGCGAAAAGGGAGGCAAGTGGTAATGACGAAAGAAAGCTGCCTGGAGGAAGTGACGGAAGGCAGGGCCGTGTATGTGGACCACCCTTATGATGTGGAAGAGTGGGCGGAAAAGATCGAAGCTGCAATGCGGACAAAGGGGACAGTGGAAGCCTTTCCCCAATACGAACTTCAGAATGTGGTGGAGAAGTATGTGGAAGTATTTCGGAAAGCGGTGAGAGGAACTGTAAGGGAATGACGATTTCAATCTGTATGGGCCTCTATAATGGCGAAAAATATATAGAGAAACAGCTTTTATCCATTTTGGAGCAGACATGCCCTGCGGATGAGGTAATTCTGTGTGATGACGGCTCCGAGGATGACACGGTTGTCATAGTCAGGCGTTTCCTTGAGAAGCATCGGCTGGAGAATACATGGCATTTGTACTGTAATGCGGAAAATAAGGGTTATCCGGCAAATTTTTATGATGCCATGGAACTCTGTACGAAAGATATAGTATTTCTGGCGGACCAGGACGATTTGTGGGAGCCGGAAAAGATAGCGAAAATGGCGGCTGTGATGGAGCGGCATCCGGAGATATCTGTATTAGCCTGTCGGTTTGGCCTGATCGATGGCGAGGGGAACGTTATGAAATCTTTTCTGAAATCTTCTCACGGTACCGACAGCGGACAGTTGAAGCCCGTTACGCTTCATGACATTTTCTACCGATATGAGTGGCCGGGAATGGTGCTGTCCTATAGAAATAATTGGTATCGTGAGTGGCAGAAAACGATAGGGAAGATTCCCCATGATATTTTTTTGTGCGCCAGGGCGGCGGAAGAGAACGCCTTTTTTCAAATAGACGAGACGCTTGCCTATCATCGCAGACATGGAAACAATACTGCCGCGGAAGAACATCGGATCCGAAAACTGTTAAATAAAGATAGAAAACTTTGGGAAGTCAAAAAGTATCTTGAGATGCTGGAACAGTTTGAGCAGTGCGGCGCTTTTCAGACGGAAGTGGGGCGTACAACGCTTCAGGAGAAAATGAAAGCTATGCAAAGCAGATATGCGGCGCTGCGGTCAGGGAATGTCGTTCAGGTAATAAAGAACGCCTTGGAAAACAGACACTTTGTCCATCCTGTTACGGTAATATGCGATGTGCTGATCGCGTGCGGCATTTATTCCCGCGGACAATGAGCCGCACATAGCCATACTTTCAGGGGAGATAGCGGTCATCGATGCCAAGGCACCCTGATAGGGCGTCTCGTGTGGCGCGCCAAAACTGTTTCCAACTGGAAAAAGTATTGTAAAATTTTGCAATCATGTATAAGTGTTTGATATATTCAGTCACCCACTGTCTCTTTTTAAAATATCTGCCATAAGTGTATAGTTTATTGCGGAACATATAATAATTTTTCCAACTGTAAGGTAAGATCGTATTCTCCAAAGAGTCGTGCAGGATAACGGCCTCGGACAGACAGATGATCTTTCCCAGGTTTCCTATGCGCAGGGAATATTCCGAGTCATCGTAAAAGATGAAAAAGTCTGCGATGGGCAGGCCGGCGCGCCTGATAGCGTCTGAGCGGATCAGTGTTCCCACGAAGGAAAACAGAGCAATCTCGTTTGCTTCCATGTTGTAGTCGGACGGGTTGAGAGGAATTTCCTTACATTGCAGAAAAGAACGTCTGAGTTTCCTGCGGTGAAGCGGAGAAAGACCGTTATTGTCCACCACTTTTCCGCAGAGGGAGACGATTTGGGACTGCTGGTTCTCGGAGAGAGAACTGTAATAGGAATCCATTACTTCCAGACAATTTGCCGCCGGATACGCATCGTCATCGGAGAGCCAGATCCAATCGGAATTTAATGTCAGCGCGGCCTGAATACCCTGGGAGAAGCCGCCTGCCCCGCCGGTATTGGAAGAACTGTGCCTGACATGTTTTGGGAAGGGAGCTGCGGTCTTTGCCCATTGATCCAGATATTCCGCGGTGCCGTCAGTGCTATGATTGTCGATAATGAGCAGGAAAGCAGGCAGAAAAGTCTGCTTTTCGTAAGCCGTCAGGCATTTCTTTAATTTTTCCAGTCTGTTGTAAGTCACAATAACAACGCCTATGTTCATGAAACATCATCCTCTGGATATCTTTATAGTTATGGAAAGGCTATGATCGCTTTCTACGAATAAGCCATTCCTGCTCCATCTGTCTTGAATATGGTTTATTATATCATGAATGAAGAACATTCATCATTTTGATGGCCATCCGGCCGTCCCCAGTTTGGAATAAAGTCATTATATCATAAATTATAAGAAGCAACAACGCGTCTGCATCGGCGTAACAGTTCACCCTCTGGCCGGAACTGTTACGAATAATCTGGAAATTTCATTGCGCGGCAATGTATAATCTGATATAATGACTAAGATTTCATGCTGTCATAAAAGGATTTTAATAAATAAAGTTTTTTAAATTGAGTTTTTTGCAGGCGGATTTAACATGGTTTTGTGGATAAGCATGAGCCTGTGGATTTATACAGGCATTGCGAGTCATTCATGAAAAACTGGGGAGAGGATATTTAATGAAGAGAAGAAATTGTTGGTTATTGGCTTTTTTTGTGAATCTGACGGTGGCCATGGCGGCCTGTCTGCCCTTTCTGATCAGGGACGGCGGCTATTTTGCTATGACGAATGATTTCGCTGCACAGGAAATCCCGTTTCAGATGTTAATGAATGATACGGTGAAATCGGGAAATCTTTTGTGGAATTGGGCGATTGATCTGGGCGGAAATTTCTTAGAGTCTCTTTCTTTTTATAATTTTGGAAGCATTTTTACATGGCTTTCTTTTCTTTTTCCCAGTCGGATGGTGCCTAAGCTGATCGGCTGGATGATTATCCTGAAGCTGGGAGTGGCAGGCGCTACATCTGCCATGTATCTGGAGCGGCATCTTACCAAAAAGACAGTGATCATTCTGGCATCCATGCTTTATACCTTTTCCGGTTTTCAGTGCGCCAGCATTGTATTTTACCATTTCATGGATGTTATTGCGCTGTTCCCTTTGATGATGGTCGGATTGGAACGGCTGGTGGAGGAAGGGAAACGCGGAGGTTTGGTTTTAGCCTGTGTTCTCAATGTACTGTGCAATTATGTTTTCTTTGTAGGAGAGGTTCTGTTTCTGGTACTTTTTTATGTGGTGAAATACCTGATCCCCCAGTTAAAAGGGCTGTCTGGAGAAACTCCGGCGAAGCGGCGCCAGGCGGCGGGAGAGATCTGGAAGCCTATAGGCAGATGTATAATGGGGGGGGCGTTCGGTATGATGACAGCAGGTGCGCTGTTGGTTCCCGCTGTTGTAGGTACTCTGGGGAACAGCAGAGCGTCTAATCATATTATGGGGGAAAACTGGTTCAGTATGTCCACTGCGGACTGGCTGATGCTTTTGAAAGCAGTGCTGGTTCCGGCGGAACCCATGAGTCGTCAAACTGGTATTTCATGGTCGAACTGGTACTCTAACGCTGCCTGGCTGCCTTTATTTGGCATTGTGTTCGTGCTGGCATATGTTCTGTCTAAAAATGACGTGTGGAGTATTATGATGAAAGCGGGTCTGGTGATTGCCGCTGTACCTGTTTTCAACAGCGCTTTTACGTTTTTTTCGGCGGAAGCCTACAGGCGCTGGTATTTTATGCTGATTCTTTTGATGGCGCTGGTAACAGGGAAAGTGCTGGAAAATCCGGAGGAGTATAAAATTAAGGAAGCCGCGTTCCTTACGGCGATACTCTACGCACTCTATGTTTTTATGACGTTAATCGTGAAGTGGAATCAGGCAGGAGATAAAATTGTCTGGCAGACAGGGCGGTATTTCGCAGGCCTGTGGCTTGGTATTGTGGGTATTGTTCTGGTGCTGTTGGTTATTTGCTTTTTTAAAAGCAAAAGAGAGAAATACCTTTGTGTTTTGACTGCGATTTACAGTGGCTTTGTACTTATGTTTTCAATTCAGAGCTATCAGGTATGGCCGGATAATACAAATTTGGATTTTAATTCCATGAATAAAAGTTTTTCGGAAAGCATTGCAACGTATCTGACTGATATACCTTCCCAGTTGGAACAGGATATTTTGCCGTATCGTTACTATTTTGATGAATGGATAGGTTATAGCTACTATAATTTTGCCATGACCAACAGCCTGCCTTCAATAAATTCATTTATCAGTACGGTTCATCCTGCTGTGACAGAGTTTTATCAGACTCAGGGTGCAGGCAGGAGTACATGGACGAATGCGGTATCTAAAGGTTACAGAGAACTGGTAGGAGCAAAATATATTATATCTCTTCAGGAAGAGCCGGAATACACTTTCACTGGTACTGTCACAAACAGCAATGGTCAGACATTGTATTGTTATGAAAATGAGAATGCGCTCCCCATTGGTTTTACATATGATGACTATATGACGGAAACAGAATATCAGCTTTATCTGGACACAGACAGGCGGCCCATGGGTATGTTGAATTATCTGGTGGTGAAAGATGAGGATGAGGAAAAAGTGCGCGATTGTCTGGAACATTTTTCTGAGGAAAATCTGGACCGGATCAACTTGGAATATCTGGAGGAAGTAACTGGGCAGAGACGGAAAGAGTGCAGTCAGGACTTTGTTACAGGGAATAATCGTTTTACTTCTACTATTACTGCGGATAGGGAGAAATATGCTTTCTTCAGCGTGCCTTATGACAAATACTGGAAAGCAGCCGTGAATGGGGAGCAGCGTGAAATCCTGGATATTAATGGAATGATGGCTGTCAGGATCGGAGAAGGGGAAAATACGATAGAATTTATTTACGACTATACGCCTTATAAATTAGGAATTGCCCTGAGCATTCTGGGAATTTTAGGATGTTGTATTTATTTTGGCGTTTCCGGTGGACGATGCAAAAAAACTATGTTATAATGACGCAAGGATAATTTACAGGTGGAAATTATCTGGGAGACTGCAATGGATAAAAAAAGAATCTACAGTATCAGCGGATTAAAAGTCATTGCGATTTGGCTGATTTTTTGGTGGCACAGCTGGATGCAAAATCCTCCCTGTGATCTGGGAGCCAGGGGTTGTGAATTTTTTTTTGTGGCTTCCGGTTTTTTGATTTGTTATTCGCGCGGTGGAGGAGTTGACCAAACGTGTTCATGGGGTGGTTCGGTTCGTTATGTTATAAAAAAACTTTCAGGAGTCTGGCCGTTGCATCTTGCCTGTTTTTTGCTCTGTCTGTTGAGCATGGCGCCGACAGATATTTTTCGGTGGCAAACAGCGCTGAAAGCGTTACTTAATTTGTTATTGCTTCATTCGTGGAGTCATATTGAAGGAATATTTTTTTCTTTTAACGGACCTTCATGGTTTTTGTCTTGTTTGCTGTTCTGTTGGTTTTGTACGCCGGTTTTGCTACGTCTGATTTTGAAAAAAAGAAAGATATGGATACTGTTTCCCGCGGTATTTCTGATTCGTTACGGGATTGAAGAGATTCAGTTTTTTTATCCGGATACATTTTGGAACTTTAATATTCACTGTTCGCCGCTGTTGCGCGTGATGGAATTTTTCATGGGGATGATGACAGCCGCTGTCTGGAGTGAAATGGCGGAGCGAATGAGGAAATGGCGGAGCGGGCACGAGTTGCAGAGTATGGCAGGATTCAGTCTTTGCGAGGCAGGCATACTGTTTTTGACGGGATATTTGTTTGTGGCAAAACAGAATTCATGGGGAAGAGCAGTTTTTGTGTTATATTTCTGCATTGTTATGTTTGTTTTTGCGTTTGATGGCGGTATTTGTTCTCGGCTGTTTGCATGGAAGCCGGTAACATGGCTGGCCGGAATTCAGTTAGAATTCTTTATGTTTCATGTTCCGGTTATTAATTTTATGACTAAATATGTGCAGCCCTGCGGTTTATCCGCAGTATGGCTGACCGGTCTTACTTTTGTGACAGTACTTTTGCTGGCCCTGGGATGGAACAGATTCCTGAAAAAACCTTCGGAAAGGCTGGCAACACGTGGATTTAAAGCGGTATGGAACTGGCTGGTGTCCTAAAACGATTTAATGACTGGATATAGAATGATTGCGGATTTTTATTATGCAAGAGGAAGCAGGATGCAATTTTAGAATAAAATATATAAGGAGGTATGTGTGGTAATGACAAAGAAAAGGAAAAGCAGATGTCTGTGCACAGGTGTGGTTTTTGTGTTGTCTCTGTTTTGCTCCTGGATGGCTTCGTCTTTTTCTGCTGGCGCGGCATCAGGTTATCCCAATGAGATATTGTTGGGAGCTTTCTGGGAGAGTGATGAGGATAATACAGATACCTTATACTGGTCAACGGACGGAATCAATTTTTATGAATTGGCAGAGGCGTATGTGGATTCCACGCCAAATTCGGCTGAAAGCGCGTGGTTGCCTAATACACCGTATAATGTCTCTACCCTTCATGATCCCAGCCTGATATATAAGGATGGATATTTTTGGATGTTGTCAGGCTATGCAAGTTCTACGGCTTCGGGAATGCGTTATATTCCCATGATAGGCTATTCCAAGGATCTGACGCATTGGAGTTATCCCAACAGCGGAAGTTCGAGTAACGTTTCAGTTAAAGGAACGCCTCCCGGACAGAATAAGTATGGTAATAATTGGGATGCGGTGGCACCGGATTTTATGGTGGATGACGATGGAACTGTCTGGATTACTGTTTGCCTTGGCTATTATGCCCAGTTCCATGGAGATAAGTCTGAAAATGATACGCTTCAGCCTTATCTGATTAAAGCTTCAGGATTGTCCGTCCCGGCAAATGGGGATCCTGTATCTAACCCAGGCGCTCCTCCGGTGGTGACTTATTCAGAGGCAGTTCCTATTAATCTGCCATCTTATACAAATGTGAATATTGACAACCGCATTGACAGTTCGCTTTACAAGGATGGCGGATATTATTACCTTTCAGTGAAAAAAGACGGTGTCACTAATGAAATCTGGCGTACTAAAAACTTGTCTTTGGATAGCTGCCAGAATCCAAGTAATTGGGAACTAGTCTGCGATGACGCTGTGACAGGTTTTGAAGGTCCTTGTCTTACTAAGTATAAGGGAAATTACTATTTGTATACTGATAAACTGGCCGATTATCCTCCTGATGAACATGACGGGTTAAGAGGAGTTCATGTGAGCGTGGCTTCGATTGCCACTACAGGGAGGCTGGATCAATATACGGGATTTTTGGAGGAAAACCAGCACAGAATCACAGGTTGGGGTGCTGATGGAAGTAAAAAAGAGTGTCGGCACGGTACCGTGATCACGGTGACAGATCCCAATGCAATCAAGGTAATCTGGGATTTGAAGGCTACTACCCGGTATGCCGGCAGATCGGGTGACCCGGCGGCGCCTGTGCAGATGGGCTGGTATAAGAAGGAAAGTTACAGGGCGCCCCGTTATGGTTCACAGTTTGTGCAGTACTGGTATGAAGGTGGTGTGCGCCAGGGACTCGTGAACCGCGGCAAGGAAATTTATGATCCCGGCACCAACGCCTGGTATTGGCTGGACAGCGACAATATGGGCGCTATGGCTCAAGATAAAGATGTTTATCTGCCTGTTTTCAAAGATGAGTATAATATGAATCCAAACGGCTATAGCATGGATAAATCGAACTGGAAGTGGGTTCGTTATGATTATGAAGGGAAGATGATTTACGGTGAGGATCACCGTCACATTCCCGGAACAGCGGACAACGCTGAATGGGGGTTCTGGTATTTTGACAAGGTGACAGGAGCAATGCAGTATGGCTTGCAAGAGATTCCTACGAATGGCGGAGGTACCAAATGGGTGTATTATGATGATGTGACAGGCGTAATGCTTTATGGCTATCATGATATAAACGGCAGGCTTTACTATTTTGATCAATATGATGGAACTGCTATTGATGGCTGGTATCCTGACGCTGGCACAGGGATTCTGTATTGGTATGAGAAGGGAGAGCGTCAGGGTTATCACACGGATGATCCGGCATACCGCGGCAAGGAGATTTATGATCCTGGAACAGGGCAATGGTATTGGCTGGACAACGTGCAGCAGGGTGCTGTTGCTAAAGATAAATGGGTATTCCAGGAATCGCAGGCTGATGATGCGGGAAATGTGGGCAAGTGGGTTCGCTATAATGAATATGGATGCATGATTAAGGGGTGGTGGGTAGATCCTCAGACAAATGCTTCTTATTATTTTGATCTCACCTATGGAACTTCTTACAGAGGCTATCATGAGTTCCCGAATGGAGAAGTCTGGACCTTTGATGATGTTACGGGTGTCGGAACCAGATTGCGATAAATGAAATGAGCATGAAAAAGGGCTGTTGCAGGAAACGGTAGATTATTTACCGAAGCAACAGCCTTTTTTAAAGGATAATGAAGAGGAATGAATTGATTATGTGTTTCAAGATCATAGAGATTAGTTTAAATCGTAAATATTAGTTTAAAATAGCAAATATCGGTTGACTTGTCTATTTTTTTTGAATATGCTATAATTCATGGGAAAGTATTATCTTTGAAGCAGAAGAAAAATATAAATGCATATTATGCTGCGCAAAAAGGAGAACTGCCGTTGATTAAGTCAAAAAAAGGGAAAGCCTGTCTGATTCTTATATTAGTGTATGTGATTGTCGGATGTGTTATTTATTACAGAGAATATCAGGGAGCGGAAAACATTGGTGAAAATGCAGAAATCGAAATTGCTGACAGTGCGGGGAATGAGGTACCGGAAGGGAAAAGTGATCCTGTAACTGAGGATTATGTAAGGGATTTTGCGGATATAAGGAATACTCTTGTATATGCCGATGCGTCTCAGACCGGTATGTATGTTGATTCGGAAAACATCCAGCTGGCTGATGTGGATCGGGAAAGTATATTGACATTGTACCGTCTGCCCCCCCTGGAACGTATGGACGCCCAGGATGCGGGTACTTTGATGGCTGAACTGCAGGTCTTGGACAGGATAGATGCGCTGGGAATCGACCCGCATGTTTTTTATACGCCTGAGTATAACTGGAAGGAAATCTACAGTAATTCTCTCCTGAAAGTGAAAGAAAGCCTTGACTTTCAAAACAGGGTATATTTTTCGGGTGCTTCTGCATCTGAACTAAATCAGTTTATGATCGAAAATGTAAATTGTGTGATTGAGATTCAGGCATCTGAGCTGGTGTTGGACGAAACGCTCAGAGTCCCTTCCAATGTAATTATACAGGGGAACGGGGTGGTGATTGCAGGAGACAGCAACGTGGACTATGCCATTATGCTGGAAAGGGTAAAGAACGCAGGCGTTTATGACGTGAAATTGTCCGGCGGGTTTCAGCAGGGTATCTATGTTATAGAAAGTTCAAATGTTTTATTGTGGAAAAACGAGATTACAAATGCCGTATGCAAAGCTGTATGCGTTATGGGTGATTGCAGTTCTGTTAATTTGGTAAATAATTCTATTTATAATAACGGTAATGGCGCGGTATTTTTTGATGGCAATATTTCGGACTGCATTATAGAAGGAAATTCCGTGTATGAAAATCAGGGAACAAGAAATCTGAATGCGGGAATTGTTTTATGCGCAGTTGAATTAGAAAATATTTACACGCCGTATAACGAGTTTAAAGATATCCATTTGTATGATATAGTGGATGCTCCCCATAATAATGTTATTATCCATAATTCAGTACAGAGTAATTATTCGTCAGGAATTTATAGTGATAGCGGCTATATGAACTATATTGTCGATAACTTAATCGAGGATAATGAAAAAGAAGGTATGTGCCTGGACTACGGAACATTTGGCACTTATGTAAAGGGTAATGTGGTACGCAGAAACGGAGACCGTAACAGGCAGACAGATGAAGATCTTGCAGCGGATTTTATACTGGGCGCGGGACGGCTGCCGGATGGGTCTTCCACAGCAAAATTGCCTGGGATTTCACTTGACAATACTGCGTATAATATTCTTTTGGAAAATACAGTGAGCGGGAACTCCGGCAGCGGGATTAAAGCGGTGCGTTCGGCCTACCGCAATGTGATTTTTTCTAATATTATCACTGACAATAACAGGGGTAAAAGTGATTTCTTTCACGGCTTTGGCGTGGAACTTGGAAATGCAACGGTCCCTGACGAACCTGTTGAGGGTCTGGACTTTACAGCAGACTATGAAAATATTGTGGCGAGAAATATCATCACGGGAGCCCACTATTCTGCAGTTTTTATGGCGGATGGAAGTTATTGCAATGATATTATAGATAATATGATGATGGAATGTGAATATTATTCAGTTGAGAATCACAGTTCTTATTTCAACGGTTCTATTGGAAACACCAGCAATGTGGAAACGCTGGATTATGAATTAAAATAATATTTTACTCAAGTATTGTAAGATATGAAAGGAAGTCAGAATGACAGAGCATATCAGGGAAATTTTTCAATATAACGATATGGTAAAGAGCATGGTCAGGAGAGATCTGCGGGGAAAGTACAAGGGATCTGTGCTCGGCTTCCTGTGGACGTTTATCAATCCGATCTGCCAGATCATCATCTATACGGTTGTGTTTTCCGTGATCATCAATAACGATCTGGACCGCTTTTACGTTTATATTATAGTCGGTATGATACCCTGGCTGTTTTTTGACATGTCCCTGCGGATCGGTTCCGGGAGCATCAGGTATCAGGGTGAGATGATCAAAAAAATCTATTTCCCAAGGGAAGTTTTGCCGCTTTCCTGTGTGACAGCCAACTTTATCAATATGCTGCTCTGCTTTCTCATTGTGTTTGCGGTGCTGTTTATTTCAGGTGTGGGCGTCTCTTTGAAAGCTGTCTTTTTCCTGCCCTTAGTCATGATGATCCAGTATGTTTTAGTGTTGGGATTTACTCTGATAGTAGCGGCTGTCACCGTATATTTTAAGGATATGGAACATATTGTAACGGTGATCCTTATGGCGTGGATCTATCTGACGCCGATCCTGTATCCGCTGGAACGCGTGCCGGACCGTATCCGCTGGATCTTCATGTTAAATCCCATGACCGCTGTGATTGAATCCTATCATCATATTCTGTATTGGAAATCTGTTCCGCAGATCAAGCTGATAGCATATGCGGCGGTTGTTTCGCTGGTTGTTCTGGCGGCAGGTGAATTAGTCTTTAAAAAGCTGGATGACAATTTCGCGGAGGAATTGTGATGGATATACAGAATGCGATAGAACTGCGCGGCGTAAAGAAACAATTTAAAATTTATCTGGATAAAGGCAATACGTTAAAAGAGCGTGTGATCTTTACCGGGCGGAGCAGGTATCAGGTCAGGGAGATCCTGAAAGGAATCGACCTTAAGATCCCCAGAGGCCAGGCAGTGGGACTGATCGGTAAAAACGGCTGCGGGAAAAGCACTACGCTGAAACTGCTCTCTAGGATCATTAAGCCCAATGAGGGCGAGGTCACCATTAACGGCAGAGTGTCCAGCCTGATCGAGTTGGGCGCCGGTTTCCATCCGGATATGAGCGGGCGGGAAAATATATACATCAACGCCACGATCTTTGGTTTAAAGAATGAGGAAATAGACGAGCGCCTGGACGATATCATTGAGTTTTCCGAGTTGGGAGAATTTATCGATAATCCGGTAAGGACCTATTCGTCCGGTATGTATATGCGTCTGGCCTTCTCCGTGGCGATCAATGTAAACGCGGATATTCTGCTGATCGATGAGATCCTTGCCGTGGGAGACGTCAGTTTCCAGAAAAAATGTTTTGACCGTTTGATGGCTATCAGGGAACAGGGTACGACTATCGTAATCGTGTCGCATTCCATGGAACAGCTTTACACGATTTGCGACAGACTGGTCTGGCTGGAAGACGGCCTGGTGCGGGAGGACGGTATCCCAAAAGTAGTAGGCACGCACTATCTGGATAAGATGGAGGAAGATCGTCTCAGCCGGCTGGCGGAAAAGAGTTTGGAAAAGTTTGACCCGCAGGAAGCTTTTTCCGTACTGCACCTTACGCAGCAGGTACATCCCGATGCGCATCGGCAGGGGACCCATGAGGTGTATTTTACCAGGGTGGATCTGCTGGACGGAGAGGGAAAATCCTGCAGAAACTTTAATACAGGTGATGCCGTCACGCTGGTATATCATTATGCGACTAAACTGGACAAGCCTAAGGTGAATTTTAATATGGACTTTGTCAAGGAAAACTGGCAGTATTGTTACGGGACCTGCTTTTCTAAGCCAGGCGATGAACTGCCGTGTCTGAAGCGGGAGGGAAAAGTTTCGCTGCGGATCGAAAAACTGATGCTTCTGCCCGGAAAATATTATCTTGATATCGGCATTAACGGCGAGCATGGAGAGGAATATGACTATGTGAGAAATATTGTGCAAATCACTGTACGGGATTACACAACAGATGAATTTGGGCCATGTATTTTTGAACATCATTGGGAGATAGAGTGACAGTCCTGCATTGGAATTGACAGTCTGATGTCAGAACGGAAGATTAACAGTTATGAGACAGGATAAGGAAAACGGGGAAAAGGAGAAATTATGCGTTACGATTATCTGATTGTGGGAGCGGGGCTTTACGGCGCGGTATTTGCGTATGAAGCAAGGAAACGGGGAAAGACGTGCCTGGTGGTTGAAAAGAGGGGGCATATTGCGGGGAATATCTATTGTGAGGATATTTCCGGCATTCATGTGCATAAATACGGCGCCCACATCTTTCATACCTCCGATAAAAAAGTATGGGATTATGTAAACCAGTTCGCAGAATTCAATAACTATATTAATTCTCCGGTGGCAAAATATAAAGATGAGCTTTATAATCTGCCGTTTAATATGAATACATTCAGCAAAATGTGGGGGATCTCCACTCCTCAGGAGGCGAAGGATATCATTGCTTCCCAGATCGCCGATCTGCATATCACGGAGCCGCAGAACCTGGAAGAGCAGGCGCTGTCGCTGGTGGGCAGAGACGTTTACGAAAAACTCATAAAGGGATATACTGAAAAACAGTGGGGAAGGGATTGCAAGGATCTGCCGTCTTTTATTATTAAAAGGCTTCCCCTGAGATTTATTTATGACAATAACTATTTTAACGACCGGTATCAGGGCATTCCCATAGGAGGATATACTGCTATCGCGGAGAAGCTTTTAGAGGGTGTCGAAGTGCGCCTTGGAGTGGATTATTTGCGGCATCGGGATGAATTGGATCCTCTGGCGGATAGAATCGTCTATACCGGTATGATCGATGAATTTTACGACTATAAGCTGGGCGTGCTGGAATATCGTTCCGTGCGTTTTGAAACGGAAGAACTGGAGATGGAAAACTATCAGGGAAACGCCGTGGTCAACTATACCGACCGGGAGATCCCTTATACGCGGATCATCGAGCATAAGCACTTTGAGTTTGGCAAACAGCCGACTACGGTGATATCCAGAGAGTATTCCAGCGAATGGAAAAAAGGAGATGAACCGTATTATCCCGTAAATAATGATAAGAATAACGCCCTGTATGAGCGTTACCGGGAATTGTCACGGCAGGAAAATAATGTGATTTTCGGCGGCAGGCTGGGCGAGTATAAATATTATGACATGGATAAAGTGATCTCGGCGGCATTAACCAGATGTGCTGAGGAGATGGACTGAGGGGAAATAATTTATGAAGATACAGGAACTGTTGTTTCCGGTAATCGGAAGATGCGCGGAGACGGAATTGTATTTCAGACCGGAAGGGGAAGAACGCGCGGACATTGAGAGGGACGTGCCATCGATTGTATTTGAAAAATACGCGAAAGTTCTTTTTGATACTTATTTCAACGGTTTTTCCATTGAAAAGTGGAATAAATATACCATCCTTGACAATGTGTCCCTGAGAATCGTTTTAAAGGGCCGTTTTAAAGTGACTTTAATGACGAAAGAAAAGATACATGAAGACGTTGTAGTCAGGCTGGTCGGCGAATCGGTTGTTGATTCGCAGGATAAGAAAGAATATATTTTCCCTTATCAAAATGCGGGAACGAAAGGAATGTATACGTTTCGTCTGGAAGCGCTGCAGGACGGCTGCAGGTTTTACGGCGGAAGCTACTGCAGTGAGATCCCCCAGGAGAAGATCAGAAACGTCAGGATCGGCATCGGCATATGCACATTTAAAAGAGAAGCGTTTATAGAAAAGAATCTCCGGATCCTGCGGGAAACGATTCTGGAAAATCCGGATTCCGCGTTGTACGGGCACTTGGAAGTATTTATCGCCGATAACGGACAAACACTGGATCGGGATAGTTTAAGCTCGGGACAAACTCATATTCATATTAATCCTAACCGTAATCTGGGAGGCGCCGGCGGTTTCACCAGAGACCTGATAGAGATCATGAAACATAACGGGGAACTGGGGATCACCCATGTGCTGTTGATGGACGATGACATTGTGATCGAACCGGAAGCGCTGGTTAAAACATATAGGATACTATCCCTTTTGAAGGACGAGTATGCGGACGCTTTCATAGGCGGGGCGATGCTTCGTCTGGATCAGCAGTACGTTCAGGTAGAATCGGGAGCAAGCTGGAACGGAGGACGATTATGTTCACTGAAGTCAGGTCTGGATCTGACCTACTGCGAAAATTGTCTCTACAATGAGCTGGAGGAGTATCGGGAGTTTAACGCCTGGTGGTACTGCTGCTTCCCCGTTGGTGTGGTGCGGGAAGATAATCTGCCGCTGCCGATCTTTATACGGGGCGATGATCTGGAGTACGGCCTGCGCAACATGAAACATTTGATCCTGATGAACGGCATCTGCGTGTGGCATGAGCCCTTTGAGAACAAGTATTCCTCTTTTCTGGAATATTATATTACCAGAAATCAGCTGATTGACAATTCCTTTCACTGTCAATGGTTTGGAGTTAAGCAGCTAGCCCATGACATTCTGCTGCATACGATGCAGGAACTGATGTACTACCGCTATCGAAATATGGATATTTATCTGCGCGGGATCAGGGATTTCTTAAAAGGACCGAAATGGCTGATGGAGCAGGACGGCGAGGCGCTGCATAAGGAAATCATGGCGGCAGGCTACAGAGGGCAGGATCTGGAAACGCTGAATATGCCTTTCAATTATCCTGTGTATCAGGCGAGCCGCGAAGTGGATATCAGCAAAGGGCGCTGGTGGTTTCATCTGCTGACATTTAACGGCATCATATTGAAGGCGAAAGGCGAAAACATTGTTCCCATGGCGGCCTGCAGGACAGTGCAGTTTTATCGTATGAAACGGGTCATGCACTATGATATTACCAGCAACAAAGCGTTCATTACCGAGAAATCTGTCCGCAAGACGTTCAGCTATCTTTTCAAAGTGTTCGGACTGCTCTGCGTGCTGCCCTTTAAATTGAAGAAAGCACAGCAGGCGTATCGGACGGAAGGTCTCAGACTGCGCACATTGACGTTTTGGGAAAAATATCTGGGAATATAGGAAAAATATATGAGAGACAGATTAAAGAAATTGGGAAGAATATGGCCGAGAACAATAAGGTATTTTTGTGAATATATGTTGATATTGCTGGTTGTTTTGGAGTGCAACAGTACATATCGTTGTGTTTTTGGACGCCCTAATTTGCCTTATGAATTAAAAGTATCGTCATTGGTATTCGGAGCATTGCTTTTATTCGCACTTTTATGGGAAGACAAAAGAAGGTGTAAGTATGTATTTGAATCTAGTATTTTAATTTGTGCTATTTTGCTTTTCGAAATATTATTTTTGTTTTTTAATGTAATTAATACCATTGCCGTATTGTCCTATATGTTAGAGTATTTAATGTTCCTGCCACTGATGATAATTATATTTAAAATTTACCATGGGATGGGTGAGGCATACAGGTTATTATATTTATTGACAAACATAGTTTATATTTTAGCTTGTTGTTCCCTGGTAATTTGGATTATGGCAATTGTGCTTGGTATGTTGCCGCCTGTGGCACAAATACAAGTGGACTGGGCACTAGCTAGGGATGCGAGAAACTATTATAATCTCGGTTTTTTCTGGCAGACTGAAAAGATTCCATTCATTGGCAGTTCAATTCTGCGGAATACAGGTATATTTCCGGAAGCACCAATGTATAATATTTTCCTAAATACTGCACTTTATACGGAATTATTTTTAAAGAATAAAACTAAATGGGTAAAATGTCTTTTACTTAGTTTTACCGTATTTACTACGATAGGAACAATAGGAATATTGCTCTGTATTCTAGGGTGGGGCATAAGATTTTTTATATCTAAAAAGAATGTGAAATTAAAAAGGGCGGGATATGGGATTGTATTTATGCTGGGAGCTGCAGGAGGGCTTTTATTAAGGCAGAAATGGAATTTGAGTCAGGGATCTTTTGCCACGCATATTGATGATTACTTGGCATCTTTTAAGGCTTGGATGGTTAATCCGATCATAGGTTGTGGATATGAAAATGAATTATTTATTCAGCAATATATGAGTGAATTTCGGATATTTAACCCAGGTTTAAGTAATTCTATTGCGGTAGTTTTAGCGGAAGGTGGACTGGTTTTATTTACCTTTTTTCTAATTCCTTTTATTTTAGTAATTGTCAGCAGTATGAAAGCCGGAGAAAAGAAAAATATATGGTGGGCGATGGGAATTTTCGGTATATATGTGACTACTATTTTTCATGGCAGATTTTTTATGTTTTTAATTCTGGCATTTGGATATTCCTGTGCCTGTGTTTGCTTCTCTCCCCAGGAAGGGCTTAAATGTAGTTGTTTAAGTCTGTATTCTGATATTACAGAATATAAAGTGGAAGAGCAGATAGCTGGTATTATTGCAGTATTGATATCTGTAGGTTTGATGGCGATTTCTTTAGTCGATAATCTGAGAAACTTGGTGATTTATTTCTTTGATTATTTTCAGATTGGATTGGAAAAAAGTCAGAGGAGGCCTATTTTTATAGCAATGGTTGTATGTTTCTGTATTAGTGTTATAAGAAGTATGATAGTACAGACAAGTATGGAAAAGCAAGTGGAATGAGTGAGATATAGAATGGAGAAGGGGCGTAAGAAAGAGGTGAGGTCGTGGACAGTTATAACAAAAAATACCAGATCATAGAGATGTATGGCTTGTTTGTGCTGGATGTATTCTGTATCACAGTTTCTTACGCGATCGCTTACCTGATCCGCTTTCTGGGGATGCCGAGCCATCTCGGACTGCGGGAACTGATGCAGATTTATCTGCCCTTTCTCCTGATCTGTATGCTGAATAATTTTTTTACCAATGAATATAAGCATTTTTTCCAGAGGGGATATTATTATGAACTTATGCGGGTAGTCCGGTATAATTTCGTACTGTTTGTAGGGACGGGGTTTTACATCTATGCGTTTCGGCTGGAACTGGAATTCTCCCGATTGCTGCTGGGATATTTTGTCGTCATTAACCTGGTGCTTACATATCTTGTGAGGGTCGTTTTTAAAGAAGTGATGAATCGGTATTACAAGAAAAGCAGAGGCAGCGATAAGGTTATTGTAGTCACCACAGAGCAGGAACTGGATACGGTGATAGATCATATTGAAAAAGACGCAGGCTGGAGTTATGAGGTTATCGGCCTGATTCTTCTGGACGCCGACAGAGAAGGAGACGTTATCCAGAATATTCCTGTGATAGCCGGCCGCGAAAACGCTATTGACGTGGCCAGACAATGCGCGGTGGATGTGGTGCTGATACATTGTCCCCAGACGGAAAGCAGCGAGCTTGAGGTCCTGATACAGTCTTTTTTGGCAATGGGCGTAGTCTGCCATAACTGTGTAGACAGGTTCGGCATCGATATGCCCTGCAGCAGCATAGGAAAATTTGTTGACTTCCCTGTAATGACATATTCTATGAAGATGACGGATTACCGCCGTATGATGGTCAAACGCCTGATGGATATTATAGGAGGGAGCATCGGATTGTTATTTACGGCGGTTTTGACCCCATTTGTGGCGCTGGCGATCAAACTGGATTCTAGGGGGCCTGTATTTTTCTCACAGATCAGGATCGGGAAAAACGGCAGACGCTTTAAGATGTATAAGTTCCGCTCCATGTATGTCGATGCGGAAGAACGGAAGAAAGAGCTGATGCAGCAAAACGAAGTCAAAGGCCTGATGTTTAAAATGGATAACGATCCGCGCATTACCAGAGTGGGGAAATTTATCCGTAAGACCAGCATCGATGAACTGCCCCAGTTTTGGAATGTGGTACGCGGAGACATGAGTCTGGTGGGAACCAGGCCTCCTACCGAGGACGAGTTTGAGAAATATAACGTTTATTATCGGAGAAGGTTAAGCATCACGCCGGGGCTGACCGGTATGTGGCAGGTCAGCGGGCGGAGCGAGATCAGGGATTTTGACGATGTGGTGAAGCTGGATCTGAAGTATATCGATGAGTGGTCGCTGCTGCAGGATGTTAAGATATTGATTTTGACGGTGGGAGTGGTGCTGTTTGGGAGAGGGTCGAAGTAAGGGAGAAAATAATATGAAAAATAGTAATATGTTTTACACGAGGTCGTTTCATGTTTTGTGTAAAATCAACGAGAGGCTTTGCTATTCTTTTGCTGTGGGCAGGATGTGGACAATTGTGTTATAAGCTGTGTATCATGGACAGCATCTAAATGCTGAAGATGTCTGTTCCTTCTTCACAGCTTAGGGTTTAAACTCACCTTTCCGGTTTTTGTACTTATGCACCGAATGTAGTTTATTTATAATTGTTGAAATAACCAAAAGGAACAGTTCGTTTTTACTGATTCCTAGGATAGCCAGATAAGATATTCCACTGGTTAAAATGCATATTATAATTCTTAAAATGTAATTGGAAATATAGACCTTGCATATACAGCAAATGCTGCCTATTATTATACAGCCAATAATTACAGGGAACAGCTCTTTAAATGAATATCCAATGTAAATATTTTTATCTTTTTTTGCTGCAGAAATAACAAATATAACAAGTACCGATAAAAGTGTTGTAAAAGCGGCTCCGTTCATCCCGAATACGGGAATTAGAAAATAATTTGCAATTCCGTTAAATAGTGAGCTTGCAATACAAGCAACGGTAAACTGCCCTTCTCGGTTTGAAGATAATAAAATTGTATTTCCCCAGAAACCTGCGCCCAATAAATTGAAAAACATAGCTAAAGAAAGAATGGAAAGTGCAACGGATGCAGAAGCGTATTCCTTCCCACATACAACCACAAGAATTTCTTTAGCTAATAAGCAAAGCCCCAACGCACAGGGAGCGCTTGAGATCACTATAAAATTTAATGTACTGTGCAGCATAGAATTGATTTGCTTATAATCTTTCAAGGCAAACCAATAAGAAAATTGTGGGAAAAGCACAAAGACTGTAGAAGATATAGTCCGTTCAACCATACCGTATAGTTTGACTGCAGTACTATAATATCCTGCTGCTACATCACCTTCCAAAAACCCTAACATGGTAATATCCAAGTTTGATAATATGGACTGTGACAAAAGCAAAGAAAAGAGCAATAAAATAGGTTTTAAATGTTTTTTAATTTCCATTTTCTTTGTAAAGCTTACTTTACAAAATCTACGGCGGTATAAAATATTTATAATGTTGGCTCCACTTGTGGATAATACGGAGATGCAGACATATTTTATATAATCGTCTGGTTCTTTAACAAATGCAATGAGCCCTATTAGTGAGACTAACTGAAAACCAGCTGTCCGGATTGAAATATACTTAAAATCTTCCATAGCTGTATTCAGCCAATCTGCTCCTAATGTACTAAATAATATATTTAGGGAAAAAATACAAATCAGAATAGCGTATTTTTGTATATCTGCAGCGAAAACAAGAAGGATTCCCAGCAGTGCATAGGAAAATAACATAGTACAAATATTGATAGAAAACAACTGGCTGGAAATTTTGCCAAGATGTTTTTTATCATCTTTAACTTTGCTGCATTCTCGTATCGCGTATGTATTGATACCCAAAGAGCCTATCAGTATAAAATAATTTATAATGGAACACGCAACGTTAATTTTTCCTATGTTTTCAGCATGAAGCGTTCTGGAAAGATAGGGAAACGATATCAGAGGAAAAACAATTACAGTAATCGTTTTGATAGCATTATAAATAGCATTCTTGGCAATGGAAGCCTTGTTCATAGATTTTTACCTGAGTCCTATTATTTAATTCCAGTATTTTTCTGGTGATCTTACAGATAATATCTATCTGTATTTCTTCAATATACAATGGATTTTCCCATGCTCGTTTTACCACTGTATCGCCCTGGGTATATTTGTTTTTTTGAACTTCTCTAGGTCTTCCGGTGTACCTAAGCCATACATACTTTTCCCTACATTTTGAAATACAATTTTTTTCCCTGCCGCAATCATCTCATTATATACAGGCGCAACATAAAACTCGTTATTTACCCGTATCCTTTTTTCGATCATCTGATGGGCAAATGTTACAAAATCTGATCCACGTTGATAATTGTAAATTCCAACGGTCGCTTCATTGGAGATCACTTCTTTTTCTCTCACCATAGTTATAAAGCCATTTTCGTCAAATTTAATGAAACTCCATTTCGGATCATTTGCAGGCATAGTCATAATCAGACCATCATGCTGTTTCATGGCATCCAGATATTGGTTGATATCCATAGCTACATACTGATCACTGTTTGCTATCATAAGCTCATCCATCGAATCAATCAACTTTTCCGCAAGCAACACGGTACATGCCGCTCCCTCCGTGATGTGGTCAGTTATGACAATCTCACAGGATGGAGCCATCTTTTTAAGGATTTTTTCGAGTCCAAATTTTTGAAGATGTTCTTCTTGGCAGATATAAATAAATCTATGTTCACATTTGGGTGTGATATTTCTTGTGACATATTCGATCATGGGATGACCATAAACATCAATTAAAGGCTTTGGCATTTTAAAGCCTGCTTGTGTAAAACGGCTTCCACGTCCTGCCATGGGTATTACAATATTTAGCATTCCTGTTCCTCCCATATAAAAATGCGGTCTTGTTTGTTCTATTGTTTTAGTACTGAATGAGTGTGCTGCTTCTAGTGCCTTTCTGGTTAAAGCGTATGAAAATTTTGATACTGATTATGTTAATTCAGTCTCTGTGGCAATCTTTTCAGACAGATATTTGTCGTTGTTTGCTCCGGGAATTTTTACGACAACATTAAACGTATGTTCCAAAGCTTCAAATTCCGTAATGTCACCAGGTTCAACAACAATGATATCACCGGCTGAAAACTCTCTTTGAAACATTTTAACCTTGCCATTCACTATAACGGTTATCTCCGTAGCAATCTTATGATAATGCGAGGGTTCTTTTTCACCTTTATTATAGGCTTTTACAGCAACTTCACAATCGGTCGTCTTTAAAACGGTTGGTTCAAAGTTTCCAATAAACCAGCCTTTTTTCATATCACTCAATTTGAATGTTTTCATTTATCTTGTCTGGTCCTCATACTCTTTTATTTTAGCAGGTGAATAAAAAGAATGATATTTATCTTTTTCAATATCATAATAGCCTACCCGCTTTCCTGACAGAATTGCTTCATTGATTCCGGCTGAAAGATAATAGGCCCCCTGATGATGATTCTGTTTTCGAATTGCGTTCATCGCCGACTGCACAAAATCGACCCCGTGCTGAAAATAACAGAAACCCGCCACCGCATCTTTTGAAATGGGTCTCTTTTCAGCGACTTCAATCACCTGATTTCCGTCTTTTCGCGCGTAACTCCATCTTGGATGAATGTTGGGAAATGTAATGACGCCCATATCAAACTGATTGCTGTCAAAATAATCCACAGCGGTTTGGTATTCTATATCCATAATTTGGTCGCTGTTCGCTATGATCAATGGCATATCATTGTCGATATAGTCAATCGCCATTAAGCAGGTACACAGAGCGCCTTCCGTCTGGCTTTTAAGCCGTATCACATGGCTGTCCGGTCTAAGCATTTTAGCGGAAGCGTCCAGATGAAACCGAATACACTCTTCTTCTCTCAGAACAAAAATCATATTGCTTTCTGGTAAAGATTTGAAATTATCCACGATCATTTCCAAGATTGTTTTTCCACGAATTTCATAAAGCGCCATAGGGAAATAGCTGTCTTTAAAAAACGGATTGATTCCCATTGCGGGCAACAAAACATTGATCATTTTCGCACTCCTCTATCTTCTGCCGGATGTTATTGTAATTTACATCATAAACGGTAGCGACTTCCAAAACACATGCGCCGCTTGCCTTTCCCGCCTGAATACCGTTAGGATTGTCCTCCACGATAATACATTCTTCCGGCTTCAATCCCAAACGGTTCATGGCCGTGATATACATCTCGGGATCCGGTTTTGATTTTTTGACATCTTCATTTGACAGGATCAAATCAATATACGACTTTAGTTCCGCCTTTTCCATCATAAGCTCTATCGTTGTTCGCATAGAATTGGAGCATACGGCGATCTTATATCCCTTCCCATGAAGTTGCGCTAAGGCATATTCATGGTGAAACAGGGGATGACACTTTTGTTGTATCTGTTCCACCGTATAGATCTGCTTCATCTCATTGATAAAGGGATGCAGTTTTGAGGGAAGATAATATCTTTCGCTTAAGATTTCCAGCTTTACACGAGTTGGCAAGCCGTTAAAGGTGTGTTCGTGGTCATATCGATTGATTTCAATCCCAAATAATCCAAGCGCTTTATTCAATGATTCAAAGTGCCAGTCCTTCGCATCAATTAGGACTCCATCCATGTCAAACAGCACAGCCTTGATTTTTTTACTCATTAAAAAATGACCTCGCTTTATCCGGATAATCGGTACACAGCAGAATCTTACTAAGATCCATATTGTACGATTTCAGTTTTCCCCAGAATTTCATATACGAGCTATTCTTATGTAATTCTGGAGATACAATACAAATTTGTTTCCCATTTCTTGTATGATATTGCAACAATTTCTCTGTGATCCACTCTGTGCTCCAAAAACCGTCAAGCCAAACGCCAGCTGCTTTTTCATACAATACTGGTTTCGCTTCCACTTCGCTCTGTCTTGAAAAAAAGCGCAAACCCATTTCAGAAAATTCCATCATCTGAGGAACCGACATGTCAAACAAAAAGTAATTGCGCAGCTGATATTTTTCAATGGCTTGGGAAAGAATATCCTTCAGCCCGTCTGCCTTAATGTTGATTGCAAAACAAAATTGATTGCTATAATCCTGCAGCATACGGAACACATCATCTGCATTGACAGCTTGTCTGTCTGCGATGTTATGTGAGATAACCAGTTCCTCAAGATAATCACGAACATCCGATTCAAAGCCATACCCCCTATTTAAAGCATTTCTAAATGCTTCCATAGAATTGGGGAGTATCTGTTCATTCCAATATCCACGATGAGCTAAAATCTGCATAGATCCACCTCCTGCACACACCCTTTATTATTCCGATATTTTCCGTAAACTTTTTTGTCATTACATAATATCCCGATGCTATTACCTTAAAAAGGATGTCTCAGAATTGATATTTTTAAGGATGTCATCCGCGATCTCATCGTCATACGCGCCACATTTCAAAATTACGTTTGGCTTGCTGACTTTTTGCAGGATCTTTGGAGAACGGACCATGAAACCGGTCCCATACAATCTTTTATTTTGCTTTAGTTTATCGTTATCCAGAACACATTCAATACGAGAAGTATCCAGTCCGTTTGCTATTAAAAACTGGGAGAACACATGTGCACCAAACAGATATACTTTACCATCGACCTGCTTCAGCTGCTCATTAAATTTTTTTATAATATCCTTGTAATAAGAGACATACTCCATAAATAACTTTTTGTTTGCGGAATACATTCCCTCAAAAGCCTTAGTATCATACTCAATACATTCTTCCCCTCTTCGTGCTGCTATAAAAATAGAATGATCCGAACGGTAATATTCTTTTTGCTTAATAGAAAAACCGTATTTTTTCAATAAAACATCCACATATTCTTCCGACAAATAATAGGTGTGTTCAAACATCAATGCATTCGAATATTTGCGTCTTATTTCTTCTTTTAAATTGGGGATGGAGAAGATCATCACTCCCCCTGATGGAAGAATCCTTCTATTAGTCTCCATAAACTCATCCAAGTCCAGGATGTGCTCCATCAAATGAGAATGAACAATGTTTTTACATCCTTGATATTTTCCCGGTAATGTAAAAGAGGAATTGTAAAACACCCTTTCATAATCTGCGTATACACCTTCTATTGGCTGAATATTGGAAGGCTCAACGATACACCATTGGTTTACATCATTAAATTTTTGATGATATTTGTAATATAAATTTCCATTTCCGCCTCCGATTTCAACAATCGAGTCACCTTGCATATTGGAATGAAGAAATTCTGCGAAGCACTCATAATGCTGCTGCCATATGAGTGCATTTCCAGCATGATGTGATTCTTCATATAAGATATAATCAGGAATCAGTTCCCCTAATTGTATCATTCCGCTTGTCTGGGAGATCATCCAATGGGCATCTGCATATAAATCCTTTTCTATAGGTTGTAAGGTAACGCCAAAATTTATAGGCAAATGGCGGAAAGTATACAGCTCCTCCAGGTCCTTTTGTCCGGTTAAAATATCTGCGTCTCTTTTTATCAGTTCCATTGGAAACCTCCTTTTTGCTTTTGAACCAGATCTCTTAATGTATTAAAGTTGCCTATAGATTGGAATAATTTATTCGTTTAACAATATAGCCAACTCTTTAAATAAATTTGAGGCAACTATATTTGCATTAAAATGTTTTCGCACGTAGTTCATTCCGGTTTGAGCAATTTTTTCTATCTCATTCGGATGCTGCTGACAATAATGGATCTTGTCAATAAGATCCTCAAATGTCCCGTCATATCCAATATAATGTTCACCGGCTTTAAGACCAAGTGATTCATAAATATCACCTTCTACACCGATGTAAGCTGTTCCGCAGGCCATGCCTTCAACGAAACCAATACCAGGCATTCCAACAAGTTCTTCCGGACATGCAAAAAATTTATATTCATTAAATTTTTTAACCATATTAAAAGAAGCATACTTTACTTGCGTGAATCCATTGTATTTATTATAAAGTGCTTTGATTTTTTTCTCGATCCAGCCATCTGATTTATTGATAACCTTTTTATCTTCGTATATATAAGAAATATAGGAATCTATTTCTTCTTTGTATTTGTCAGCCTGATCAAATATCTCCTTGCGCATTGGCTGGATCCATTCCGTGTTAAAAAATGAACGGTATAATCGGTATCCCGGATGTCCGCTACAGGTTGATAATGTACCAATGGCCAACATTTTATTTTTTCTTTCCTGATTTAAATTTTTGAAACGGTCTCCATATACGTATGGGCATACAATCTGTTTCACTCCTTCGAGATTAAAATATTTATTTACAAAAGCATTTTTTGATAAATCGATTTCATTGATAAACGCTTCTATTTTGGATTGCTTTAAATCAATCGGATGATTGATGCTGATAAAGTGATTTCCCATCAAAACATGATGCCCGTTTAAATGAGACATAACATTAAGATGATGGGGCCTTTCAATATAGCCAATTACGATATCGTCATCACGAATATATTGGGGATCCGTAATGGCTTGTATTCTTAGTTCAGACGAAAAGCTATGTTTCATTACATAATTGTGCTCCCAATGAGCGATTCGCTTATACTTATCGTACTTTTTAAAATGCCTATATCCCCGTAATGTTGAGTCCTCGCCAGATAAAAAATTATATAATTCAATGTTATTATTATGGGCATAATCTAAAATGAATTTATGTTTGAATAAAGGTGGTAGTGAGTTGGTTCCTTTTCTGATTTGTGAATAAGGTCTCGTCAACAAAACATTACAGTGCATGTCTATAAATACGATTCGCATTAGTATATACTTCCCTCCTTTTAAATTGTCGCTTTCAAGATCATTATTTAAGTTTCTTGGGGAACCACGCATATCTTTCCCGTATCTCTTCCATAGAAAGCTGATCCATCGAAAGATATAAGTCCTGGATATGCTCCCGCACAAGTTCTTGATCCAGCTTTTCGTAATTAAAGGTGAGCAGGTAGTCGATCACCTCCTGCCGGAAACGGTATTTGATGACTTTTGCGGGAACTCCTGCCGCAACTGCATAGGGTGGAACATCTTTTGTCACGGCCGCACCGGCCGCAATCGCCGCACCTTGCCCGATGTGCACACCGGAAAGGAGCGTTGCGCCGTATCCGATCCAGACATCGTCATCAACGATGATATCTCCTTTGGATACACCTTCAAAATCCTGCCCTAATGCCTTTACCAGAAAAGGGTATGTGGAAATATGATTCAAATAATGATCAGCGCTTAGTATAAATGCAACTTCTGGGCCAATCGAACAATAATGTCCAATAGATAATTTGGCCTCTTTGTTATAAGTGAGTACGTTTAAGCTTCCATAGGTACCTTTTCCCACAGATACTAATTGTGAGAGGAATATAGATGCCGGCACCGTTTGATTGTGAGGGTTGCTTTTTTTCCATTTCATTTGAAAAATTTTGAACTTTATTTTATAAATCAAACTCATTTTTTGACCTTACATAACTTAAAAATCGTAACTCGTTAAAGAATAATATTGAACATGAGTAGTCTGCTTTTATAAATATCTGCAGTTGTTTTTTCTTAATCAGTTACACTCATTGAATTAGTAGTAATACTATGTAAGATGGTAAATACCACTTTTAGTAAACTGGATTGGTGCACAAGGAACTAATATTTGCTCTAGGTCTGCGTCACATGTAAGGAATGTTTTCTGAATCGATGGCATGTTTAATCGCTGCTAAATATTGCAGTCCATGAACTTCATCAGGTTCTAAATAAGCACCTTCTCCCCACTCATTCCAAGCCATGCAAAAAATATACTCACTGGAACTACACTGGTTGCGTATAAATTTTTTCAAATACTTTTCAAACCTTTTTGGGGAACCGTGGCGATAAACCATGCCATTGTACCCTTTTCTAGGAGTGTTATCATAACCTACGAAAATGCCTGGCCAATATTCGTTTCCTTTAATTTTTCTTCTGCAAATAGCTTTCCAAGTTCCCTTATATGAAAAGCAAGTAAGACATAAATTGTTTGATTTCCCTGCAAAAAATATTTGATTTATTCTTTTTTTTAGTGCATTCTGAATAATTCTTATTACATTACTTGGTGATTCTTTCAAAGCCGCTACTATGTTTCCTGTTTTTAGAAGCATTGTTATATGATGTTGGGTATAATTGGGTTCATACAAAATGGAGTAGTCAATACTTTGTTGATATTGTTTTCGATGCATAGCTACAGTTGGAGCTTGTGAAATAAAATATATACCGTTAAATCCAGTTTGTTTGCACCACTTATCAAATAATTTTTTCATTAATGCTAAATTAGGAATCAGTTCTGGCATATAAATTAAAAAAATGGGCTTATTATCTTTTTTAATATATCTGGCATCTAAAAAAAATGGTAGCAAGTATTTAAAATGTTCTCTATACTCGTCTTCACCGCCATATTTTACCTCCATCAGGATATCCTTGTCTCCTCCTGTCCAAGTACGGGTCCAATTGTGGTTTGCCCAACATAAACAAAACGGCATATCCAAGCTTGAGTCGTTCAAAAACATTTCCACTGGCTTTTCCATTAGCTTCCGTCCATTTCCAAACCAGTAATGGTAAAAACAAAAGCCATATATACCGTATGTTTTTGCTAGATTAATTTGCCACTGTATTGTTTCTTTTTCCGTAAGGCAATAAAAGAAATGATTATGCGGTATTGTGGGTTGATAATGTCCTTTATACAAAGGTTTAGCTTGTTTTACATTAGTCCATTCTGTAAATCCTTTACCCCACCATTCATTGTTTTCTTTAAATTCATAATATTGAGGCAAATAAAAGGAAATAATTTTTTTCATGATGCGTATACCTCTCGCATAAAACAATTAAACTCCATTTCTCATTGTATACATTATTTCATTTTGTATTAAATTCTTATATACATTGCTTCATTCAATGAATAAAAATATATATTTTAGTTTGAAACTTATTAGAAATATTTTGTTTTACAATTTACCTTGTTGACTTTTCTGCGTCTTTTAATATCTTAAAACTGCGTTTTGTAATACAGTTCATTCCTGCTTAGACCTAAAAATAGAAATAAAAAATAACGTAATTCGTAAGATTGAACTATTGGTAAAAATATAAAAACTATTAGGATAGCTAAAAACATTAATCTTGCAGATTGGACTGATATATTTCTGTTATAACTTTTAACTGATGCATAAAGAAACGGAATGTAATATATGATTCCGGCTATAATACCAAAATCAAATAAAATTGTAAACAGTGATGATTCAACAGTATATTTAGCATCGCTGATTTTATTACTTACCATAAATGTACCAGTACTAAATCCGACACCCCAAAAATTGTTTTTCATTATGTTGAACCCACTAATTAAACTATTTAAATGTTCAGCTGCACTTATGTCGGTTATACTTAACATATTGTCAGCTGTTACCACTAAAGAAATTTCTTTTACTCTTTTTAACATCTGTTCAAACATTTTTGATTCAAAAAAGATTTTATCCCAAATTAATAATATACATATTAAAGCAAATAATACTCCTACATACTTAAATATTCTTCGGATAGCCCTTGATGATATTCCATCGATCATAACTGTACGAACCAGTAATATTATGATAAAAGCCAAATAAGATGAAAGACTTATAGTGAACACAAGACCTGCAACAAGTGTTCCTAAGACAACTCTATCAAATCGCTTCTTTCCATTCTCAATAAGTTCTAGACAGATGATAATTCCAAATATTAAATATACTCCCATGATATTTGCGGAAGAGAACAAGCCGATGTTTCTTTGGATTCCATAGGCAAAAGTTATAGATACTCTCCTGTAGCCCATAAATTGAATGAAATCTTGGCCTATAAACCATTGCTGAATAATACCAAAAACGCATATAGAAAAACATTCATATAAAAAAACTGTTTTTATTTTCTTAATTTGTAAATTTGAAAACTTTGTATTTAGCATAACAAAATATACGAGAGATGGCATAAAATATACGCGATATGTGTTTAACCATATGTTTAAACTCATGCTACTATCATGAAAAATAAAGGCATGAATCCATCCTACGATCCATGATAAAAGTAGGCATCTGGCAATTGTATTATCTTTGAGTTTTCCATGTCTGTGTATGATGACTATAAACAATGCAAGTAAACAAACGATATCTCTCCAAAGTATTAACGTTTTTGAATCAATTAAAGCAAAAATGAACGGATGCATAGGCATAAATATTGTTAATAGCATAACAAGAGAATATACTGTTTTATTTTTCATCTTAAATTGACACCATTTTATACGTAAGACTGTTTGAATAACTTTAGTTTTATTTTTACAAGTTCCCAACGGAGTTTTTGGGGGATACTTGAAAGAATGACTCGTTTTAATAACCCATAAAAATACAATGTATATGCCTTTGCAGAGTTGTCTATAACATTATTCTTTTTCCTTATCAGAAACATTTCTTTATGAGTATCGACCATTTTCTTTGCAGATATCCCTGCCACATCATAATTCACCAAACATACATCGATATATTCGAAATTGGCATAATTAAGATACATTCTTAGAATTGCATCATAATCTGCAGCAATTTTATATGACAAATTATATTTATACTTTCGATGTACGGAAGAACGAAAAATCAACGCTTGGTGACAAAAAATCATTCTATCCTTAATTTTTTGAATTGCTGGAGGCTTTACTTTTATCTCTCCAGAAGGATTAAGTCTGTTATAATAACCCACAAGCACATCTGATTTTGAATTTAAATGGGCGGCAATATTTTTAAGAGAATCTTTTTCATAAAATGTATCGCCAGCATTTAATAGTAGTAACCACTCACTATTTGCAAGCGTAACCCCTTTATTCATGGCATCGTAAATTCCTTTATCAAATTCACATATGTGAATGATTTTAATATCATTATTTGTAAGATTTCGCCTATATTCACTTATTACATCCTTTGTGCTATCAGATGATTGATTGTCAATAATTAAATGTTCTATTGTTAAATCAATCACTTTTGTTTGCTTCAATATGGATTCAATAGTTAATTTCAAATTATATCCAGCATTGTAACAGACTGTTATTATTGATAAGGAGTGCTTCATATTATTATCTCTTTTTCCTTCTCATCCAAAAATATATTTTATGATATGGTAGCGGCACATGAATCTTGTCTTTTAGATACGCAATCTTCCAGCTTGATTGCCAAAACCCTTTAATTACGGAATGCTTTCCTATTAGACCTTTTGTGTTTGGATCAAGCATAACTGAACTAACCGATCCATCATATTCCTTTAAACCATAAAACATTTTCATATGTTTGCTAACAGGATCTTTCCCAAATTGATAGAAATTTTGTATCGCTATCCTCCCGTCTATATTCTTTTTCGCAATAAATTTATTCTGAGATACCTTGTATACAAAGTGTAAGGCACCAAACTGCATCTCTAAAATTGGTTCTGCCTCTATTTTTTTTTCATCTTCGAAATACTCACTCTTTGCTAATATAGGAAAGACATTCCCTCTGTTATCATAATAGCCCAGAGTAGTTCCGTGTTGGGCGGTCATCATCATTTCTAAAGGTCCAGACATTCCCATTAAGTAATACTGGAACTCTATGTTCTTATTAGAATCGTAAATGTAGCCGTTAGTGAAAGAATTAGCTAATTGTTTTTTTTCATTTATTCCAAAATAATATCCATGTATTTCAACCTTTCTACTTTGATTACAAAGGTCCTCCAGTGCTCTTTGCATTGTTCCATTCCAGCCAATATCTACAATTGCCACTTTTCCTATAAAATTATTTTGATTTAAGTATTTATTTATCAATGAGTATTGCTTACTGTAGATTTCAAATGCTTTGTCCTTTATGTAATTAAATGACTGTGATAACGCAACATTAGAATCAACTTCCCAACCATTTAATATTGTATCCTTTGTAAGACCTGCCGCTTTAACGCCATTTTCTGCCACTGAATAATCAATCCCTATTGCATCATAAAACTGCTTTACAGTAAGACTCTTTGGAAGAGATATATCTTTGACTATTTCATCAAATGATTTACATTTTGCATAGGATGGTGTTCTGAGGCTTCTCCGTGACACATATAAATAGTGACATGCAAATTCGTTTCTATGCAGTGCTTCAAATGCTTTCTGTAAAATTTCTCCTTCTCTTGATAGAAAGAAAACATTATCAATTTTATCATCTTTAAGCTTCTTGGCAAGCCAATTTGAAAACCCCCAAAAAAGTGGACCCAGACACTCATAACCTATAGATTGCCATTCATTTCCAATTCCACTCTTGTGCGCTTCAAGAAGCCGCAAAAGTCCCCTAAACTCACATTTTTCTTTCTTGTTTAGATCTTCACTTTTTCTATAGGTAATAGCATTAAACGTTTCACGAACCTTTTTTGTGTGCATACCACAAAGTTTTGCGCTTATGATGTCGACTTTACTATTATCACCGATGTGAAGGACAGATGATGCTTTTAAGTTATTTTCTTTTAAATAAAACGCAAACAAATCTCCACCATTTTTTTCTTTATTTATTTCGTGGGAGATATACATTTTTAAGTATCCCGATATACCACATTTTTCAAGCATCGCTTCTATTGTTTTACGATCGAGATACATATCGGAAATTAAGTAAATTTTTTTGTCTTGCTTTTTACAACGATTAAAAAAATCTACTATTTCTTTATTTGGATAACATATTTCTATTTCAGTTTCCTTTTCAATGCGGATTGCCACTTTTTTTTGCTCTTGGGATAAATCAATTGCTGCATATATGTCATCTATGCAATAATACCTATTTTTATTTTTTGTATAGTTTTTTGCATCAATTCTTTTTTCGTAAAAATGTGTTTCAATGCCGAATGTGTTATCTAATGCTTTTTCGACAAGATGGAACACTTCAATGGGTGATGTTACCATTCGTTTAATTAGTGTATCAAAGATATCAAAACTTACAGCAGTATAATTCATTACATCCACCGTTTCGTAATTCATTAAAATCCACCTGAATATAATTTCTCATATTCTTCCAACAGAGTACGACTTGTATGTTCCCAGCTAAGTTCATTTACAACTCGGTCGTAACCATATTGGCCCATTCTCTTTCGACATTCTGGATCTTCTAATAATTGTAAGATTTTATTGGCCATGTCTATTGCATCGTTTTTTTTCGCATACAGAGATGCCTCTTGCGCAGAATAACGTCCTTCTGTCAGGTCAAATTGTACAATGGGCTTGGCTAAAGCCATATATTCCAAAATCTTATTCATAGTACTCTTGTCGTTCATGCTATTATATTTATCACAATTTACACAAACATCAGCAGTGTTCAGGTACTCAAGCATTTGTTCATCCGATATGCGCCCAGTAAACTCTACACAATCATCAAGCTGCATTTCCTTGGCTTGTTTTTTTAGCGCTTCAAGATGCGGGCCTCCGCCTATGACTCCCCAAAAAACGCTGCATCCGCGTTGCTTTATAATTCGCGCTGCCTCCAGAAGATACTCAATTCCTTCTTGCTGGCCAATAACACCAAGATATCCTATCATATATTTATAACCTCGCTTTATGCGTTCGTTTGGTGGTAAGATTTTCATCCGTTCCAGCTTTGGACCGCTACGTAAAACAATTACCTTTTCAGGCTTCATTTTGTCACGCGTTATAGCGATTTTTTTGTAGCTTTCATTGGTAACAAATGCAAAAGCACAATGCTTGTATGTTTGCTTTTCAAAGAAAAGCTGACTCCGGTACAAGGGGCCATTGGCATGTCCAAATTTTGCTTCAAATAATTCGGGACATATATCATGATGGTCAAAAACATACTTGACACCATATTTTTTAAACTTTCTCGCAACTATGTAAATATCATCTGGTGGATTGCAACCATGTATTACATCAAAGCCTATTTCCTTATAGATTTTTTTAGCCAATCGTGTTTCTTCACGCAGTGCAGTACAATATTCCCTCAAATAACCGATAGCACTGTTTCCTTCTTTCGGAAGATTATGTCTAAAAATATGTACGCCGTTAAGAAACTCCTCATCTAAGGTATATCCTTTTCCCTTTGGACAAATAACAGATACTATATACCCACTTTCTGCCAACGTTGTAGCTTCCTGCCAGACACGTGTGTCAAAAGGAACGGGGAGGTTTTCAACGATTATCAGAATTTTTCTTTTGCGATTAGCCATTTCCCTTTACTCCTTACTAGACTTTCTGTCATTAAGAACGACTTAAATATTTTTGGATTAAATTGACTTTTTATCCACTACTGTCTAGTAGTGATTCTCCCAAACTGTTATTTTCGATATTATCTCTCTTCCGTAACTCCTGACCTTAATTGCTTTTGTCCTTTTTTGTATACCATATTGTCCAGAATATACAGCATCTTTTATAGATATTTCAAACTTATCTTTGCTTTGAAATTCAACTTTGCAGGAACATACTCCAATTGAAATCAAAACTGTATTCCATGCAAGCTGTACTGCAACATCTGGCGAGAGTATAAAGGTTAATGAATAGCTACAGTTATATGATAATATATCTGTAATGAGCAACTCTCTATTCTTATCAAATATAAATGTTCGGCGATGAATAATTGGGTGATATCCATCATGTTCGGCAACAACAATAGTTTTATCAGATAGGTTTTTAAAACTGATAAGTTTGCAATTTGCACGTTTTCCCCACAAAAAAGCTCCCAAAATTTCTGACTGATCTTTTTCGTCAACTGTAATAGTGTTATGGTTTTCAGTTTTCCTGAAAGCATTTCTACTATTCAAATCGCAGTGGTATATATAAGTTCCTGGGTCCACGAATATTGGCAGACCATTAAAAAACATTTGAAAACTTAATGCATCCGCATGCCCGTGAGCCGCGATGCTGCTAAAGCCCAATGCAGCATGGTCAATACCTATCAATATTTGTCTGTCTTTGCTGCGAAGAATAGTATTTCCACCTTTTTTATAGCAAGCGTTCAGTGGAGATCTATACAATGGTTTTCTTTGAGCAATGAGGAGTTCATTTTCAGTAAATAGCCAGTTTAAGTTCTCATATTTTAGATTTCTTAAATTAGTGTATTGTATGTCCAGCATGATGCTGAGCAATCCAAGTGTATATTGATAGTAATTATCAATTCCACCTTGCAGATCTAAAATCTTTCCCTCATCATCGTCTCCAAAGACAACTGTTTCACCATGATCTCCCATGCAATCCGCAACGTATGCGCACATCTTTTCAAGCATAATTTTCCAAGAGTCAGGTATATCAAATCCGTTTTTTATGAACAGTCGTATCATCAGTCCCATGGCTTCCATATAAAACGACTGGTAGTGTAAGGCAAGTTCCTTATTAACACCGTCAGAGTAGTTTTGCAGCGGTAGTTCCCTTGTCAAAATTTTAACCGCTATCTCGATCCATGGCTGATAGTTACACAAGATTCCCGTTTGTCCGATTGCATAAGCTTCGATGATTAGATGGTTATTGGCAGATGAATATCGGGAATAATGTTTTATGATATAATCAGTCATATTCAAAATGCCGGTTTGGAGATGATTTGTTATTGTCTCAGGGGCGTTGGCATATTTTAAAAAACAGAACGCATAACACCAATTACTGCATCGAATGGCGATTTCCATTACGCTGGTCCATGAAATGCCCCTTAGAAATGGATTATTTTTGTTCCAGTCTTCAAATAATTCAGTAAACTCATATAAGTACTTTCTTTCATGACTTGCCGCGTAATTTTTAGCTAACAACGCTAGTTGAAAATGTCGATTAAGTTCCCAGTTTGTACGAGCGTCCCCTATATCGTCCCGCTGTTTATAATTAAGTAAGTAACTGGATTGTAATGGCCATGTGTTTTTCGTCTGAAAACCAGCGTGCCATTGCTTTTTATATTCTGTATAATTGAAATTTCCAAGGATAGAAATGCAAGTATTTAATTTGAAATTGACATTTTCTGTATTTAAATGCATTCTGCTGTCATCGATTTTTAACCCTTTTATCCTTTGATTAAAAAGACTACTCGTCACATCCAAACTTGAATCCTTAAACCGTATTTCTTCAATTTTTTGAAGCATCTTTTGAGACAGTCGCCATATTAATTCAGGTATACTCATGGCTTTTAAACGTTTTATTAACCACATGAAATTAGTCAAAATAGTGCCTCCGTTTGCTAAAACACATACCCTTTGATTTAAAACTCTGTCTTGACCATGGTTCGTTTAAGTTTGTCATTTTGCATAGGATTGGTATTGATATTGCCCCAGCTTATGCCCTCATAATTGCCCTCATAATCGATCTGGTTAAACTGTCGTACAAGATCTATAATACATTTATGAGGATATTTAGTAGGAATAGCTGTAAACTCTTTTTCTTTGTTCGTGATAACCAGAATATCGCTTTTTGTGCAAACTGTGTCGAGATCGTCCGAAATTATCTCATGCAGATGTGGCAACTTTGCGGCAATAAATTCGGCGTTGGTGCCAGTAAGCTGAGACATACGTACATTTTTATCATAAATATGAATCTCATATCCTCTGCCAAGAAGAGTTTCTGCTACATCCACAATAGGACTGCATCTCAAATCATCGGTACCGGATTTAAAACTGAGACCGAGGATGCCCACTTTGCGCTGCCCTTTGCTTTCAATAATATCAATAGCATTCTTTTTTTGCTGCTCGTTAGAAGAGTCGATTGCATTTATAATCGGAACATTTATATATAAATCATGTGCAAGCGTTCTGAGTGCCTTAGAGTCCTTCGGCAGGCAGGAGCCTCCATATGCAAAACCAGGCTTAAAATAGTAAGAAGAAATATTCAGTTGTTTATCTTTACAGAATATTTCCATAACTTTATGGCTGTCGATTCCAAGTGCCTTGCAGATATTTCCTATCTCATTGGCAAATACAATTTTCAGCCCGTGATACGTATTATTGACATATTTCATTATTTCAGCTACTTCAATATCTGTAGATATAAATTCTCCAGGAAGATCTTTATAAAGTTCTCTAAATTTCGCCTCAGCAATTTCATTGTCTGTACCAATTAGAGTAAGCGGTGGATTCATATAATCGTGGACAGCTGTGCCTTCACGTAAAAATTCAGGGTTTGAAACAATAGTGAAATCTTTGTCACGAACTTTTCCTGAAGCCTTAGCAATAATCTTACCTACTTTGGCATTTGTACCAGGCAGAACCGTACTTCGTATAGCTACAATATGAAATTTATTTTTATCAGCCAGAGCTTCACCTATCTGTTGTGCTACATCATATATATAATTTAGGTTGAGATGGCCTTCTTTACTGCTTGGAGTACCAACAACTATAAAAGAAATCTCTGAATTATGCACTGCATAATGATAATCCGTTGTCGCCTCCAAAAGTCCCTTGGCATGTGCATCGTGAATTAAATCATTTATTTCCGCTTCAATAATAGTTGGTTTTCCTTGATTGATAAGATTAACTTTATTTTCTGATGTATCATTTCCGATTACATGGTGTCCAAGCTTTGCACAACAGGCCGCGCCTACGCAACCGACATATCCCAGACCAAAAAAACTAATGTTCATGTTGTTCATCCTCTTCTTAATATTTTTATATTACAAATTCCGTTCACATACCTTGTTTTTTTACATAAGATATTGTAATCGACATTACAATATAGACTGTCTCGGTAATCGTAATTTTATCTTGTGCTTTTAGTGTTTTAATCATTTGTCTGATTTTTGCATTTTATTGGCGATATACAGTGCCTTCAACTATCTTTTTATTTATGTTTTGCTGGGAGAATATCTGGTCATCCTCAATGGGTAAATTCGCAAATTATCCCCTTTAGCGACCAACAAAAATGCCTGCCATGCAGACCGAGAAAGGCAATATCCATCGGGAAATCATCAGACATAATATTTCTGTTGGAACAGGGAAAAGAAATACAGTATCGGCAAGGAACAGACTAGGACCGCCACAGAATTAGCTTATGCCGAGATAATCGGCTATAACAAGAAGAACCTTGCCAGGGAGCTTCAGAACGAGAGCCGACAGCAGAATAGGCAACAGAGCAGAACGAAACGGAGGGAGAAAGAAATTTAATTGATGAATTTTATTGTAAAGATAAGCGTTTTTTTGTATAATTGAAGTGTAACAGGAACAGGATATATCATATCTTGTACCACAAATTTTTAGAAATCGAGGTGGTAAGGTGTCAGACGATTCAAAGCAGACACAGGAAGTTAATGCAACACATCGCATGGCAAAACGTACCGCAAAGAACAGTGTGTTTTTAGACCTTTTTCAAGATAAAAAGAATTTGCTGAAACTGTATAAAACATTGCACCCAGAGGATACGGATGTAACAGAGGATACGCTGGATATTGTAACGATAGACAATGTTTTGACAGATAATCTCTATAATGATTTGGGTATAATGGTAGGTAACAACAGATTGCTTTTGTTGTTGGAAGCGCAATCGAGTTGGACGGTAAATATTTTAATCAGAATACTGTTGTATCTGGCACAGAGTTACCATGAATATTTTGAGCGAACCAGTCAGAGCCTATATAAGAGCAAGAAAGTAAAAATGCCAAAGCCCGAATTATATGTGATATACACAGGCAACAGGGGCAGAAAACCCGATACAATATCTTTATCGCAGGAGTTTTTTGACGGTGCAGATATTGATATTGAGATAAAAGCCAAAGTCATATATGAGAGCGACAAGGACAATATAATCAATGAGTACATTGTTTTTTGTAAAGTTTTTAACAAACAGATAAAAGAATATGGAATGACGAAACAGGCGGTTACAGAAACAATTCGTATTTGCAAGGACAGGAACATCTTAAAACAGTATTTAAGCAGCAAGGAAGTGGAGGTAGTAACAATTATGATGAGTTTATTTGATGATGAGCAGATTATGAGGACTTATGCGAAAGATATGGCAAGAGAAACGACTAAAAGAAATGCGATAACAATGTTAAAAAAAGGGCGAATTTCAGTAGAAGAAATACCCGCTTTTTTCCCCGAATTGACATCAGATGACATAGAAGAAATTGAAAAAGAAGTTATGCAGTTAGCATAAACGAAAAAACAGTTAAATATCAAAAAACAGCGTAAAGGCGCATGGAAACAGTAAAATGTAAACCTTGCGCTTTTTTTGAGCTCAAAAGTCCAGCTAAGAAATGTCAATAGGTAAAATGAAAAATGTATAAAAAGTTTATTTCAAGCGGCTGATGTAAAAA
>CANREV010000016.1 GCA_947629645.1 uncultured Acetatifactor sp. | reverse complement strand
ATTTTGTTATCCTCTGCCGCATTTTTCAACATATCCTCTTTGTTTGGTCGTAAACTGGTCGTAAATCTCGGCTTCCAATCTCTGAACCCCTTGATTTTACCGGATTTCTCACTCCAATGTCCTCATCGTCGGGAACAGCAGCACATCCCTGATGGCCGGACTATTGGTCAGCAGCATCACCAGTCTGTCAATGCCGTAACCGATACCTCCGGTGGGCGGCATCCCGATCTCCAATGCGTTCATAAAGTCTTCATCGGTGGTGTTCGCTTCCTCATCGCCTGCTGCCAGCGCAGCCTCCTGCGCCTTAAAGCGCTCTCTCTGATCAATGGGATCGTTCAGCTCAGAATATGCGTTACACATCTCACGTCCATAGATGAACAGTTCAAAACGCTCCACATAATCGGGCTTGTCCGGCTTTCTTTTGGTCAGAGGGGATACTTCCACCGGATGATCCATGACAAAGGTAGGCTGGATCAGATGTTCCTCCACGAACTCTTCAAAAAACAGATTCAGGATATCGCCCTTAACGTGACGTTCCTCGTAGTGGACACCCTTTTCATCCGCCAGTTTCTTCGCCGTTTCAGTATCGGGAACCTGGTCGAAATCAACGCCCGCATACTTCTTCACGGCATCCACCATCGTCAGACGCTCAAAAGGTTTCCCCAGATCGATCATTTCCTCCGCGTAGGGTATCACGGTAGTGCCGCATACTTCCTGCGCCACATAGCGGAACATATTCTCGGTCAGCTCCATCATACCATAATAATCGGTGTATGCCTGGTACAGTTCCATCAGGGTAAACTCGGGATTGTGTCTGGTGTCCAGTCCTTCATTGCGGAAAACCCTTCCGATCTCATAGACACGTTCCATGCCCCCTACGATCAGTCTCTTTAGATATAACTCCAGAGAAATCCTGAGTTTCACGTCCTCATCCAGCGCGTTGTAGTGAGTCTCAAAGGGTCTTGCGGCAGCCCCGCCGGCATTGGCCACCAGCATAGGAGTCTCCACCTCCAAAAATCCCTCTCCTGCCAGATAAGTGCGGATTGCGCTGATGATTTTGGAACGCTTCACAAAAGTCTCCCTGACCTCCTGATTCATGATCAGATCCGTGTATCTTTGACGATATCTGATATCGGTATTCGTCAGACCATGGAATTTCTCAGGCAGAATCTGCAGACTCTTGGACAGAAGCGTCACATTTGACGCATGGATGGAAATTTCCCCGGTCTTCGTGGTAAACACCCATCCTTCAATCCCCGCGATATCACCCACATCATATTTTTTAAAATCGGCATAAGGTTCCTCGCCGATACTGTCTCTCGCCACATAACACTGGATATTGCCGGACAGATCCTGGATATTGCAGAAAGAAGCTTTCCCCATGACACGTTTGGACATGACACGCCCCGCCACACGGACGGTCTTTCCCTCCAGTTCACTGTAATGTTCTTTGATTTCCGTACTGTGATGCGTCACATCATATTTTGTGATCTGAAAAGGGTCTTTGCCTGCCGCCTGAAGATTTGCAAGTTTTTCCCTTCTGACCTTCAGCAGCTGATTGATGTCCTGCTCCTGCACATTTGCGCTTTGTCCTTCTGCCACGTCTCTCTCTCCTTATCCTAATTAGATCTCTGGATCTCCAGCACTTTGTAGGAAAATACGCCTGCGGAAGTCTCCACTTCCACGGTATCTCCCACCTTACTGCCGATCAGCGCCTTTCCCACAGGGCTTTCATTGGATATCTTACCTTTAAGGCTGTTGGCCTCCGTAGATCCCACGATCTTATATTCCAACTCTTCACTGTACTCCAGATCAAGTATCCTGACACTGCAGCCAATGTTGACCTTATCCAGATCTACCTCGTCCTCCACTACCACTTCCGCATTTTTCAGGATTTTCTCCAGTTCCTCGATCCTGGCCTCAATATCCCTCTGCTCGTCTTTGGCTGCGTCATATTCCGCATTTTCAGACAGATCGCCCTGCTCTCTGGCCTCTTTGATCTTCTGGGCAACCTCCTGACGCCTTACCACTTTTAAGTCGTGCAGCTCGTCCTCATACTTTTTGAGTCCTTCATAAGTTAAGATATTTTTCTTCTCCTGCATTTCGCACACCCTTCCTGTCTCGTTTATGGTCCATGGTGTTAGGCCTGATTTGACTTATGTATTATACTCATCTTTATGCATAGTGTCAAGATAGTTGTTATTTTTTTGAGTTTCCCGCCATATCTTTCGCAAAGAAAGGTATTCCGTCTCTGTTCCCCGCTGCGTAAATCTGCGGCACTTTTCCTCAGAAGAATGCATATCCAGCCAGCGGCTGCCTTTTGCCAGAGCTATGGCCGGTATCTTATCCTCTCCTGAAAAATCAAGAATATTGACAGGTTCCCTGCAATCAAGATACAGTTTCCTGAATCCTCCCTTTCCCCCCTGAACATATTCCATAGAGATGGCAAGTCCGTACTCCTGATAGAAATCCTCCGCCAGATCTTCCAGCTCCCCGCTGTGAGCCTGTGCATAGGCTTCCTCCAGAATCCATCTCAGACTTTTCATCCTGTCTGCACACAACGTCAGAACTTCCGGTATGCAGGATGCCGCTCCCAATATTATAAAATGATGGCATGTGGCGAAAGGAAGCAGCTGCTTTACCCAGGGCATCCGGGCATAAGCGGTAAACTCCTCCGGCTTCCATCGGGGCCGGAACGCTTTTCCGATCTCATTCTCTCCAAACAGCACGTCCTTCACAGATTTATCATAGACGCAGTAACAATCGGAAGAATCCGTCATCCAGGTTTGCAGCGATCCTGTCAAATTGTCAATAGCGTTGTCCAACTGCGTGCCAAAACGCAGAGTCAGCGAATTCATATACCGCTCGTATTCCTGCCAGTCTTTCTTCCACCGCCTGTAACGAAGTCTCTCTCTCACATATACGGGATTGATCCAATCCCAGCCGGACAGGCTGCGTCCAATAATTTCCTCCATATCCGGCTTAGCCTTCTTTTCAGGAGAGGTAATCTCGCACCAATGACGGGTATCCAGCGAAATGCCGATCTTTATCAGCAGAAAAGACTTCTGCCCGATCGCTTCCACAAGGGGTTCTTTCAACCCTCTTTTACTATAAAAATAGAGAATTGTATCCATAGTGCTATTGTATTCATTCTTTGGGAAAAATAGTCTCCACTCCCTGAAGAAGCTGTTCCATGGTTTCCATGGAATTGATCATTTGTCGAAACTTTGCAGAGTGCGGAAGGCCAACGGTATACCACGCCAAATGCTTCCGCATTTCCCTGACCGCCGTGTATTCCCCCTTCATTTCCAGCTGCAGCCTGGCATGACGGAGGATCATCTTCCTTTTCTCTGCGCTATCAGGCGGTTTGGGGATATCGCCCTTCTCCAAAAATTGCACGGTATCCCGAAAAATCCAAGGATTTCCCCGCGCAGCCCGTCCGATCATCACGCCATCGCAGCCTGTCTGACGGATCATGCTGAGCGCGGCATGGGGCGTATCGATGTCACCGTTTCCGATCACGGGAATTCTGACTGCATTCTTCACTTTCGCGATGATCTCCCAGTCAGCCTGACCACTGTAATACTGCTCCCTGGTCCTTCCATGCACGGTGATCGCCGCCACGCCGCAGTCCTCCGCGATTCTGGCGATCTCCACCGCATTGCAGTGCTCTTCGTCAAAACCTTTGCGGATTTTTACCGTGACCGGTTTTTGTACCGCCTTAACCAAAGATGTCAGAATCTGTCTGACCAGCGCCGGATTTTTCATCAGTGCAGAGCCTTCCCCATTATTGACCACCTTCGGCACGGGACATCCCATATTAAAATCCAGTATGGCAAAAGGCCTGTCCTCGATCCGTCCGGCTATCTCCCCGAGGACCTTCGGGTCAGAGCCAAACAGCTGCAGGGAAGCCGGATGTTCCTCAGGATGAACCCTGAGCAATTCCTCTGTATTTCTATTGTTATAATAGATCGCCTTAGCGCTGACCATCTCCATACAGACCAGCCCTGCCCCCTGCTCTTTGCACAGAAGCCTGAAGGGTAAGTCCGTCACGCCTGCCATGGGCGCCAGAATAACATTATTGTCCAGGGTCACACTGCCGATCGTTAGTTTTCCCATTACCGCTCCCCTCGTCAACGGCGGTTCTTGTCATAGAGGATTCTCAGCCCGTCCAAAGTCAATGAACTGTCATAGATATCGATGGAATCCGTCTCGTCTGCAATCAGTCTTCCCAACCCACCGGTTGCCACTACTTTAATATTTTCTATGCCGCTCTCCTCTTTTACTTTTCTGATAATATATTCCGTCTGCCCGATCTGTCCGTATACAAGTCCCGCCTGCATACTGCTGATGGTTTCCTGTGCCAGGATAGATTTGGGCTTGCGTATCTCAATATTGGGCAGCTTGGCTGCCTGGGTCCAAAGCGCCTCTGAACTGATGCGGATGCCGGGCGCGGTGATGCCCGCTGTGAATTCTCCCTTTTCCGTTATCAGATCATAGGTAGTGGCAGTACCAAAATCCAGTACCAGCACAGGCCCTTTATATTTTTCATAGGCCGCCACGGCATCCACGATCCGGTCCGCACCAATGGCTCTGGGATCCTCCGTGAGGATACGAATCCCCGTCTTCATGCCGGGGCCTACATTCACAGGCTTCGTCCCTGTGTAACGGACAAGTCCGCTCATCAAAGAATGCATCACATCCGGTACCACGCTGGCCACAATGGAACCTTCCAGCATCTTGGGATCGATTCCTTTATTCTCCAGAAGCTGTGTGATCATAACGCCGTATTCATCAGAGGTTCTGGGTGTCTTTGTGGTCATGCGGAAAGTAGCTTTCAGCTCTTTTCCCTCATAAACACCCAAAGTCATGTTGGTATTCCCCACATCGATCACCAGAATCATAAATCCAGCCCTTCTTTCAAAATAAATATTTTATAATACAGACTCAAAGATTCAAACAGCTCCTGACGCCTTCTGCGCACTTCCCCGACCATCAGCCCGCTGCTGATCTCATCATAGTAGATATCATCCTCATCGGCATTGGTCTCCAGAACCACATTTCCATCCTCCTCAAAAGCGATGGTAAAAACGCCTCCCACCTCCTCTGTAAAAAGCACGCATAAAATGTGAAGTTCTTCCTTGATGGATTCCGGGATACCATTGAACTGTTGATTAAAATAGTATTTCATTTCATAGGCGTTCGCCCCGCAGAGTACCGTCTTTTTTTCATCCATTGCCTAAACCGCCTCCCGCCTGTCACACATACCCGTATATCCCGCGCACGGACACTTCTCCCGCGTAGACAGCCCGCACAGAACCGTCCGGAAGCTCTACTAACAACTCTCCCAGGGTATCGATCCCTTTGGAAATACCGGTGTATTCTCCCTTGGGATCCAGCACCCGCACCTGCTTACCGCAGTTTACCAACAACCTGTCATAGGGCTCTTTCAGACGGGAAAAATCCTGTGTTTCCAAAAAAGTTTCATAATATGTTTCAAAAGTCTGCATGATCCGTACCGCCAGGGAAGCTCTGGGGACCTGCCTGCCGCACACCTGCTCCAGGCAGACAGCCGTTTCCGCGATCTCCGACGGAAAATTCTGTAATCCCACATTGATCCCTACGCCGATCACCACATGCTGGATATACTCCTGCTGCACGCTGAGTTCCGTCAGCATCCCACAGACCTTTTTCCCATCCACCACAATGTCATTTGGCCACTTAATGCCCACCCGGACCTGACAGACGTCCATGATGCCCTGGGAAACCGCCATAGCCATCACCAGCGTCAGCATAGAAGCCTTTTCAGGCGCAAAGTCCGGCTTCAGGATCAAAGTAAAATAGAGATTCGTGCCTGCCGGACTATTCCAGCCGCGTCCCCGCCTGCCGCGCCCCTGCGTCTGCATGTCGGCTACCACCAAAGCGCCGTGCGGCGCGCCTTTCTCCGCATCCAGCTTTGCTCTCAGATTAGTAGAATCCAGAACATCGTAAAAACTTACGGGATGACCTGCCCAGCGGGTATCCATACGGCTCTCCAACTCATGCCGGCAAAACACCTCTTTTTCCTGGACAAGCCGATAACCGCGGTTTTGTACCGCTTCAATACAAAATCCCTCTTTTTTCAACTGTCCTACCGCTTTCCAGACAGCCGTCCTGGAAACGCCGAAATACTCGCACAACTCCTGGCCGGAGATGAAATCTCCACGCTGTCTGAGCAAAGATAATATCTGCGACTTCATCATGGCTGCAGCGTGGCGTACATCACGGCTTTGATGGTGTGCATGCGGTTCTCCGCTTCCTCAAACACTAAAGACCGGGAGGACTCGAACACTTCATCCGTGACCTCCATTTCCGTGATGCCGAACCGCTCTCCCATTTTTGCTCCGATCTGGGTCTTCAGATCATGAAAAGCAGGCAGACAGTGCATGAAAATAGCGTTGCTGCCCGCATTTTCCATAACTTTCCTGTTGACCTGATAGGGGGTCAGCTCCCTGATGCGTTCCTCCCACACTTCATCGGGCTCGCCCATGGATACCCAGACATCCGTATAGATCACGTCCGCGCCCCTTGTCCCGGCAGCCGCATCCTCCGTCAGCGTAATGCTGCCTCCCGTCTTGTCCGCGATCTCCCTGCACTGATTCACCAGCGTTTTCTCAGGGAAATACCTGGCGGTAGTGCAGGCGGTAAAGTGCATCCCCATCTTAGCGCACGCCACCATCAGGGAATTTCCCATATTGTATCTGGCGTCTCCCATGTAGGTAAGCTTTATGTCTTTCAGATGTCCGAAATGCTCACGGATCGTCAGCAGATCCGCTAACATCTGCGTGGGATGGAATTCATTGGTCAGGCCGTTCCATACAGGAACTTCGGAATATTTTGCCAGTTCCTCCACAATTTCCTGCCCGAAGCCGCGGTACTCGATCCCCTCAAACATACCGGAAAGGACTCTCGCGGTATCCGCGATACTCTCCTTCTTTCCGATCTGGGAGCCTGCGGGATCAAGATATGTGGTTCCCATACCCAGATCATGAGCCGCCACTTCAAACGCGCATCTGGTGCGGGTGCTTGTCTTTTCAAAGATCAGCGCCACATTTTTCCCCCGCAGCGTGTCCACAGGGATTCCCTTTTTCTTCTTTTCTTTTAATTGCGCCGCCAGATCGATCAGGTAAGTGATCTCTTCCGGCGTATAATCCAAAAGCTTTAAAAAATCGCGTCCTCTTAAATTTACTGTCACTGAATGATACCTCCTTATCTTGATACCCGGTTAAACTTTTCTGAAATCCGGCGTCCCCGGACAAACTGTATGTTCCCTGATCCGGACCCTGCGTCAACGTCAACCGATTTCCCGAAACAAAAAAGCTCCGCAAAGCACCACAGATACAATCTGTGTCAGGATGGCTCCTCTGTAGGAAAGCTTCCGTCTTCCGGCCGCCAGCATGGTCAGAACAGACGCGCCGGATCCTCCCTGCAGACACATCTGGAACAGCCATTCCGCCCCGTTTTGATACCGGAGACCGCTCTCGGGATGATAGGTCAGAAAGCGCGTGAACGAATAGACGCCCTCCGGCCAGGGCAGCCGCAGGACCAGCGCACAGGACAGAAGCAGAACAACCACGACCGCCGCCATACCCGACACCGTCTTCCAGAAATCCCGCTGCCGTCTCTCCTGCATCCATACATACCAGACCGCCGCGCCCAGAAACCAGGGGCAGAGCGCGATGGCGCAGGATCCCGTAAGAAGCGCGGCACATCTTCTGAGCCTTTTATGCCCCGGCCCGCTGTCTCTGTATAGAAGATACCCGGCCAGCAGCAGAAAAATCGCCAGAGAATCCAGCTGTCCCCAAGTGACGCCCCGCAAAAACAGTATGGGAGAATACAGGCAGGCCAGATAAAAGGCGAGCCGTTTCAGGCCGGAAGCCTCCTTTCCCAGCGCAAGGACCAGCAATCCTGCCACACCAAAGTCCGACAGGCCAGCCAGCCATTTTACGCTGTGCAAAGGCAGCGCAGGCAGATATTGCAGCAGCCTGACCACCAGATCATAAAACGTTGTCTGGATATGGTTGGGGTGCATATCAAAATAAAAGGAAGCAGCCCCATAATACCACCATACCGCGATTTTTCGCAGATACAGAGCCAACGCGGAGGAAAACAGCGCTCCGATCAGAAGCAGATGCTTTTCCACAAACGTAAGGATTTTACGCTCAATCCCCGGCATAAGCCGCCTCCTTTCCTCCCTGTCCCGTCCGGTACAGCTCTGACACACAGTTTTTCGTCAGATAGAAGTAAATCGCAATATTAACCGCCGCCAGCGCATAGTGGGATACCCAGGGCCATCCCAGATAGCTCTGGGCGCAGCACTGAACGCTCACAAGGGAGAGAACCACCGCGGGCAGGCGGTACTCCCGCCGCCGGATGGCGCACACCGTAAGCAGGATCTCAGACATATAATTATACCTCTCATGCATACAGGGAAGCACCATGGCGCAGGTCATCGCCGTCCATGTGATATATAGGAGCATGTCCTGAAGCGTCTGGGGCTTCCGGCTTCTCACAAAAAGCACGGCGAACAGAAGCAGGACCACAAAAGCAGAAAAAATTGCCACTTTCCCGTACACATAATAGGGCGCTTCCTGCAGATAAGTCCATATATTCGGGTAATAATAGTATACAAACGGATAATGTCCCATCATCATGTTCAGGAAACGGTAAAAAACGTCAAAGCTGCATCCGCCCATGATCGCGGGAATACAGGTCAGCTGAATCCCCACCGGCGCCCAAAACAACTGCAAAACAGAAAATTTCTTTTCTTTAAAGTAAAGCATTAACAGGATAGGCAGGATAAAAATTCCCTGGGGCTTCATGGCAAAGGAAAAGCCCAAAAACAACATGCCAAAGGAGGGATGTCCCTTCCAAACCAGCCAAAATGCGCAAAGCGCAAAAAAGACCCACACACTCTCACACTGCGCCAGATATCCGCTGTTGATGATCGTTACCGGGTTCAGCAGGATCAGCCCGTACGCTATGACGCCATACAATTTACCCCGTTCCCCGGCGGCTGCATCTCTCACCATGACAGCCGTCAATGCGGCCAGCAGATAATCAAACAAAACAGAGGACATCTTGATGCTGATCAAAGGCGATGCCGGAATCCATGTCAAAAAGTACAATAGTGTTACATAAGGCAGGTTGTAGTCTCCGTGATATTCCGCAAGACCATGCAGACTGCCGTTTGCTTTCAGATCCTCATACCAAGGCAGCAGACTGTTGAGATAATCCACTCCCTCAAAAGACATTCCCGTCCATCTGAGCGCCATTCCCACCAAGGAAATCACACTCAGGGCCAGAGGAAACCAGAAAGTTTTTTTATTCTTCATCCGCAGCCACCTTTACCATTTCCTTCAAAATACAACGGCCCAGCAATAAGGCTCCCGTCTCGTTGGGATGACAACCGTCCGCCAGATACTGTTCTTCGTTTTCTGCATTGATGCCGCTGTCCGCATAGTTATTCACGCAATAAACATCCATATCCTCCGCCACCTGCAGCACCGCGTCCACATAATCCGTCAACGCGCCGCCTCCTTCATCCATCACATCTTTTCCTCCGGAAAAGTAGGATGTGTAAGTGGGCGTCAGCACCAGAATCTCTGCGTCCGGATATGATTTTTGTAAATCGCGGATGCCGGAACGCAGCGCCCCGGCGAAAGTTGTAATGTTATACGGATCCGCAGGATCCTCGATGGGATGGCCCTCAAAATAATCATTTAAGCCAAAGTTCAGAATGAAGCAAACATTTCTCTCCTCATGCGCCTCTTCCATATATGCTGTCAGTCCCGATACAAAATTGTCTTTCTCCTCCAGGCCGGAAAGATCCCTCTCGGAAAAATGCGACACCATCTGGCCAAGAGACAATCTCTCTCCATAAGTCTCCGCAGCCGGAGTACCTCCCTGCCCGCAATTATAGACCCGCGCGCCCGACAATCCCGCTACAACGCCGGGTACGGAAAAGCTGCCCGCGTTATATTCAAAGATACTGTCGCCGAAACAGATCAGACACCATTGGGAAAGATCAGGGATATCATTAGCGGGAGCCGCCTGCGCAAGCTCCGTCATACTGGCAAACCGTTCTTCCATATTGCCGCCGTTCAATTCATAACGACCGCCTTCAAACGTCTTGACCACTACAGCGCTGATAGTCTCGGCGCGATATCCCCCGGCGTCATCGTAATTTCCGGGATTGGCGATCAGCCACTCCTCAAATCCGGCAAAATAGATGGTCACATTTTCATAGGGAGCGCAGATATTCACAAAATTGCGGTATGCCTCCACTAACCTTGCAAGTTCGCTTTCAGACAGAGTATGCAAAACTTCCAAGGAACAAAAGGGCAGCAATACCTCAAAGGCTACTTTGGGATGCCTGCTCACCTGGTCCGTCAGATATTTTTTATAGTCTCTCGCATAAAGAGAAGCGTGATGTCCGTACAATCCGCTGATCTGATAGGGGTCCAGCCCGATATAGACAGTTGAAACCTTTTCGTTTGACGCGAAACAACAATCCAAATAGTCGCCGATATCCGCCAGATTGACGAACGCATGATCCGCCCGCACCATGGAGACACCCCGATAATGCGAAAAATCCTCAACATTGAAGCAGTCTGGCGCAAACGTGGACAAAATCACACCATCATAGTCGTCCTGAAGCAAAGCGGCAAAATCTTTTTCACGCTCCGCACTGGAAGTAATCCCACGAGTTCTGTGGTAAAACCGGACCACAAAAATGAGCATCAACAAAATGCAAAATATAAAGATCCCGCCAAGCAGAAAAAAAATTCTCCGTCTATCCTGCCGTCTGCCCTTCATGTATGTTCTCCTTACCCTGTGTATTGCAGCGTAACAGTCCGGTCTTTGGCTAAGCCGTCACATCGCTTCATCACATACAGACATAAGCGTGATACCGGTGAAACAACACCGCTATCACGCTTATGGAAAATGGCTCAATCATTGGCCGACAGCCTTACCTGACAGCTTTTGCGCCCTCTTTCAGAGCAGTTCCCAGACTTGCAATACCTTCCAGTTCCGCGGGAAGAAGTATGGTAGTAGCCTGACCATCCGCAACTTTCTCAAATGCCTCAAGACTCTTGATCTTCAATACTGCCTCGTCTGCACCCGCATCTTTCAGCAGACGGATACCTTCCGCATTGGCCTGCTGGACTTTCAGGATTGCTTCCGCCTCACCTTCCGCTTCGCGGATCATCTTCTCTTTCTCAGCTTCCGCACGCAGGATAGCTGACTGTTTATCTGCCTCCGCACGCAGAATAGCCGATTCTTTTGCTCCTTCTGCCTCGAGAATCTTCGCCTTCTTCTCACCTTCCGCCTTGGTAACAGCTTCACGTCTTTCACGCTCGGCTTTCATCTGTCTCTCCATAGCATTCTGGATCTCCGCGGGAGGAATAATATTTTTCAACTCCACGCGGTTGACCTTGATCCCCCAGGGGTCAGTTGCGATATCCAGTGCGGCGCGCATCTTGGTGTTGATGGTCTCACGGCTTGTCAGAGTCTGGTCCAGCTCCAGATCACCAATGATATTACGGAGCGTGGTCGCCGTCAGATTTTCGATCGCCATCATGGGATTCTCCACGCCGTAAGTAAACAGCTTGGGATCTGTGATCTGATAGAATACTACCGTGTCAATTCTCATGGTTACGTTATCCTTTGTGATAACGGGCTGAGGCGGGAAATCAGCCACCTGCTCTTTCAAATTTACCCTTCTTGCCACCTTATCGACAAAGGGCGCCTTCACATGAAATCCCACAGACCATGTTCCCTGATAAGCGCCCAGGCGCTCAATCACATATGCCTGCGCCTGAGGTACGATTTTAAAGCAGGAAACTGCAATCACAAGAACCACTACGACAAGGATAATAAAAAAGATATACATGCTTAACCTCTTTCCGCGCTGTTTTCTCACAACGCTTTCTTACTTGTAAGGAACCGTTTACCCGTTGGCCGCTGCCCGTCAGGTATTCTTCTCCTCCAGCTCTTCCATCTGTGACACACTCAAAGGCTCAGGAACAGGGGAAGGCGCAGGATTCAGATCCTTTAGCTGGTCATCCGGCTTCACGATCAGTTTAACACCGTGGATGGACATTACGTTAACGACAGCGCCCACAGGGATTGTAACCTTATCATGAAAGCTTCTGGCGCTCCACTGCTGGCCGCTTACCGTCACCTGCCCGATTCCCTGAAGATTGTCGATCTCACTGACTACGATCGCCTGTCTGCCCACCAGGCTCTCCACATTTGTCCTCACACGATCCCTGTTAAAATATCTGACCGCCACAGGTCTGGTAAAGAAAAGTAATAACAGGGAAACCGCAAAAAACAGAATCACCTGCACCGCCACAGGCGCATGGATCAACGTTGCAATAATAGCTATCAGAGCGCCTCCTGCAAACCAGATCGTTGTCAATCCCATAGTCAGCACTTCTACAACGATAGCTATGATCAGAACCACCAGCCAGATGATCATCATCATAGTCATAATCTCGGACATTCCATCACTCCTTATCTATATGTTAGCCCTAGTTTACTACAAAAATACCTTTCAGGCAAGCCATTTCTACACACATCTGCATCCCGCTTTTCGGCGCTGCATGGATGAGCCGTTGCCATTCAACAGCCGACCTGCAGATCCATAAAAAGAAAGCTGCCGGTTCACGAATTTTATTCTCATCCGTAAAGACGGCAGCTTCTTTTCAGAATGCCCTTACAAAAATAATTCTATTGATTGCCTGTTGCCAAAGCGCAATCGTCCGGTTAATAAAATACATGGTTGCCAATCACAATGCCCTCACGCCCATTGTTGCGGCGGAAATGCGTACATGCTCCCACATTGGACACACCGGAAACAGCCTCTTGCGCGGCCTGAATACAACTGGATTTGATTTTTCCGGACTCATACAGCGCGTTTACCTTGCCGTTCAAAGCGGGCGTAAACTGTCCCGAAGCATAGATGACACCGTGAATACTGTCAGGATATGCGCCGCTTCTGACACGGTTCATGACAACCGCACCTACAGCAAGCTGTCCATCGTAGGACTCTCCGCCTGCCTCACACTGGATCAGCGCCGCCAGCAGCAGGGTCGTATCGGCATCTGTGGTATATGCGCCATAGTTGACATGGCGTTTTGCCTCAGCTTCCGCTTCTTCTCTGGCCTTGATCTCCTCCATGGTTTCTCCCGCATCGATCTGAAAATCAAGGACTACATATTCGGACGACACATAGCCGTCTGCGCCTTCATAATCAATGCACACCCAGCCGTCATCGCTTTTGCTCAGGACTTCCACAATCTCTCCCTTGGGAAGCAGCCCCAGCACTCCGGTATCCGTACCGGGCTGCGTCCTGACGCGCAGCGTCTCCGTATCGACCACGGCAATCATTCGCCCGACGTCATTGGCAAGCGTCAACGCATCCTCCCCGAATAAAAGATATTCGTCAGATGCCCAGCCAATAATATTGCCTGACTGGAGCTTCGTCCAGCCGTCTCTCCTCTCCAGAATAGTGCCTCCGCAGTCCTTATATAATTTCCCGACCTTTGAGGCTTCCTCATTGGCATCGCTTCTTACGTTTAAAGCGTTCTGCACGTTTGCCATCACCAGCGTGCCAGTCTCAATCTGCTCCTCTTTTTGATGCTCGAGATCCACATTTAACTCTTTTGCCGTAGCATTCACGATCTCCGCAGAATTTGCAGAAGCAGGATTCAGGATAGACGCTACCCCGCCCCGCAGATCTTCGATCTGGCCTGCGCCGGCCGCCTGTGCGGTCACGCTCATCTCAGCCAGCATGACAAATGACATTGTAATTCCCGTCAACGCAGCAAACAGCTTTCTACTCTTTGCCATTCTATTTACCTCCAAAAACAAATATTAACAATAGCATTGCCTACATTTGGTATAAATATTACAAAGTTGTTAAATTTGTTACGGAACCCATCATAGCAAAGTGAAAACTATTTGTCAAGTTTTTGCATCAGAATTGCATCATATTTGTAACCGGTCAGCCTGCCAGACTCAAATGAGCAACAACATGCCTGCATGAATGAAACTCATTTGAGCCTGGCTGAGGGAGCGCCGGCTACATATTTCTTGACTTCTCCACGCAGGCCTCCACAGCATTCATGACAGCCGCGCGCAGACCCGTTTCTTCTAATACTTTTACCGCCTGAATGGTGGTTCCGGCAGGAGAACATACCATATCTTTCAGCTCTCCGGGATGCATTCCGGTTTCCAGAACCATCTTGGCGCTGCCCAGCACAGCCTGCGCCGCAAATTCATATGCCTGCTTTCTGGGCATACCCTCAGCCACCGCCTGATCCGCCATGGCTTCAATAAACAGAAACACATACGCCGGCGAACTGCCGCTGACGCCTACTACCACATCCATCAGCCGCTCCGGCACCACGATAGCCCTGCCAAAGGATCCCATCAGATCCACTACACGCTGCAAATCCGCCTGCGGCACTTCTTCTCCGGCGCAGACCCCGGTACATCCCTCCAAGACCAAAGCCGGCGTATTGGGCATACAACGGATAATTTTGAGCTCAGGCCTGCCGAAAGCCTCTTTTAAAAAATTAAGATCCCTCCCTGCCGCAATACTGACTACCAACGCGTCAGGTTTTACCGCATCCCTGATCTCATCTATGACATCTTTTAAAATAACAGGTTTTACCGCAAGGAATAAAATATCCGACTGCGCCGCTGTCTCACAGTTGGTTTCCGTAGTGTTAATATTATATTTACATTTAATTTTATCTCTTGTGGCAGCCGTTCTGGATGATCCGATCACGTCTTTCGGCGACACCATCTTTTTCTCTAACATTCCTCCTATCATGGCTCCGGCCATATTTCCCAATCCTATAAATCCTATTTTCATTTTCTCTCCTCCTGCCTGTCAGGGTTTTATTGTGTTAAAATTAATTCGTAGTTTAATTTTTATGCTTTTCCTTTCAGCTATCTCCCTTTTCTCTGCCGGTGCGCCTCATATACCAGCAGTGCGGCGGCAACTGCCGCGTTAAGAGATTCCACTTCCCCTTCCATGGGGATTTTCAAATGATGCCGTGCCTGCGCCGCAATCTCCTGCGTCAGCCCCTTTCCTTCGTTGCCTATCAGGAAAGCTGTTCCTTCCTTATAAGAATAACAATCGTAATACATACTCTCCTGCAGGCAGGCCGCATAGGTATGGATCCCCTTTTGATCCAAGCGCTGTATGGTATGCAAAAGATCCTCCACATACACAAAAGGAACTCTGAAAACAGATCCCATGGTAGCGCGTATCGTTTTCGGATTAAAGAGATCCACTGTATGACCGCTCATTATAACGCCTGTTATTCCTGCGCCTTCTCCCGTTCTGATGATAGTTCCCAGGTTTCCCGGATCCTGAAGGTCTTCTAATACCACCAGCAGGGGATCCTCTGTCTGCAATAGCTGCTCCAGAGAATATTGCGGCCGTTCGACCACACACAGGATTCCCTGCGGCGTCCGGGTGTCCGACATCCGCGCAAAGACATCTCCCGCTACCTCCTCATATCCGATTCGTTCCAACCGTTCCCTCAAAACAGGGTCCGCTCCAATTCTCTCTGAAGCGTCTGAAGAAACAAATACTTGTCGGATCTTTTGTTCCGGCGCTTCCTCAAACATCTTAAACCCCTCGATCAGAAAAATGTTCGCGCTGCGTCTCTCGCCCGCTTTATTCTGCCACTGTATAATCTGTCTGACTTTAGGGTTGGAATTGCTGGTAATCACATTCTCTCTCCTTTCACGCAAAGTCCGGCCGAATCCCTGCTTCTGACACAGACCCTTCAGGCCTGGTGCGCCGCTTCCCAATAAAATATAATTTTTATCCGCGATTTAGAAAACGGCTGCTCTTTATCGGAACAGCCGTCTCATAAATGATATCGGATATCATTTCAATGCTAAATTGTCAGAACCTGTGAAACTTCATACTGATATTCATCAATACTCTTCTTCATCGCCAATGCTTCTTCAATATCAAAATCCACAAACTCTCCGTTCTTATAACCTACCACTCTGTTCGTTTTACCCTGAAGCATAATATCCACCGCGTATGCTCCCATGATGGACGCATAGTAGCGGTCCATGGCGGTAGGACTTCCTCCACGCTGCATGTAGCCGAGGATGGTAGCGCGGGTCTCCATACCGGTGGCCGCCTCAATCCTTCGCGCCATAGAGGTGGAATGCCCGATGCCTTCCGCGTTGATGATGATATGGTGGGTCTTGCCTCTCTTGCGGCTCTCGATGATATGATTGATAATCTCCTGCTCGTTGAAGTCATATTTCTCGGGAAGCAGCACATCTTCCGCCCCGTTTGCGATACTGCACCAGAGTGCGATATAGCCGGCATTACGTCCCATAACTTCTATGATACTGCATCTCTCATGAGAAGATGAGGTATCCTTTACCTTGTCGATCGCCTGCATGGCTGTATTCACAGCGGTATCAAATCCGATCGTATAATCGGTGCACGCAATATCCAGATCGATCGTTCCCGGCAGCCCCACGGTGTTGATCCCCTGTCTGGACAACGCCTGCGCTCCGCGGTAAGAACCGTCCCCGCCGATTACTACAATGCCGTCAATCCCGTGCTTTTTACAGATCTCGGCTCCCTTTTTCTGATATTCCAACTCTTTAAATTCCAGACATCTTGCCGTGCCGAGCACAGTGCCGCCTCTCTGGAGAATATCGGAGACGTTGCGTGCCTCCAGGTCAATAATCTCTTCATTTAAAAGGCCGTTATAGCCTTTCTTGATACCTTTTACCTTAAGTCCTCTGGCGATCGCCGTACGGGCAACTGCACGGATAGCGGCATTCATTCCCGGTGCATCTCCGCCGCTGGTCAGAACGGCAATCGTTTTAATCTCTTTTGCCATGATGTTACCTCCTGAGGATATACTTAAAAGTATATCTAAGACCCTATTTTAATCCTTTTTACAGCGGTTTTCAATAGGTTGTGCCGCAGAATCACCTGATTTTTACATTTTCTTCCCCAAACAGTCCACCCAGCTTTTCCAACAGCCCGCTGTCCGCGGACACTCTGCTGTCTGGGGGAAGCAGTTTGTACCCCTTCGTATCTTTCAGATAGACAACCACATTATCGCTGCCCTCCGATGACGCGATGGCGGAAAATAATTCCTGCTTTCTGGCGTTATAATCCTGTATATCCGGAAACTGGATCCAGACGCCCTTTGGTATGGACCGGGCCTTTCCTTTGGAAGCGCCAGCGGTGTGGCTGCCGTCAGAGGCCGGACCGCCTCCTCCGGCTCCCTGAACCCTTCTCTGGCCCCGGAAGATGGGCTTCCCGCCAGCCAGCTCCGCTTCCTCAAAGGTGACAATCTGCTCGCAGATCACCTTCCCGTCCCGTTCCTCTTCCACGGAGGCATGCCCTTTGATAAAGATCTTGGCGTCTTCCCGGAGGATACTGCTATACTTTTCATAATCTCTGGGAAAGATCACAACCTCCACATTACCCACCAGATCTTCCAGATTTAAGAAAGCCATTACCTTATCGTTTTTTGTGTACTTGATAGTCTTATTTGCGATCAGCCCGCCTACCACCACGCCGGACTGATCCGCCACGGAAACCGTCTGGCTCTCCTCATCCAGCGCAAAATCGTTTGTCGTATTTGTAATATAGCTTCTCCAAAGCTTTTCATACGTTTCCAGAGGATGGCCGCTCAGATAGATCCCCAGAACCTCCTTTTCAAAAGCCAGCAGCATTTCCTTGGAATATTCACCTACATCAGGCAGCCGGATATCAAACTCGTCCTTCTGATTTTCCCCGGCAATGTCAAAGAGAGAAATCTGTCCGGCAAGATTATTTTTTTTATCCCTGACAACGTGATCCAGAATCTGAACATAGACGCTCATGAACTGTTTTCTGGTCCCTCCCAGACTGTCCAGCGCCCCCGCTTTGATCAGATTCTCGATCAGCCGCCTGTTTAAATCCATATCCGCGGTTCTGGTGATAAAATCCTGAAGGTTGGCAAAACTTCCTCTCTGTTCCCTTTCCGCCACGATATCATCTGTAAACTGCTTTCCGATGCTCTTGATTGCCGTCAGTGCATACCGGATACCATCCCCTGTCACGGAAAAGTCGCTCTCGCCTACGTTGATATCCGGCGGAAGCATACGGATCCCCATATTCCTGCAGGTCAGGATATACTCGGAAACTTTCTTCGGATTATCTATAACAGATGTCATTAAAGCCGCCATAAATTCTACAGGATAATAATATTTTAAATAGGCTGTCTGTAATGCCACCACTGCATAGCACGCTGCATGGGATTTATTAAATGCATATTTAGCAAAGTCCATCATATCATCATAAATACCACTTGCTATTTTTTCATCAATGCCTTTTGCCACACATCCCGGAACGTTTTCCTCCTCATTGCCGTAAATAAAATTCGCACGCTCCTTTTCCATAACCGACTGCTTTTTTTTGCTCATCGCCCGGCGCACCAGATCGCTCCTGCCCAGCGTGTATCCGCCCAGGTCCCGCACGATCTGCATAACCTGCTCCTGATAAACAATGCAGCCGTAGGTTGGTTTCAGTATGGGTTCCAGCTGAGGACAGGAATACGCCACATCCTTGTGATTGTTCTTGCCCTTGATATACTTAGGAATAAAGTCCATGGGACCGGGACGATACAATGAGATTCCCGCAATGATATCTTCCAGATTCTGCGGGCGCAGCTCTTTCATAAAATTCTTCATCCCCGTACTTTCCAGCTGAAATACGCCGTCCGTTTTGCCGGAACCGATCGATGCCAGCACCTGCGGGTCGTTGTAATCAATATTGTCGATATCGATATGCTTTCCCGTACGCTTCTCCACAAACTTTACCGCATCCTGGATTACAGTCAGCGTTCGCAGTCCCAGAAAATCCATTTTAAGCAATCCCAGTTCTTCCAGCGTAGTCATGGTAAACTGAGTGGTGATAGAACCATCGCTTCCCCTGGACAGAGGGACGAACTCATCGGCGGGCTTAGGACATATGACTACTCCCGCCGCGTGCATGGACGTGTGCCTCGGCAGTCCCTCCAGGCGTTTACACATCTGAATCAGATGATGAACCTGTTCGTCCTCCTGGACAAGCCTGCGAAATTCCGGATTCATCTCCAGCGCGCGGTCAATCGTGATATTGAGCTCATTGGGAATCATTTTGGCAATGGAATCCACAAAGGCGTAAGGCAGGTCCATGACACGCCCCACATCACGGATGACGCCCTTGGCGGCCAAAGTACCGAATGTTACGATCTGCACCACCCTGTCCGCGCCGTATTTCCTGCACACATAATCAATGACCTCCTGCCGCCTGTTAAAGCAAAAGTCAATATCAATATCCGGCATGGAAACGCGCTCCGGATTCAGAAAACGCTCAAACAGCAGATTATATCTGATGGGATCGATATTGGTGATCTTCAGACAATAGGAGACGATGCTGCCCGCCGCCGACCCTCTGCCGGGTCCCACAGGGATACCGTTGGATTTCGCGTAATTGATAAAGTCCCACACGATCAGGAAATAATCCACATATCCCATGGTGCGGATAACGTCCAGTTCATAATGAAGCCTTTCCTGCAGCGTCTGTCCTGTGTCTCCCGCGGGCTGGGTTCCATCGCCGTAACGCTCTTTCATACCGTCATCGCAGAGCTTGTTCAGATAGGTCCAGGAATCGTAGCCGTCCGGCACTTCATAATGCGGCAGTTTGGTGACGCCGAACTCGATCTCCACATGACACCGGTCCGCGATCCTCTGCGTATTTTCCACAGCTTCCCACGCGTAGGGAAAAAGAGCCTTCATCTCTTCTTCGCTTTTGACGTAATACTGGCCGCCCTCATAGCGCATCCGATCCTCATCGGCAAGCTTCTTACCTGTCTGAAGGCACAGAAGGATATCATGGGAATCCGCATCCTCCGCATAGGTGTAATGGACATCGTTGGTGACAACCAGCGGAATGTCCAATTCCCTGCTCATTTTCAACAGTTCCGTATTGACCATTCTCTGCTCCGGAAGACCGTGATCCTGCAATTCCAGAAAAAAATTCCCCTTGCCGAAGCAGCTCTCATATTTTTCCGCCACTTTTCGCGCTTCAGACGTCAGTCCTTTGACAATATACCGCTGCACTTCCCCCGCCAGACAGGCGGAAAGCGCTATGATTCCCTCGTGATACCGCTCCAGCACCTCCATATCCACCCGGGGTCTGTAATAATAACCTTCCGTAAAGCCCTTGCTGACGATCTTCATCAGATTGGCATAGCCTTTGTTGTTTTCCGCCAACAGCACCAGATGATAATACCTGTCCTCACCGCCCGTCAGCTCTTTGTCAAAGCGGGAATTTGGCGCCACATAAACTTCACAGCCCAGAATAGGATTGATGCCTTCCGCCCTGGCCGCCCGGTAAAAATCGATAACGCCGTACATGACGCCGTGATCCGTGATGGCCGCGCTGTTCATACCCAGTTCCTTTACCCGTGCGACATACTCTTTGATTTTATTGGAACCGTCCAGAAGGGAATACTCCGTATGGACGTGAAGATGTGCAAATGCCATTCCTGCGCTCCTTTTCTTTACCTTTATTCCTTCGATATGCTGAATTTTCTTAACCTTTATTCTTTTAATATACTGAAATTTAAAAGTTTTGTAAAGGAACAAAACACGATTCGGGCTTTGCGGCCGCATACGTTTTAAGCCTCGCCTTTACAGCGCGAAGGGCTTATTACCGAAAAAGGGCGCGGTCATCGCAAAGGCGATGGCCGCACCCTGTAACAGGACACCAGCCTATATGTACTTTTTCAGAACTTCCGCTTTATCACAAGCCTCCCAGGGAAGGGACAGATCATCCCGGCCAAAGTGGCCATAAGCCGCTGTCTGCCTGTAAATGGGCCTGCGCAGATCCAGCATTTTGATGATGCCCGCAGGACGAAGGTCAAAGTTCTCGCGGATCACATCCACCAGCTTTTCATTGGACAGTTTTCCGGTGCCAAAGGTGTCTACGGCAACAGATGTCGGCTGGGCAACGCCGATCGCATAGGACAGTTGGATCTCACACTTCTCTGCAAGCCCTGCCGCCACAATATTCTTTGCCACATAACGGGCCGCATAAGCCGCGCTTCTGTCCACCTTGGTGCAGTCCTTGCCGGAGAAAGCGCCGCCGCCGTGACGGGCATATCCGCCGTAAGTGTCTACGATGATCTTACGTCCCGTAAGGCCAGCATCGCCGTGAGGTCCCCCAATCACAAAACGGCCGGTAGGATTGATAAAGAACTTCGTCTTATCATCGATCATTTCCTGAGGAAGCACCGGATCAAACACATACTTTTGGATGTCTTTGCGGATCTGCTCCTGTGTCACATCCTCATCGTGCTGGGTAGAGAGCACTACCGCTTCCAGACGCAGCGGCTTACCGTTCTCATCATACTCTACAGAAACCTGACTCTTGCCGTCCGGACGAAGATATTTCAAAGTGCCGTCCTTGCGGACTTTAGTCAACTGCTTTGTAAGCTTATGAGCCAGTGAGATAGGATAAGGCATCAGTTCCGGAGTCTCATTGGAAGCATAACCGAACATCATGCCCTGATCTCCCGCTCCGATGGCCTCGATCTGAGCATCACTCATCTTAAGTTCCCTTGCCTCCAGCGCCTTGTCAACCCCCATGGCGATATCGGGGGATTGTTTATCCAGCGCCACCATAACAGCACAGGTATGTCCGTCAAATCCGGTTTTGGCATCATTATAACCGATCTCGTTTACAGTGTCCCGCACGATAGCGGGAATATCCAGATTAGCTTTTGTAGTGATCTCTCCGGTCACCAGCACAAACCCGGTACAGCATGCGGTTTCGCAAGCCACACGGCTCATGGGATCCTGCGCCATGCAGGCGTCAAGGATCGCATCGGATACGGCATCACAGACTTTGTCAGGATGTCCTTCCGTTACGGATTCTGATGTAAATAAGTGTTTTTCCATTTGTAATTTCCTTTCCTTGAAAATAGTTTACGGTAACTGAATCTGTCGAAAGAAACTAAAAAATCCGCTTACGAATAAGCGGACTTTAAATCTTTCGATCACCATCCTCTTATTGTTCGACTCACATTCGCTCAGGTGGGCACCTTCCTGCAGGGGGGTTGCCGTGGCTTCATCGATCCTATGTATCTCCACCAACTCTGAATAAGAGAACTCTATTTAATTGCTATCACTACAGTACTATAAACAGCCTGCGCTGTCAACAGCTTTTTAACCGATCTTTAACTTAAATTTCTGGAAATCTTTCTCCGTCTGTACCAGTTCGATCTGGGCTCCCAGATTCTGCAGTTTGAGATGGAAATCCTCGTAGCCGCGCTGGATGTATCTGATGTCATCCACCGTGGACGTGCCCTCCGCCGCCAGAGCCGCAATGACAAGGGCTGCGCCCGCCCGAAGATCCGGTGCGGAAATGCTGGCTCCGGTATACTTTTCCACCCCGTCTATAATGGCAGTAGTCCCTTCCACTTTAATGTTGGCTCCCATTCTGGTCAGCTCGTCCACATACTTAAAACGATTTTCAAAAATCGTCTCCGTCACAATGCTGGTGCCCTTTGACAAAGCAAGCGCCACCGTGATCTGCGGCTGCATATCTGTGGGAAATCCGGGATAGGGAAGCGTTTTTACATGGGTGTGGATTAACGGCTTGGATGCCACCACTCTGATACAGTCGTCTATTTCTTCCACCTCGCATCCGATCTCCAAAAGTTTAGCTGTGATAGATTCCAGATGCTTGGGGATCACATTCTTTACCGTCACATCACCTTTCGTGACGGCGGCCGCGAACATAAAAGTGCCTGCCTCGATCTGGTCGGGTATAATGGTATACTCCGTGCTGTGCAGTTTCTGTACGCCTTTGATACGGATTACATCCGTACCCGCACCCTTGATATTGGCCCCCATGCTATTCAAAAAGTTGGCCAGATCCACCACATGAGGCTCTTTCGCGGAATTTTCAATGATCGTCACGCCCTCCGCCAGGGTTGCAGCCATCATTACATTGATCGTGGCGCCCACGCTGACGCCATCCATATAAATATGGCTGCCCACCAGCCGATCGGCATGCGCCTTGATAAGGCCGTGCTCTATAGTTACCACCGCTCCCAGGGCACGAAATCCTTTAATATGCTGATCAATGGCTCTGAATCCGATGTCGCACCCTCCGGGCAAAACCACTTCCGCATGCTTATATTTTGCTAAAAACGCTCCCAAAAAGTAGTAGGAAGCCCTGATCTTTTTGAGGGATTCGTCATCCACCACCAGACTATTCACATTTCCGGCATTGAGCACGACTTTGTGCCTGTCGGGACGCTTTACCATAATCCCGATACTGCCCATGGCATCCAACAGCACGTTGGTATCCCTGACATCGGGCATATTATCTATATATACGGTCTCATCCGTCATGATAGAAGCAGCAAGAATAGGAAGCGCTGCATTTTTCGCACCACCTATCTCCACGTCTCCCACCAACGGGTTACCGCCCTTTATTGCATATTGTTCCATCTATTTATTCCTCTGCTTAAGGTCATATTCTTTTTACACTTTTAACCACTTTACCATATTTTTCACTTTTTGTAAATCGAATGCCTGTTCCCGCTTACTGAAAGGGTAACAGTTCAGCTTTCTTTTACTGTTACTGAAGGTATTTCAGAGGATTCACCTGCGTTCCGTTGATCAGAATCTCGAAGTGCAGATGAGGTCCTGTGGTGACGCCGGTATTACCGCTCAGCGCGATCTTTTCACCCTGTTTTACCGTATCTCCCACTTTCACCAGGATCTTGCTCAGATGTCCGTAACGGGTCTGTCTGCCATCCTCATGGTCGATATATACCACATATCCGTAGCCGCTTCCCCATCCGGCTCTGGATACCTTCCCGCCGCAGGAAGCGTAAACGGGAGTTCCGGTGGGCGTTGCCCAGTCGATGCCCTTATGATAGGTGCTGGCTCCCCTGGTAGGCGCCGAACGTCTTCCAAAACCGGAACTCTGGCGGCCTCCCGATATGGGTTTGATATAAGTCGGCGGCGTCTTCGTTCCGCGTTCCACCACTTTCGCCACCGCCTCCATGACGATCTCTTCCTTCAGGATCTCTCTCGATACTTCCTCGTCATTTAAATAAGAAACATCCGCCACCACTTTGCGGAAACCGGCGGAAGGCTGCTGATGTACCACTGTCTGATTGGTATACCAGTTATCGTTCTCAATATAGACTACGTCAGCATCATACGTTTCCTCATAGTAATTTTCTTCTACCCTGACCACAGACAACTCCGGCTCCGGAACGGTGATCACCAGTTTCTGACCGATCTGCAGCGTGGAATTTTCATCTTCCAGGCTGTCGTTCATCTCGATAATGCGGTCGATCGGAATATCCACCTTAATAGCGATCTCCGACAGCGTATCCCCCTGTACTACCTCATATACGCCCGGAGTTTCCTGCTTACTGGTAACCTGGTCAATGGCCTCTGAAACCGGGGTCAGCTGACTCTCCGGAAGGTATGCCTCCACGATCTCCACCTTCTCCGCAAAACCCATATCCAGGATCCCCAGATCATAATCGTCAAAATCTTTTTCCGCCTCCGGCAAAACCTTTTTTGTTCCCATGTTGGACAAAACCGGCTGCACTCCTCCCTCCAGATAGAGTTCGGCGCTATCCTTTTCGGCAATGGAAGAGTCCTCCACTCTGGCTGTGAGCACACTGAACTCTCTGTCAGGCGCATAGAGTAACTCCACCCGGAATTTATCCTCGCCATCGTACTGATCGATGGCTGCCTGCAGCAATTCCTGAACCTCTTCAACGCTGGACAAATTCACCATATATTCGTTTACTTTCAGCGTATAAGAACGGTGCATGGTCTCATGCACACTTCCCTGCAATGCAGCAGTCATACGCTCCAGGATATCGCTTTCCTTATCCACTTTTCCCCAAAGGACCTCTTCCCTTTCCATCTGCAGATCAGAGTCCATAAAAATCAGTTCATCACTTTCCATCGCAATACTTTTACGAGCCTGCGTCAGGAGTTCTTCCGCTCTCCGGGCATCCCCCAGAATCCCTACGTCCTCCCCGTTCACCGACACATGAAAGTAATTTTCACCGGTCTTTTCAAAAGGCGTATATCCCTTCAAAAACAGGGTACAGCAAAACAAGGTCAATACGGTAACTTTAATATATGTAAATTTGTACTTTATATGACTGGGCTTCATGTTTTTCATAAGTTTTCCAATTTTGCTTAATTTTTCCGGATCAATTTTCGTAACAGGTTTTATTCTATCAGCATTTCAGGGGCTTGTAAAGTAGCTTTTCGATGCTGTATAATCAGATTGTAACAGTTCGGCCATACGCGCCGCGAAGCCAAAATCGCGGTTCTATGCGATTTTGCGAAAAATGCAGGAGGTTTCCGGTATGAACGCACCTGTCATTTTCCATATTGATGTCAATTCCGCTTTTCTAAGCTGGTCTGCGCTTGCGCGGCTGGAAGCCGGAAGTGATACGGATCTGCGTCTGATTCCCTCCATTGTGGGCGGAGATATCAGCAAACGAAAAGGCGTGGTACTGGCGAAATCCATTCCTGCCAAAGCTTACGGTATTGTCACCGGAGAGCCGGTGGTGAACGCCCTGCGCAAGTGTCCAAATCTGGTTTTGGTACCTCCCGACCACGCTCTCTACCATCAAAAGAGCTCCCTGCTGATGGAATATCTGGCAGGTATTTGTCCTGATATCGAACAGGTGAGCATCGATGAGTGCTATATGAATTATTCCCCGGTTTCTTCCAAATATACTTCGCCAAAAGCCGCGGCGGCACTGATCAGGGACACTGTCTGTCAAAAATTCGGTTTTACTGTAAACGTAGGAATTTCCGACCGTAAGATATTGGCAAAGATGGCTTCCGATTTCAAAAAGCCCAATCTCGTGCACACACTGTACTCTTGGGAAATTCAGGACAAGATGTGGCCTCTGCCCGTATCTTCTTTATTTATGTGCGGAAAATCCAGTGCGGATACCCTGCGCAAGCTGGGTATCCTGACCATCGGTGACCTGGCCGCCGCCGATCCGGCCATACTGGAGTCCCACCTCAAAAGCCACGGCACCACTCTCTGGCGTTATGCTAACGGACTGGATGATTCTGCCGTTTTCCCAGAGCCGGCCAAAATGAAGGGAATCGGCAATTCTACCACTCTGGAAAGCGATGTGGTCACCAGACAGGATGCCGCCAGAATCCTTCTTACGCTGGCGGAGTCCGTTGGCCGCAGGCTGCGGGCCGCAGAAAGCAGGGCCGGACTGGTCTGTACCGAGATCAAGTACAGCACCTTCCGCTCCGTATCCCATCAGGCGGTTCTTGAGACCCCTACCGCCTCCACGGACATCATCTATCGTCAATCATTGGCGTTGTTTGATGAATTGTGGGATCATTCTCCCATCCGCCTGCTGGGCCTGCGCACCGGAAAACTGATTCCCGACAGCGAGCCGGTTCAGCTAAGTCTGTTCGACTATGCCGCCCCTGTCTCGGAAAAACAGCAGAAATTGGACGCCGCATTGGATTCTATCCGGCAAAAGTTCGGAAAAGACGCCGTAAAAAGAGGGAGCCTGTTAGACTCCCCCCACCGCCTCTAACGCGGCTGTAAAAGTAGATACCGCCCTATTTTTTCGATCACTTCCGATTCAAAGGGCAGTTTTTCCCGCTCCGATGCATGAATCAGATACAATCCCTCCTGATCCGCGCTTTGAAGATACTTCACATCAATAAAATGATAGCGCTCCGAGTAGGGCAGCAATTTTCTGCCATCGTTGTCATCTGTCCTCCCCTGATAATACAGAGCATCAATCCGGCAGGCATACTGCGTCAGGATCTCCGACATCGCCAGATTATACTGCCAGTCCATATTTCCTGTAATATAAAGCCTTTCATATCCGTCCATTCCATCGGCTTCACGCACTGCCTCCAGAAAATTCACATTGAAATATGTTTTGATCTCTTCCCTGAAAGAAGTGAAATAATTTCCTAAAAACAACAAAAAGCAAAGAGCATATGCAACAGCCGTTACAGGCAGCAGTCCGGGGCAGCGCCGACACGCAGCCTGCAAACCGAAGCCGCAGAAAAAAAGCAATGGGTAAAATATGATATTGATGCGGTTCACATTGACATCTGAAGTGATGAGCCCTACCCAGAGCCCCATCACCAGAAATCCCCACAGCGCCAACAGCTTTGTCTGCCGCGCCCTGTCCTGCTCCCGAAACAGCCTGCGCGTATACATCACTGTCCCCGCTGCCAGAAAAGGGATGGAAATATGATACAGCGGGCCAAACAAAGGCAGCGTGTTAAACAGATGATCCGGCAGTTGTAAAAGACAGGTTTTAACCGTGGCCCAGATATTTTTCCCCAGCTGGGCAAACGAAAAATTCAAAAACAGGATATCATTGCCGCGGGTGCTCTCCGGAAAACGGCTCATGGTAAACAGGGGCGTTTCTATCGTATCCCAGTGAAACAGATTGATCGCCATGACCAGGATCTCCGGCAACGCCACCATGCCAAATACCAGCCCGCAGAGCAGGATCTCCCGAAATTTAAGCTGTCTTTTCCAAAGGCACCAGGCTCCATAAACCACCAAAAAAGGAAGCACGGAATACACCGCAATGCCGTAACAGTAAAACGTCAGCCCGAAAAAGACCATGGACAGATATAAATATCTGCGTTGCCTCAATCCCCGAAGCAGCAAATAAAATCCCATCAAAAACACATGGGGAAACAAATTGCAGTCCAACGCCCATCTGCTCTGCATAAAATGCCACGGGTTGATAGCCGTCAGCGCCATCACCGCCAAAGCAAGCTTTTCCTCGAACAGTTCCTTACCCACCAGATAGACAAGAGCCACTCCCGCGCAGCTGATCAACAGCATGGGGAGCCGTATGGACAGAATATGAAATCCAAACAACCTGATAAAGGGAATCATGCAGTAAGACAGCAGCACGCTCATCTGACTCACCTGCCATGCGCCAAAGTGCACGGGCAGTCTGGTGCCGAACCGATCTGTGCCATACTGCGCTAACGCCCAGCCATCCATCGCTCCCATGGCCTCATCCTGGTTGACGCCTTCCGGCACGGATCCAAAACCGATACAGCGGACCACAATTGCAAACAGAAAAATCCCCCAAAAAGCGAGCAGCCTTTTTTTATCTTCCGATCTCCATTCTCTCTTCATCAAAACCACCCCGCATTATTTCCCTGATACAAATAGCAAAAAAAGATGATGCCGCAGATCAGATGATAAAAACAGGTCGCAAGCTGGGGCGCCAGAAGGACTTTATATAACGTATATTCTCGTTTCATCATATTTTTTATCATCTGCAGCAGGGAGATCATGAACACAAAAAACAGGCCGTGCATATAACCCCACGAGAAATTCATATGTTCAAAGCGAAATCCCTTTTCATACAAAATCAAAAATGACAAAAAACCTGCCAGCATGATCTGCCACGCCAGCCGGAATGCTCCGTTTTTCTTCCATTCTTTCCAATTGAGCGCAAGAACCGTCAGCGGGAACAGCTGGGCCATGACGATGCTTAAAGGAATATTTGCCGAATACACATGCCAGGCTTTCCCAATCTCCAATCCGATGCCCGTCTCCTCCCCTTTGGAATTGGTTCCAACGAACACCCCCAAAAACTGATATACCAGCAAAAGCGCCGTGGGAAGGAAAAAACAGCAGAGCGCCGCCGTATTTTTCCAGCACGCAAACCGTTTTGCGAACAACCTCCAAAAAACGGTAACAGCCAATACCGGTGCGAGCACGAAAGTAAAGCTGGGTTTGGTAAAGGTGGAAAGGAACACGGAAACGCCCAGCGCGGTCCCGTCTTTGACGGAAAAATGCTCCTCATACTCCGAAAGTACCCTGGCCGACAAAAAAAAGGCCAGCACCGTAAAAGGGCGCACCGCCAGATAAGTAGCGTTCCAATAAGGATTGGGCGTCAGTATGCCGTTACACCGATAGATGTAGTCAAAACCCCAAAAAGTAGTTCCTCTGGGGGAATAAACCATGGACATAAAAAACAGAGAAAAGACTGCCAGCGTAGACATAAACTGCCAGAACAGGCTCCAGCGCAGCCCTTCCTTTTTCGCGTAATCCGACAAAAAAGCATCAAAATAATATTTTACTAAAAAAACACCCAGCGAATTAAACAGCATCGTAGTAAAGGCAACCGCCGCTTCGGGCGATACCGCAAGCATCCACACTCTGGAAACCCAGAAAAACAGGCGATAAGGAAAATTAAAACCGCTTTCCAGCCCCTGCGTCTCCAGGATATATGCCTTCATATCAGAATAATAAATTCCCTGATACTCCGTTGCCTGCCTGTAAAACAGCCGCAGCGTCATCAGGGAATACAGTGCCAGAAGGATGCCGAAGAAAGCATAATTTATCCATTCTTTCCGCCTCTTTTTCTCCTGCTCCATTATGATCCTGTGCCTCCGCTCTCTCTTTTTGTAACAATTCATCGTTCTAGCCAAACTGTCACTTCTTTTTTACGCTGTAGCCAAAAGTGCCCAGCTGCTCCCCGCAGCACAAATAAGCCCCGTGGGAATATACGATGGGATTTGCCTGTTCCAGATGGAACTTCCGCTTCTGATCCATGTATTTCTCATCCGCATGGACAGCCACCACATCCGACAGAAACATGTCATGGGACCCCAGAGGCATGACCTCGCGCACCCTGCATTCAATATTAACCGGACTTTCAGCGATAAGCGGCGCCCTCACCTGCGTTCCCGCAAGGGGCGTCAGTCCCAGTTCCTTAAACTTGTCCAGATCCCGGCCGCTCTTTACCCCGCAGAAATCGGTGGCAAAGGCCAGATCTTTCGTTGTCAGGTTAATCACAAATTCCCCGGTTTCTTTTAAGATGGGATACGAATACCTTTCCGGCCGGACCGATATACTGACCATGGGCGGATTGGTACAAACCGTCCCCGCCCATGCAATCGTGATAATATTAAATTTACCATCCCTGTCCGCCATGCTGACCATGACCACCGGCAGCGGATACAACATATTTCCCGCTTTCCACAATTCTTTCGCCATAAATCAATATCCCCTGCTAATGGGCCATCTGCATAATCTGCAGAATCAGGCTGCCCAGCGAAACTATCAGCGCGCCAACAGAAATCCCCAGAATAGCGCCTACTTTGCCGCCCATCTTTTTTACGCCGGATACGCTGCCCGACACCGTCTCGCTCTGCTTGCTGCTCTCTTCTACCACAACAGCCTGCACGTTGCGATACACTTTGACACATTCCTTGTGCACATTCTCTTCCAGTGTGGTGAATTTTTCGGCCAGCTGCTTGTCCGTCTGTCCCAGCGTTTCACCCACCTGTTTTTCCAGCGAACCAAGTTTCTCCGACACCTGCTTTTCCAGATTGCCGGCAGGGTCATTTGCCAGCTGTTCCAAGGCTCCAAGCTGTTTTTCCAGCGTGTCAAGCTGCTCCGCGATCCGGCTCTCCAGCTCATTCAGCTTTTCTCCGATCTGACCTTCCAGCACGCCCAGTTTTTCCTCTGTCATTTTCTGCAAGGAGCCCAGTCTCTCATCGGTCTGCTTTCCCAGGACTCCCAGAGTGTTGCCTGTCTGTCTCTCCAGGGAATTCAATTGCTCGGACAGCTGCTTCTGAATCTCCCGGGATCCGGTGCTGTCCTGCTGTATGGCTCTGATTTTGGCAATGGCTTCCTCTGTCAGGCGGTTGATATTCTCACCGTTTACCTGAGTATTTTTTAGTTTTTGTATCTCCTCATCCAACAATTTCCGTAATTGTTCCAGACACTGATTATACTCTGCGACCTGTGCCTTTAATTTATTCATCTCTTCCGTGTCTGCAGCTGTGTTTGCCCTGATCATTTCCTGTGCGGTCAAACGCTGTGTCAGCCTGTCCATAAAAGTATCCATCCATTTTCCTCCAGTACTGCGGCTTTTTACTAATTATATTGTCATTTTATCATTTTTTCTTTTTCATTACAAGTAACAGTTACAGGACGTCCCAAAGTGTGTTACAGGACGTCCCAAAGTGCATCTTGCATTTTCTCACGCTCCTGATTATAATTTTATCGGGATTGCAGCCTGTGGGCGTTCAACAATCTGATGTCAGAAATCCGAAGGAAGAAGAATGGAGAATCTTATGCGTTTACATGACAGGATCAAAACACAACTATCACCATTTTTACTATTGTCAGCAATCCAACTGTTCATCCTGGGGGCGGCGCTCTTTGTGTGGCTCCTCCACCGGGGTAACCTTTACAGCCGCGCCATCGCTCTGGACGAGTATATCGTTTCTGAAAACACCGTAGTGGCCGAAGATGTCACAACAGACGATACCATGAGCGAAGGCGGCGTTTTCCTGACAACGCCCCAGCTGTCCCTGGACAAAGGGACCTACACGATCCGCATCGACTATAACGCCAACATGGACGAAAACACGATATCCGTATCCAGTTCACAGCTCAATTCTCTGGAACTGCACTGTCAGGACAGGGCCTTGGATCCTGCTTACCACACCGAATCCCTAAAACTGGAGATCGCCCGCAACGTTACGGACCTGACAGTGAGCGCCTCCTTTTCCGGCAAGGGTTATCTCAGTATCACAGGCGTCAGCATTACAGAAAACACAGACCGATATAAGCGAAATCTGGTTCGCGCCCTGGGCCTGTGTCTGCTTTTGGATCTGTGCCTGCTTTTTTTAAAAAGCGGCAGATCGTCCCGCCGGGTGATCCTTGCGCTGGGTATGATCTTTGGAATCAGCTGCTACCCGCTGTATGCGGACTATCTTCCCGTGGGACATGATATTCCTTTCCATCTGCTACGGATCGAAGGCATCGCCAAAGGACTGTCCGACCACATATTTCCCGTCAGGATCCATCCCGTATGGGCAAAAGATTACGGGTATGCGGTGGGCGTTATGTATAGCAATACATTTCTGTATTTTCCGGCGCTGCTCCGCCGTTTCGGCTATTCCGTGCAGGCGGCCTACAAGCTTTATGCCGCGGCGGTAAATCTGGGGACGGTGGTGCTCAGCTATTTTATGTTTAAAAGAATGTTTCGCAGCAAAAAGATCGGTCTGCTGGGCTGCGCAGTCTATTCCCTGTCTGTATACCGCCTGATCGACACATACACCAGAGCCGCTGTGGGAGAATACACCGCCATGATGTTCTTCCCAGTCGTCCTCTGCGGCTTTTATCTGATCCTGACGGAAAGCGAAAAAGGAAATTGGCGCAGATATGCGGTTCTCACCGCTCTGGGCCTGACCGGTCTGGTGCAGAGCCATGTGCTGAGCTGTGAGATGGCCGCTTTTATCATACTGCCGGTATGCCTGTTTGCCTTAAGCCGCCACACGATCAAACCGCTGGTTTTGGCCGGGCTTCTTTCCGTGCTTCTCAATCTGGGATTTCTGGTACCCTTTCTGGATTACTACAACACGGATCTCTACATTGTCTCCGGTCAATGGACGGGAAGCAACGCGGACCGTTTTCAGGAACTGGGTGTTTTCCCTCTCCAGCTTTTCTCTCTCTTCGGCCACGGTACGGGCACCACGCTGGTCACCGCCTCCGGCGCCGCGTACGAATGTACCGTATCCGTTGGGATATTTCCCCTGCTGGGGCTGTTTTTATTCTGCTATCTGCTGCTGTGCCACTTGAAAGAATGCCGCAGCCGCAGAGAATTTATACCCGCCTGCGTCTGCACCGCGTTCGGGTGTCTGTTTCTGTATATGAGTACCTGCTATTTCCCCTGGGACGCCATCGCCTCCCGGAACGGCTGGGCGAAGATTGTTGTTGATTCCCTGCAGTTTCCCTGGAGGCTGCTGGCTCCTTCCATAGCGCTCCTTACTTTCACATGTTGTTTCTCCGTGAAATCCTTTTTTGCCTGTTACGGCAAAACCGCAGCCATGCCCGTGTTGCTTTCTGCGCTGACGCTGCTTGCGGTAAATTGCGGCTGGTATTTTTACGACTACATGTTCTCTCAGGATCCCTATCGGGTGTACGATACCAACGACTTAAATTCCATGACCCTGTATTCCTGCGAATATCTTCCCACAGGTACAGATTTGGAAAATTTTGAGAGCAACCTGGTCGCGCCCTCGGAAAGCATTTCTTACACGGACTATGTGAAAAACGGCACCTCCCTCTCCTGCCATGTCACGGCCTCCGGGGAGGCGGGATTTATCGACTTTCCCCTGACGCGATATAAATATTATACCTGTGTAGACACGCAGACAAAAATTCCCCTGGAAATTTCTTCCGGCTACAACAACAGGATCCGCGTTACTTTCCCCGCGGGCTTTGACAGCGATATTTCTATCTATTTTAAAGAGCCTGTCCATTGGAGGATAGCGGAAGCGGTTTCTCTTCTGACGGCCGCGGCGCTTTGCTGCTGTCTTTCTCTTGCTTCTCTGAGGCGCAGGTCAAAGCGGCCAGCACAGGAAGCGTGATCATTAAAGGCACCACATAGCGGAACTGTACGGTGGGACCCAGAAGCATCGTTCCAAAATAGGTCAGAGGAAACAGGCAGATAAAAGCCTGTTTTTTCTGTTTTCTATAAAGCAGCGCCACTGTGATGAGCAAAAGTCCCAACGTGTAGGTGGAAGACTTAAACAGTACGGAGATCACCGGCCAATGATAAAACGCATTGTTGCTGACAATATCCTCCAGCCGCTCCTCCAGCCAGGGGAATTTGGAAAGGTGCTGTATTCCCTCATAGGTATCGGAAGCGGAGGAATTGTTGGTAAAGATGGCGCCATGTCTGTCCCCGTTGCCCCATCCCTGCATCTCGCACCAGGTTCTGTCATCAGGGAACCAGAATCCTTCCGTCACGCATAAAAAAGCATCTATATACTCATTGGGGTATTCCAGCCCCACTTTGAACCAATCCCTGAAAACCTGTCCCATATCAACTTCCCAGACGGCGGCGAAATCCACTCCGGTCGAACGGGACGCGTCCGCTAACGCCGGCATATATTTAGGCCACGACTCCTCGGTCACATACTTATCCACCAGCTTATAGATCTCCGGCGCCATATCTTCGGCATGATAATATCCGACCCGCGCAAACTGCTGAATCAGCAGGCTGTATTTTTCTACCGCGCTCCCCCTGATCTGCGTGCCGAGACCGTGCTGGATTCCCTCCTGCGCCGCCTTGCCGCCGACCGTCATAAGCGCGCAGAGCAGAAAGATCCTGAGTTTTTCCCTTCCTTTTGCAAAGATCAGGGAGAGCACGCCGAAAGCCGCCACGGCATACAGCGCGTTATAACGGAACATCATCATGAGCACCGCCGTGACCACCATGGGAATTTCCATGATCCATCTGCGCTTCCCGCAATATAAGCAGCGCTCCGCGGACAAAATGACAAAAGTCAGAAATAAAGCGCTGAAAATCGCGTCTTTCGTACCCACCATCACAGAGACGGAGCAAAAGGGCAGGATCCCGTAAAACAGCACTGTCAGGACTACGACCCACTTGCGCTTTACGATCCTGTAGATCACAGAGCACGCATACGCCATGGCAGCCGATACGATCAGCATCTGAAACAGCGTAAACAGTCCCATGCCCAGTTCATTGGAACCCAGCGCGCCGCCAATCTGCAGAAACAGCCATATCAGCCATGTGTGGATCAGCGGCTGGTAGGAATTGAACCAGATCCACCCCTTATAGGCCTCATTAACCTGCCTGTGAAAGTCATAGGACATGACAATAGGATAATATGCCATCCACACCGGAAGCCAAAGCAGAAAGATCACCTCAAAACAAGTCCAAAAGACATTGCGCTGTTTCCACGGTTTGTCTTCGCTTTTCAGGCCCACAGGGATTTTCCCGATCAGCCGAAAGAGCATGTCCCAAAAAGGCAATACCGCCGCCGCCAGGCAAAACGACCGTATCAGGATCAGCCCCTTTCCCTTTACGCCGCATTCCGTCATGCCGTATTTATCCAGCTGATATCCCAGGATCATGATCAGCGCAAAACAAAAACTGACCGCCGTCACAAAAACAAAATGACGTTTCGGCTGATCTTTTTTTACATGCCCAAGCATCAGATACACTGCCGTCCAGACAAACAATGACATTACGCTGTAGTCAGGATATGTGCTGCCGGTCAGTTCCAGCAGATAACATACCCCGTAAGTTCCCAAAAAGGACAGCACAATCAGAATAGCCTGCCGTCTGATTTTCTCCCGTCCGCCCATTTTCAAGCCTGTGTCCTTTTCAATGATGCCTTTGACGTTTATGCCTTTTTTATTTTCATTTCCGCTTCCCATAGCCCGCCCCTTCTTATCTTTCATTCCGCATCTTTCTTTTTCCGCGCCCGGCTCCCTCAGGCATTCCTAAACATTGCAGTCAAATATTTCCATAAGTATATCATAATTTTCTGCCTGTATCCTTCCGCATTCCCATTTTTGTATAATTTGCATAATTTATTTTTCTCTTTTCAGATTCTTTTGTAAGATTCATCAACTATTTACACGTTGTTCATAGTTTATTCATATTTAAACAGTATACTTTAATCATAGTTAAGCAACAGACTTTTAGATGATTTTTTCATAATAGCCCAGGCGCCGAAAGGTGTCTGGGCACTCCTCATTTATACCGTCTTACGCCGTATTTGTCACCGGACATAAATTCATACCTGTATGCGTCTTTCCGGTGCACAGGCTGTATAAAAAAGGACGCCTGCCTTAAGAATCCCTTCTCAAAGCAGGCGACTTTTCTCTGTGATGATAAATCTTTCATAAAGTTTATGTAAAACTCTATACCACATTCCTTTCCGCGGCCCCGACCTCCCGCGCGATGGCCAGGACTTCATCATTGAGAGACAACATTCTGGCATCCAGATCAGACACCAGTTTCGCGCACTCTACCAATTCGCTCTTGATGTGCTCCGGCGCATCTCCCTCGAATTTATAATGTATTTTGTGCTCCAGACTGGCCCAGAAGTCCATAGCTACAGTGCGGATCTGGATTTCTACTTTGGTGTCTACTTTCCGGTCAGACAGATACACTGGCACCGTTATGATCATGTGATAACTCTTATACCCGCTGGCTTTCGGGAAAGTAATATAATCTTTCACGGCAATCACTTTGATATCCCGCTGCTCGCGAATCATATCCGCAATGCGGAAAATATCAGATGTAAAAGAACAGATAATCCGTATTCCCGCTATATCATTCACATATTTTACCATATTGTCTATGGTAGAATCATAACCGTGCCGCTTCAGCTTCTTTACAATGCTTTCCGGCGTCTTGATACGGGCTTTGATATGTTCGATGGGATTATACTGATGCACATGCTGAAATTCATCGTTGAGTATCTCCATCTTTGTCTGGACCTGGCGCAATGCTGCGTTATAAATTAACGTAACCTCTTTCCAGCTGTCAACTCCCTCTCCATTGTCCACTTTCAGTTCCATAATTACTCCTTTGTCGGAATCCTTCTGTACTATTTCACATTCAGTATAACATAAAGTGTATTGAAAATGTATATTATTCACAAATATTTAATCCTTTTTTATCCATACCTTTCTATATATATGAGGACATACCTGAAATATTCCTATTGCAAACCATGTTTTAAAAAGGTAAAATCAAGAAAACACTTTGCAAAGGAGCGGATTCATTATGTTTCGTATGTGGGCGAAAATTTTTCGGGACAATCATATGCTGCGCGATACCTGTATCACAGATGCCGGCGAGGACACCCGCACTCATAAAGTTTTTCACGCTCTTGAGGAAGTGTGTTATCAGTTCGATCTGGGAAAGCCCATCTGGCTGGACAAGACCATTTCCGATTTCAAGCGCCACAGCAAGGCGCGTTTCACGCAGGATAATTTTATAGAAAATATAGACTTCGATTATCTTGAGATCCAAATAATCGAAGAAGATTAGTATTGACATTTCTTTTATTCTGATATAATATCTTTTTATCCATACATAGTTTTTAAAACTACGTCACATAATACCATTGATTTATATTGTGGTTTTTGTTAAGTTATTTTGACATTCACAGTAAATAACAGGAGGTTTATCTATGCAGATCACAATCAGGGAACCCGCCAGCGCCATCACACATTTTATTGGTATGCTTCTTGCCGTTTTTGCCGCAGTACCGCTGTTGGTGAAAGCAGGCGTTACTTCCGGCGGCCGCAGTTTCACCGCGATGACAGTCTTTATGGCCAGCATGATCCTGCTCTACGGCGCCAGCGCCGCATATCATTCCGTGAATCTGACGGGAAAGGCGCTGCAGATCTTCCAAAAGCTTGACCACATGATGATCTTTGTACTGATCGCCGGTTCGTACACGCCGGTTTGTCTGATCGTCCTGAACAGGGAAATCGGATACAGGCTTCTGGCCATCGTCTGGGGAATCGCCCTCGGAGGCATGTTGATCAACGCCTGCTGGATTACCTGTCCCAAATGGTTCTCCTCTTTGATCTATATCTCCATGGGATGGGTCTGCGTCCTCGTTTTCGGACAGCTTTTTGACACGCTGTCCACAGCCGCCTTTTTATGGCTTTTGTCCGGCGGCATCATTTATACCGCGGGCGGCATCATCTACGCCCTGAAACTGCCCATCTTCAATGCAAAGCACAAAGGCTTCGGTTCCCACGAAGTATTTCACCTGTTCGTCATGGGCGGGAGCATTTGCCATTTTATTTTTATGTACCTGTATGTGGCCTGAAAGGTGCTCACCTTTTAGGCATCCTGCCGCAGGATCTCTTTTCCGTGCAAAAGCCTGACACCTCGCACTTTGCCACAAAATAATGGTCCACAAGATATTTCCATTCTTCCGAATAAGCGCTCAGCTCCTTCTTCAGATCGTTCATCAGGCCTCTGTACTCCCAGTAGGCTCGCGTACAGAGACGCTGGTGCGCCATATCAATCAGATTCCGAAGGTTGGTGCGAAGCACCACTTTGCTCTCCATTCCCAAGGGAAGCAGCATCCCGCAGTCTTCTCTGGGAATTTCCAAGGCTTCCAGGCGCTGCATAGCCTCCCTGATCTCATCCATGGCACGCGTATAGATCTCTTTTGCCCCAGGATTGTTTGACACCGCTGGCGGTATCACATAACCAAAGCCTTTTTGATAATCAATATATCTGGTAGACGCCTGCAGCCTCGTCGGTCCTCCTCCAATATGGGTATACAGCTCTCTGATAACTCTCGCCGAATATCCTTCCAGCACCACATACGCCTGCGGATACTCCCAGGTCCTTCCATGGCCCGATGCCAGACAGTCCAGACCTCTTTTATAATTTTTTTCGTTGTCTTCTATATCCGCTCCCCAGCACACGCCTGCCTCCCTGCCAATGAGGCTGACGGGGTCCGGCGTAGTCTCTTTTTGTATCACGATCTTTCCCACTGTAATCCGCTCCTTTTCAAAATCCCCTGCCATTACATGATTACCTTAACTTCATCTTATATCCGCTTTAATGATATATGGTTTTTTTCAAAAGCACATCCCCTATCGTCTGAGGCTTTTTCTTTTCCTCTTCATGCTCCGCCTCCGCCAAAGCGATCCTGTTTCGGATTTCCTTCATCCGCACATCGAGAGCGGCGCTGACCTGAGCACACTCCGTCAGTTCCGTAGCTAAAAGTTCCGCCTCAGAATCCGGAATATTCTTCTTATAGCGCAGCTTGTGTTCCAGGCTGGCCCAAAAATCCATGGCAATGGTGCGAAGCTGGACTTCCACTTTCATAGAGCGCTTTTCATCCTGCAGAAAAATCGGGACTTCCACGATCAGGTGAAGGCTTCTGTAGCCGCTGGGCTTAGGATTCTCAATATAATCCTTCCTCTCGATCAGGGTGATATCATCCTGACTCAAAAGACAGTCCGCCAACATATAGATATCGTCCAAAAAGGAGCAGACCACCCTGACACCGGCAATGTCCCGTATCTCTTCCTCAAAAGCTGCCATGTTCAGCGCGATACCCTTGTTTCTCGCCTTTTTCAGCAGACTCTCCATGGATTTGATACGGGTCTTAATGCTTTCGATCGGATTGCGGTCATACTGCAAAGAAAACTGCTCGTTCAGCACTTTGAATTTTGTCTCGATCTCCATGATGGCGCACCGATAATAAGCGATCATGGTTTCGTAGGGCCTCCTGTTCTCCTGCAGAAAATCCAGAAAGTCATCCGACATCAGATTTTCCCGCACAAACTGCTGTCCCGCTATCTCTATAAATTTTTCAAGTCCCATTTTTTTCCTCTCCCGTGCATCCGTAAAGACTGACAGCCGCCACAATTCCAAACATTGCGGCGGCTGTCAGTCAGAACCATTCGCTACTCGTCATATCCGTTCGGATTATTTTTCTGCCATCTCCAGGAATCCTCACACATTTCTTTGATACCGTACTGCGCCTCCCAGCCCAGCTCTTTTTTTGCCAGACTGGCATCGGCATAGCAGGTGGCAATATCGCCTGCGCGGCGCTCCTTAATCACATAAGGAATCTTTACGCCCGTAGCTTCCTCAAAGTTCTTTACGATGTCCAGCACGCTATATCCTGTACCGGTGCCCAGATTATAAATCTTTAATCCGGCTTTCTCCTCGATTTTCTTTAAAGCTTTCACATGTCCGATCGCAAGATCCACCACATGAATATAATCCCTTACACCAGTGCCGTCGTGGGTATCATAGTCGTTCCCGAACACGCCCAGTTCCTTTAATTTTCCAACCGCGACCTGTGTGATATAGGGCATCAGATTGTTGGGGATACCATTGGGGTTCTCTCCTATAGTGCCGCTCTTATGCGCGCCGATCGGATTGAAATAACGAAGCAGAATCACGTTCCATTCGGGATCCGCCTTCTGGATATCGGTAAGGATCTGCTCCAGCATGGATTTCGTCCAACCGTAAGGATTGGTGCACTGTCCCTTGGGACATTCCTCTGTGATAGGGACAAAAGCGGGATTTCCATAAACCGTGGCGCTGGAGGAGAAGATAATGTTTTTTACATTATGCTTTCTCATCACGTCTGTCAGCGTCAGAGTACCTGCAATATTGTTTTCATAATACTCCCAGGGTTTCTTCACCGATTCGCCTACCGCCTTAAGCCCCGCGAAATGAATCACCGCGTCAATGTTTTCCTTGGAAAATATAGCTTCCAGCGCTTCCCTGTCCAAAATATCGGCCTTATAAAAGGGAACTTTCTTACCTGTGATGGCCTCCACACGCTGCAGCGACTTTTCGCTGGAATTGCTCAGATTATCCAGCACCACCACCTCGTATCCTGCCTGCTGAAGCTCAACCACCGTATGGCTGCCGATAAAACCGGCGCCGCCTGTCACCAGTATTTTCATAATCATCCTCGCTTCCGCGCTGAATTCGCGCATCATTATTTTGCACACCCGAGGGATTCCCCCGCGCAGTACTCTCCATGGTTCCCCGCAGGACCCATTCATTTAATTTAAGGATACCGGAAAAGAGCGGTCCTCTCAATACATATTTGTTACAAAAACCTGTCGAAATGTTAACTACAGTATTACGCCATTCTTCTCAAGGAGCGCTCTTGCACTTTCTACCGAATCCACGCCCGTCTTATTTTTGATTGGAGCAAACTCCCTTTCCCGCACCACCTCAAAGGGCAGACAGCTGTCAAGCTTATGGATCATGTCCAGAACCAGATTTTCGTACTTGTAACCGTTGGGCTCCTCAGGCTTTACCAGATTGCCGTTAGCGTCAAGAAACGGAATCTTTTTTTCCACAATATGAAGCGGCAGACTTCCCGCGGCCATCTCCTCCAGATCCGCAACGCGGAAGAGATAATTTAAGATCACGCCGAAATTGTACGCCGGATCGCCGTTTTCATCCCTGGCATTCATCATTTCTTCCGATAATTCATAATATTCTACAATGGAAGGCCTGCCGTCCTCAAGACACATGACGCCCACTTTCTCGTCCGGCGCATTTTTTCGCACCACTTTGGCGCCTACCGCACAGTTTTTCTTTAACACCGCGCCCACAAAACAGGGATCGGCGATCCTCTGCAGCACATTGTCCACCGCAAAGATATTCAGCCACTCGATGCCCTCATCGTGCACCACATCCAACAGTCCCGCATTTTTCAGGGAAACAAACCAGCCGCCGTTTCCGTTTGGCGAAGTAGACAGCTTTCCCTTCTCCTCCAGATAGATCTTTCCTTCGTAATCCGTAGCTGCCGCCATCTCCTGCTGAAAAAAATGAATATATTCCGCGTTGTAACCAAAATAATCCTGTTCTTTCAAAAAGGAAATGGTCGCCGCGTGATTTTTATCGCTGGTCATGATAAATAAGTGGATCCATGTATCCGCCTGCCGCACCACATCCATCAGATTGCGGATCAGGCATTCAAAAATATAGAGTTTTCTGGTGATGCCTACATTATACATCCCCTTGGGATCTTCAGAACCCAGACGGGTTCCCATGCCTCCCGCCAGTAAAACGGCTCCTACCTTCCCTGCCTTGACAGCTTTCAGGCCCTCCGCCGTAAAAGTATCTCTCTGTGCATCGATCTCATCCAGCTGCAGAGCAGCCAGCGGAGTGATAACGCCTTTTTTCGCCAGCTCTTCCCTGTGCTTACAGGCATCCAGCATAGTCATATCCGTAGCTTCGATCTGATCCAGCAGCCCCTGTTTCTCCTGTTCGGAAAGTTCTTCATAATACCGCAATACATGTTCCTGACCGTATCTTGCCAGTTTTTCCTTCGCCTGTTCTAAAGTCATTGCCATAGTCCCGTCAATCCCCTTTACTTCAATCTTCTGTTGATTCTTTCACTGATATGAGCACCAGTATAACAAAATTCCAAGGCTGATTCAATGCCAAAGCCTCCAATTTAAGAAAACCTTTAAAATCGCACAGAGACGCGATTTTGACCGTGCGGCGCCGTATGGCTGAACTGTTACAAAACCGTCACATGGATTCAGAAAATGATAAGAAACCGTCTTTACAGTTCCAAGCCCGCAAAGAAATCCGGCGTGCCCACAGTTTCCTCCTGATACCGAAGGAAAAAAGCCTTCATTTCAGGATAATCTTCTCCAATGTCCGCCAGAATATCCTTCAGGTTCTCCCCAGTGACGCATCCAAGAGAGGTAAAAAGCTGATAATACTCTCTCCTGGTTCCATATTCCGTCAAAACCACCTGCCACGTTTCTTCACTTTCTTTCCCTTTCGTATGGGCGCGCAAATAGTCCTCCAGCTCCTGTTTTAACTCCGGCGAAAGCCCCTGGCAGAACAGAAGCCTGAGCAGGATAAGCCGCACTTTCTCCTTGCGCATACCGCTCATATAGGCCGCCAGATCCGTGCTCCCATAATCTTCTTCCCCACACAGCACCTGTCTGGAATATCCTTCCTGATCGGACGTATGAAGAAGCGTGCACAATCGGGCATCCCACTTTCCAAGCCACTCCTTCGTTCCCGCGCCTTCCACATCAAGCAGATAAGCGGCATCCATCCGCGTCACAGCAGCGGCCAGAAGCTCCGATGGAAACGCTTCCACACGCGGATGCTCAAAACGTGATCTGGCCGCGATCCGCTGCAGCTGTCCGCACTCCATAAAAACGGACTTTCCGAACCGAATGCCGCGATCCGGCAAGGACACCTCCGCCAGTTGGCCGCAGTATGCAAATGCCCAGTCCCCAACTTCTTCCACTGTGTCCGGCAGCGTCACACGCCTTAAATTTTTCTTGCTTAAAAAAGCTTTTCTGGCAATGGTGGTCACAGGAAGGCCATCCAGCCGGCAAGGCACCTCCACGCGGGAAGCAGGCCCCTGAAACCGCGTGATCCACACTTCTTTTCCCTGCGTTTCATAATAAAGACTACCGTCTGTCAACTGCCATTCTTTTTCCTGCATATCCTGTCTCTGACTTCTCCCTGCAACAAGTTTTCTCTCCGATCCTGATCTGATCGTAACTTTACGATCTCACAGATCACAAAATCAGACGCCGATGCGCCGACACATTCACATTTTGGAAAACGGCACACTAATCCAGGTTCAGCTCCGCGATCTGCGCCCTGATATCATTCCCCCGCTCCGTCAGCATCAATTCTTCATTATGTTTTTTGTAATCGGGGCTTCCAAAAGAAGCGATGAACTGGGAGCTGTAACTATTTACGGTAAGCTCCGTCACCAGAATCAGCATCTCATTCCCCGATGATAAGTCCTTACCGGAAAAAGCCTCCTCCGCAAAGGAAAACAACGCATGAAGCTCCTGCTGCACCCTGGCAGTCTCCCGTTTCATCTTTTCCACTTTTCTGCCGTAGCGCTCTTTCAGAAAATCATACGCTTCTTCACCGGTTCGCACGCCAGACGTATACAGATCTTTTTTGCTCTCTTCCAAAAAAGCGATGACGCTGCGGTGTTTCTTTCGGTCTCCATCGGACAAGGTATTAGCCGCCTGCAGATTCTCCAGAATTTTTTTTCGTCCCTCCGCCTGTTTTTCCAACATATCCATGATCTGCTCCGGCTGAACCTGCGAGGCATTATTTCCGATCATTTTCAAGGGATTTCTTAAGTCTGACAAAAAGGCTGCCTGCTCCATGATCTCCTTCATATCCGACTGCACCTTATCGAGCAGCATACCCAGCAGCGATAATCTCTCGTCAAAAGCCGCTTCCCTGGCGCGGGCAATGGCCTGGACAGATGGTTTTCCGCTCAGGATCTCGCCGATCTGATAATCTTTCTTATATTTATTATACAGATCATAATACGCGGTAAATTCCCTGACTACCTTCTCATTGCGCAGATACTGTCCCACCAATGTCTCATCTACCGGAAGCTGCTCCTCCTCATAAAGAGTCAGAATCTGCGACAAATCTTCCCAGCCTCTGGCAGTCACATAGCTGCGCCCTTTGACCGTCATTTCCATACAGTAAAAATGATCCTTTTTTAAGTCCAGATAATTCACCACCGCGCTGTGGATCCTCTTCTCGGCCGCATACTCTTTCCAGATACGGTAATCCGGTTCAACCTCCAGTACTTTCAGGCGGTCCAGAGTCACCACGTCAAACTCTCTGACCGATTTATTGTACTCTGGAGGGTTCCCCGCGGTGACGATAATCCACCCTTCCGGAACTCTGTGGCGCCCAAATACTTTATACTGTAAAAACTGAAGCATGGACGGCGCCAGCGTCTCAGACACGCAGTTGATCTCATCCAAAAACAAGATTCCCTCTCTGATACCGCTGGCCTCCATCGTATCATAGACAGAAGCGATGATCTCGCTCATGGTATATTCCGATACACTAAATTCCTGTCCTCCGTAAGATTTACGAGTGATATAGGGCAGGCCCAGCGCCGACTGCCTGGTATGGTGGGTCATGGAATAAGAAACCAGAGCGATCCCCATCTCCTGCGCGATCTGCTCCATGATCGCCGTTTTGCCGATCCCCGGCGCTCCCAGCAGAAAAATGGGACGCTGCCGCACAACGGACACACGATACTCTCCAAATTCATCTTTCTTTAAATATAGATTTACGGAATCTTTAATATACTCCTTGGCCTGTCTGATGTTCATTGTCCACCCTCGTTTCCCTGCGGATTGGTCTCTTCTTCCAAAGTTTCGCTCTCCAACACTACCTTCATACTCCAGGGCGGCACCGGCGCCCGGTTCTCATCTTCGTCCAAAAAAGCGAAAATCACGTCATATTTCGGCTTTTTCCGGGGATAAATCCCGTAGCCGTCCGTAAAATAGATCAATCCCTTCAGATTTTCAAATTCTCCCTGACTCTGCAATTTTTCAACATATTCAAAAACCGGTCTGAAATCCGTTGCTCCAAAACCTGTCAGTTTGCCATACCGCATAAAAGCATCAAAGTCTTCATCACAGGTGATCCTGGTATCGCTCTGCACCTGATGATCGCACTGCAGGATATGGACATTGATATGATGAAAAAAATTCTCGCTGCTCTTTAAGATCGAGTAAGTCTTATTCAGAAAAGCTTTCACCACCGCGCCGCGACAGGATGCGGAGGTATCCAGCGCTATCACAAATTCTCTGACCTTATTGGTTTCCTTATACTCTAAAGGCTCGATCAGAGGCAGATTCCCATAGTGTTCCAACCCATAAGTATAGTAAATATAGTCAAACTCATCGTCATTTACAGTGATATCTTCTCCCATGACCGTAAATCTGCGCAGGATCTCACTGTAATCATAGCGTTCTCTGGTGGTCTCTTCCAGATTTTTCTCAAGACTTTCAGCGCCTTTTTTATTCTTCGTAAAGGACTTCAGATCCGCTTTCACACGCTCACTGATCTTTTTCCACTGCTCCTGCGTAATCTCCAGTTGTTCTTTAGAACGTATATCCGACCTCTTCCAAAAACTATGAACATCTCTTGCAAACAGCTCCTTTAATGTCTCTCGCTCTTTGGGTGTGATCGGTTCATGGCGAAAATATCGGTAAATCCGCTCTGCCGTCAACGGGCCGATATCTTCCCGCAATACCTTCAGCTTCCTCATCGCATCCGCATCCCGCTCCAGAGAGACGCTCTCAAGCTGCATATCCAGTATCACATTCTCAACCGCTATATCCACAGCCAGATCCCATGTATCACTGTCCATTTTATCGTACTTAAAACCATGTGAGAAAATGCAGTGCAAAAGGATATGAAGGTAACATCTTGTAACAGATTTAGGATCTTCCTGATACATTTTCAACACATAAACAGGATCGAAAAGAAGAGTCTCCCCGTCAGTGGCAAGACAATTGATTCCCGCCCGCTCCCTGCGCTTTAATCCGGCTAACGCCGTATCAAAAAAACGCAGATGCATCAGTATATCATCATGGGCAAGCGCCAATATCTGACCGGCCAGAGCCAGGACTTTGCTTTCTTCCTCCGTCAAAGCTTTTTTCATGAAGCTTCTCCTATCATTTTCTTTTCCCATTTTCCGCTGCGGAAACCAAATCGCAAAGCAGATTGTCCTAAATTTCCTTATACAGGGCGTTTGAGGGAAGCGGTACACTAATTCTATTTTAGCTCTTGCGGAAGGAAAAGTAAACCGAAAGGTTAGAAGAGCGTAAAAGAAGGCAGGAACGATACAAGATAAGATATGGTTTGTGCGAGACTTCTATATGGGGCTGTTTAAGCCCCATATATCAGGCGCATTCGTCAATTATGTATGTGCAGATATTTTTCTTTTGTAGCCATGCCTCCCCTGATATGGCGTTCAGATTTATTGACATCCAACACCTGTCTCGCCTGTTTCGCCAGAGTGGGATTGATCTGCACGAGCCTGTCGGTTACATCTTTATGTACGGTTATGACAATTTGGAGCGTTTTGGGCAGGATTTTTATCGGCCTGCGCACGGAAGTCACACTTTGCCGATTCGTCCGGTTCTGCCAAACTGCTAATATCCGGAATATCCGCATCTGTAGCGTATTTTTCCTCAATCAGGACCGTCTCTTCCAATCCCAGATCTCCAAACAGGCGCAGGAAGATTTCCACATTCCCCTCTTTGTCCACCTCTATCTTCTGAATGATACGTTTTAGCTGGGCATTCGTCATTTCACGAATATCTGTGATGTCCTCTATCTCTTTGAAGGTACGATTTAAAACATTTTCAAGCTGCTCTCCCTTTGTCAGATGATAAGACGCCATTTTCAATTCGTTTTCCAGCCGCTCCATCTCCTTTCTGGAACCGCCGATCTTATCATTCAACTCCTGCCTTGTGATCAGATCATCCGCATACATATCCATATATTTCTGTCTGGCCTTCGTCAGCTTATTCAACCGACTTTTCAATTCCTTTTCATATTCCAGATTCTCATCCTTCGCCCTGTAAACACGCTGAAATTCATCCACCACATACTTTACCACTTTCTTTCGCTGGCTGAGAATGTGACTAAAATACTCCTGCAGCACATCGATCAGCTCGTCCTCATCCACCGTGACTGCATTAGGGCAGCTATCCGCCCCCTTTCCGTTATGTCCCGAGCATACCCAGCGGACATAAGTGTTTTTGTATGTGCGCACCGTTCTGCGAAAAGACCAGCCACATTCCTTACAGCGGATCAATGTGGAGAAAAGATACTTATTGCTCTGCCGCTCTCTGTTCATGTTAAAAGAGGCATGTCTGCCATGAAGGATCTGCTGCGCTTTTTCAAAGTCTTTTGGCTCTATGATTTTTAAATCAGGGCGCTCAGCGACTATCCATTCCGTTTCATCCTTCTCTTTTCGCTTTCCGGTCAGAAAATCCTCAACCTCCTGCTTTCCGTTGATTACTTTTCCGGTGTAGAGTTCGTTGGTCAGGATCCGGCAGACCGCATTCTGGCTAAAGTTGCAATTCCGCTTTGTTTTTAATCCTCTTTCATTCAGCATATTTGCAATTTTAGCCGCACCATACCCCTCCTGCAGATACCACTTATAAATCTGTTTGACTACTTCCGCTTCCTGTTTGTTGATCTCCAGATTGAAATAGTCACCTATGGTTTTGTCATAACCATAGACGATGTTAGGGACGCGTCCTTTTTCTGCGTTAATCTTTTTGCCAAACTTCACACGTTTGGAGGTGTTGGCGCTTTCCTCCTGCGCCAATGCCCCGAAAACAGTCAGGACAAACTCACTGTTACCCATGCTGGCCATATTGGCTGTGAGAAATTGTGTTTCTATGCCGAGAGCTTTTAACCTGCGGATATTTTGAAGCAAGTCCACCGTATTTCTGGCAAAGCGGGAAATATCCTTTACCACCACCATGTCAAACAGACCACGCTCCGCATCGGCCATCATACGCAGAAATTCCTTGCGGTTTTTAGTTTTTGTGCCGGAGATGCCCTCGTCAGCGTAGAGACAGACTAATTCATCGCCAGTTCGTTTAGTATATTCTCCAAAAAATTCTTTCTGTGCTTCCAGACTATTGAGTTGATCAGCTTTGTCGGTGGAAACACGGCAATACGCGGCTATATTCATAAAAACCTCTCCGTTACATTATTATCTCTCAGTTACTGTTTAAATTATACTTTGTACGTCAGAAAACAACAGGCTTCTACATATAATATATTGGTATTAGTATCCACATAAAGGATATGCGAACAATCGCACACATCAGGTGCATATTATTTACTTTTTGTGAATATTGGTTTATAATAAATCGAAAATAGGAGGTGCTAAACATGGCACAATCAACATTTAGTGTTCGTATGGACGAGACGTTAAAAAGGCAATTTGATGCTCTATGTTCCGATTTCGGCATGACTGCATCAACGGCAATTAATGTGTTTGCCCGAGCCGTTGTACGTGAACGTAGAATTCCCTTCGAAATCGCTTCTCCCGAACCGGAAATCACAAGAGAGGGAGCTATGCAGGCATTTCTGTCACTCAGGGCACAGGCGGCAGAAAATTTTCCGCAAGGAATGACTTTAGAAGAGATAAATGAAGAAATTCATAAATCCAGATACGGGGAGGAAAATGCGGAATGACTTGTTACGCGGTAATTGATACGAATGTGCTTGTCTCTGCCCTGCTCTCCAGTCATGCTGACGCTGCCACAGTCCAGGTAATAGGTCGATTGTTCGGCGGAGAAATCATACCTGTCTACAGCAGCGAGATCATGCAGGAGTATCATGAAGTGCTTAGCAGGAAGAAGTTTAAATTAGAACCAAAAATGATAAACTATATCTTGTCCGCAATCAGGAAATATGGGATCTTAGTGAATCCTGGCGCTATCGGTGTGACTTTACCGGACATGAAAGATTTACCCTTCTACGAAGTAGTCATGGAAAAGCGCAAGGACGAAACTTATCTGGTCACTGGCAACTTAAAACATTTTCCTGCTGAACCCTTCATTGTTACTGCCCGGCAGATGCTTGATATCTTAGACGGAAAGAATTCACAAAAGCGCATCCCGTAAAATCAGGCGAGACGGACTTTTTGCCCAGCGTCATTTTCAAAATGATCCACTTCATCATGCAGTGATTCCAATGACTTTTGTAACCTTCTCTCCACCTTCCCAGTATTCGCCTGCATAAATACCTCCAGCAACACCCTGGCCGTTTCTTCCACTGTATTCGGATTATGTATCACGTAATTCAACTTTCGTTTTTTTTCATCAGAAAAATAATTCATGGTGGGAAACACCTCCCCGCCCTCATGGTCTTTGTCCATTCTATGAAAAGCAACTTGAAATTATTAACCCTTTTTATAAGATTTTATAGCCCTCACTACCCTGCATATATTGAAAATCTTTTTAAACACACAAAAAAGACAGCCCAGACTTTTCCATAAGTCTGTGACTGCCCTCGCGCTGTGCCGATGAATTTTCAGGTGCAATATGCTCTCCGGTTTCACAAAAATTCTAAGGCTGTGTCAGCATACTATTCTGTTCAGACGGCTGCCTAAATGGAATACCGATCGCTTTCCCCAGAGGCGAACCAAACTGCGCAAAATCACAGCAATCTAATATTCTGCAAATTTTTTGTGCCGTCAACCGGATTTCATTGCGGATTTCATTACGCTTTTCTCTGCTAATCCTTGCGGGAACATAAATAGAGGAAGTTTTCAGACCGTATTTTATAAAAAAATTTTTTTCCTAATCTGCGGTTTGAGATTACATTTTAAGATTCAATTGAGAGTAAATTTTGAGATTAAATCGACATTGACAACAGAGCTTGTCTGTGAGAATATTAAATAGTCGGACATTATAAAAATTTTTAAGGTGTCCGGCGCAAACAAAGAGGCAGAAAACAGAAAGGAAGGCGAAATGCGTGAAAAGAAAAGGATGTTTTAAAAAAATTGCAGCGGCGTTATGCGCAACAGGCATATTAGTATGTACGCCGGTAACTGCAAATGCCGCTGAGGAGGAAGATGTATTGGGAGCCTGGTATGGGCCCTTCCCTTACAACCCTGTCATCTTTTATGAAGACGGGACGGCACAGGATTATTTTAATACAAGATCCTATACCATGGAATCCGGATCCCTTGCAATAACCTATGACAAGTCCGGCGGTACAGGAGAAACCGTAACGGTGGATTATGATCTCTGGAGAGGCGAAAAGATAGAAGATGTTTCTGTAGACGAATATGCCGATGCAGTCATATACAAGATCATCGAACCCGGAAAAATGCAGATTTGGAATGTGTCAAAACAAAAAGGCAGCGATCACTGGTCTTCTTATCCTCCCGCGACCATAATCAAAGACCAATCTTCAGTACCTGAAGAAGATAAGCCCGAAGCATGGGAGCCGTCTACGCCGGATGAATTAAAGCGGTATGCCGCATACAGCAATGAGAAGGTGGATTTTACCACGGATGCAAAGAACAGCTATCCGGTAAGCATCTATAATGCGGTACAAGGGCCTTTGTGCTTTGATTCTTTTGAAGCTGTGCTCGGTAACTATGTGATCGGAAGAACATACAATATCCTGCCTTCTGATCAGATTATTTATCAGATGGACAGTAAAGCGCGCATTACTTTGAATATTCCAACGGCTTTGCAGAAAGATAACAGGGATTTCAGGATGATCAGCGTAACGGAAAATGGCAGGCCTATCGTATTGAAGGATTTAGATTCTGATCAGAATACAATTACTTTTGAAACCGACACCTATTATGCATTTGCTCTGATCTATAAAGATAACAAATAAAAAGTATCTATAAGCATAAAAACGCGGCAGGCTCATAATGGGCCTGCCGTTAGTATTTTATTGACCGTATCACATTGTCATTCACATCAATGCACCAGCCAGCAGAACCGCTCTGTTTTGTTACTACCGTATGTACGGTAGACTTGCTAACCCCAAAGGCCTTTGCCGTTTGACGCACTGTGGCATTGTTTTCAATGATATAATTGGCGATGCTCACAGCGCGTTCCTCAATATAATCCTTCAAAAGAAAACCCCTTAAGAATCTTTTTTACATCTTATGATGAGACTGGGGGAGATATGCGCGGTATCCAAAACAAAAGCTTGTCCTTCCCTGACATATCAAATATAATAAAAGCAAAAAGGCAGCGGCCGGCCTGGAAAACTTTTCAAGCCGGATTGTGGAAGAAGTAAAGGAGAATTGACATGGATACTTTATTATTTGCGTTAAACGCCATACTGCCCATCATCTTACTGATTTTGCTGGGCTATCTGCTGAAAAGGAAGAATTTTTTAGACGAAGGCTGGTTTAAAAAGGGAAACAAACTGATCTTCCGCGTCTGTCTGCCCTGTATGTTGTTCATCAATGTATATAACATTGAATCTTTTACCGACATCAACTGGTCGGTGGTCATCTATTCGGAGATCGCTATTCTTATAGTATTTTTCCTAGGGCTTCTGACAGTAAAGCTGACCGTGCCCGACAATCGGCAAAAAGGCGTTGTACTGCAATGCGTTTTCCGCTCTAATTTCGCCATCATCGGACTGACGCTTGCGGAATCTCTGGGCGGTGTGACTGGCAGGGGCATCGCCGCGGTATTAAGCGCTTTCTCCATCCCTACCTTCAATATCCTCGCCGTCATTTCCCTGACCATGTTTTTAGAGGGAGAAGGGGGGCAAAAAGCAAATCTGAAGGAGGTCCTGGTGAAAATCGCCAAAAACCCCCTGATCATCGGTGTGGTATGCGGTCTGATCGTCCTGGGGATCCGGTCTTTTATCCCTGTGAACGCAGACGGAAATCCCGTTTTTTCTCTCTCAGGCAGCCTTCCTTTTCTCTATGAAGCCCTCAATAACCTTGCAAAAATCTGTTCTCCGCTGGCTCTGGTGATCCTGGGCGGGCTGTTTGACTTTTCCGCGGTCAGAGGCCTGTTAAAAGAAATCCTTATCGGAACCGTTGCCCGAGTAGTAGTGGTTCCCTTGGCGGTCATTGGTCTTGCCGTCATTCTTTCCGCTCATACGGATCTTCTCCACTTTGACGCCACGGTCTATCCCGCGCTGGTAGCTCTCTTCGGTTCTCCCGTGGCGGTCGCCAGCGCCATCATGGCGCAGGAAATGGACAACGATGGCGTCCTCGCGGGACAGTTAGTGGTCTGGACCTCCATCGCGTCCATCTTTACCATCTTTCTTTCCATATTGTCCCTGCGCACGCTTGGGCTTCTGTAAGGCGCTCCAAAGCGTGGCTTTATCTGCGCTTCCACGTATACTTGGAAAACAGGATCAGGATCGGAAAAATCTCCAGCCTTCCCGCCAGCATATCCATGATCAGTACCAGTTTGGAAAACCAGCCAAATCCGGAGAAATTGCACGATGGGCCTACGGCCTCAAGGCCGGGGCCTATATTATTAAAACACGCCAGCACAGCGGACAGATTCGTTGTCACGGAAAAACCGTCTATGGAGATCAGAAGGAAACTCAGAATGATGACAAGCACATACGCGGCCAGGTACGCGTTGACATTCTGAAGGATTTTTTCGTCTACCGGATGACCGTTGGAGCGCACTACCTGCACTCTCTCCGGATGGATGACCTGACGCACGCTCCGGCGCAGACTCTTTAGCGCTAACAGCGCCCGTCCGCACTTAAAACCGCCTCCGGTACTGCCCGCACAGGCGCCTATTACCATGAGGCCAAGCAGAATAGCCTTGGAAAACGCTGGCCATAAGTCGAAATCCGTAGTGGCAAACCCGGTGGTGGTCATAATACTGGCCACCTGAAACGCCGCGTGACGCAGCGTCTCGCCAAATGTAGGATAAAAACCCTTCAGATCCAGCGTGATCAGGACAACGCTTCCTAACGCTACTCCCAGATACATTCTCAGTTCTTCATCCCGAAACACATTCCTAAACTGTCTTAAAAGCAGCAGATAATAACAGGTAAAATTGACACCGAACAGCATCATAAACACCGTGCAGACATTCTGCAGATAAGAGCTGTATCCCGCTATGCTGTCATTCTTGACGCCAAAGCCTCCCGTGCCCGCCGTTCCGAAAGCGGTGCATACCGCGTCAAACACAGGCATACCTCCCGCCAGCAGAAAGATCACGTTCAAAACAGTCAGCAAAATATACAGGGCATAGAGTATCTCAGCCGTTTTGCGCATCTTAGGCACCAGTTTTCCCACATTGGGGCCCGGGCTTTCCGCACGCAGCAGATGCATGGTAAAACCGTTGTCGCCTCCCCCCGCGGAAGTGACAGCCAGCAAAAACACCAGAACGCCCATTCCGCCCAGCCAATGGCTGAAGCTGCGCCAATACAGGATGCCCTTGGACAACTTTTCAACCTCCGGCACAATAGAAGCCCCTGTGGTGGTAAACCCTGACACAATTTCAAAAAAAGCGTCCACAAAATCAGGGATTTCTCCGGAAAGATAAAAAGGCAGCCCTCCCAGCAGTCCTAAGATTCCCCAGCTGAGTCCCACACAGACCAGACCCTCTCTGGCATAAAATTTCTTTTGCGATCCTCTGCACAAAAGGGACAATACTCCCGCGATCACAAAAATCACGGCCATGCTGACCGCGAACCCCAGAACCGCTCTGTACTCTCTTTCAAACAAACTGATGAACAGCGCGGGGATCATAAACACCGCTTCCACTACCAGCATCTTCCCGATCAGTCGTCCCACCATTTTATAATTCATAATTATACCAAGCCTTTCCCAGCCCTGCTACCACTCAAAGATATCGTTCAGCTGAAAGATACCCTTTTCGCCGTTGGTAACAATGATGACGGTATCGCCCGTATCAAAATAAGAATCGCCGTTAGGGATCTCCTGCGTAGCCCCTTTGGTAATGCAGGCCACCAGCACATTTTTCTTGACATGGAGCTGCTTTAGCGGTACACCGCGATATCTGACAGCCTCATCCACCCGAAATTCCATGGCTTCCGCCTGCCCGTCCGCAATGGTATGTACCGACACCGCCGCGCCGGTCTGATTGTTCATAGCCCTGACGTAACGGACAATGCTATTGCTGCACAGCTCCTTGGGGCTGATAATGCTGCCGATGGACAATTCGCCCAGAATATTAGAATTATCAATACGCCCTAATTTGGTGATAACCTGCGGAACGCCGCAGCTTGTACCATACAGGGAAATGATCATGTTAAACTCGTCCAGCCCTGTCAGCGTCACCAGCGCATCGCAGTCGGAGATGCCTTCTTTCTCCAGCAGGAACTGGCTGCTGGCATCTCCCTGTATGATATCGGCCTCTGGCAGCACAGTTGCCAGCTGAACGCATCTTGCGGGATCTCTTTCCAGAATTTTCACATTGATGCCGCTCTTGTGCAGCTGCTTCGCAAGATAATAGCTGACCCGTCCGCCGCCGCACAAAATGGCGTGCTTTACTTTATGAGTGATCATTTCCAGGTTCTTTAACAGCGTAGCCAGCTCCCTGGCGGCCGCCGTCACAAAAATACGGTCCCCTTCCCGGAGCACAAAATTTCCATCCGGCGCTATGGCCTTGCCGCTGCGCAGAACGGCGCAGATCAGGATCTGACATTTCACGATATTGTTCATATCGTTCAGCGCTACATTGCACAATTTGCTGTCAGCGTTGATCCGCAGCTCCACGATCTCCACCCGTCCTTTGGCGAATGTGTCCCGTTTTAAAAACCCGGGATACTTTAACAGCCTCTCCATCTCTATCGCCGCCTGCATTTCCGGGTTCACCGCCATGGAAAGCGCAAACATATCCCGCATCTTATACACCTGATCCGTATACTCAGGATTTCTAACTCTGGCGATGGTGTGCAGCGCGGGATTCATCCCATGAGCGGTCATGCAGCAGAGCAGATTGATCTCATCCGCGCCGGTCACCGCGATCAAAAGATCGGCTTCCCTTACTCCCGCCTGTTCCAATACGCTCATAGAAGCGCAATTTCCCTGAACCACCATGATATCGTAGCGCTCCTCGCTGGACTCCAACACCTTCAAATTCGCATCGATCAGCGTCAGATCGTAGCCTTCAGCCGATAACTGGCGGGTCAGTGCAGCGCCCAGCTTGCCGTCCCCTGAAATGATTATTTTCACAGATAACGCTCCTTCCCGTTTCCGAATCTTTCTTCCTGTCTATCCGCTTTTTTGGCGGCAAGGCTCGCGGGTATGTCTGATCTTCCTCAGCCGCCTGGCGGGAACAGACTGCCCGCATGCTCCAGCATTCCCCGCAAATCCGGCCTGAAATCCTCATGGGCCGGATTCAGACTGTTGATCACCACGCCATCACTGCCGTTTTTCCCCGTGGAATGGATATACCTGTCATTTCCCAGATACATGGCGATATGTCCCGGAAAATAAAGCAGATCTCCTGGTTTCATCTCTTCTTTTCCGATCTCCCTGATCGGAAATCCTTCCATCAGGCGGGCATTGCGGTAAATAAAGACGCCGCAGAGCATATAACACATACTGGTCAATCCCGAACAGTCAATACCCAGAGGACTTTTCCCGCCCCATCGGTATTGGGTGCCCAGATATCCCTTGGCCGTCTCTGTCAGTTTCCGGCGAAATTCCTCTTCATCAGTTGTAAAGGGATGCCTGTAACAGGGACCTAAAAACGACTCCTTCGTATATCCTTTTCTGCCGTCCGCCAATTCCACTTCCGTCCAGCCTTCCCGCCCGAACGCTTCTCCTATCCTGATCAGTCGTCCTCCCCGGGTCAGGGATTCCCTGCAGATTCCCTGTACTTCAGGTTCCGAAAGCACATCCGCGTAAGCCTGCGTCACCGTACATAACGGCCCGCTGTCCCAGCGGACTGCCCTGTCCCGCCCGATCAGCAGATCTTCTTTCCTGCAATACGCTTCATGCCGGTATTCCGTTCTGATATGTACCCATTCCGTTTCCGCCCCATCCGCATCGGAAACCTCTTCCAAAATGTCCGCAGTCATACCGTACAGTAATTCATCATCCAGGCAGATCCGCAGGGAGGGCTTTGCCCGAAGAGAAACCACGGTCTTAGCAGCGATCGCTTTCATATCGGATCTTCCATCCTTTCCGCTTTCCTCTTTCTTTTTTGCAAACACAGGCGGCCAGTCGGTTCTCCAACTCGCATCCCGCCATACATTCTACGCCAAAGCTCCCCGCAATACTACCAATTTTAAGAACTTTCCAAATGCCCCCGTTTCCATCCGCTTCTTATAAACGGCTTTACCGCGCCAGGCTTCGCAGCAAGGCGATCTCCTCCTGATACCCCTCCAGTTCATTGGGCGTCTCCAGATAAAAGGGCAGATCTTTCAGAGCTGGATGATTCACGATCCTGCCGAAAGCCTCCGTCCCGATATATCCCTGCCCTATCTTCTGGTGCCTGTCTTTATGGGCGCCGCAGGGATTCATGGAATCGTTGATATGGATCGCCTTCAACCGGTCCAGACCGATCACCTTGTCAAATTCTTCTATCACATCGTCCAGATGGTCCACAATATCATAACCGCCGTCCCAGACATGACAGGTATCCAGACAGACTCCTACTTTTTCGGAAAGTTTCACTTTATCAATGATACTGCGAAGCTCCTCAAACGTTCTGCCGACCTCCGTGCCCTTTCCCGCCATGGTTTCCAAAAGCACCGTTGTGTGCTGATCCGGTTTCAACACCTGATCCAGCGCGTCTGCAATCAGTTCAATTCCTTTTTCCGCACCCTGCCCCACATGACTGCCGGGATGGAAATTATAGAGCGCATCGGGAATCATTTCAAGCCGCCGGATATCGTCTGCCAGCGTTTCCAGAGCAAACTGCCTTGTGCGTTCCTCTTTTGCGCAGGCATTGATGGTATAAGGCGCATGCGCCAGCGGGCTGCCGATTCCCGTCTGCTCAAACAGCATCAGCATGGCTTCTATATCGGCCGCATTCCATTCTTTCGCGGCTCCTCCCCGCGGATTTCTGGTAAAGTACTGAAACGTAGTGGCTCCGATAGACCGAGCCGTCCTGGCCATATCCAAAAAGCCCTTGGAAGAAGATAAATGGCATCCAATCCGTAACATAAGAAATCCTCCTGCATTGATTTAAGGTTCCTCGCCTTTAGACAATCCGCCTTACGCATACAACAGGCTTATACTGCACGTTCCCGATCTTGATCCCGCCTCTGGGATAAGGGCTGCTGTTGCTGGCATGGACGATCAGCCCGCTGCCGATATAAATCGCCACATGACCCTCGTAGCAGACCAGATCCCCCGGCTGCGCCTCGTCAAGGCTGATGCCGGTACCAACGCTCCTCTGCTGGGTGGAAGTTCTGGGCAGACTATAGCCAAAATCGGCAAATACCCTGTATGTAAAACCTGAACAATCCGCTCCTGTCGTCAGGCTGGTTCCCCCCGCCACATAGGGATTCCCCACAAACTGACAGGCATAATTGGCGATCTGCTTCCCCTGATCGCTGCCGGAAGAACCGTTGACCACCGGCGTATAATCCGTTTGGGAGGTACTGGGCGTGGTCACCGCACTGTTTCCTGCCGGTTTATCCTGCCGCGCGGCGGCTGCTGCAGCCGCCGCCGCTGCCGCAGCCCTGGCTTCCTCCAGTTTTTTCTGTTCCCGCTGCAGCAATGTCTTATTCACTGCCGCCTGCTGCCGCGCCTGATCCAGCTCCGCCGCATAATTGGCGGATTCCTGCTTCTTTCTGGCGATCATCACATTCAGATCGTCCTTCTGCTTGTCCAGTTCCTGCTTATCCGATGCAAGCTGCTGCATATCCTGTTCCAGTTCGGCTTTTTCCGCCTCCAGCTGATTCCACAGTGCCAGCACCATCTCTTTCGTCTCAATATAGTCGTTCAGCATCTTTTTATTATACTCATAGACTTTTTCAATATAGTCCATGTTATTTAAGACATCTCCGATGCCGCCGCCTTTGAGCAGTACGTTCAGATAAGAATCATCGCCGTTTTCGTAAATCAGACGTACCTGCGCCGCCATGCTTTTTTTCTGATCTTCCTCCTTTTGCACGGCAGCGTCATATTCTTTCTGCGTCTCCTCGACCTGCTTCTGCTTGTCCTCGATCTGCGCCTGTTTTTGCGCGATCTGGTCTTCCAGCAGGTTGATGCTTGTCATCGTGTTGACCAGCTCCGCGTTAAAATCATCGAGCTCTTCCTGAATCAGATCCTGTTCATTTTCCAGCTCGGCGATCTGGCTGTTGATCTTATCGAGCTGTTGCTGATAATTATTAATATTATTCTGGATCCCTGAAATCGAGGAAGCTTTTGTTACCAAAGGACAGCACAATACGGCTATTACCGCCATTACGGCTATTTTGGACATTCCTGTTAAATTATGGGAGATTCTCTTTTTTTCATCCATACCTACAAGCATACCATACTTTTCCCCTTTTTTCACCCCTAAAAAACTTAAGTTATTATAAATCCCGCGCAAAAAGCAAAAAAGACACACCCAGGAAACGAATGCGTCTTCTTTTACAGTCTTACAGATCACATGTGCGGACCGTTCTGGGGAAAGGAATGACATCCCTGATATTGCCCATACCTGTCAGGTACATCACACATCTCTCAAATCCAAGTCCGAATCCGGCGTGCCGCACGGAGCCGTACCTTCTCAGATCCAGATAAAACTCATAATCTTCTTTCTTCAGGCCCAGTTCTTCCATCCTTTGTTCCAAAATATCCAGCCGGTCCTCCCGCTGGCTGCCGCCGATGATCTCACCGATCCCCGGCACCAGGCAGTCCATAGCCGCTACCGTCCTGCCATCCTCATTGAGCTTCATATAAAACGCTTTGATCTCCTTTGGATAATCCGTGACAAACACAGGGCGCTTAAAGACCTCCTCCGTCAGATACCTCTCGTGCTCTGTCTGCAGGTCGCAGCCCCAGTGTACCTTATAATCGAACGCGTCATTGTGCTTTTCCAGGATCTCCACCGCTTCCGTATAAGTCACATGGCCAAAGTCAGAATTCGCCACATGCTCCAATCTCTCGATCAGGCCCTTGTCCACAAACTGATTAAAAAACGCCATCTCCTCAGGGGCATTATCCAGCACATAGCGGATCACATACTTTAGCATACTCTCCGCCAGCAGCATATCGTCTTTCAGATCCGCAAACGCCATCTCCGGCTCAATCATCCAGAATTCCGCCGCATGTCTGGTGGTATTGGAATTTTCAGCGCGAAACGTCGGACCAAAGGTATAGACGTTTTTAAAAGCGAAAGCGTACGTCTCCACATTGAGCTGTCCGCTGACCGTCAGATTGGTGGGTCTGCCAAAGAAATCCCGGGAATAATCCACACTGCCATCGTCATTGCGGGGCAGGTTTTCCAGATCCAATGTGGTCACCTGAAACATTTCACCGGCGCCCTCGCAGTCGCTGCCTGTGATGATAGGCGTATGAACATACACAAATCCCCGATCCATAAAGAAGGTGTGAATGGCGTATGCGATCAGAGAACGCACCCTGAATACAGCCTGGAAAGTGTTGGTTCTGGGACGCAGATGAGAGATCGAGCGCAGATATTCAAACGAATGGCGTTTTTTCTGCAGAGGATAATCCGCCGCGGACGCCCCTTCCACAGTCACTTCCGCCGCCTGCATCTCAAAGGGCTGCTTTGCATCGGGAGTGGCAACGATCTGTCCCCTGACGATCACGGCCGCGCCTACATTGATTCTGCACAGTTCTTCAAAATTAGCGAGCTGGTCGCCGTAAACGACCTGAAGCGGTTCAAAAAACGTGCCATCGTTTATCACCAAAAAGCCAAAATTTTTAGAATCCCTGTTGTTTCTCACCCATCCGCCGACTGTGACTTCCTTTCCGGCGTACTCCTCACGATTGCGATAAAGATCGCGGATGTCCGTTAAATTCATCTTCTTCCTTCCTTTCAGACGCTAATTGTTTACTTTTACCTGTTCCGCAAGATAATCCATGACTTTTTCCGTCATCAGATAATTGCGGTAATCTTCTATCGAGGTATCTCCCAGATACTCTTCCACAGTACTGTAACCCTCGTCCTTTGCGTACTGCTGCAAAGTCTTCTTCAATTCCCGGTTTCCCACCGTCAGATTCTCGCGGTTTGCGATGGCCTGCATGGTAATATCCTGTTTCGTCAGGTCTGCCGCGTATTCATTGATATACGTCTCGGAATCCATGTTGTAAAGGGACTGGGTATAAGTGTCCGCGTCCAGGCCGTATTCCGCGGCGGAATTGACAATCCCGCTCACATACTCTATATTGCTCTGCAGGATCTCTTCCGGCAGTTCTTTGTAGACGCACTGCTCCAGCAGCTTCTGCATAATGGCGTTCTTTAAGTCTTCCAGATACCCGGGCTCTTCCTTTGCGTAGAGCGTATCGTAAATATACTGCTTATATTCTTCCACCGTATTGACATTTTCAATCCCCATAGAGGCGATCACGTCATCCCTCAGCTCCAGAATATAATTGACCGTAACTGTAAATTCCACATCTTTTCCGGCCAGTTCCGGATTGCTGTATTTAGCGGGAAACTGCAGATTCAGAACTACCGTTTCTCCCGGCATGACGCCCACCAGCCCCTCTTCAAAGCCGTCAATATAACTGTTGGAACCCACCAGCAGAAAGGCGTTGGAGGAAGATCCGTTGTCAAACACCTCGCCGTCCACTTTTCCTTCGTAAGCAAGATTGATAGTGTCTCCGTTGGCTACGGCCCGGTCCGTGATGCCGCAGTTTTCCATGGTTGCGTAACGGCTGTAGCCGTCCATGACATAAAACAGCTGATCTTCTTCGCTGATCGTGACAGGCTCTACCTCAACGCTTAAATTCTGATAATCACACAATGTAACATAGTTTTCCGCATCCAGATCCCTCAGCGCGTTTTCCTCTTCCTGTCCGCAGCCTGCCATAAGTCCCACAGCCAGCGCCGCAGTCAGAAATAAAACAGACATCTTCTTCCATATTCTTTCTGATATTTGTATTTTCAATTTTCTCCTCTTTTCTGTTGTCCGGACAACAACCCGTTTACTTTTTACTACTTATTTTATACTTATACCATAAAACTATCGATTTTTAAAGTATTTTATTGAATCAATGACATGAGATGAGAAACAGTTCATCCAGCGCCATTCGCAAAGTCGCGCTGCCGCGCTTTCCGGCTCTATGCGCCTTTTTCTGCTCATGAAATGGTACAGAATCGGTTGACATTTCGTTATAATCGTGCTACCCTGAACTTGGGATTCCTCTGAGACAGGAGGAAACATGACAGAAAGAAAAACGCTCCAAAAACTGACGCTAAAAGACAACTTTCTTTTCGCGGCGGTGATGTCGGAGCCGGAGAACTGTAAACAGCTGCTGGAACTGGCCCTCGGCGTTGCCGTTGACCATGTGGAGGTGGACACGGAGAAAAGCATCGTGTACCACCCGCAGTACAAAGGCATACGCCTTGACGTGTTCGCCAGGGACGAAAAAGGCACCCGCTTCAATGTGGAGATGCAGGTCGCGGGCCGACCGCTGGAAAGGCGGTGCCGTTACTACCACAGCCAGATGGACATGGACCTGCTTCTGTCAGGCGTCCCTTACGGGGAACTGCCGGACAGCTATGTGGTGTTCCTATGCGACTTCGATCCCTTTCTGCTGGGGAAATACCGCTACACGGTAAAGCATGTCTTTACGGAGGACGGCTCTTTCCGCTACGAGGACGGGAGCCACACGGTCTTTTTAAGCACGAAGGGAAAGAACGGGGAGGAAGTACCGGAAGCCCTGGTAAGGTTTTTAAGATTCCTTTCCGCCGAGGAGGCGGAAAGCATGGGGGATTTCGGGGACGATTATGTCAGGCGTCTCCAGCGTTCTATCCGGCGGATCAAATCTGACAGAGAAATGGGGGAACGGTATATGCTGTTTGAGGAAATGCTGAAGGATGAGCGCACGGAAGGCTGGGAACAAGGCAGAGAAGAAGGCAGAGCGGAGGGTCTGGCGGAAGGCAAGGCGAAAGGACTGATTGAGGGTAAAGCGGAAGGTCTGGTTGAAGGTAAAGCCCAGGGACTGGTTGAAGGCAGAACGCAGGGTCATGCGCAGGGCAGGATAGAAGGTGCACAGGAAATGATCTTTGAACTGCTGTCACTGTACGGGGAAGTCCCCGCAGACCTCGGGAAGCGTATCCGTTCCGTGGAGGATACCGCCGCGCTGGGACAACTGCTGAAAAAAGCCGCCCAGGTAAAAAGTATTTCTGAATTTGAATCATTAACGGAACTGTAATTTTTACAGCATACGCGAAACAGGGCTATACGAAACAATCCGAAGCAATTTTTTGCTGCTGCGTATATGGGCGTAACATTCGGACCGTAAGCCGGGCTGCCAAGTATTATTTTTCATATGCAGTTTTTATATTTATGCTGTTCCTATAATGTGCAGTCTCTATGATACACGGTTTTTATAGCACACCGTTTCTATAGCACATTGTTTTTGCAATACACAATATCTTTAACATCTGTAACAAATATCAGGCCAAATCGGCCGCACAATCGATCTTTTATACAGAGGAATCCTGAAATTAAAAAAAACTGCCATTTTGGACGTTTTTTTACCAGCCGTGACACAATGCATACCCTGGAGGGTGGATTTTCATATTTGTCTGCGCAGTTACTGAATTGTTATGAATGCGCCTTAAACTGTGTAGAAACAGTTGACATACCGTCACAATCGTGCTACCCTGAACTTGGGATTCCTCTGGGACGGGAGGAAACATGACAGAAAGAAAAACGCTCCAAAAACTGACGTTAAAAGACAACTTTCTTTTCGCGGCGGTGATGTCGGAGCCGGAGAACTGTAAGCAACTGTTGGAATTAACCCTCGGCATCGCCGTTGACCATGTGGAGGTGGACACGGAGAAAAGCATCGTGTACCACCCGCAGTACAAAGGCATACGTCTTGACGTATTTGCCAGGGATGAAAAAGGCACCCGCTTCAACGTGGAGATGCAGGTTGCGGGCCAACCGCTGGAAAGGCGGTGCCGCTACTACCACAGCCAGATGGACATGGACCTGCTTCTGTCAGGCGTCCCCTACGGGGAACTGCCGGACAGTTATGTGGTGTTTCTGTGTGACTTCGATCCTTTTCTGCTGGGGAAGTACCGTTACACGGTAAAGCATGTCTTTACGGAGGACGGCTCTTTCCACTACGAAGACGGGAGCCACACGGTATTTTTAAGCACGAAGAGAAAGAACGAGGAGGAAGTGCCGGAATCCCTAGTAAGGTTTTTAAAATTTCTTTCTGCCGGGGAAGCGGAAAGCATGGGGGATTTCGGAGACGATTATGTCAGGCATCTCCAGCTTACTATCCGGCGAATCAAGTCTGACAGGGAAATGGGGGAAAGATATATGCTGTTTGAGGAAATGCTGAAGGATGAACGCACGGAAGGCTGGGAAGAAGGCAGAGCATCGGGTCTGGCAGAAGGACTGGTTAAAGGCAGGACGCAGGGACAAGCGCAGGGCAGAATAGAGGGTGCACAGGAGATGATCTTTGAACTGCTGTCACTGTACGGGGAAGTCCCCGCAGACCTCGGGAAGCGTATCCGTTCCGTGGAGGATACCGCCGCGCTGGGACAACTGCTGAAAAAAGCCGCCCAGGTAAAAAGTATTTCTGAATTTGAATCTGTAACGAATCTGTAATTTTTTAGTTCTATAACATCTGTAACAATTATCGGGCCAAATCGGTCAGAAAATCAACATTTAAACAGAGGAATCCTGAAATTAAAAGAACTGCCATTTTGGACACTTTTATATTAGGTATGACACAATGCCTGCATTTTGAGAGCGGAATTTAAGATTTCAATTTTGGCTTCACCTTAAACTGTGCAGAAATGGTTGACATACCGTCATAATCGTGCTACCCTGAACTTGGGATTCCTCTGGGACAGGAGGAAACATGACAGAAAGAAAAACGCTCCAAAAACTGACGCTAAAAGACAACTTTCTTTTCGCGGCGGTGATGTCGGAGCCGGAGAACTGTAAGCAACTGTTGGAATTAACCCTCGGCATCGCCGTTGACCATGTGGAGGTGGACACGGAGAAAAGCATCGTGTACCACCCGCAGTACAAAGGCATACGTCTTGACGTATTTGCCAGGGATGAAAAAGGCACCCGCTTCAACGTGGAGATGCAGGTTGCGGGCCAACCGCTGGAAAGGCGGTGCCGCTACTACCACAGCCAGATGGACATGGACCTGCTTCTGTCAGGCGTCCCCTACGGGGAACTGCCGGACAGTTATGTGGTGTTTCTGTGTGACTTCGATCCTTTTCTGCTGGGGAAGTACCGTTACACGGTAAAGCATGTCTTTGCGGAGGACGGTTCTTTCCACTACGAGGACGGAAGCCACACGGTCTTTTTAAGCACGAAGGGAAAGAACGAGGAGGAAGTGCCGGAAGCCCTGGTAAGGTTTTTAAAATTCCTGTCTGCCGAGGAAGCAGAAAGCATGGGGGATTTCGGAGACGATTATGTCAGGTGTCTCCAGCTTACTATCCGGCGGATCAAGTCTGACAGGGAAATGGGGGAAAGATATATGCTGTTTGAGGAAATGCTGAAGGATGAACGCACGGAAGGCTGGGAAGAAGGCAGAGCATCGGGTCTGGCAGAAGGCAAGGCGAAAGGACTGGTCGAGGGCAAAACAGAAGGATTGGCGGAAGGCAGAGCGGAAGGTCTGGTTGAAGGCAGGACGCAGGGCCATGCGCAGGGCAGGATAGAGGGTGCACAGGAGATGATCTTTGAACTGCTGTCACTTTACGGGGAAGTTCCCGCGGACCTTGGGGAGCGTATCCGTTCCGTGAAGGATACCGCCGCGCTGGGGCAACTGCTGAAAAAAGCCGCCCAGGTAAAAAGTATTTCTGAATTTGAATCATTAACGGAACTGTAATTTTCGCAGCATACGCGAAACGGGGCTATACGAAACAATCCGAAACAAATTTTTTTGCTGCTGCGTATATGGGCGTAACAATCAGGCCGTAAGCTGGGCGGCCAAGTATTATTTTTCCCATGAAGTTTTTATATTCATGAAGTTTCTATAATGTGCAGTCTTTATAATGTGCAGCCTTTATAATGTGCAGCCTTTATAATGTGCAGTCTTTATGATACACAGTTTTTTAGCACACCGTTTCTATAGCACATTGTTTCTGTAATACACAATATCTTTAACATCTGTAACAAATATCAGGCCAAATCGGCCGCACAATCAATCTTTTATGCAGAGGAATCCTGAAATTTTAAAAAAAACTGCCATTTTGGACATTTTTTAGCCAGCCATGACACAATGCATGCCTTGGATGGTGGTTTTCATATTTGGCTGCGCAGTTACTGAATTGTTATGAATGCGTCTTAAACTGTGTAGAAATGGTTGACATACCGTCACAATCGTGCTACCCTGAACTTGGGATTCCTCTGGGACGGGAGGAAACATGACAGAAAGAAAAACGCTCCAAAAACTGACGTTAAAAGACAACTTTCTTTTCGCGGCGGTGATGTCGGAGCCGGAGAACTGTAAGCAACTGTTGGAATTAACCCTCGGCATCGCCGTTGACCGTGTGGAGGTGGACACAGAGAAAAGCATCGTGTACCACCCGCAGTACAAAGGCATACGTCTTGACGTATTTGCCAGGGATGAAAAAGGTACCCGCTTCAATGTGGAGATGCAGGTTGCGGGCCAACCGCTGGAAAGGCGGTGCCGTTACTACCACAGCCAGATGGACATGGACCTGCTTCTGTCAGGCGTCCCCTACGGGGAACTGCCGGACAGCTATGTGGTGTTTCTGTGCGACTTCGATCCTTTCCTGCTGGGGAAATACCGCTACACGGTAAAATGTGTTTTGGCAGAAGATGGTTCTTTCTGCTACGAGGACGGAAGCCACACGGTCTTTTTAAGCACGAAGGGAAAGAATGAAAAAGAAGTGCCGGAAGCCCTAGTAAGGTTTTTAAAATTCCTTTCTGCCGAGGAGATGGAAAGCAGAGGAGATTTCGGGGACGATTATGTCAGGCGTCTCCAGCGTTCTATCCGGCGGATCAAGTCTGACAGGGAAATGGGGGAAAGGTATATGCTGCTTGAGGAAATGCTGAAGGATGAACGTGCGGAAGGCAGAGCGGAGGGGCTGGCCAGCGGCTTGTCAGAAGCGGTCTTGGAACTGCTGACGGTTTACGGGGAAGTCCCTGCAGACCTCACGAATCGTATACGGTCTGTGAAGGATGTCGCCGCGTTGAGACATCTGCTGAAAAAAGCCGCACAGGTAAAGAGTATTTCTGAATTTGAATCTGTAACGGATTTATAATTTCTGCAGCATTGCGAAACAGATTTATACGAAACAATTCAAAACATTTGAATATTTCGCGTATATGAACGTAACAGTCAGGCTGGAAACCAAGCTGTCACGTAATATCTTTCATATGTGGTTTCTATAATAACATTTAGTCTCTATAACACAAAGTCTCTATTATATGTATATGAGGTCTCTATAATACGCAATTTCTGTAATATGTAATATCTTTAACATCTGTAACAAATATCAGGCCAAATCGGCCGAACAATCAATCTTTTATACAGAGGAATCCTGAAATCAAAAAAAATGCCATTTTGGACATTTTTTTACCATCCGTGACACACTACATGCTCTGGAGGGTGGTTTTTCATATTTGGCTGCGCAGTTACTGAATTGTTATGAATGCGCCTTAAACTGTGTAGAAATGGTTGACATACCGTCATAATCGTGCTACCCTGAACTTGGGATTCCTCTGGGACAGGAGGAAACATGACAGAAAGAAAAACGCTCCAAAAACTGACGCTAAAAGACAACTTTCTTTTCGCGGCGGTGATGTCGGAGCCGGAGAACTGTAAGCAACTGTTGGAATTAACCCTCGGC
>CANREV010000015.1 GCA_947629645.1 uncultured Acetatifactor sp. | reverse complement strand
GTATCATAGTTCAGATCATCCATAGGCACCTTGTCCAGCACTTCCATGTCCATAGTGCGCTCCGTTTGATCCCGAAGCATTGCTTTGATCTGCAGTCTGGTACAATGATAGTCACCTTCATAGTTTCGGCGGAATGTACCATTAAAAATATCATTGTTGATATATACCGGTTTCTGTTCCCTCTTTGCCATTGGCACATATATCACCATGATGACATCTTTCTTATCGCCCACTTCATATGTCTGAACATCATCTTCCGACAACAAGTTAACGCTTACTTTCTTTGGATTGTTGATCGTATCCCAAAAATCCTTGCGAAGCTTTGCCGTATTCTGCAGTCCGGTAGTTTTCCAGCGCCCGTCCTTTTCTTCTTTAACACCCAGTATGATAACACCGCCATAGCAGTTTGCAAAAGCAGAATAGGTATCCCAGAGAGAAATAGACAAACCAACGCTTGCTTTTTTTACTTCTCTTCGGTTATCTTCTCTGTATTCATCGAACTGTGAAAGATCAAAAATTCGTTCCATCCTGCTTCCTCATTTTCTTACATTATGTGCACCAAAAAGTCGATTATATTCTTGATTAACATTATCAACATTAACGTTTATAACACTCAAATCGTCTTCACTAAAGATCTCATTATGCTGAATAATCAAATATGAATCAAACAGCGGAAATATACTAATATACATGTCATTCCACGCAATATTCTGCCTACTTGGATTACTTAAATACTTATCATATTGACTAGAACTCCAACTATCTAAATGTTTTTTTGCTTTATAACTTGTTACATATCCAAACACGTCATAATCCTTCGGGTAGAAATAACTAGCATTAATCCCAGCTAGTAAAATATGCAGTATTAATTTTTCTATTATGTTTAATAAATGACTCTGCTTTTCAATCTCATCAAGCCTTTGAACATCAAAGAACTGTTCACGAACAACCTTATATGTAGCTTCATTGAGTTTTTCTTGGTTTAAAAAATATTTTTTTAATTCTTTATAATATTCAGTTTCTTTAATTTTTTCCAATATATTTATGGAAAGTATTTCCTCAAACACATCAACAGGAATTGGTTCAGTCATAGGTTCAAATGGTATATGCATTTCTACATCAGGATCAGAAAGTACTAGTGACAAAGGATCTAATGCAATATTCATAATGAGCACCATTCCAATAGATTGTCTTATCAGTTTAAGAAACAATGCTGTGCATTTATCCCTATTAGAATCAATCATTTCCCAATGGCAAGTATAAAATGTATCAAACCCCTGCTTATGTATATATTTGTTTGCCTGTTTTAGATATGCATCAGTATTTTCAAAAAATTCCGGTATTTTAGTCTTTATTTCACTATAAGCAGCATTTTGCTTTTCTAATATTTCTTTTACTTTCGCATCAAACGGAAACCACCCTTTTGAATCCCATCTTTTTAATCTTTCTTTATCATCTGCGCACAAAAGCATATTATTTAATATTTCAATAGATTGGCGTAACGAATAAAATGCACAATCAAAAAAACCTTCTTCATATAAAAAAACAGAATGCTTAATCATTTCTACTGATTCTGACATGAAATTGTTACAAAATAAATTTTGTAAAATACCTGTAGTAGGAAATAATAACTGAACAATATCAATAAGGCGATCATGTTCTTGCAATCTACATTTAAATCTCATACGTCCTTGATCAGCAAACAGCATCTCTTTTAATTGTTTTTCATCCATATTACTATGAGTATCCTTTTCATCTTTTATCATTCATAATTTAAAAATATTTGCAAAGACTCTAACACTTTTCAGCCAACTCTTTACCGGCTTTTTCTCTACGCTACTTTTTTATCGTAAACAGCTATCTCTCCAATTAATTTTCTGAAATTAATCTGCATCAATTTATTCTCTCCATTATATCAAATGACATTTCTACAAAAAGAAAAGTTCAATTCATTTGGTTTACTTTAGCAGCTTCTTGAAGCATGCCTTTATTATTTCTTGTGCGGCACAATGTTTTACTTAACCCAAATATATGTACTATTATTATTTCTGTTTTATATGTTTTATGAGCGCACAATAAAATTACTATATAGAAATTCCCATTTTTTTCAAATCCTGCTTCACCTCATTAGATGAGTTCGCACATGAAACAGGTAATTCACACTCTAAAATAACCCAGTCATTAATATCATTTAATGCATAAATCATCCTTTCTTTAGGGCACTTATATCCTATCTGATTTAAAAATCCAATTCTTAATGCCAATTCGATTACGTATGTGAAATACCAATTTACATAATCAGCACCTTTATCATTTCTATTATACACATAATCGGTTAAACTTCCATTTTTGTAAATATAATGATCAATCTCATTTCTTTCCAATGCCAATGCTTTATATATTTTACCTTTTGGTATCCCAAGCAATTCCGCTCCATATTTAACTAACTTCACATCCAAATTTTTCCCTAAAACATTTTTTATATTTGCTTCAACATTATTTGTTTGACCTATCATATTAATAATATATCCATCACAAATATTTAATAGTAGGGAAAGCCTATGGTTTATATTAATCTGTTCATATGCCTCAGAATGCAAATAATAAAAAGAATTCAGAAGTGCCTTAATCAATTTTCCTGAATTTCTACTTGTATTTCTAAAATCATCATATTTTTTTAATGTTTTTCCTGACAAAGGAAGCACACCCTCATATAATGATATTGCGGCACTATACCAATTTTTATCAGTTTTATAATAATTCAAGAAATGTAATTTCTCCACCAATACCTCTCTTCCATCTTGCATGTATTTTTGAGGTTTATAAAAATAACCATCATACAAAAATAGCAACTCCCATATAAGGCGCATAACTCTTATTGCCTTTTCCTGTTCACCATTAACTTGGAGAACACATTGCTTATCAAAATAAGCAATCGCTATTTTGACATCATTATATTGCATTCTTTTAACTAATTTCTCTGAAACACTGTTTTTTGTTTCAAAAAATACTTGTACCTTCATCTGTATTTACCCTCGCACTTCAAAATTGCCAATATACTTTGCTATTCATATCGAAATGCATTCCATATCCAATAAAACATTTATTACCTTTAAATGCTCCTCTCTCAAATCTGCATATGTTGAATTTACAAAACATTCCCTGTTTGTTCATACTTTACGTTTTATAATTTGAATTTCATAATCATAACCGAAAGATTTTATCACACACTATCTATAAACTCCTTAATGCAATCAATTTTTTTATGCTTCAGTAATACAGAAGCATATATGCCAAACATGTCTGTAATCAAATTCTGTTTTACAATATCTTCAGGTTGACGGATCCTTCTCTCACTCCTTATCCCTAATACTTTCTGCATAGCATCCGCCGCACTACATAGCTCTGTTATTTCAGGATAGTTTTTTATAAGTTTTCGATCTAATCTAACAGCTTCATTATATAAAGTATCTGTCATTATAGGTTCATTGAGAATTTCTTCTATTCTTTCTATATCATTAGCCGCTTTCGCATCATCCTTCAAACTTTTTCTTTAAGTAAAATTTTGGCCACATTTACCAATTCTGGTTTTAACTTCATCACATTATACTCCTATAATATACTTTATCTAAACCAAACACCATATCTCACAAGGTTCCTATCCTTCATAGAGAAAAATAAAATACCTCTTATCTCGCATACTTCTTAAAGTTTTCTGCCTGCTCCAGCACTTCTTTATACACATCGTCAACCGTTACCGGTGGATATCCGTATTTCTCCAACAAGATAATCAAATCCACCTGCAGCTCTGCTTTAATGTCCTCTCTAGTCGCCCAATCCGTATATTTTGACTTATCCTCTACCACTGCTTTGATTTCTCTGGCAAGTGCCAGCATCTTGTCTTCCGGATATTCAAACTTGTATTTCTTCGCCACTACCGACAGAATATCATAAAAAGCTTTCTCCTCATAGTCAATTCCCATATCTTGAAAAGAATTTCGCTCAGATTTCAGCTCATGCAATAAGTCCGCCAATTGATCGGCTACCTCGTTCAATACCTCATTGGCAAAAGCTTCATCTTTTCGGCGATTATTATAGGCTTCGACCACTGAACGCATTCTTTCTGAGAACTCAATACTTTTGATTTTATTTACCTTTCTGAATTCTTCTATCGCATAGGACAACAACCGCTGTAATGCCTTGATTTTTGTATTAGGCATACTTATTTTCTCAATACGAGCCATATATTCGTCACTGAAAATATCTACGTCAATATGTTTACCGGTTTCAAACAATTCCTCTATGCCTTCTGATTGAAGCGCATCCTCCAACAGTCGGCGCACTTTGAGATTCATTTGTGTCGTATCCGGAGCCTCACCCTTTGTCATTTTAAACAGAACAGATCGTACCGCCTGATAAAAATGTACCTTTTCTATATCCTCATCTGTAAAACGCTCACTGGAACTGCACAGATTAAACGCCTTCTTCATTTTTCGGGCAGATGCCATAAAACGCAATTCCAGTTCCTGCGTCAACTGAACATACTCCACCGCTCTTTTCAGGCATACTCCACCGCTCTTTTCAGGCAATCCAACTGTTCCACCGGACTCCCCATATAATAATCATTGGCATTAAAATTGTGAAACATTTGATCCAGAACCTCTAACTGATCTTTCACAATATCTACTGCCTGATCAATGTTATCCAGCTCCTCTTTCTCAAAATTGGTATATCTGCGCAGCGCAAGATTCATATTCTTCTTGATTCCGATATAATCAACAATCAAGCCTTTGTCTTTTCCCTCATACACACGGTTCACACGGGAAATAGTCTGAATCAATGCATGCTGTTGAATGGGCTTGTCTATGTAAATCGTATCCAGACAGGGAACATCAAATCCCGTCAGCCACATATCCACAACGACCGCGATTTTAAAATTAGATTTTTCGTTTTTGAACTGCCGATCAAGTTCTTTTCTGTCCTCTTTTGTACCGAGCAGTTTATATAGCTTATCCTCATCATCCTTGTTTCTTGTCATCACGAGACAGAGCTTAGAAACCGGCTTTAGTTCCTGTTCCTCAGCGTCCGTAAGCTCCACGCCTTCAGGGGCTTTCCTCTTTTCCTGCCACTCCGGACGCAGTTCTATCACTTTTTGATAAAAAGCGTATGCGATCTTCCTGTCAGCACAAACAAACATCGCTTTTCCCGCTACGGTTGCGCCCTCTGCTACTCTTGTTTCATAATGTGCTACGAAATCTTTTGCCACTGCTTCCAAACGGTTCGAATCACCGAGGATTGCATCCAGATGTGCTACTGCTTTCTGACTTTCTTCAATCTGTTCCTCTGTGGAGCCAAGAATCGCACACCTGTCATAATAGTCTTCGATCTCTTTTAATTTTTCTTCCTGTAATGTCACTTTTGCGGCTCTGCCTTCATACACCAAATTTACCGTAATCTCATCTTTTACAGCCTCTGTCATTGTATAGGGATGTCCCACGATATCTCCAAATACTTCTATAGTTGCATCAATCGGCGTACCCGTAAATCCTACATAGGTTGCATTCGGAAGCGAATCATGCAGATATTTTGCAAATCCATAGGTCTTACTTACGCCGTCCTCTGTCACTCTTACCTTCATATCCAAGTTAATCTGAGAACGGTGCGCCTCGTCAGAAATACAGATCACGTTGTATCTGTCTGTCAGAAGCTTCGTATCTTCCGTAAATTTCTGGACCGTGGTCAGATACACTCCTCCGCTCGGCTTTCCCTGCAATTCCTCACGCAACTTCTCACGGGATTCAATGCTGATGATCTGATGATCCCCTATAAATTCCTTTGAAGCTACAAATTGTTTTGACAACTGAGCATCCAGATCAGTCCTGTCCGTAATAAGCAAAATCGTTGGACTTTTAAAGTCGGTACTTTTCATCAGCATCCTTGCAAGAAAAAGCATTGTGTAACTTTTTCCGCAGCCGGTTGTACCAAAATAAGTGCCCCCCTTTCCGTCTCCCTGTGGTTTTCTATGCCGCTTGATATTTTCATACAAATTATTGGCGGCAAAAAACTGCGGATAACGACATACGATCTTTGTGTCCTTATCGGAACTATCCGGAAAATAAATAAAATTCTTAATAACAGCCAGCAAACGCTCTTTGGAAAGCAATCCATCGATCATAGTAAACAATGAGCTAATGCCATCTGTCTCTGCATCATCATCATTCACCTTCCGCCACGCATAGAAAAATTCATAAGGCGTAAACAAAGAACCATACTTGCTGTTTGCTCCATCGCTGATTACCACAAAAGCATTATATTTAAAGATTTCCGGTATATCTCTTTTGTACCGAACTGTCAGTTGGGTATAGGCAGCCTGTATTGTGGTGTTCTCCTGAATAGCGGTTTTAAACTCCAAAACAACTAATGGCAGACCGTTTACATATAGAATACCGTCAGGAATCCGCATCTGATCGTTATATCCTTCAACCTCCATCTGGTTGACAATCTTAAACAGATTATTTTTGGGTTCTTCATAGTCTATCAGTTCTATAAAAATATCTTTTCTCGTTTTATCTTCCCGTATGAATTTAAACCCGTTTATAATCTTGTTTAAAATAATCTTATTTGTTTCATAAAGAGTACCGCTTACCGCCCGCAAGGACAGAATGATGCTGTTAATTTCATTCTCTGTAAGGTCATCTTCTTCATATTTCATATGCAAATAAGTTTTGAGCTCATCCAATAATAAGACTTCTGCTTTACTACGCACAATATCGCTGCCATAGACATGAGTATACCCTTTGTCTTCTAATAATTTTATTATGGATATTTCAAGTGAATGTTCATTAAAATTCTGCATTCTCTTTACTCCTCAACGTATCTCTTTATCAATGCTTCATTGCTCCCAATCAGCATATGCTGTCCAACACGAGCTCTTACCATTTGCCGGTTAAATTCATCCACCATATCGGCTTTTATAATAATCATTCGATTTCTATAATTTACACTTTCTTTATAATTTCCAAAAAGCACTAATACTTTAGGTGCCAAAGCAAGAGCCAAACACGACTTATTATCCCCTGATATTGTTTGATCATCTCCATAACATACCGGCACATTGCTTGTATATATTCACCGCTTTTTGCATAATAAAATGTATAATTAATATTTTTTATCATGTCAAAAAAATATTCCATATAACCGCCTTTAAACTCATCTGTAAGCATTACCTTTTTCTGTGAAGCAAGGACAATAGAATCGCCGCCACCAAATCCCATTTTATCCATTATCTCTTTGTATATTAATATTTCATCATTGTTTTTAAGATCATCGGACAATTTATCTATTCCCATTGCACTCATATTAACAGGATTACGAACTAATAAATTAATTAGAAACTTAAATAAAATCGTTTTCTCTGCTGTATGTAAAATTAATGCACGCGGATTTTGCTGCGGAATACATACCTTTTGAATTATTTTTAACAGTTTCGCAAATTGCCCTTCATATGCGCAAAATATATCTTCGATATTATTTGGCAATACATATTTGCCCAATTTGGGATTCGCATCTTGCCATTCTGTTTCATATAAATTTTTTTCAAAACACATATTCCGTGGTATCTGCGTAAAATAACGATTATGTTTATAATCATAAATATGAAGCAGACCTTTATTGTCTGTAAAATTGTTTAGATAAAATTGAGGTACATAGTGTTGATGAGTTTTCATTATTTTTACATCTCTTACTTCATTTTTATTTTCACGGTACAAATAAATGATAATTTAGCAGCTTGATAACATCTGAACCATTGTGTTCTTGGTCTCGTTGAGCTTGGATATTTCAGTCTCGTTGTTCTCAATGACGTTAAGGAATGTCAAAACCTTATCGTTAAATACTGCTAAGGCATCTTGGTCGGGAATGAATAACTCATATTCGCCCAATAGGGGGGAATTTGCTTGGGGTTGTGCCGATCCTCCTGCATTGGTCTGAACAAATTCAAGGAAATCTGGCGATGTAATAGAAAGCCCAAAATAGTATTTATACTTATCATCCAACGGTCTTATTCTAACAAGGAATGAGGCAAATACTGAATCCGGTATAGTTCTACCTAACATTTTGGAATAACCTACTGTTGCACCGGTTCGGGCAACAACGATATCTCCTTCGGAAAGAACATATTTTTTGTGGTTTTCTCTCGTGATTTGGCAATAAGGTACTGCATTCCAATCAGTATAACTTTGTGCGATGTCGGTTATTCGTAAGAATTTGGGACCAATGGGTTCCAAAGTAGCGGTTTCAGTGTAGCCATACTGCATAATGCAGTAGTCCTTTAGCTTTCCAACAGTATGAGCACTTTGAGCCGTGAATTCTTTGAAATAAGCTCTAAGTTGGTTATTTAAATTATCATTTATTCTTTTTTTTAATCCAATCCTCTCATTTATAATTTTATACGCTCTTACTATTTTTCTTTGTTTCTCAATATCTGGAACCCAAACTTTCATCGTTGCGAATTCATTCCATGGCAGACTTCCACGCACACCACCTACCGCAATAAAAGATGCTTCTCTGTCAAACTCACTCCTTTTAAACCACATCTCCAAGTATTCTGGCAATATAACATTTTCGTCTTTAATGCGGAAAATTATATATGCCGGGGACATTATTGCCCTATCACATTCCTTTAGACATGCTATCGGTATCTTAGCATCTCTGCTCACCTGCATCAGACTAACAGCAAAATCTTTTTTATAAATACATTTATATTTGGAAAAATCAGTTCCAATCGTATTAGCAACAGAAGCAATAAAACACTTATCTATGCTTAGTCCCACTAACGGAATATCAGCCTTGCTCATATTACGCTCATCTACACGTACTACAAGTTCATCTATCGCTTTATAATTTGATCTCATACCCCAACTCCTTAAATACCCCCAGCAGATCCGCCTTTGATTTTTCTTCCTGAATCAACAACTCTTTCAACTCACTCTGCAAAGTCTTCATCTTCGTATCAAAATCAATATTCTCATCACGATTCACAAATTCGATATAGCGGCTTGGCACAAGCGTATAACCTTTCTCTGCCACTTCCTTTTCTGTTGCAGAATAGCAAAACTCCGGAATATTTTGATAAGTTTTTTCATACCCTTCCTGCTGCCAGTTATGATAAACCGCCGTAACTTTGTCCCGATCTTCTTCCGTCAGTTCAATGTATTTCTTCTCATAGGGACTGCCCATCTGCCGTAAATCCATAAAAAGAATTTCTTTCTCTCTATCACGATAATGTTTTTCCACATCGTTTTTTACGACAGTACGGGCTCTTTTATTTCTGTTCAATATCCAAAGTGTAACACTGATATCTGTTGTATAGAATAAGTTCCTCGGCAAAATGAGAATTGCTTCAACCAAATGATTTTCTATCAACTGCTGTCTGATTTTTAACTCTGTTCCGTCATCCGACAACGCCCCGTTTGCCAGAAGGAAACCTGCCACTCCGTTCTGCGACAGCTTTGATACAATATTCAAAATCCAACCATAATTGGCATTGCTTGTGGGAGGTACTTCATAGCCATTCCATCGCGGATCATCTATAAGTTCGTCTGCTGCTCTCCATTCTTTCTGATTAAACGGCGGATTTGCCATAATATAATCTGCCTTCAAATCCTTATGCTGATCATTTGTAAACGTATTCGCCGCCATTTCGCCCAAATTAGCGGAAATTCCACGGATAGCAAGATTCATCTTGGCCAGTTTATATGTAGTGTTGGTATATTCCTGCCCATAAATGGAAACTTTCTTCTTATTTCCATGATGTGCCTCAATAAATTTTATGGATTGCACAAACATACCACCGGAACCGCAGCAGGGATCATACAAAATCCCGTCATACGGTTCAATCAATTCCGCAATCAGATTAACTATGGTTTTGGGCGTGTAGAATTCTCCTTTCCCTTTTCCCTCGGCAATGGCAAACTTGCTCAGGAAATATTCGTACATACGCCCGATAATATCATTTTCTTTGTCCTTGGTCGTATCTATTTTATTGATTTCATCAAGAAGCGAAGCCAGTTTTACCGTATCAATCTGGAGTCTGGAATAATAGTTATCAGGCAGAGCACCTTTTAAAATAGGATTGGTCTTTTCAATCGTATATAAAGCTGTGTCTATCTTTAGCGCAATATCATCCTGCTTCGCATTTTCCATAATATAAGACCAGCGGCTTTCATCCGGAAGATAAAAAACATTGTCTTTTGTATAAAAGGCAATATTCTCTACAAATTTCTCCATGCCGTCTGCAATAATTTTTTCTCTCTGTTCTACAAATTTATCATATGCAAACTTTAAGAAAAACAAACTGAGCACCACGTGCTTATATTCCGAAGGTTCCACTGAACCTCTCAACTTATCGGCTGATTTCCAGAGTGCTTCTTCCATAGATACTTCTTTTACTTTTGTCTTTGCCGCCATTTCTATCTCCCCCTAGTCCTTAGTAAATTCCAAGATATCATCCACACCACATTCCAGTACATCACGAATCTTTGCGATTGTTTTCATGAAAACAATCTCGTCCTTATTCAAACGAGTGATAATATTCCTGCTTATCCGCGCTTTTTGAAGCTCAGAATTTTTCATCTTCTTATCAATCATCAACTTCCATAAACGAGTATAACTTACTTTCCTATTATGTTTCCTCCAAATATGCAATTATTGTATCACCAGATCGTTGGATTTTCTATTACTTTTGTGTTTCCACTAAAATATAATCTAATATACCCTGATCATTATAAGCAATATATTATTTTCTCCGCCGCCTCCGCTTTTGTCCCGCAAGCCTCTGCTTCCTGGTCTTAAGTATAAGGGACTTCAAACTGTATTTCCCTGAAAATCTTTTAAAAGTACAGCTGAGTCTTTCGTTACATTTTTATATTCCCTTTCCGCATCACCACATATTTTTCGATAATGTTTTTGTATTATCCATAGTCCTTTTTAAAAAAGATTTTGTAAAATACTGTTCAAAATACACCGCCAAAAATACAGAATCCCTTGCTATACAGGTCATGCCAATATTTCAGACATGCCTTGAAACGCATCCGCTTTTATCAAAGAAAACACCATTACAAAACATCCGATTACCTCATTCAAACAGCTTTGATATATCAGGATCCGCCAAACGCCGGAAGATGAGCTGATTATCAGTTGAACTGCATTTGATAAAATTGGTGCAGAACAGCATCTGGAACAACATTTGGGACAGCATTGGAACAGCATCTGGGACAACATTGGGGACAGCATTGGGGGACAGCATTTGGGACAGCATTGGGACAACATTTGGGACAACATTTAGGACAGCATTGACAAAATTGGTTAGTAGGAATAAGGATAATTTTATGCTAAAATAGAGCTGACAGCTCCTCCTGTCATCAAATTTCAGGGAACGTGCCTGCGCGAAGTTATTTTCAAATTCGGCAGCCGGGAAAACATTCCAAAAGATTTTTGACAGAAAAATAAATTTCATTGCGGAGACCGGGTATGAAAATCACCTACATTTACCACAGCTGTTTCCTGGTGGAAACCAGCGATTGCTATTATCTGTTCGACTATTATCGGGGAAATCTTCCAGAATTAAATCCTGAAAAGCCCGTTTTGGTCTTTGCCAGCCATCGCCACGAAGACCACTATAATCGGGAGATTTTTCCTCTGCTTCGGGAAAGAGGGATCCGGAAACTCTATGCCATCCTCCCCAATGACATTCCCAAAAACCGCTGGCCCAAAGAAGGCGTGGAGATTATAAAAGTCTACCACAGTCAGGAATATTCTCTGCCTTTTGATACCCATCTTACCACCCTTCTTTCCACCGACAGGGGCGTAGCCTTTCTCCTGAAATGCAAAGAGGGCGCCCTCTACCACGCAGGCGACCTCAACGACTGGGGCAGAAAAGAGGATCCGGAGCAGGTGCAAAAACAGCAGCGCGGAAGCTATCGGGCACAGATTGCAAAACTAAAAGGCAGCACCCTGGATGCTGCCTTTTTACCCTTGGACCCCAGACTTGGATCCTCCTATGCCAACGGCATAATATATTTCTTACAACAAGTCCATGTAAAAAAAGTATATCCGATGCACTACCAGGATCATCCCGAAATCGTTCAACGCTTTCTGGCGGAATATCCTCAGTACAAAGCGTATTTCTAGCCTCTCTGTTCTTCCGCCAGCGCTTCAAACTGTTTCTTAACGCTGCGAAAGCACTCCAATAGCTTAGGAGAAAAGACTCCGCACTCGCCGGATACAATCATATGAAACGCGTCATCCTCAGAATATGCGCTCTTGTATACCCGCTCGCTGACCAGCGCATCATATACATCCGCAAGACCCACCAGCTGCGCAGAAATCGGAATATTCTCCCCTTCCAGTCCATCGGGATAGCCTTTTCCATCGTATCTCTCATGGTGGTGACGGCAGATCTCATAACTGGTCTGACTGTAAACCTCATCCCAGACGTCTTTGATATTGCGCAGAATGTCGCACCCTCTGGTTGTGTGGGATTTCATATATTCATACTCATCATGGGTCAGCCTTGCGGGTTTTAAGAGGATGCCATCGGGGATGGCGATCTTGCCCACATCGTGAAGGGAGCTGGCCGACACAATGATATCGACTTTTTCCGGCGTGAGTCCATATTCGGGATAATCCTTCATGGCCTGTTCAGCCAGAATTCTGGTAAAGCCTTTGACACGCTTGATATGTTCGCCGCTTTCCAGATTCCGGCACTCCACCACCGTACCCAGAATATCAATAATCCGCGTATTGCTCTCCTTCAATTTCTCCGCCTGCATCATCAAAAGCTTATACTGCTTCTTTAAGGTCTCCGTCTGCTTTTCAACCTTTTCTTCCAATTCATTTTTGTAAGAAAACAGGTCGATCATATTCTTGACGCGGTTCCGCACCGTAGCATTATCAAAGGGCTTACGGATAAAATCGGAGATACCCAGCTTAAAGCAGCGGGTTTCCGCTTCCACTTTAGATTCCGCGCTGATGATCAGGACAGGGATTTTCTCCATCCAATTCTGTTTCTGCATGATCTCCAATACGGCATAACCATCCATATCCGGCATGATCAGATCCAGAAGGACAACGGCTATCTCGTCCTGCTGATCTTTCAGGAGCTCCAGCGCCTTCTTTCCGCTGTCTGCTTCTATGATCGGGTATTCTTCCTCCAGTATGGCGGACAGCATTTCCCTGTTCAGTTCCATATCATCCACAATCAGTACCTTATTACGCATATCTGCTCCTCCGAAGGAAACTATGAATTCTCAAAGACAGCAACTCTGCCTTCCGTCCTTATCAACCTGACATTTTGCAATTCTTTTGATTTCCAATATTTACCATTGATATCAAACTCAACATTCTCATATAAAGTGCCTCTGACCAGCGCCTCCGTATTTCTCACTGCCAGCATCTCCCGCTCCATGATCTCCTTTTCCTGAAGCAGTTCACCCATCTCTTTTTCCTTTGTAAAGATAGCGTTCTCGATCTTTAAATACATTTCCATTGTATTGCGGACCTCAGGCGGATATTTTTTCTGAAAATCGATATACGCGTTTTTAAAGATCAGTAATTCCCTCTCTACTTCCCGGATCTTTTCGTCCATGTCATCCTGTTGTCTGACAAGAATATCGCGGTCCCCCAGACGGATCTTTGTCACCAGACCCGCGTGGTTTCCCAGATTCTGTACTTCCAATCCGGCTTTGGCGTAGGTGATCCCCCCCGCCAGCATACCGTTTTCTCCGGGAACCTTCACCCATCTGCCCGCAAAGATCTCGCAATTCACACAGGATGCCGCGCGGATATCGCCGCCCGCTTCTATATGGCAGGACTCCAGAAATCTTCCTTCGATATCCTTTCCCGCGGTGATGCTGCCCGTGCCCCTGCCATTGGCTCCCCGCCGCAGGAACACATTCCCATCGCTATGGATATTCGCCGCCTCCACATTGCCGTTGATCAGCACATCCCCCGTGGCATTGATCACGGTTTCCGATTCCACATCGCCCGTCACCATAACGCATCCGTCAAAATCGATATTTCCGGACGAGCGGCTGACATTTTCCAACACAAGCGTCTGTGTAATCTCCACATTCTGTCCCTGTATCTCGATCCTGCCGCTTATGGTAGCCATGTATGTCCGCTTATCTTTCGCCAGCAGGAATCCCTTTCCCGTCAGCACGCTCTTCTCCCGGCCTTTTCTCACCGGAAGCAGCCTGCCTGTGACCGTATAGCCGTGCGGGCCAAACTCCGCCTCATGATATACGGCAAAAACCTGCCCCGCCTTGATAAACTCAAAATCTTCCACACTGTCAAAATCAAGAGAGCCATCGGGCAGCTCCCTGCACTGTGTGTTTAAATCCGTCCTGACAAAGTATTCATATCTGCCCGCAGGGCCTTCCACAGAAGGTTGTCCCCGGGCGATCAGAACAGATTTGTTGTAGCCTTTGCCTTTGATCAGATTGTCGATTTCTTCCTCTATGATGCCGTGTGTTACATGACTGTGTTTCAGAGCTTTCATAACGTCCGCCCTGGTCACTTTTACTTTATCATTTAAAGTGATAAACGCTTCCATCTCGTCCGCGCTGAGAGAAACGGAAAAATGATTGAAGATCTCCTGGTTTTTCAGAATGATCTCTCTGCTCTCTCCGGCCAGCTCCTGCAGCAGCTTCAGCCGCTTCGCCCGCATATCGGTGGCCGTATACATCAGGGTGTGATAGGAACTGATATCCAGACCGCTCTCCAGACCCAGACGGATCTCCCTCATCTGCTGCCAGTCGTACAGATGGTTCGCATACGCGGAGATATCCGCACGATGCTCCAGACCCAGACGGATCTCCCTCATCTGCTGCCAGCTGAAATCTACCTTGGCGTAACAGGAAACATCCAGCCCCTTCTCCAGACCCAGACGGATCTCCCGGATGGAAACGCCCCTCAACTCCTTATGAAGGTAAGGAACGATATCAAGTCCGGTCTCCAGAGCAAGCCTGATCTGTTCCAGCTGTTCGGCGTTGTAACCTTTTTTGATATATTTAACGATCTGAACCTTGGACCGCACAGCCTTGCGCATTTCCCGCAGGATTCCGGCGTCCAGCCTGACATACTCATGGAGATCCACGCCCTCTTCCAGACCCAGGCGAATCTGCCGCATCCGGTCATAGGTAATCTCAGGATCCGCGTACTTCTGGATATCTACCCGGTTGCGCAGGCCTCTCCTGATCTCCTCCATCTGGAACCAGTCATACTGCTCGGACGCATACTTTTTCACCGGAAGCATCTCCGCCAGACCAAGACGGATCTGGCGCATCTGGATCGCCAAAAATTCTTTTTTGGCATAGGGCGAGACATCCAGGCCGGCATCAAGCCCTTCCTGAATCTCGTTGATCTGATCCAGTGTAAATCCAGACTTTAAATATTCATCCTGCTCTTGTTTCGTCATCTTCCCACTCCGATTTCATCCCTGTCTGTAATCTCAGGCTCCCTGATACTCTTTCAGCACCGCTACCGTTTTATTATATTCCGCCGTGACTTTTTCCAGCAGCGAATCGTCTTCCGGCTTCCTGCCTCCGCGGAGCGCTTCCGTCAAAAGATCGCTTGCCTCATGCAGTCTGGTGAATCCCAGATTCAGGCCTACGCCTTTGAGTGTGTGGGCCGCACGGAACGCCTCCTCATAGTCTCCCTGCTGCATAGCCTTGATAAGAGCAGGATAACTTTCATCCGCCAGAAATTTCAGTGCAAAACGCTCCACCAGCTTTTCACTGCACAGACGTCCCAGCGTCCCTTCAAAATCGCCCTCTAAAGCAGCATAACACTCTTGTAATGACATTGTATTTCCTCCTCGCCCATACTGTAAGGTATATTGCCCAAAAAAAATGATGAACCTCGTTTTTATTATAGATATTTTATACGAAAATAGCAAGCTGTTTATTCTTCTTTCCACTGTAATCTATGCAGTTTCCCCTTCGTCTGCATCTGTTCAAATCCATTCTGGCGCAACGCTTCATACAGGACAATGGAAACGGCGTTGGAAAGATTCAGGGAGCGGATAGACGGCAGCATGGGAATCCTGATACAGTTTTCCTCATGTTCCACCAGAATCTCCTCGGGAATGCCCGCGCTTTCTTTGCCAAACATGATATAATCATCCGGTTCATACCTGACTTCCGTGTAGGTTCGCCTTGCCTTTGTGGTGGCCATCCAGATCCTCGCATTGCAATGCTGCCGTTTAAATTCCTCAAAATTTACATATCTGGAGACGTCCAGGTCTTTCCAGTAGTCCATGCCCGCCCGCCGGATCGACTTCTCATCCAGCCGAAAACCGAGAGGCTCTATAAGATGAAGCGACGTACCTGTTGCAACACAGGTACGTCCAATATTTCCGGTATTTCCCGGAATTTCCGGCTGATGTAATATGATATGCATCTAATTGCCTTTCTGTTCTTCCCGCAGTTTTTTTATAAAATGTTCCAGCCGTCCGATGGCCACCTTCAGATTTTCCAAAGAATACGCGTAGGATATTCTTAAGAATCCTTCTCCGCAATCGCCGAAAGCGGTGCCCGGAACCACAGCCACCTTCTCCTCCTCCAGAAATCTGGTGGCGAACTCATCGCTGGTCATCCCGAATTCCCTGATGCAGGGGAATACATAAAATGCGCCGTAAGGCTCAAAACATTCCAGCCCCATCTCCCGAAAGGCGTTCATCAAAAACCTTCTCCGCTGATTATAAGCCGTCCTCATTTCCAGCACATCGTCATCACCGTTTTTCAGCGCCTCCACCGCCGCATACTGGCTCGTTGTGGGCGCGCACATAATGGCGAACTGGTGCAGTTTTGTCATCTGCTGTATGATCAGTTCAGGCCCGCAGGCATATCCCAGCCTCCACCCTGTCATGGCATAAGCTTTGGAAAAACCGTTGATGAGGATCGTGCGCTCCCTCATGCCGGGGATTTCAACGATGGACACATGCTTCTCCTTATAGGTCAGTTCCGAGTAGATCTCATCAGACAGGACAAACAGATCATGTTTGAGGATCACCTCGGCGATCGCTTCCAGATCCTTTCTCTCCATGATGGCTCCGGTAGGATTGTTGGGAAAAGGAAGAATCAGGATTTTGGTCTTCTCCGTGATCGCTTCTTCCAATTCTTCCGCCGTCAGCCTGAATTCATTCTCCGCTTTCAGGTTAATGATCACCGGCTTTGCCCCCGCCAGAATGGCACAGGGCTCATAGGATACATAACTGGGCTGAGGAATGAGCACTTCATCACCGGGATTCACCATGGCGCGAAGTCCCATATCAATGGCCTCGGAACCGCCGACTGTGATCAGCACCTCTTTTAACGGTTCATAAAAAACACCCTGTTTTCTCTTGATATAATTGCTGATCTCCTGACGCAGCTCCTTAAGACCTGCGTTAGAGGTATAGAAAGTCCTGCCCTTCTCCAGAGAGTAGATCCCCTCATCCCTGATATGCCAGGGCGTGTCGAAATCAGGTTCGCCCACACCGAGGGAAATAGCGTCTTTCATCTCGCTCACAATATCAAAAAACTTACGGATTCCTGAAGGTTTGATTCCTGCGACTTTGTCTGCTATGGGATTTCTCATGGTGTGATCATCTCCCTCTCATCTTCTTTTTTCTGGGATATCACGGTTCCGTGATCCTTGTATTTCTTTAAGATAAAATGGGTGGCTGTGCTCAGAACGGCGTCCAGCGTGGAAAGCTTGTCGGATACAAAATTCGAGACTTCCCGAAGGGTCTTTCCTTCCAGAATGACCATCAGGTCGTAGCCGCCCGACATCAGATAGACGCTTCTGACCTCCGGATAGCGGTAAATACGCTCCGCCACGTTATCAAACCCCTGACCGCGCTGCGGAGCCACCCGGACTTCGATCAGCGCGGACACCTTCTCATTGCTGGTCTTTTCCCAGTCGATCAGCGTATGGTATCCACAGATTACGCCTTCTGCTTCCAAGGCTGCCAGTTCGCTGACTACATCCGCTTCCTCCACGCCCAGGATGACTGCCAGTTCCTTTAAGTCGATGCGGCTGTTTTTTTCAATGATTGCCAGTAATTCTTCTCTCATGACTTCTTAAAACCTCCATAAATCTCATCATTTTTAGGCCGGTCCATATACCGGACCTCATCATCATTTCGCAAAATCCTGTCTTTGCCGTCCGTCACTTTCCCCACTGTTACCGCAGGAATCCCTGCCGCCTCCAGCTTCGATGTCAACGCGTTGCCGTCAGCGCAGGTTATGATAAGGCTTCCGCCGCAGAGCAATTCATAAGGATTCACATTACAACATTCACAAACCTCTACCGTCTCCTGACGCAGAGGCAATTTTCTCAAATCGATGGTTAAGCCGGCGCCTGCTCTCTCCGCTAACTCCCAGAGAGCTCCGAAGATACCGCCTTCAGAAGCGTCATGCATCGCGCACGCACCGGACTTCACGGCGACTGCGGCCTCCGGTATGACGGACAGATATCTGTCAAAGCCTGCCGCCTCCTCCACCAGATAAGCGGGACATCTTTGCAGCAGTTCCCTGCCGTATCTTTTCGCCAGAAATGCCGTGCCTTCCAGACCGATCCATTTGCTGACGACTATATCCTGACCCGCCTGCACACCCCGCAGGCTGTTATGTACTTCCGGCCGCAGTTTTCCGATCCCTGTCACCACCGCATAGGGCATTGTAACGCCGGCGGTAACTCTCGTCTGTCCTCCGGCGATCTGCATCTTTAAGCCTTCACAAACCCTTTGGGCATCCTCCATGATTTCTTTCAGGACAGGTTCTTCCAAATCTTCGGGGATCAGCAGGACTATCATGGCGGCTGCAGGTTCCGCTCCCCTGACTGCCAGATTGTTGGCGCATTTCTGAATCAGCTGAGTCATTGTGCGCTTCTCGGCAGAGAGCGTTTCGCCCGCATCCGCCTTCACCGCGACTGCAGCCTCCTGGACGCAGGAAACCGCCATACACCCGTCGGGAAACGAGAAAATGGCGCAATCTTCCCCTATTCCTGCGCCACTTCTCACTTCATTTCCGGTTGTTTTGATCTGCCTTAAAACAGATCTTTTTAAGACATTCACCGATACTTTCCCGATCTTCATCTCTGTTATGATCTCCGGCCTTACTCTTCCTGGTTCTCTTCCTCATAGATTGGCGGCGTTGTCAGCATGGCCGCCACATTCCGCACATGATCCAGGTTTCCCGTGCCTATGGCCGCCATAATCTCATTGTACGCGTTGGGGTCCGCAGTCGCCGTACCTACCACAGCGCTTCTGGGCGTCATCTTATAGCTGCTGCTGTTAATCTGGGTGCGACTTACCTCTGCCCCGTTTTCCGTCACAATTTTCCAAAGCCTTGCCTTATATCCGATATGAGCGCTTTCTGCTACAGCCACATAGCCGACCGGCTGGGAAGCATCCGCGTAAAGTGTGTCCGTAGTAGGATTGATAACCTCCAGCACTTCGCTCTCATAACGCACCTGATGGCCGGGATCCCTGGTCTCCTTACCGTAAATGTTAAAGGTGATCTTTTTGTTTTCGGTATATCCCTCAATATAGATAGGATATTCCAGATTATTCACAAATTTGAAATCCTTGCCTGAGCTTTCTGCAATAGCGGCGTCAGCGGAGGGATCTACATAATTCACTATCATGGAATGGTTGTGGCGCTCCGTCACCTCCAGCTCTGAGAGCAGGACAGCATTGTATAAAGTGGTAGATACCTGACAGATACCGCCGCCAAGACTGTCCACAACTTTGCCATTGACATAGGAACCCGCCATATAATAACCGTTGGCCTCCGTAAAAGGCGCTACCATCTGGTAGGTGGAAAACTCTTCCCCAGGGTAAAGCGTGATGCCGTTGATCAGACGGCAGCCATTTTCCACATTGGCGCTCCGGTCACGGCTGGAAGTGGAATAAGAAGTAGTGAAAGTCCCCAGCACATCCTGAACCTGCGCCAGTTCCTCCGCGCTGCCTCTGGGCTCTTCCACCGCGATATCCAACGCGATCTGACAGGGCTTGTGGTCCCATTCCCCTGTGAGATAGTCATAGATCAGGTCAATGGAAGTCTCCACATCGAGAGAATAACCTGTCTGGCCTTCCACGATCTGAAACGATCCGTTTTCACGTTTCAATCCCATGTTGACCGCTTTCACATCGTATCGGACGCATTGATTTGTCAGCACATCATTGATGGCCTGTAAATCAAAGTCAAGTTCAATGGGATAGACCAGATTCTCGTGTTCCAGATCTCTTAAAATCTTATACCGTTCCACGACATTGCCGTGAGTGCCAACTTCCACAGCTTCCTGCGCCAGATCAGTATTGACCCATTTTACTCCCAGATCACCGGCAGTCACCACTACAGGGTGATCTCCCCCCGCAATCAGCGTGATCTGCGTATCCCGCAGGCTTTCCACATAAACGTTTAACGCCGCGTCCGCCTGTTCCACCGTCATACCGGACAGGTCTATGTCATCGGCGTAAATGCCTGTCTTAATCTTTCCAGTCTGTTCTTTCGCCTGGGCCGTTGCAGGATAGATAAATACCATAGCGGCCGCAAGAAGTGCAAAAAATCCGCACCTGAAACATTTTTTCATAACCTTTCCCTCACTCGCAGCAGTTCAGCCGCGCCATTCGCAAAGCCGCCCGCGGGCGCTTTCCCCGCCGTGCATCTGGCTGAACCGGTATCATGACATTGAATTAAAAGAAAAAATATGATAAAGTAGGTATGATCATGGCAAGCACAATAACGGCGATGATCACAGCCGAAACGCGCTGTCTGGTCTTTTTGTTATTTAAATTTAACATGAGACATTGTCCTCTGAAACATTAAAACTCTGAAAGGATATTATATATGAATTTGCCTTTTTTTGCAAGTTTTATTACCCTGTGTCTGATCATAGCCTACAATATCAAACGACAGTCAAAATCTGCAAAGGAAAAAGAAAAGAATTTCTGGGAGCGGGAGAGGCTGGCCAACTCCGTCCGCAGGAAAACTCTGGACAACCTGAATTATCTCAGTATCCCTCTGGAACGTTTTCCCACACATCTCCTGCAGGAGGATGAGGCGGTTCAGGAATGCATCCATATCATGGAGACTCTGTCCGCCCAGAAGATCGTTAATCTCACCGGTTTTTCCAACACGGATCTGAAACTGGAATACGGCACCGCCAACATCACGCTTTTGACGGAGTACGATCAGAATTATACGCTGTTAGTGCGCACCCTGCAGAAGTGGGCGGACATCCTGATCGATGGCGGATACGCAAAGGAGGCGGTTCCCCTGATGGAATTCGCCGTCAAAACCAACACGGATATCAGCCGTACCTATTACCGGCTGGCGGAATATTACGCCTCGCAGGGTGAAAACGAAAAAATCAGAGGACTTTTGGACACCGCCGCCAATCTGCGTTCCTCCAACAGCGCTGTCATCACAAAGCATCTGAAGGAACAGTATCCTGAGATCTGATGGCGCCGGAGAGAATCTTGTCCGTATAGCGGCTGACCTCGCTTCTGGTGAGGCGTTCCACATCCGCGTCCAGTTTAATATTATGCTGTTCCAGGAGACGATATAACTTTAATTTCTGGGATTTTGAGGGCGGACCGTCCTTTTTGACGCGGTAGATCAGTTGTTTGGGCAGGAACAGATCGTCTTTTCCATCGTCAAACAATTCCGACAGTTTACGGTAGAGAGCGTCCGTTGCCAGGGCGTCTGCCAGCGCTCTGTGGGCCTGATGGTCTATCCCGTAATACTGACAGAGATAATCCAGGCTCCTGTGTTCCAGTCCGGCCAGATATTTTCTTGCGATCTTTAAGGTATCCACCGCTTCCCGCTCAAAGGCGATCTTCTGATATGACGCCGCCCGTTTCAGGAACGAAAAGTCAAAGAGCACACTGTGTCCCAGAAGCGGCCGTTCCCCCATAAATTGAAACAGCGAAGGCAGCACTTCCTCGATGTAGGGCGCCTCTTCCAAGTCCCCGTCCCGGATACCGGTGAGCTCCGTGATCCGCCGCTCAAGCTTTCTGCCGGGATTTACCAGAGCGGAAAAAGTACTTTCGCGCTGTCCGTTGGTTACTCTGACCGCTCCGATCTCTATGATCTTATCTGTCCTGGGATCCAGTCCCGTAGTTTCCAGATCGATACTGATATAGGATTGCATCATACGCGGATGTCCCTTTCCGTTGCCGCCTCGTAAGTCAAAGGACTGCGCCTTTCATAATCAAACAGCACAAACACTTCCGTTTCATTGCGTTTTCCCGCTCTCAGAGCGTCCGTATCCCAGACCGGATAATGAAAAGGTTCCAGATGGGTCAGGTTCCTTGGCCTGCCCGTCTGTTTGAAAAATTCCCGCACCCGGTCCTTATAAGGTGTCAGATCCTTCGCAAACTCCGGCCTGCTTTTCAGATTTTCCCTCAGGTACATATCATAAGTTAAAAGCTCTCTGTAGACCCCTTCCCTCCCGGGATCCCGCCATACCGCAAATTCCAGCAGCGCCTGATACCGATAGGCTCTGGCGGGGCTGTTCGTAAAGTATCCTTTTTCCCCATAAAAATCCGCCAGCGCCTCAAACATCGCAAAGGGGCTGTCAAAGACACTTTCCAACAGGGGCAGCGTACGGGTGAACTGATTGCTGTTATAATACAGTTCCACCATTTCTTCCACACGCTTCAGCCTAAGAACCTCCTCATAAGAAAGCCACCTTGTGCGCAGCACCTCATAGGGAGGGCTGTCCAGGGAAAAAATACCGTATTCTTCCGCTTTCTCCCGAATGGGGGAGCCTTTCAGCACCTTGAGAAATCCCAGCTGCAGCTGCTGGGGCTTCATACGGTACACCCTGTCGAAGGAACGGCCAAAACTCTCGTAATCCTCATAAGGCAGACCCGCTATCAGGTCCAGATGCTGGTGGATATTGCGCCCCCAGTGCACGGCCTCCACCGCAGCCTCCAGCCTGTCAAGATCCGTGGACCTGCAGATCGCCCGCAGGGTATCCGCATTCACGGATTGTACCCCGATCTCCAGCTGGACCAGCCCCGGCCGCATTTTCTGTAAAAGCGCGATCTCCTCTTCATCCAGCAGATCCGCCGAAATCTCAAAGTGAAAGTTTGTGACGTCATTGTCATTTTCATAGAGATACCGCCAGATCGCCATAGCGTGATCTTTCCGGCAGTTAAACGTACGATCTATAAATTTGACTTGTTTTACTTTATGGTCCAGGAAAAACTGCAGTTCTCTTTTTACGACACTCACGTCACGGAAACGCACCGTCTTGTCGATGGAAGACAGACAGTAACTGCACCGAAAGGGACAGCCCCGGCTGGTCTCGTAATAGAGGATCCTGTTGGCGAAGGGGGTCAGATCCTCATAGGGAAAAGGAATGTCATTGAGATCCATCGGCGTTCTGGGCGCGGTAAAGCCGGACCGGAGGCACAGGCCCGGGATATCTTCCAGACGCCGGACCTTTTTTCCCCGGTAAGCGTAATATTCCATCAATTCCCGAAAGACCGCTTCCCCCTCCCCCACCATGATTCCCCGGACAAAGGGAAAAGACCCCAGTATCTTTTCGGCGTCATAGCTGACTTCCGGTCCCCCCAGCCATAAGTCTGCATCAGGCAGCACCTTGGGGAGTTCTCCCAATAACTGCCGCACCATGTCCCAATTCCAGATATAGCAGGAAAATCCCACCGCATCGGGACCGCGGCGGTAGATATCCGCCATGATCTCCTGAAGCGGCTGGTTGATGGTATATTCCGCAAGCTCTATACAGGGCTTAAGCTTTTCCCCCGCGCAGGCACGGAGACTGTATATGGCGGGGTTGGAATGGATGTATTTCGCGTTGATGGCTGCCAGTAAAAACTTCAAAATTATTCCCCCAGCGTGCTTTGGCACGCATTCCAATCAATATTATTACAGACTCTGCAGGAATAAGTCAAAAGCTCTCTGCCCTTCCTCTGTCCTCTTATAAACGCCGGCGTCTTCCAGCACTTCCATAAAGACCAGGCCGATCTCCTTTTCAATAACGCTATCAATATTGGCATCGTTGATACTCTCATACTTAGGAATAAATTCCTCCGCCCAATCCGCGTGCTTCTCTAAGTCCTGATCAGACCTAAGATCAGTTCCGGCGAGAATAGCTTCTTTCAGCTTCGCCATCTCGTCCTTTAAGCGGGCGGGAAGCACCGCAAGCCCCATGACTTCGATCAGACCGATATTTTCCTTCTTGATGTGGTGCAGCTTTGCGTGAGGATGGTAAACGCCCAGCGGATGTTCTTTTGTGGTAATATTGTTTCTCAGCACCAGATCCAGCTCGTACTGATCATCCCGCTTTCTGGCGATGGGCGTAATGGTATTGTGGGGCTCGCCGTCCGTGTAAGCATAGATAAACGCCGCCTCATCGGTATAGTTTCTCCACTTTTGCAGAATTCTGTCAGCCAGCTCCACGATACGGCCGGTATCCGCGCAGCTTAACCGGATCACGGACATGGGCCAGTTTACCACACCGGCAGTCACATCCTCAAAGCCCTTCACGGTAAAAGACCGCTCAACCGGGGCTTTCGCCATGGCAAATTCGTAATTTCCTCCCTGAAAATGGTCATGGCTTAAGATGGAACCGCCCACAATGGGCAGATCCGCATTGGACCCCACAAAATAATGGGGAAACTGCTTTACAAAATCGAACAGCTTGCAGAAAGTGGCGCGTTCGATCTTCATGGGCGTATGCTGGGAATTGAACACAATGCAATGCTCATTGTAATATACATAGGGGGAATACTGGAACCCCCATCTGCTGCCGTTTATGGTCACAGGAATGATCCTGTGATTCTGTCTGGCCGGATGATTGACGCGTCCCGCATAGCCTTCATTTTCTTTGCAGAGCAGGCATTTGGGATAGCCGGACTGCTTCGCGTTCTTCGCGGCGGCGATCGCCTTGGGATCCTTCTCCGGCTTGGACAGGTTGATAGTGATATCCAGATCGCCATACTTCGTGGGCGTCACCCACTTTCTGTCTTTACAGATACGGTATCTGCGGATGTAGTCCGAATCCTTGCTGAGCTTGTAGTAATAATCCGTTGCCGCTTTCGGGGAAACTTCCTCGCAGAGTTTGTGAAACTTTGCGATCACCTCGCTGGGACGGGGCATCAGCATACTCATGATCTTAGTGTCAAACAGATCCCGATATACGATACTGTCTTCGATCATTCCCCGCGCCGCCGCGTAATCGCACATATCGCGCAGCACTTCCTCCAGTTCCTCCACGCTCATATGAACAGGTTCCGAAATTTCCTCAAGCGCCTCTATCCCAAACAACTCCAAAAGCCGGTTCGTGGTAAAGATCACATCCTCCTCATGCACCAGCCCCGTCTGTACGCCATAGGACACTAATTTTAAGATATCTGTCTGAATCATTGTTTCCTCCATTCCGCCGATAAAACGGCATCTGATCCGGGTTGCGCAAAGGCTATGAGATTTTCTTCGGGCCACCGCCGATCTCCACCACATAAAAATCCGCTGCATATCCTATTTTGTCCTGATAAGCTTTTCCCACCTGAGCGATAAAAGTATCGATAGCCTCGTCCTTTACAATGCTGACGGTACAGCCGCCAAAACCTGCTCCCGTCATGCGGGAACCGATAACGCCGTCTATCTTCCAGGCTTCCTCCACCAGCGTATCCAGCTCGATACCGGTGACTTCATAGTCATCGCGAAGCGAGATATGGGACTCGTTCATCAGTTCGCCGAACCGCCTGATATCGTTCGCTTTCAGCGCCGCCACCGCGCGGATCGTCCGCTGATTCTCATACACCGCGTGCTTTGCCCGCCTCTTACGGACCTCATCACTGATACTGCCTTTATATTTCTCAAACGTCTCCTCATCCAGCTCTCCGAGAGAACGGATGTCCGCTGCCTGCCGCAGCTCCTGCAGGGCCGTCTCGCACTCGCTGCGCCTCTCGTTGTATTTGGAATCCCCAAGCCCCCGCTTCTTGTTGCTGCAGGCGATCACGATCTTCGCCCCTTTTAAGGCGATAGGCGCATATTCGTAACTTAAGTCCGCCGTATCCAGAAAAATAGCATGGTTTTCTTTTCCCATGGCGATGGCAAACTGATCCATAATGCCGCAGTTTACTTTATTAAAATTATTCTCCGCGTATTGCCCGATCAGCGCCAGATCCTGATTGGTCACATCGAACCCGAAAAAGTCCCTCAGAATAAATCCTGTCAGCACTTCCACGGAAGCGGAGGAAGAAAGACCCGACCCGTTGGGAATATTGCCGCTTAGCAACAGATCCATGCCGCAGGGCGCTTTCATCCCTTTCTCGCCAAAGGCCCAGATCACTCCCTTGGGATAGTTTGTCCAACCGGCTTCCTGAGAGGCGGTCAGATCATCCAAAGAAGATTCTATGATCCCCAGATGGTCAAAATTCATGGAATAAAACCGCAGTTTGTCATCCGTCCGCTTTCTCGCCGCCCCGTATGTCCCGATGGTGAGCGCGCAGGGGAATACATGCCCGCCGTTATAGTCGGTATGTTCTCCGATCAGATTGACACGACCCGGCGCAAAATAGACTTCCGTGCCCCCGGCGTCCCCGAAAACTTCCGCGAATTTCCTTAAAACAATATCCTTCATACCCTCTCCATTTCCGCATCGCCGAATACTATCCACTGACACTATCCTCCGATACTGTGTTCTCTGATATTTCCATTATACAAAAAAACAAATGGATTTCCACATCCATTTGTTTTTTAAATCTGTCGAAATGTTATTTCAGTACGGCGTCCTCTATGCCGTACAAAGCCGCCGTATCGTTCATTGTTCCGTCCGATATGCTTTCCTTCAAAAAAGCGTTCATCCGCTCTGTCAGATCGGAGTTTTTGCGAAGTCCGACACAGATCTTCTCATCGTTTAACAGGATCTGAAAACCCAGGCCGTCAAATTCATTGCCATCCTTCGTATAGTAACCCGCCATGATGATGTCGATCACAGCGGCATCCGCTTTTCCATCAGCCACGCTCTGCAGCGCTTCTTTCTGCGTATCGTACGCCGTATAACGGTAATTTAAGCCGCCCAGCAGTTCCTCGCCGGCGGAACCTGACTCCACGGCAAACAAAATATGCTGACAATCTTCAACCGTCCCGTATTGCTCCAGATCTTCTTTCCGCATGACCACGACCTGGGCATTGGACAGGTAAGGTTCGGAACAATCGATCTTCTCCTGCAGATCTTCGGTCAGCGTCATGCCGTTCCAGATACAATCGATGGAACCATCGTTTAACAGCTCCGCCTTCCTGTCCCAGTCGATCTCCGTAAACTCCGCCGTCACGCCGATGCTCTGGGCGAACTTTTCCGCCATCCGGGCATCAAAGCCCGTCCACGAACCGTTCTCCTGATAATCCATCGGGGCGAAATCCGTAACGCCCACAATGAACGTTCCCTTTTCCTGCACATAGGCAAGATCGGACTGACCTTCCTCAAGCGCCGGAGCCGTCCCTTCCTCAGCTCCGCCGCAGCCGGACAGAAGCAGTCCCGCCGCAGCCGCAAGGGCGACATGTTTTCTGATTTCCTTTTTCAACGTTACCAACCTCCAAAATTACTTTTCCAGAAACAACAGCCCGAAAGTGCCCGGTCCGCAGTTCGTTGAGATCGCCGGAGACGCTTTCTGGTAGATCACCGTCTCAAACGGCACCAGTTTCCGTACCTGCGATGCGATCTCGTCCAGATCCACGGGCCGCAGTCCCGCGTATGTGATAAACAGCAGCCGTTTATCCACTTTGCCCGGCGCCTTCAGCACTGACCGGATATATCTTTTCCAGACGGTCTTGCGGACGCCGATATGGATCGCGCCCACCGTCATAGTGCTTTTCCTGAGAACGATCACAGGATGGAGCAGACAGGTGGCGCATATGGTGTGGACCTTGGGCGGTATTCTGCCCGATCTGGCCAGATATTCCGTACTCTCAACCACAAAACTGGTTCTCGTCCGTTCCTTCATGCTCTCGATCTCATGCAAAACGTCCTCCGCCGACCTGCCAGCGGCCGCCGCCTGGGCGGCGTAATACACGATCAGTCCCATACCGCTTGAGAGATGTCCCGAATCCACCACTGTCACATTGTCGAAAGATCCCGATGCCTCCAGCGCGTTCTGGTATCCCTTGCTGGCGTTCTTCGCCATGCTGATATGGATGATATGCTGCGCCTTTGTGAGCTGTTCCGCAAAGAAGGCCTCGTAGTCCGCCGCTTCCGGCGCTTCCGAGTGGACGCGCTTGTCGCTCTGTACCAGATATTCCAGCACGCCGTCCGTCTCGATCTCTTCCCCGTCCAAAAACTCGCCGCGCTCGGTCAGCACCCGGTATGGATGCACCGCGATCTGGTACTTCCTGATAAACTCCGCGGGCAGATCGCTCACGCTGTCCGTAGTGATCATGAGCAACTGTCTCTTCTCATGCTCGAGAACCGGCCCGACCACTACTTCGTTACTTCCCGACTCGTCCGTCATTTTGATCAGCTCACGCGGCAGATGGCGCAGAAGCTCCATCTCAAGCTGATTCCCGCTGACGGGCTTTAACAGGTATCCGTTGAAGCCCTCACGCTTATACATCGCCTGGTTTTCGCCGCCCGCGTTCGCCGTAAGGATGACAACGGGAGTTTCGTTGTTCAGGCCCCCCGTCTGGCCGCGGAGCTGATGCAGACATTCTATACCGTCCATGGCGGGCATCAGATGATCCATCAAAATCAGGTCATATCTGGACTGCAGCGCCATCTTCAAACATTCCTGTCCGCTGGACGCGGTATCCACGCGAACCTTCGTATCCTGCAGCAGCTTCGTTGCCACCATCAGATTGGCGTCATTGTCGTCCACCACCAGGATCTGGGCTTCCGGCGCCTCAAATAACGATCTGTAATGTTCCCTCTTGCGCAGGGTATGTTTCGTCTCCAGATTCAGCTCCCCGATCTGGTCTTCGCCAAGCATTTTCTGCGGCAGCGTCACCATGAATGTGGATCCTTTGGTATATACGCTGTTGACTTCGATCTCGCCGTCCATCAGTGTCACAAGCTGTTTTACGATGGAAAGCCCCAGTCCGGTTCCTTCGATATATCGGTTTCTCTCTTCGTCCACGCGTTTGAACGCGCTGAACAGATTCGGGATGCTTTCTTTCCTGATCCCCATGCCGGTATCCGAGACGGAATAGACGATATACACCACATTGTCCTCTTTTTTCTGGCACTGGATGGAGAGGGTGACGGATCCTTCGGGCGTGTATTTCACGGCGTTGTTTAACAGATTGATCAGAATCTGTTTGATACGCACCTCATCGCCGTAAAGCCGGGCGGGAATGTTCGGCTCCACATTGATATGGAAAGCGAGCCCTTTTTCCCTTGCCCGCACCCAGATCATATTGACGATATCGGACAGCATAGCGCCCACATCGTAGGACACGGGAACAATATCCATCTTGCCCGACTCGATCTTGGACATATCCAGGATATCGTTTATAAGCGACAAAAGCATTCTGCTGGCGTTCTGGATATTCTGCGCGTCCTCCGCCACCTCGTCCGACACATCTTCGCGCAGGATCATTTCGTTTAATCCGATGATCGTATTGATCGGCGTCCGGATCTCATGGCTCATGCCGGCGAAAAAACGGCTCTGCGCGTGATTCAGCTCCTCAATCTCCTTCGCCTGCTGCTTCGCCACGCTGTTTTCTTCACGGTACATCTTATTCTGATACCGCAGCATGGCGCATATCACAACGGATACGATGGTCAGCGTGGCTATGGAATCGATATAAGCCATATCCAGCGTATGCTGGATCACTTTGGCCGGATAAAAATACGCCACATAATAGCAGGCCAGAAATACGATATAGCCCCCGGCCAGCAGGAAATATTTGATCCGTCCCTCCACCACGATCATGGCGAGGACAAATCCCAGAATGAACCAGATCGGCGCGCCGCCGTAGATACCGCCCGCCGTCAGGAAATTAAAGGGCAGCACGATAAACATGACAAGCGCCGACAGGATCACGGCCCCCGTTTCGATTTTACCCGTGCGCCGGGTGCCGTAAACGATGGCGGCCAGAAGCAGGATAGCGGCCAGTATCACGATCTGATTCATCAGCTCCTCCTGATTGGCGATCCCCACGATCAGTCCCAGCAAAAGCCCGACCAGCCCGATCGCCGTAATCAGGCGGAACATCCTCTCCTGCAGCGAATGGCTCTGATCTCCAAGTATCCTGCGGGTCCATTTTCCGTTGCTCATTCCGCCTCACCGCCTTTCATACGTCTGATCAGCGCCATAACCTTATCGGACGCTTTTTCCAGCTCAAAATCAGCCACATCCTGCTCTACATCCCCGATCAGTTCCCCCACCGGTTTCTCCTGATAGATCATGCCGCGCAGCTTATCCAGTATTTTCTGCGCCCTGTCCGCTTCAAAAGTATCCAGACATTCCTTCAGCTCCAGCAGGCTCGCGGCCAGTCCCTCTATGGTGACGGGCTCCAGCTTGCCGGAACCGTCCGGCGCCGATGCATCGTCCCCGCTCTGACCGTTATGCAGCGCTTCCCCGATCCGCCGCACCGTTTCCAGGTATTCCTTCTGGAATTCCCCGTGATGCGCTTTGATATATACGGCATCGCTGTCCTTTGCGGCGTCCTCCATCTCCTTCGCCGTCTGGGAGAGCGCGTCCGCGCCGATCATCCTTGCGGAGCTTTTGAGCGAATGCACCTGGATACGGTAATCCCCGTAATTTTTCTCATCGTAGAGCTTATCGATCTCTTTGGACTTCTGGGGCGCGTCCTCCGCGAATTTCGTCAGAAGCTGTAAGTAAAACGATCTGTCGTTTCTGCAGTAATTCAGTCCGGAAGCGGTATTGACGCCCACCCTGTTAAGAGCATCTATCTCATCTTCATCCGCGTGGTCCGGGGCGGACGACTCAGCCCTATCCGACACCGCCTGATCGGTTGTATTGCCCGCAGGCTGCGGCACAACGCCTCGTTCATCGGTATACTGTATGCTCGCTTTGGGAAGCACTTTCTTTAAGACGCGCTCTAATTCCGTAGTCTCTATCGGTTTGGAGAGGAAATCGTCAAACCCCTCCCGCAGAAACATCTCTCTGGCGCCGCTGACCGCGTTGGCGGTAAAGGCAACGGCGATGAAGGTGTCAGCCTGGGCGCCGTTAAGCCTGCGGAGCTGTTTTAATGTCTCCACGCCGTCCATCTCCGGCATCATATGGTCGATAAACAGCAGATCAAACTCCTCTTTCTGGCAGATCTCGATCGCTTCCCTGCCGCTGGCCACTGTCGTCACATCCATCATGTAATCCTTAAAGATGCTTTCGGCAACCATCCGGTTCATGGGTTCATCATCCACCACAAGGAGCCGCACGCCGGGGCAGACCAGACGTTTGTTCACACCATCGTCCTGAACCTCGGACGCCGATGAATTGAGCACGCTGATGATGGGGAAGCAGTAAAAAGGCTTTGGCAGGATCTTGACCCGGCTGCCCTCCCGGGGCGTAAAGCCCGAATCCGCCACCACAGTCACTACGATATCCCGGTCAAGATTCTCAAAGTACCCTGGATCCTTTTCATATTCTTCCCTGGCGAGGAAGAGATGGGTCAGGCGGTAGGTGGAGACCAGGCGTTCCAGTTCATCCTGCTTAAACACTCTGTGGGCCGTGACATCCAATCCCATAGCGATGTGCGTGATCATCTCATCATAGAATTTGCGCACTTCCGGAACCTTGTATTTCTCCGGCATCAGATAGCAGGCAAGGCACAGATCCGCCGGATCGTTCACTGACATGCCGGGAGAGGCGTCCACGATCTTCTGGGGAATGCTGACCGTGACCGTAGTGCCCTTTCCAAGCTGGCTGTCCACGTGGACAAACCCTTCCATGGCCGCCACCATGCCGTACACGATGGGCAGGCCCAGACCCAGACCGCCCGCGCGGCGGTCATATCCCTTGCTCGACTGGTAGAACCTCTCCGTGATGTTGGACAGGCTCTCCGCGTCCATACCGATACCGGTGTCCGTCACCTGTATGCACAGATTGAGCCCGTAAGATTTCTTCAGAGCGTAGACCCGCACATATACGCCGCCTTCCTCCGTAAACTTCACGGCGTTGTTCACCAGGTGCCTGATAATCTTTTTGATCTTTCTGCCATCGCCGTAAAGCACCGCGGGGATCTTCGCTTCCACGTCAAAGATAAGCTCCACCCCCGTCTTTTCCTCTATGGCGTACTGCTCGGTGATAATGTCGTTGACCAGGGAAGACAGCATATAGGAGTCCTCGCTGATCACTATTTTCCCCGCATCGATCTCCGTATAGTCCAGAATGTCCTCGATCTGCCCGAACAGCCGATACCCCGCTTTCTGCACGGACAGCAGGTTTTCCCGCTTGCCCTCATCCGTCTCGCTCTTTAACATCACGGCGGCAAGCCCCGTGACCGCGTTGACAGGCGTGCGCAGCTCGTGGCTCACATTGGTCAAAAACCCTTCCGTCCGCCGGTTGACTTCCTCCATGTCCGCCAGCCTGACTTTGACATCCTTCATCTCGCTGTTTCGCTGGTCGGCCATCACCTTGGTCAGATAGGCGGCCAGACAGACAAGCGCCCCGTGAAGCACCAGCCTGGAAACGGAAAGGGGCGTAAATTCAAAAGCCCCTCTGAACGCATACAAGAGACCGTACAAAAGAACCGCAAAATACACGGCAACACAGAAACGGATCATTTCATACGTTTCCGCAGCATAATAGACGACCACGATCATGATCATAACGGGCGCCAGATCATACAGGCTGCTCAGATGACTGCCGTAAAAGGCGAAGCCCGCCATACCGAGCAAAAAATACATCCATTTTTCCACCTGCACCGGCACTTTGCCCGCAATGTGCAGCACCCAGCAGGCGATCAGGCCCACCGCTATTTCAACGGACTGCTTCATCTCCCAATCCAGCAAAACGCTTTCCAGCAACAGGGCGATCGTAAAAACGGTATAACTGATCAGAATGATCAGATGTGATACCTGCTTATTTTCCTGTTCGTTCATATTCCACCGCCTATTTCTCTCTCATCTGATAATCCGTATCCCCATCGATCATGGATAACATGATGTCCGCAAAGACCGGATCAAACTGCGTCCCTTTTCCTTCCTCGATCTCCGCCCGTATCTGCTCCTGGGGAAGCACATCGCGGTAACTTCTTCTGGAGCTCATGGCATCGTAAGAATCGGCGACCGCTATAATGCGCGCCTCAACGGGAATATCGCTTCCCGAAAGCCCGTCCGGATAACCTCTCCCGTCATACCGCTCATGATGGTATCTTGCGCCTGTCAAAAGCTTGGGAAACTCAGGGATCCGCTCTAAGATCTTCGCGCCCAGAATGGGATGGGACTTGATAATCTCGAATTCTTTATCGGTCAGTTTGGACGGTTTATTAATAATAGCATCGGGAATTCCTATTTTCCCCACATCATGGAGCAGGCCGATCATATAGATCTCATCCTGCGCCTCCCTGGTAAACCCCGCCAGCCCCGCAATGGTCCTGGAATATTCCGCCACCCGCGATGAATGACCGTTGGTATAGGTATCCTTGGCATCGATGGCTCCCGCCAGCGCCATGACGATCTGAGTGGACAGCCTGGTCAGCTTCTTTGTCTGCGCCAGCACTTCCCTGGTGAGATCTTCCTGCAGACGGGTCAGGTCTATGGCATGATTGACCCGCAAAAGCAGCACTTCCGGCACAAAGGGCTTTTTGATAAAGTCCATGGCGCCGGCTTTAAGTCCCCTTGTCTCGGTCTCATTGTCATCGTCCGCCGTAAGGAAAATCACAGGACATTGATTATCAGTTTCCCTGATCGCGGCGAGGGTGGCAAATCCGTCCATTCCGGGCATATGCACGTCCAGAAGAATCAGATCCGGCTTGTTTGCCTGCAGAAACTTAAGCGCCGTCTCGCCCGATTTCACACAGCTTACGCGCATATTTGCCTGACTGAGTATTTTGTTTGCCATCGTGAGGTTTGCGGCGTCATCGTCAATGACCAGTATTCTTTTCTCCTCCATCCTCAAAGAACCTCCGACTTCCCGCAGACATCCGCTTTATGATTTTTTCAGCTTAAACTGCGCTACCGTATCCATCAAAGACTGGGCGCTTTCTCCCAGGCTGGCTGAGATTGCGGCGTTTTCCTCGGCGCTGGCCGCGTTATTTTCCACCAGTCCGCTGATGGAACGGATATTTGCCAGTATTTCGTCCGCCGAATTTTTCTGCGTATCCACAAAGTTTACGATCTCATCCACCATCACCGTGTTGCCCGCGGAATGTTCCGCGCTGTCCGATATGGTCTTATCCACTTTCTCCACAAAATTCTTGCCGCGTTCCACAGAGGCGAGGGATTTCGCGATCACCCGGCTGATCTTGGAACTGGACTCCGAACTGTTGGCCGACAGATTGGAGATCTCCTCCGCCACTACGGCGAAACCTCTTCCTGCCCGTCAACATTAAAATCCAGATTTTTCTCCGAGATCTTGCTGACGTTCGCCGCCAGATCCTCTAACGGCGCGAACATGGGGCTTACGCCGTTGATCAGCTGCCGTTTGACCAGACCGCTCAGCCCAAACTTCCCTCAATTATCTGCACATTTTAATACTTTATAATACCCCCCCCAGTTTTTCAACATTATTTTGTTTATTCACTTTTTTTTCGTGCTAAATCACTTGTGATTCTGTATCCGGTAATGTATAATTGGCAATGGATATATTATGATATACCTTATGATATGTATCATGATATGTATCATGGACCTTAACGAAACAGAAAACATCGGGAAACCGCGTGGAAAAACAGTATGAAAAGCAACGATATTATCAGACTCTCTATCTTCATTATAACAGAGTATTATAAGAATAATCTGCATCCCTTTTTCGAGCATTTAAGCGATGACATAGTATGGATCGGCCCCGCCAGGGGACAGTATATACAGGGAAAGAAAAAGCTGATACAGACTTTCGCCATGGAAAAGCATTCCCTCACCTTCACCATGGGGGACATCAGGGCCCGGTACATGCCCCTCAACAATCATATAAAGGAAGTCGTGCTGCATTACGATGTCTGCACGCATTATCCCGATGGCAATACGATCACCCACGATCAATGGCTGCATTATACATGGCGGGATAAAAAGGTAAGGGAGGCGCAAAAGGCAGAATACCAGCCCGAGATCGTCTGCCTGCACATCAGCAACGCCTGGCCCTATGACGAGCGGGACGTGATCTATCCCGTCCACTATGAGAGCATATCCTCGGTGGTTCCCCTCTTATCGAAGCCGGAGCACTATGTGACCGTAAAGACAACGGACCGCTGCATCCACCGGATTGCTGCATCCCATATCTTATATGCGGAAACCGTCAAGCACTCCGCAAAGCTCCGGATCCATACGGAGAGCGAAACGATCACCGTCAACGATACGCTGTCGGCATTTGAGAAGAAATATCCGGAGCTTTTTCTGCGCATCCACTCCGGATATCTGTTAAATCCCGCCCATGTAACGGATATCCGCCGTTTTGCGGTCGCCTTATCCGATGGGACGGAGCTTCCCATACCCGAGAAGAAGTATACGCGTATCAAAAAACAGATCCTGCGCGAAGCCGCGGAAGACAAACCGTAACGCGGGCGCGCGTTTTTCAGCTTTTCACCTCATGCCGGCACCAGTTTCCGATCCCCAGCGCCGTTCCCAAAATCCCTGATAAGACCGCCGCGCGAAGCAGGATCCTTTTCCCCTTCAGCGAAGCCTGGAGAAAGATCACGGAAAACGAAACGGGCATACCGTAGCCGATCTGCTGCAGATACATATTTAACCAGGTCTGTGGTAATTGATCCAAAACAAGCCTGATCACGGCGATAGGGCCGAACAGTACCGCCAGCGACCACAGCAGGGCGGCAAAGGACGATCTGCACTTTGCGGAGACCGCCTGGATCTGCAGCACCAGTATCAGTACGGAAAACCATCCCCAGAAGTGCATTTCCAGCAGAGATTTCCAGAAGGGCGTATCCCACCGCGTCCATTCATAGGGCATATCGGAGAAAACGCAGCTGACGCGAAGTCCCTCGGGGCCGTACAAAAAGTACTGTGTGAAAAATGTGATCCCGCAGATCAGCCAGTAGCAGACGGACGCAAAGACAAAACCCGTTCCCGTCCTGAGGAGCCAGAGATGAAAACGCCCCTTTTTAGTTGGCAGAATAACATCCGCCGTCCGGTATGCGTAATCTTCCGAAAACATCGGGCATATTCCGATGATCGCCGCGAGAAAACTCATGACAATGTTCATGATCATTTTATCTCCATAGAATCCCCATCCCTGTCCGGTATAACCGAAATAATATTTCCCGTTCAGAAATTCTTCCGGCAGCTCTTCCGGCAGCGAAAGCTCTGCCCTGCCGTCCTCCCCGGTCGTCTCTTGGGCGAACCATTTTGCCACAAACAGATTGCAGTAGTTATCGTTTCCTCCCTGTCCCGCCAGTTCCCGCATCCTCTCCTTTTCCAGACTGCGGTTCGCGGCATTGACCGGAGCGCCGTACTTTTCCCAGATCGCCCTCACCTTTTCCTCCGTCAGGATCCCTGTGAATTCTTCCGCGATCGCCTTATCCTTAGCGATGGCCTGACCGTAACGGTAAATTTGTCCGTTGTCTATCACTCCCTCCTCCCAGATGGAATTATTCATAAAAAAGGTCAGCGCGGCGGCCAGGAACAATGCGGGCAGCGTGATCTTGCGCGACAGGATCCGATAAAGTTCTTTTCCAAACATCTTAACCTCCATTTCAGAGCGTTTATGCGATGAGAAATTCGTGTGTACGGTTTCTCGTCCGCCATCAGGGGAATTTGTGACGCTCCGGCACAAATAGCGGGGTTGACGTTACTTTTTATCATCTTCCCTGAAATAATACAGGTAAACATCGTCCAGATCCGGGTCCGCGGGCACCGCTTTCTCCACCGGACAGAAGTCCGAAACGATCCGCAGCCGGATCCCGTCGTCCGTGCTGCGCAGACTGCTGACGGAATACTTCGCCTGATAGCTTTCCGTCTCCTCCGGCCTTACAAAACACTCCCAGACTTTTCCACGCATCTTAGCAAGCATCTGTTCGATACCGCCCTCGGACAAGATCCTGCCGTCCTTCATCAGAAGGATCCTGTCGGCGATATACTCCACGTCCGACACGATATGGGTGGATAAAATAATGATCCTGTCCTTAGAGAGCGCGCTGATGATGTTGCGGAAGCGGATCCTTTCCCTGGGGTCCAGCCCCGCCGTTGGTTCGTCCAGAATCAGTATTTTGGGATCTCCTAACAGCGCCTGCGCGATCCCAAGCCTGCGCACCATCCCGCCGGAAAACGTTTTGATCTTTTTATCCTTCACTTCTTCCAGCCCCACCAGCTTCAAAAGCTCCTCCGCTTTGGAAGAAGCCTCGCTCTTTGGAATCGCTTTCAGCGCCGCCAGATACCATAAAAACTTCTTCGCCGTAAACTCGGGATAATAGCCGAAATTCTGGGGCAGATAGCCTAACAGCCTGCGATACTCCGCCCCCAGCTTCCTGATCCCAGACCCCTCGCACAATATCTCCCCGCCGCTCGTTTCCAGGATACCGCAGATCATCCGTAACAGCGTGGTCTTTCCCGCGCCGTTCGCCCCCAGCAGGCCGTACACCCCGCAGGACAAAACGCAGTCCACGCCGTCCACCACACGCCTGCTGCCGTAACGTTTTGAAACATTGCGAAGTTCTAATTCAAACATATGATATCACCTCTTATCATCTTGTAATAACAACTTCTGATCTGCCACGCGAAAACCAGCGCGGCGGTAACAAGCACAGCGATCCATACCCACAGACAGGCCGCATCGTAAAGCTCCGGGACGGCGGAGAAACACAGCGCGATAAGCGCCATTGCCACCGCCAGGGCCGCCAGTGCGAACCTGTTCTTTCCGCTCCGCGACATATTGACCGCCAAAAGACAACAGACATCGGAGAGCACAAAAGGGACCAGCAGATACGTCATGACGCATCCGGCGGGCGTTTCCGTGTCAGCCGCGATCCATCCCCCTATCACTGTCAGAAACAGGATATCCATGCCGTTACACAAAAGCATTCTGATGATCCACATCTGACTGAGATTGATATAGCAGCTCTGCTCCAACTCCGACATACCGCTGAAAAAATGGCGTCCCAGCATCCCGTGACACAGCACCCCGAGCCACGTTGCCGCTACAGAGCCGCACCGCAGATACGCCCAGAAATCGGCGCCTCTGCCTGAGAAACGCCAAAAAAACAGGAAAACGCCAAGCACTAAAAAGCCCTGCGCCGCCCAGAAAAAAAGCGGAATATACTGTAACTGAATCCGCAGAAACTCTGTAAAAGGCGGAGTGTAGCGCAATCTTTTTTCCGCCACGGCCTCCCCCAGGCAGACCAGCGCTTCCCGCTTCCTGTCCCGGTCCGGATTGAGTCCGGCCGCGCGGGCAAATAACTTTCTTCCGTCCTCCCAGGCGTTTACAATGTCTTTAGCCATCCAGAAAATCCTCCTTCTTCAACGATTTTCTCAGTTTTTCCATCCCCTGCCTTACGCGGGATTTCACCGTGGCGGCGGGCACTCCCGTCAGTCTTGCGATCTCGCGGTATTTCATATCATGCAGATAATGAAACAACAGCGCCTCCCTCTGTTCGCAGGGCAGCCGGGAAAGTTCGCGCATCAGCCGTCCGGAAAGCTCCGCCTCCAGCGCGGCTTCCTCCGGTGTTTCTTCCCGTCCCGCAAAAGTCTCCTCCGCGATTCCCTTTTCTTCCATTTCTTCCATACTGCTCTCATACTGTCTTCTTCTGTTGTTTCTTGTCATATGATCCCGGCACAGATTCATGGCGATGGTGAGCAGATAACCTTTCAGGCTGTGGCTGCGGTAATTTTCCACATACCGGATAAATTTCAGAAAAGTCTCCTGCGCCAGATCGTAAGCGTCCTCTCTACTGCCTGTCCAGAAAGCGCAAAAACGGAAGATATCATCATAATACTTTTCGATGATATCCTGCAAATACTGTTTTTCTCCTCTCCGGATCGCGCGGATCCATTGACGCTCGTCCATGGCAGCTCCTTCGTATCATGCTTACATCATATATAACCTGACATCCGGAAAAAAGGTTTTAATTTTTTAAAAAAAATTTGGGAAATTTCAGAATTCCGGAAAGACAACGCGTATCGTGAGCCTGTTATTTTCGTAGGAGGCCGATATTTCCCCGCGCATCCGCTCCGTCAATGTTTTCGCGATAGACAGCCCCAAACCCGTGGAATGTCCCGCCGTCTCCACGGTGTAGAACCGATCGAACAGCTTTCCCACCTGTATCCCGTCCAGCCCCGGCGCCGTATTGGAAAATTCAATTTCGCCGCTCTCCCGCAGGCAGATCTCCAGATCGCCGTTACTGTATTTGAGCGCGTTGTTTAAAAGATTGGAGAAGATGCGGGCCAGGGCGGACCGGTCAAGATTGCGGATGACTTTCCGTGAGGGCAGACTGATCGCGGGAACGATCTTTTGCTGCCCAAACTGCGCATAACAGGCGGCGATACATTCCTCCAGGACATCTCCCACGCAAACCGGGTTCCTCTCCCCGCTGTCGCCTTTGGAAACAAGAACGGAATAGGCAAAAAGTTCCTCTGTCAGCTGTGTCATAGCCTCCGTCCGCTCCCGGATGACCGAAAGGTATCTTTTCACGGTTTCCGGGGTTTCTTCCTTCTCCAGCAGATCCAGATATCCGCAGATCGCGGTCAACGGCGTCCTGAGATCATGGGATATATTCGCGACCGCGTTCTTTAATTCCGCGTCTCCCTGCAGATAGCGGTGCCGCTGGCCGCGAAGCTGCGCAAGCTGCACGTTGATCTCACGGGCCAGTTCCCTCACGCGCCTGTCCCTGGAAGAAACGCTGATCAGCGTATTGGTTCCGGTCATGAGCCTGTCGGCGAAGCCGTCCCTGATTTCCCGCAGGCTTTTTTTCAGCAGATATACTTTCACCGCCAGAATCAAAATGGCAGCCGCCATCACGCCGGACACAGCCCATAACCCAATCACCACACAAAAACCTATGCCTCCTGTCTTTTTCGTCCGGCTCGCCGCGAAAGTCTGTTAAAAATACCAGACGCGGTCAGGAAATCACCGGATATCCTTTCTTTGGAAAGCCTGCGCGCCAATCGCGCACACAGCCCCGGTCAGCGCAGCCGCCAGCGCCATTTCCCGAAAAGGATGATCGATGGAAACTTCATGCATCAGTATCGCCGGGCCGGTGGGCAGAACGTCCAGCAGACATTCCAGCACAAGGCGCTTTGACCCGGACACATAGAGGGGATTTGGCGTCTCTTCCTGCCACACAAATTCACCATTGATGTAGGCCATTCCACTGCTCATTTCCACTTCGCAGAGCCGATCGTTGCAGCCGCTTGCCGCCAGGATCAATCCCACCCAGAGAACCAGACAAAAGATCACCTCCAGCGCCTTGTTGGGCTGCAGCATACAGATCAGGCTAAACAGTGCCGTGGATGAAGCCGTAAAACAGACCGCCACCAGAATATATACGGCAAAACTTCCCATTCCCATCCTGGGAGCTCCTATGGTAAAAAAGCAGGGTATCTGCCCCAAAAGCCACAGGCCGAGTAAGACCAGATCCGCAAAGAGGCAGACAATATAATTGGAAAAATAGATACTTTTCCGGGTATGCCCCGCTATCAATTTGTTGCGGATCGCCGCGTCCGAATACTCCGTTCCGATAAATAAGCTCACGAATACAGCGAAAAACGCGGACATATAGGGCGCAAGCTGAAAGAAATAATCTTCCATGGAAGTGTCAAGACCCCTGTCCTTGGCCGCTCTCCATGCATCCGTATTGAGATAGCTGCATATCAGAGACAGGATCAGGACCGCTGCCCCAAGAACCCGGAAAGCCGTATCTTTACGCAGACGGTGAAAACCGGCATGAATCAGCCTGCTCATGGATTTCCACCCCCTATCAGATTAATATAGTAGCTTTCCAGACTTTCATCCCGCTCCTGTACGGAAAATACCTGGCAGTTTTCTTCGGCCAGCGCAAAAGTCAGCCGGGAAATATTGACTCTGGCATACACATCGACCATCCTGTCGGAAAGAACCGCATATTCCAGATTCATCCGGTCCAGCACGCGGGCGAGCGCTTTTGTGTCGTCCACTTCCACCCGCACGCACTTTTTCATTGCCGCTTCCAGTTCCTTTGCGCTGATCTCTTTCACGATACGCCCGTTGTCGATAAACCCGTAATGGGTAGCCAGTTTAGAAAGTTCGTCCAGAATATGGCTTGAGACTAAAACAGTGATCTGACGTTCCCTGTTGAGCTTTAAAATCAGTTCCCGCATCTCAACGATACCTTCCGGGTCCAGACCGTTCACCGGCTCGTCCAGAACCAGAAAGTCGGGATCCCCCACAAGCGCCACGGCGATCCCCAGCCTTTGCCGCATACCGAGAGAAAAATGCTTCACCTTTTTCTTTCCCACATCATACAGGCCTACCGTTTTCAGAATCTCCGGCAATCCGTCAAAAGACGGAAGCCCCAGTATGAGGTACTGCTGCTTCAGATTATCCGCCGCGGTCATATCCGGATAGAGCGCGGGCGTTTCCACAACGGCCCCCATTCTTCTGCGGGATTTTGCGATCTCCTTATCCGTATTTTCCCTGCCGTACAATGTGTACCCGCCGGATGTGGGGTCCTGCAGTCCACAGATCAGCCGGATCAGCGTAGTTTTTCCGGCGCCGTTTTTCCCAATGAATCCGTAAATGGCTCCCTGTGGGACATTCATGGACAGCCCACTTAGCGCCTTGTAATTCCCATACGTTTTTTTCAAGGCTTTTGTTCTCAGAACATAGTCCATTCCGTTTACCTCCTTTGTTTGATGACCACATTGTATGACAAAAGAGTTGAGAAAACGGTTAAGGAAACAGTGGAGATTTGGTTGAGATTTCAGGGAATATTTACGGATCCTCTCTCATTTTAAAGCCGATCCCCCACACCGCCTCGATATAATCCTTCCCGTTTACACTGCGGAGTTTTGACCTGAGATGGCTGATATGGGTTTTCAGCGAACTTTCCGTACAGTCCGGCGTATCTTCGCCAATGCGCTCCAGAAGCCGGGACTTTGTGATCACCCTGGAAGGATTCTGCAGAAGAAGATTTAAGATCGCGTATTCCGTCCGCGTCAGCTTAATCTGGCTGCCCGCCACCGTTACGATGTGCCTGTCGCCGTCCAGTTCCAGATCGCCGCACCTGAAAACAGCTCCGTCCCTATCTTCGCTTCTGCGCAAATGCACGGCGATTCTGGCCAGCAGCTCTTTCGTGCTAAAGGGCTTCGTCACATAATCCACGGCGCCTCCCAGCAATGCTTCCACCTTGCCGTCCACATCCGCCTTGGCGCTGACCACAATGATGGGGATCCCCCTGATCCTGCCAAGCACTTCCTCCCCGGAAAGCCCCGGCAGCATGAGATCCAGAAGCGCCAGATCCGGTTTCGTCCTCTCAAGAAACAGCAAAGCTTCCGTACCGGAATACGCGCGAAAAACGCAATATCCCTCTCCCCTCAGAGCCTCTTCCAAAACGTTTCCGATGGGAATGTCATCCTCTATGATCAGTATATTTTTCATGGCATCCGTCACCTTTCCTCCGGGGCCCGACATCCCCAAAAACGCATTCCGCTTTGGGCGTTTCAATCGGTCAGCCGCATCAGTTTGCAATTTTCGATCCCGGCTTCCCAGAACCTCTCCACGGGTATCTTTCTGACCTGGCAGATGATACTGGAATTCATCGCGCCATGGCCCACGATCAGGATATCTTTTCCCTGCTCTGACCGCGGCGCCGTAAAATATGATTCACTCAGACTTTAACAGCTGGGCGATCAGATGCTCCACCTCTTTTAGCTGCTCTTTGGAATTTTCCCGATGACTCTGTTTGCGGTATTGGGAAGGAGACATCCCTTTCATGGCGTGAAACGCCTTGGTGAACACCAGAGCATCGCTGTAGCCGCAGGACAGAGCTATGCTTTCGATAGGGTAAGACGTAGAATCCAGAAGTTCCCGCGCTTTTGTGATGCGGAAAGTGGTCAGAAACTGCTGGGGAGACATCCCCAGATAATTTTGGAACAGCGTATACAGATAACTTCTGTTGATACATACATAATCGGCCACATCCGTGACTCTGATGGGGTTGCAGTAGTTGCTCTGGATAAAGGAAACCGCCTTTTTCACATACTGGTTGCCCTTGTCCCCCTCATCTTTTGCCACCACTCCCGCGCTCTGCGCCAATATAGAGAGAAAAACGCCCAGCTGGCCGTTCCGGCGCAGATCGTCCGCCACGCCGCAGGTATTGTGTTCCATCATATCGCGCACAATGGCATACAGCTCCTGATCTCTGTCGCAGGAAAAAACAGGATGGTTTTCAGACAGCCCCATGGCGCTCAGGTATTCTTTCGCCCGGCTTCCGCCAAACCCTACCCAGAGGTAGCTCCAGGGATCCTCTCTGTCCGCCTGGTAAAACGCCAGTTCATCCGGCTGGATCAAAAATCCATAGCCCGCTTCCAGCCTGTATTCTTTGCCGTAAGACCGAAAGATTCCCTTGCCTTTGAGGATATAATGGATCAGATAGTGAGGCTTGGAGGCGGGGCCAAAGCTGTGAAGGCTTTCCGTCTGGGAACAGCCGCAGCAATCCACATACAGACTTCCTGTTTTATCGTTTTCAAAGTCCAGCTTGAAAGCCTTCTCCACGACCGCGCCCCCTTCCCAAGACCTGTAATTGATTTATTTCAGCACAAACTCTTTTTTGTCCAGATCCGCCTGAACCTTCTGCAGGTCCCCGCGGATAGAAAGCTTCTGGGGGCAGACCTGCTCGCACTTGCCGCACTTCACACAGTTTTTAGCCTGGGCCGCCTCCCCGAGCTCCTCTTCCCATCTCTTTTTCACCATGCCGTAATTCTGGTACATATGGTAAGTGTTCCATACCCGGAAATTAGCGGGAATATTCACCCCTGCGGGACAGGGCATACAATAGCTGCATCCGGTGCACCCGTTCTGTACGCGGCTGTTGATCAGTTTCACAATATCGCTGATCTCCTGCTGCTCCCGCTCAGAAAGCGGGCGGAAGGAGGAAAAGGTTTTCAGGTTATCTTCCACCTGCTCCATGGCCGTCATACCGCTTAAGATCACCTTTACACCGGGCAGGCTTCCCACCCAGCGCAGCGCGAAGGAAGCTACGGAAGCCTCCGGGTCCAGACCGCGGAACCGGCCTGTGATATCCTCCGCGTAAGCTGCCAGAGACCCTCCTTTGACAGGTTCCATCACAATAACAGGTACGCCTTTCTGCTCTGCCAGTTTATAACCTTTTAAGCCCGCCTGCTCCTCAGCGTCCATGTAATTGAGCTGGATCTGGCAGAAATCCCAGTCTCTGTAGTTAAGGATCCTCTCAAAGGTTTCGTAATCGTCATGGAACGAGAAGCCCAGATAACGGATCTTTCCCTCCGCTTTCAGCTGTTCCAGCCTGCCGATACAGCCGATCTTTAACATATTGTCAAAACGGGACTTATTCAAAGCGTGCATCAGATAAAAGTCTATGTGATCCGTCTGCAGCCTGGCAAGCTGCTCCTGAAAAATCCTGTCAACGTCCTCCAATGTCTCCACTTTCCAGACCGGCAGCTTGGTAGCCAGAAAATAGCTGTCCCTGTCGTACTTTTTCAAAGCTTTTCCCACGAAAGGCTCGCTTTCGCCCCCGTGATAAGGATAGGCGGTATCGATATAATTTACCCCCGCGGCAATGGCCTTATCCAGCATTTTCTGCGCTTTTTCCTCATCGATCCGCCCGTCAGCGTCAACGGGAAAACGCATACAGCCGAATCCCAGCAGCGATGTTTCGATTCCCAGTTTTTCCATTCTTCTCTTTTCCATATGGATTCTCCCTTCCTGCGCTGTTTTTGCGCATCAAACAATTACTCTGAAACCTTTCCGAAAGGAACGCGGATCACAGTTTTCTTAAGCCCCAAAATATCGGCTCCATCCGTCACTCTGTCAACAGGCCGTCCTCGTCAAACCGGACGCCGAAATCTTTGCTGAATTCATTGATCCGTTCCAGAATGCGGGCCTTTTCCTCCCCCTGCGCCAAAGTGGGCTGAAAATTATTCCGCTCGGAAACGGAACTGACCAGACAGGGAATCACCCTGACCTGCTGATCTTCCTGCTTCTTTCCGTCCACAAAAGTAAAGGTCTGCTGAAAAATCATGGTATCCTTGTCAGGAGGATTGCGGTTTGCCCCGAAACAAAAATTCCCCAGGCTGTAGAGAATAAATCTCCCTTTATATTCTTCGATTCCCTGAAGGACATGGGGATGGTGCCCTATCACAAGGTCGGCTCCCCAGTCGATACACTTCTCTCCCAGAATCTTCTGGTAATCTTCGGGATAGTATTCTCTCTCCACGCCCCAGTGGCAGCTTACGAAGATCAGGTCAACGCCCTCCTCCCGAAGCTGTGCGATGCCCTGCTGTATGGTATCTTCCACCAGATATCCCTGGGACACCTCATTGACGGAAATCATGCCGATGCGGACGCCGCCCGTCTCGTAAACGCCCACTTTTTTCTCGCAGGCGTAGATGATTCCCGCTCCCTCCACCGCCGCCACGGTATCGTCCATCCCCTGCTGCAGATAATCCATGGTGTGATTGTTTCCCATGCTCACCGCCTCCACGCTGCCCGCGGTAAGAATATTCACATATTCGGGATCACCTTTAATGCTGTAGACCTGGCCTTCCCGCGGTGTATCCGAAAGCGTCAGAGGCCCTTCCAGATTTACCAGCGTCATATCGTCCTCACTGAAAACGGGATAGACATTGGCGAAAAAATAGCTCTCATCCTCCGCCTCATCATAAGCCTGACGAAAAGAATTCCAATAATCCTGCTGCTGATGGGTTCCCAGAGTGACGTCCCCCGCGGCGGAGATCGTGATCTTCACAACGGATGGCGTCTCCTCCTGCCCGGATGTCTCCTGCGAGGATTCGCTATGGCCGGGCTCTCCGGACGCCCCTTCCTCCTCTCCGGATTCCAACGTCTGCGCCTCCCGCAGGGACTCCTGAGGCAGCTCCTCGGACGCAGCCTCCAGCGATACCGCCAGATCCGCCAGATCCTTGGGCTGTTCGCCGGACGATGGCGTCAGTTCAGGCGCGTCCCCGCATCCGCAGACAGACAGCGCCAGTATCGCCGCGGCGGAAAAAAACACGGACCTTCGGCTGATCTTTTTCCTATTCATGTTTCGCCTTCCCACTCAGCGCTTCTTTAAAAAACGCAGTTCAAATTTATTATAAATAAAAACTACGAGAATAGCTTCCACAATAATGCCTAAAGTACACAAGGCGCTCACCACGCCGGTGGTGGTAATCATAAAAAAGAGGGTGATCTCCGCCGCAACGCCGAAACCCAGAATCAGCCCCCCGCAGAACCGGTTATACTTTTTCACATCCACCACATCGATGGGCCGCTTATTGAACACTTTGTTCCGCTCCGGCGAACTGATCGTCTTGATCGCCACATACAGACACATTACACCCACAAACACAAAAATAATTCCATCGAGATTCATTTTTATCACCTTTCCTTTCCCTTGATCGATACGATCATGTTGTCCGCCGCGTCAAAAACGCGGGCTGCGCTCAGTTTCCCGTCTCACCGTAAATCTTTTCTTTCAGATAACGGATATTGGCGTCAAAATCCACCTCCAGCACCGACATCTGACGTATCGTGGCATCGGTATAAGTGCCCGGCTGGGGAATATTGTCCGAAATAATGTCGTAAGTCAGAAGTTTCTCGGCCTGCAGAGCCAGGCGGAAACATTCTGTCTGCGTCAGATTGGTGGTCAGGTTCGGCATCAGGCTGCCGAACAGCTCCTGCGGATTCGTTGCCACCGCCTTGGGAAGCTTTTTGAAAACCTCGGCCAGCACCTTCCGCTGCCGCTCTGTCCGTCCGAAATCCGTTCCGATATAGCGGTTGCGGCAGTACGCCAACGCCTGCGGCCCGTTCAGATGCACCATACCGGCCTGGGAAGTATCCACGTTATCCGTGCCCTGCGGGCGGTTGGTCAGCATATTGTACTCCACCAGATATCCGTTGACATACTCTAATTCCTCTGTGGTCAGTTCCAGATCCACGCCGCCCGCCGCGTCCACCAGACCGGCAAACGCCTCAAAGTTGACCAGCACATACCGGTTCACAGGGATATCCAGATTTTTTTCTATCGTTTCCATCAGAAGTTCGGCGCCGCCGAAGGAATAAGCCGCGTTCAGCCTGTTGCCGTCATGGCCCGGAATCTCCACATACATATCCCGCAGAAGAGAAGTCATATAGATCGTTTTCGTCTTACTGCTGATGGAAAGTAAGATCATGGCATCGGAACGACCATCCTCGCCGTTTTCCCTGGAATCATTTCCGATCAGAAGAATATTGGTCACGCCATTCTCCTCCATGGGCATTCCGGCCAGCGAATCGATCCTCTCAAAGTTCATTCCGGCGTACACCTTTCCCACCAGATAATAAAGGCCCCCGCCCACCAGCGCGATCAGAAGCACCGCGGTAAGAAGTAATTTTTTGAATCCGGATCCTCTCTTTTTGGAGGATTTACGTCTCGATGCCCGCGGGGATTCCTGTCTGTAAGGATCCCCGCGGCGGCCGTTAGGCTGCTCCTTAGAGGTTCTGTGATTTCGTTCCAAAGAAGCGCTTCGGCTCTCCGGGCGCCCCCGCTTGCCGGAACGGTTCTGACTCCCGCCGTTTCTTTGTCTGTTGTAGCGATCCTGTTCTTTGCCGCTTTTGTGTCTGTCAAAAGGGGCCTGTTCCCCGGCTTTTCTTTGCCGCTCAGGGCTGTCCCAATCTTCGACATAATAATCCTCTCTCTGTCTCCTTTTTCCCGCGGTTTTATTTCTGCTGGCTGTGCTTCCTATGACGTCCAACTCCTTTTCAGGCTCTTCCTCTTCCTCTAAAGTATACAACTGTGGCTCGGAAGGTCTCTGCCGATTTCCATCTGCTTCCATCTCCTGCAGTTCCTGCTGCAGAAACGCTTCCAGCCCCTGCTGAATCTGTTTCATTTCATTGTCGGTGTTCCTGCTCATAAAGAACCCCTTTCTTTACACATTTACTCTGACAGTCCCATCAGGCTGCCATCCGGCCGCAAACTCAATCGCCCGGATACATGGACATTGAAGGACAGACCGATATAGCGTCCGCTTTAACTTTTAGGTCCAAGATACCGGGATATCAGATGGGACAGCACTTCTATGTCAATGGGCTTGGGAGTATGGTCATTCATACCGCACTCCTTGCACTTTTTCACATCCTCCGAAAAAGCGTCCGCAGTCATGGCAATGATGGGAAGCTGCGCGTCCGGGCGGGTCAAGGCTCTGATCTGCGTTGTTGCCTCGTAACCTGACATCACAGGCATCCGGATGTCCATCAAAATAACGTCATAATAGCCTTCCGGAGACTTTTGGAACATATCCACACAGATCTGACCGTTTTTCGCCCATTCGATCTCCATGCCGATGCTTGTGAGAAGCTCTTTGGCGATCTCATAGTTGAGATCATTGTCTTCCGCCAGCAGGACCCTGACACCCTCGAAATCTTTTCTGTCCGTTGACGGAATCTCCTGCGTATCCTGCGCAGACCCCGTATACTGTGACAATCCACGATACAGCGTTGACTGAAAGAGCGGTTTTGGCATGAAACCGCCGACTCCTGCCTCCTTCGCGTCTTCCTCCAGATCGCTCCAATCGTATGCGGCAATCAGAAGAACCGGACCCTCGTCTCCCCATCTTCTATGGATTTCCCTTGCGGTCTCTATACCGCCGGCCTGATCCAGCTTATCGTCCAACAACACAAAGTGATAACCTTCTCCCTTCTGCAGCCGTTCCTCCACCATCCCGACAGCTTCCTTTCCGCTGGTGGCCCAATCGCAGTTTACGGACATTTCCCGCAGACGCGCCGCCGCATCCCGGCAGGACTGTTCCTCGTTATCCGCCAACAGCACGTTCCAATTGGGGAGAATCATTTCCTCCTGCCGCGCCGCCTTTTCCAGATCCAGCGTTACATGGAAGGCTGTTCCCTTATTGACCTCACTGGCAACTTCTATGGTTCCTCCCATGGCGTCCACGATATATTTGCTGATGGCCATGCCGAGACCCGAACCTTCGGTCTTGTGTATTCTGGCGTTGTCCTCCCGCACAAAAGATTCAAAGACACGCTCTTGAAATTCGGGGCTCATACCGATCCCGTTGTCCTTTACCCGGAAATGGACGCGGACATACCGCTCTCCTTTCGGCGATGGTTCCTGCTGCACGAAAACCAGGATTTCGCCGCCCTCCGGCGTAAATTTATAGGCGTTCGACAGCAGATTGATCAAAACCTGATTCAGCCGGACGCTGTCACAATACACATCCTCCGCAATAATATTGGAAATCCTGATATCAAACCGCTGATTCTTGGATCTGGCCTGCGGCTGAATGATGCTCACAATGCTCTCCATAGTCTCCCGCAATGATACCGGCTCCATATTTAACGTCATCTTACCGCTCTCAATCTTGGACATATCCAGGATATCATTGATCAGCCCTAACAGGTGACGGCTGGACAAGGTTATCTTTTTGAGGCAGTTTGACAACTGCTGCCTGTCATCGATATGCGCCGTGGCGATGGCAGTCATACCCACAATAGCATTCATGGGGGTCCGGATGTCATGGCTCATATTAGACAGAAATTCGCTCTTGGCCTTGTTGGCTTTCTTGGCTTCGTTATACGCTTTATCAATCTCAGCAAACTGCATCTTTGTCATTTTGTAAAACATGGCAAGCACGATGATGAAGATCAGTACCATCAAAAACATGGCAAGCACACAAGCGTACAGCCTCTGATGATCCAACTGCAGAATGATGTGATCCAAAGTATTATAGGACATGACTGTGATCAGATACCAGTCCGAATATAAGAGCGGCGTGAGATAGATACACTTCGTTTCCCCTCCCAATGACAGTGTATCCGTAAAACTGGTCTTAGAATCCACCGCATTTCTCACACCTGTCACATAAGTATCGGCGCTCACCCCATTGAGAGTGGGTACCACTTCATACAGACGCTGGTAAAAGTTATCCTGAACGGCCGTATCGCTTTTAATGATAAAATCTCCGTTGTCGCTGATAATGTGGGAATAGGTATCCTCCTCCTGATTTCCCAGAGAAAGCGTATCCTTGATAAACCCGAGGTCAATTCCGCCTACCAGCGCCATGCTCTTTTTTCCGTCCATCATCTCATACTCGCAGGGAACACCCAGCAGCACAAGCCCCATCTCCAGATTAGAAGCATTTGCCATAGCAATCCTTTTATCACCGTTTCGCAGGGCATCGATAAACGTATCCGCATCGGAGATCTCCACTTCATCTCCAAGAATCTGCTCTACCGTGCCGTCTTCCGCAAACAGTCCGAGAAATTTAAAATCTCTGGCCGCGCCGCTGATTGCCATACTTTCTCTCAGCTCCTGACCCTGGAGCTCCCCATCGGGAGGCATGGTTTTGATAATACTTTCTACCTGTGCCAGCTTGATGTCGATAGCAGTCTTAAAATGACTGGTAATCTGGGAACTGACAATCTCCATATAATAATCCGCGATCTTTTTGGTGGCCTCTCTGTTCCTGTCCGCCATACGATTCATCAGGACAATGAAAATGCAGGCGCAGAGCACAAACATCAGAGTAAAACTAACAATCAAAAAACGAAAATTCTTGTTCTTCATTCTGCTCATTTACCTCGTATCAAACAGAAGCATTATCTTTATGTATATCCTTTGTTCTATCTCTTTTATTCCACAGCCGGATCCCAGCGTAATCATTTTTATTATATTATAGAAAAATGGCTAATGCAATCATTACATCCTTAAAATAATGTAACAGTGCAACAGTCTGGCAGAAAGAAATCCATCTGACCCTGATCACATATGGACAAAAGAAAGCAGGCTATATATAATACATGAGAGGAGGCTGCGTATGTCCACAACAAATAAATTCACAGCGGCATGGGAGCGTTTTTTTCTGATCGCCGGAAATATGGTTTTTCTGTTTGCTTTCTGTATATTGCTGAAAACAAATGACCAGGAGCTCTGTGAAATTTCCAACCTGAAACTTTTCGCAATCAATTTATTCATATTGGGGATCCTGTATATTTGTTACCGCCTTTTCCCCACGTCTCAAAAGAGGACATGGAGACACCCTCTCCTTTTGCTGGCAGGAGGGTACTTCCTTTTGTTCCTTTTGCAGTGCATCTATGTGCGTCTCACCTATTTCTATACCGGCTGGGATGTGGGACTGATGCAATCCAGGGTGGAAGCTGTCCTAAGCGGTCAGACAATGCAGGACATCAGTGCGGATATCGGATACTCCATTTATCCCAACAATCTGTTTTTGTTTTACATTCAGTATCTGCTTGCCAAAATCGGAGAACTGTTCGCCTTAAAACAGCCCTATAACCTGTGCATATACGTTTCCTGCTTTTGTGTGAATGTATCCTGTTTCCTTGGCAGCCTTGTGATTCGGAAAGTCTCCCAAAGCGGATTCATCCGTCTTTTATACACACTGATCAGCACGGTATATATCCTGTTTTCACCCTGGATCGTGATTCCCTATTCGGACACTTATGGTATGCTGTTCGTTGCTTTGGGGATCTGGTCGGTATGTTGTCTGGAAAAGCCGTTTCTAAAATGGCCTGTTCTCGCCTTCGCCGGACTGATCGGATACCGCGTCAAGCCCACCTGCATTTTCCTGCTGTTTGCCGCCGGGATTCTTTACGCGCCAAGGTTCCTGACGGAATTTAAAACCATGAAAAAAGAATTGTGCATCCTGCTGTTAAGCTGCGTTGTCTTTTTCGGAGCAGACCAGGGCATCTTTCTATGGGCGCAGCACAGCCTGAGTTTCCGCATTGATCCCGAACTAAAATACCCTCCCCTCCACTATATTATGATGGGGCTAAACGAGACCAGCAAGGGCGGTTTCGATGAGAGCGATTACTTCTTTACCGCAGGCATTCCCACTTACGAGGGGAAAAAACAGACCATAAAAAAAGAAATCCGGAATCGCTGGGACCAGATGACAACGGAGCGCAAAGTGGAACACTTTACCGCCAAATTCCTTTATACGTTTAACGATGGGACCTTTTCCTGGGCCCGTGAAGGCGGATTTTTTTTACAGCCGCAGGAACATGATAATCCGGTAAACGATCTCTATCTGGAAATTTTTCATCCGGAAGGGAAATTTTATATCTGGTATTGCCGCGTGTCCCAGACGCTCTGGCTGCTGATCCTGTGCGGCATCCTGTTCGCGTCTGCAGATCTGAACAGACAGACTTCCTGCAAATCTTTTCTGTTCATTGTCCTGTGCGGGCTTATGGCATTTTTATTACTGTTTGAAGCGAGGGCCCGGTATCTGCTGCTGTACGCTCCCGCATTTTTGCTCCTTTCTCTTTTAGGATATGAAGCGCTCTTCTCCAATATCAAAAATACGGCGGCATCTTTCAGACAAAGAAAATCAAAAGCTATAAAGGAATAAAAAGGAATCCCCCCCAAGCCGTTGATCATCGGCTAAGGGGGATTCCGCATTTTTACTTTCGTAACGCTTATCTTTTCACTTCTGTACCTGACGCTTATTCATATCTGATAGAGTCCGCCCACTTGTTCCAGATCTCGCAGATAAAGGTCTTTCCCTGATTGAATACCAGTTCATTGCCTTCCTCATCGTAATACTTGGCCGGCTTTTCATCTCCTTCTGACCTGACCCAGGTACCTTTTACAACCTTACCGTTGGTAAAGAAATAAATGTCGCCCGGATTGTCTTCCGCTCTGTGCATTTCCATGATCAGATATCCGTGGTCGTCACGCTCTTCGGCATAGCAGACCTGAAGCACTACGTTGTCAACCTCCAGCGTTTTGCCGTTATGCTCATCCTTCAGAGGACTGCCGTACTCATAATATTCATACTTTCCGGTAGCTTCATTATACTCGAAGTATGCGCCTACGGTGTTATAGTTTCCTTTTTCTCCGGGCCAGATCTTTGTAGCGCTCTCAGCATCGTCATATGTAGCTCTCACTCCGTCCGCAGCGAACAAAAACTTCGGCTCAAAGGTATCATCGTAATCCCAGCTGTATCCTCTGTCCTCAACACCCTTCATCAATCCGTCTACAAACATATACGCGGAATCCGTTGAATTATAGCTGCCGCCTCTGTTATACCTGTCGAACGCTCCGGCGGTGGGTTTATTGATACCGGCGGTAGCCTGGCTGATATTGTCCACTTCATCGCTGTTCAACAGATCGTTAGCATAGACTGCGGAACCCCAATGGCAAATGATGGCATCATGCTCCAGACCAATGTAAACCATATAATCACGAATACTTCTGGTAGGTCCGATACGGTCCAGATCATCAAAGTCCTCAAAGAGACAGAATAATCTGGTCAGGTTATCTCTCAAAGGCACCTGATAGATAACGCCGGCATTCGTAATGCCATACTGGGGCAGACAACTCTTCTGATTCGGAATAGAAACCGCAATCGGCCTTCTGGTTCCGATGGCTTCATCTACCCACTCTCCAGTCAGGTAACTCTGGATCTTTCCGTCCTTGACTACTCTTTCAGTGATAACCGTCTCAGCCTCCGGAGTCGGAGTGGGAGTCGGGGTCGGAGTCGGAGTAGCGGTAGCTGTGGCCAGAGGCTGAGGCTCCAGTTCCACAGGAGAAGAAGCCTCGCTGGCTTCGTCACCGCATCCAACCGTTAAAAGACCCATGGCTATTACGATTGCTGCTAGTACTTTCTTTTTCATAATCAAATAAATCCTTTCTTTGCTTTTTAAACATTCTTCTCCATTTTATCTCTAAATGGGGTAGTTTGTCCATTTATTACTGAAAATTTTTTTGGAAATTTGTAACAGTTATCCTGAGCCGGTTATCCTGAACCGATAAAACAAATAATGACTTTTCCAAAAATTCGTGATATGATTTAACTAACATGAACTTTTGGAAAGCGGGGTATTGTTATGAAATTAAAAGATGGAATCGATATCAATGCGTTTCTGGCCACTGCTGAGAAATGTTCCGGACAGGTCTTTTTCCACACCACGGAAAACGACATTCTGAATATACGGTCCATGCTCTCCCGATATGTACTGATATCCATCCTATGTAACAAAGCCATTTTAAAGGGTTCCAAGGTAGTCTGCACAGAGGATGAGGATTACCAGATTTTAAAGGATTTTCTGGAGGAATAATCACTCCCCATACAATTCCATTTCTCTGTTTACACTCTCCTCGCAGGAGCGCATGGCGAGTATGGTCTTCTCCAACAGAGTGTCCAGCTCCCAGCCCAGTCTCTCGGCACCGGCAGCGATCACTTCTCTGGAACAGCCTGCCGCAAATCTTTTGTCCTTGTATTTTTTCTTCAGACTGGGCAGCTCCATGTCCATGACGCTCCCGGAGGGTCGCATACGGGCGGCCGCACCGATCAGTCCCGTCAACTCATCGCAGGCAAACAGGATCTTCTCCATCTCGTGCTTTGGCTCCACATCGCAGCACAGGCCGTATCCATGGCTGCAGACAGAATAGATCATATCATCCGACACGCCCGCTTCCTTTAAAAGCTCCGGCGCTTTGATACAGTGTTGCTCGGGATACAATTCAAAATCTATGTCGTGAAGAAGTCCCACGATTCCCCAATATTCCGTATCTTCGCCGTTTCCGGTTTCCGCCGCGAAATAGCGCATGACACCTTCCACAGTCAGACCATGCAGGATGTGAAACGGCTCCTTATTATATTTTTTGAGAAGCTCCAAAGCTTCCTGTCTCGTGATCGTACTTTTCATAATGATAACCCTGCCTTTCTGTCATCTGCAGACTTTCCCGCGAATACTCCGCATCGCGCAGATGTAAATTTCCGCCCACACTTATTCCGGTTTTGTTTCATCCGCCACATAGTCCAGACATATCCTGAGCTCGGTATAGGGACGGACTTTATTTTCCGCCACCGCCACATGCTCCGGATGTATCCCATAGCCTTTCAGGGACGCTTCGTCCGCGAAAGAGGAATCCAGCATCAGATCAGCGTTGGAGCCGGGCAGCCCCTCTGTGTGGACTTTTATCTCCAACAGACCTTCAATACGCCCCGCCAATCCTTCCAGGCCCTCTTTGATCTCCCTCTTGACATCCACTTTCTCCTGTGCGGACAAAGTATCTTTTAATTTCCATAGAATAACATGCTTTACCATTGATCTTCTCCTTTTTACTTTTACCGTCCCTGTATGCGGTTTTACGGGATGGGCCGCCCGGCCGTTTTCTGTCCGGAATAAGGTCATTATATCATATAAATTCCCCGCTGCAAATCAAAGGTTTTAGCTGTGGCGGCGGAAACCTGTCACCACGCGATATGAAATCCCCTGTTAGGGCTTACCGCACAGTAGGCCGCGTCACACACAAAGACAAGCAGAAAGACAACGCATAAGCCAAACCGCCGTCTGGGCAAAATCTTGTGATAGACCCGCATGTAGCAGGGCATCAGGTAACAGTTTAACAGCATTCCGCCAATCCCGAAACAGACGGCTCCCAACAGACAGATCCTGCCGTTAAGGTTCAGAAAATATCCGCTGTAATCCCACCACCTCATGCCCCATTTCCACTCCAAAAAAGCGCTGGTCACATATTCCACCACAGAACAGACCGCTGCGGAAAGCAGAAAGGTCAGCCATTTTTTCTCGTGCAGCCTGTGCAGCAGAAACCACAGTAAAAGCCCCCCTGCACCGTAAATGGGCAGATAGGGGCCAAGGCAGACGCCTCTGTTGATCCAGGTCCCATCTTTCACCAGATAGATTCCCGCTTCCCAGAGCCATCCGATAAAAGAGAGCAGAAAAAACAACAGCACATAAAAGTCAAAAGTCCTGATCGTCCGAGTAACTGAGTTCGTCTTCGTTTTCATATCAACAGCATTTCCTGAAACACTGTCTTATATACGCTGGCTAAAATATCCCAGAGCCTGTTCGAGGGGTTCCCCATGCCAGCAGTGATCCCCTTCCCTCACATCATGCAGCAGCAAATCTTCCCTTCCGTACAGCCGATAAGCCTGTTTCACAATATCCAACTGCTCCATTACGTTGGCCATCCCTCTCGGACCGTTTAAATGGTCGTCTTTGCAGGACTGTACCAGAAGCGGCCTGGGAGCGATCAGGGACGCAATATCTCCCATGTCAAAGTGCTCCCAGAGATGAGGCACATAATTACAGCTGCAGTTTCCGTTGAGAATCAACAGGGAATCCCTGTACCCATACAGATAACCGCTGATTACCGCCTGCCGGATTCTGTCATCTAAGGCGGCCGCCCACAATGTCTGCATTCCGCCTCCCGAAAATCCAAGACAGCCCAGAGCAGACGTATCCCACTCTCCCCGCTCCTTGATATAATCCAGCAGGCGCATCACGTCCCAGGTACACATTCCCGCCACAGTCTGTCCCAAAGGTTCCGCCATGTGGGCTAACTGGAAACAGGTGCTGTTCAGAAACGCATCCTCCGAATCCTTCTGCAGACTTTCGTCCCTCCGCTCTCCAAATCCCCGGCAATCCGGACATAGCGCCACATATCCCAGCTTTGCCAACTGCATTCCATAATCATAATGGAATCGTTCAATGGCATCCCGCACCGCCGGGATTTCACGGCAGCCCGCCACACTATACTTCCCCGCACCCATATGACCCGGCAAGGCGATAAAACACCCTCGCTGCGGTCTGGGGGGAATAAGGATATACACCGGCATCCAACAGTCCGGTTCCACCTGAAGCAATATTTTTTCCCGCAGGATCCCCTGTTCTGTTTCTACAATCTCTAAAGACTTTGGCTCCAGGGGACAGGATTCCATTTTGTCCAGTCCCAGCAGGTTCCATATGGTTTTTCTGGCCTGATCTTTCCAGGCTTCAAATTCTTCCCGAGTGCTTCCCTTAAATCTGTCCTGCCCGGCAAATCGTTCATATTTTGACAGCATACGGCTCAGGCTCCCGTAATATTTGTCCACTTTTATAGTGCGTTCCATCTCTCCTCCGTGGGAACAGTCTTAAACACAATCTTTTTTATGTTTCCCTATACTTTATTATACAGATTTTCCTCTTAATTGGAAAGACCGCGCAAGGCGGTCTTTCCAATCATTTTCTTTATTTCATTACTGCAGCGCAGAGAGATAACGATTATATTGATTCTGTCTTACGGTCTGCACTTCAGACAGCTTTAACGCGTCCAATCCGGTAATATAGCTGTCGAAATCACCCATAGGTTTTGTTCCTGTGATAAAGGCGGTCGCGTTCTCATTTACATAAGTTTCAATATCTGTCATATAGGTATTGATCACTTCGGACTCTTCCGTGGTAGAATAAATAAACGGCCAGGGGTCTGTCACAAACTGTTCCTGCCATGCGTTGTTCTCAGCATGCCAGTCGGCTACCAAAGCATCGGTGGAAGCCACGGACTGCTGTGCGGGAAATACAAAAGAAGGATTGATTCCCAGCTGCTGCAGCCAGTCATTGTCGCTGGCTTTCTCAGTATATACCTTGTTTCCGCTTCCATCTACAGTGTAGCTTTCACCTTCGATACCCCACTGATACATTTCCTGACAGGATTCGCTCATGGAATAATCCAGGAATCTGCATGCCAGTTCAATATTCTTGGAAGACGCTGACACACCGAACATATTGCCCAGTTCCACTCTCCCTACATAAAAACCATCGTACTCTCCGGAAAGAGGCGCCCCGCCTACAAACGCGGTTGCGCTGGTACCATCGTAATAAGGAAGGGCAGCGCTGAAAGTCATAGACATGGACCAGCTAAAATCAAAGGTAATGCCGGTAGTGTCATTCGCGCAGCGGGTAGTGATCTGGTCTCTGTCCAGAGAAGTGTATTCCTGCTCCAGCAGACCTTCCTTATAAAGATCATTTAAAAATTCCAAATATTTTTTGTATTTCTCAGAATCTGCGGCGGCATATGTCACATTTCCCTCGCTGTCTGCCTGAAAACCGCTGACCAGATCCAGTCCAAAAGCGGGGCCGAACATATAAGGCAGGAAATCGGACATGATGCTCATGGGGATCTCGTCATTGGGATCGCCATTGTCATTCATATCATTTTCCTTATAATAACGCAGCAGTTCAACCAGCTCGTCCAGCGTGGTGGGAGCCTCCTTGCCTGCCTTGTCCAGCCAGTGCTGATTATACATGAGGACAGGCTGATAATCCTTGCCTACGTTTGTCCCGGGCACATAGTATATATGTCCGTCTTCAGCAGTGATTTCCGCTTTAATAACAGGATTTGCATCCAGCCATTTGGTAAAGTTCGGCATCTGGTCAAAGTGCGTGTCCAGAGGCTCAAATAATCCGGATTTAATGTAAACCTGATTCTGATCCTGATCGGGAAGCAGAATGATATCCGCATCCGCCTGCCCCGTAGTCAGCATAGGTCCTACGGAATCCGCGTAAGTGCCATAATCCACCAATTGCCAATCCACATTTACACCGGAATTGGCAACTACGGTTTTTACAATTTCCGCGTTGGCAATGTCCACTGTGGTATAGTTGGACGTCTCCGCGAGAATTTTTAGTGAAGCCCCCTCCGCATCTGTGATGGGAGCAGTTCCCGTATAGGTAAATCCACTGCTTCCGGAGTTACCCGCATTGCCAGCGCTTCCAGAATCAGAACCGCCACAGCCGGTCATACAGCCTGCCGTCATGACGGCAGCCAGCCCCAATGCTACCATTTGTTTTTTCTTCATTTTTGTCCTCCTTTTTGCTAAACCTCTTGAAGGGTAAGATTCCCCTCATAATAAAATTTATGTTTATATGTAATTTGCATATATATGCAATCAACACCTACTCAGCCTTTCACCGCTCCCAGCATGGTTCCTTCCACCAGATATTTTTGGACGAGAGGCACTACCAGCATAATAGGGATCACGGAAACCACGATACACACATATCTTACCTGAATGGTGGACTGGCTGGCGGCCGCCATCTCGATACTGGTAGTCTGCATGATTTCCGTGGACGCTTCCAACAATATCCTTCTTAAGAAAAGCTGCAAAGGCTCCAGCTTCTTATCGCTGATATAGAGCATGGCATTAAAGAAATCATTATATCGCGCCACCGCGTAATACAACGTTAAAACCGCCAAAGTAGGCTTAATCAGGGGCACCGCAATACGACCCATAATATAAATATCATTTGCCCCCTCCAACGCCGCCTCCTCAAAGAGCTCCTCCGATATGGATTCAAAGGCGGAACGGCAGATCATCACATTGTAAGCGCTGATAAGCACCGGCAGGATTACCGAAAGCCGGCTATTGTATAGTCCAAGCCCGGTAACAACGATATAAATGGGGATCAGCCCTCCGGAAAAATACATGGTAAACGCCAGCAGGAAATTAAACTGTCTGCGAAGACAAAACCGTTTTCTGGATAACGGATATGCCGCAAGGCAGGTAAAAAACACATTCAGTATCGTGCCTGTTATCGTGTAAAATATAGTGTTTCCATAAGATACCCAAAGCTGCTTATAATTTAACACGGTCTTCATTGCGTCAAAATTCAGATCCACGGGCAGAAGCGTCACCAGCCCCTTATTGACCGCTTCGCCGGAACTGACCGAAACACTCACCACATACAAAAACGGATATACGCACACGACCACCGCCACGAATAGAAAAACATACACAATCAGATCAAATATGATATCGCCGATAGTTTTATTTCTCAGTTTCTTAAACATTTTTCCTCACCTTCCGCCGCTTTTTAACGGCAATGTACCATCGCTGTCCTGATTACCAGATTGCGGTATCCGAAACCTTACGGCTCAGCCGATTTGCGAAAAAGACAATTGTAAAATTGATGACGGAGTTAAAAAGACCTACCGCAGCCGCGTAACTATAATTATTGCTCATGATACCCTGCCGGTACACATAGGTCTGAATCACATCTGCCGTCTCATATACGGCTGTGTTATACAGAAGGTATACTTTTTCAAATCCAACGCTCATCATGCTTCCCAGCGTCATAATTAATAAAAGGATGATCGTGGGTTTAATACTTGGCAGCACCAAATGCCAGATCACCTGCCGCTTGTTGGCGCCATCTACTTCCATGGCTTCATAAAGATCCGGTGAGATTCCCATAATCGCCGCCACAAAGATAATGGAATTGAACCCAAAACTCTGCCAGGAACCGGATATGACATAAATGGCTCTGAACCACTGGGGCAGACTCATAAAATTGATACTTTCAATCCCTATCTTATTTAGAAGCTGGTTGATAATCCCGCTGGACGGAGATAAAAAGTTGTTTATCATACCACAGACCACTACTGTGGAAATAAAATAGGGGAGATATGTACTTACCTGGATCGTCTTCTGGACTCTCTTGCCTTTCAACTGGGTCACAGCCACCGCAAACAAAATAGGAATCGGAAAACCAAAGATCAGCGAGTAAAAGGAGAGCAGAAAGGTATTTCGTAAAAGCCTCCACAAATAAACGGACTGAAAAAACTGACTGAACCACTTAAATCCCACAAAATCGCTAAAGTAAAGCCCTTTCAGACCGGATCCGACATTATACTGCGTAAACGCCATCCATAGTCCTGTCATGGGGAAATAGCAGAAGATCAGGAAATAAAGCATTACCGGAAACATCATCAGCAATAAATATTTATCTCTCTTCAGGCTTTTCTTCCAGGATCCTTTTTTTCCATTTTTATCTGCCGTGTCTTTTCTTTTAGGATTTTTTTTCAAATCTGCTTTCATTTTTTTCATCTCCTTATTCCCTTTTGTCTGTATTCTTCTTTTGCCTGCTTCTCCGCTCTCTCTGAACACTTTGAACAAACTGGCAATTCGATTGAATATACGATATACGCCGGACAATTTGAATATACACTACGCTTTCCCATTGTGTATAGTTTCAAAATTTTCCGTACATAAGCAAGCTGAAAAAAATGATGCCTGCTTATGCAGGCATCATTTTTTTCCAAATGCATCAATTTTTTCAATCCAGCTTTTCCTGATAATTACTGGGGTTTTCCCCGATAATGCTCTTAAAATTCCGGCGGAATGTCAGTTGGTTGGTGTATCCGCACATGGTACTGATTTCCGTCAGTGAATACTGTTTCTCCTTTAACAGTTCCACCGCCTTACTGATACGCTTTGTCTGAATATATTGCAGATAGGTCACTCCAAACCGCTCTTTACACAACAGACTTAGATACTTATTACTCACATTAAATTTGTCTGAAAGACTTTGGAGGGAAAGATTCGCGTCACAATAATGGGTGTCAATATAGCTGACAATGTCCTCCCCTAACCGGGAATCTTCCTCCGCCTGAGCCGCCTGATCCTGAAGGGCATCTATCACCGACAAAAGCGCCGCGTCATAGTAATCGAAAATATCCTGCATAGTAGCCAGTCCAACATATTTTTCGATATTAAGATGCAGAGTGCTCAGCTCCGTAATCTCCCGCAAAGTCTTGATCACCGCCAGATGAAACTCATCTATCAAAGCCCTATACATTTCCGGCGTCCCCGCCATATCAAAATTAGTCTTATAAATATCGAAGAGTAATTCGTGAATCTCCTCCTTGTCCTGTTTTAAAAGACAGCGCTTAAGCTTTTCGCGAAAGTTTACAGGGAAATAATAAGTTCCGGTATTTCCCACTGTATCTTCCACAAAATACACCGCGCCCCTTCCATCGGTCAGGATACCGTCAAGAGCCTTTACCGCGCCCTCACACGCCTGCTGCAGCTCCCCGATATCGTCCCGTATGATATCCACTCCCATGGTGACATAACAATAATCTTTCGCAATTGCAGTACTGATATGTCTGTGAATCTGATAGAACAGCTCGTCCTGTTCCTTTTCAGTCTCAAAATTAGTAATCAAATACACATTGTAAATATCCCTGAAGTAATATGCCAGGTGCATTTCATCTGTGGAAAAAGTATCCGTTACCACCTCAAACAGCTTCTTTAATTCCCGCTGGTTTTCTTCACTGGATAAAACTGGGGACCTGTCATAGAAAAAATTTACCACAGAAACGATAAAGTATGGTTTGATCAGATCCAGATAATTTTCGTCCAGAAAAACATTTACATTATCAGCCTCCAGATTTCCAATGATCATGGAATGAAGCATACCGGTCTTGGCATAGGGAGTGATAGTGAGCATTTTCTCGCGATAGCTGTTTTTTTCACCAATGAGATTCTCGATACCATGAATGATCTTTTCCATCTCATCTCCGGAAGCGTTCCTTTCCGTGGAAACCATCTGTCCCAAATGGTCGATCGGCATATAATATCGCCTGCTCCAGCCATAAGCAATCACCACAAAGATCAGAGACACAGCCATCACCGCTGCCACGATAAAGTAAAAATACCGGTCCGTTTCCGCCACAATATTTTCCGAAGCGTACACCTGATATACCACTCCCGGCATTCTCGCGGAATCCTCTTCAAACAGCGCCCCCGTATCTTCCCCTATGGAAATGATTTCCTGATCGCTGTATAAGATTCTGACCCCATACCCTTCATCCAGATGATTTTCAATGTCACGCTGCAGATTATCCAGGTCAAACAGAATACAGATCGTTCCCATATCGCTTCCGTTCTGATAAGTATACACATCACAATACAGGAGAAATTTCTTATTGAAAGAATACCGCTTTGAGATGTTTAATTGAAACGCGTTATTGACCGTATCTACCATCATACAGGGCAATTCCCAGTCCAACAGCTGATACCCGTCTGGCAAAGCAATCATTCCCCCGCTGGAATACGCTTTATCGCTGCCATCCACGAATAAGACCGTCTGATAAACGGAAAGGCCGCCATACGTCATGGTATTTTTCATCTCGTTTTGTATGGAAGAAAGTATATAAGAATCCAATGGCTCGCCTATTCTGGTATTGATATACAGCTGCCGCATCACTGTGGAATAACTGAGATTCTGCACAATATTCTGAGCATTGAGTATCCTCTGCTCCAAAATGCTGCTTACCTCGTCCAGCTGAATTTCACTTTGACGCCCAGTCTGTATCTTCCCGATCTGGTGATTTTCAAAGATAAGAAAAGATGTATACAGTACCATACAAGAAAATATGACCAGCACATAAGTAAAAAACATTCTTCGGAATAGTTTGCTCTGAAACATGTTCTCCCCTTTTCCAGCTTCCCGCCCGCCCTGCGCGTCCAACAGATTAACCGGATATTTCCGGCCACTTCTTCCGTTGTAAGCAAACGGGCGGGATCCCGACATTCACTCCCGGCCGTATCCTGTTTTCCGCTTCCCTGAAGCATGCCATCAGATGCCGCGCCGCCTATTTTTCGCAGAGTACGTTTCAGTTTGCCATCCTGATCTGTTCTTCCTGAATCAGCTGGTATCTGACCAGTCCGGAGCCGTCCAGGTCTTCCTTATGGAGATCTACCGCCGTAATCTGGTGATTGTTGTATGTGGTGTAATAATAAATCCCTTTATCCGTGTTGCAGCAGGAAGTATAAATCGTGATCTCGTATTTGTCATCGCCCACATTGCAGCATCCCCTCTGCTGGTCAACGGAACCGAGAATATGGAAGAACTGGCTCACGCTCTCCGATTCCGAATCGCCGGAAACGGAATTCATCTTCGTAAACGCGACTTTCACAAACCGGGACTGGGAGGAAAGATCTCCCGGAAGTCCCAGCGCGCCCATGCCCCGGCTATACCGTTTCAGCGGCAATTTGTCTGAAAACGTATTCTCAGGATCCTTGGGCGACAGGGACATATAATTATTGAGCTGGAATAGCTGCTCGTCAAAAGGAGGATTGTTCGTCAGCACTCCCACCGGATTGTCGTAAACTCTCAGCCCTTCCTTCACGGACTCCACCGTGATCGTCTGACTGCGGTCCGCGATCAGCCAGTGCAGCTGCGAGGAAGGCAGTTTCTCACTAAAGGGCGTATTTACAAGACGAATCTTTTCCAACAGATTTCTGACCTCTTGTACCGATGCGCACTGTCCCAGAACCCAGGGAATAAACTCAAACACCGCCACATTGTCCCCCTTAGGCGCGGGATCGTTATAGCAGGCGTTTCCCACAAAATTCAGCCCTGCCATCCCCAGTCCTTTTTCATTGACAGCCTCATAATAGAGAGGATAATCTTCCGCCACATGAGCCATCCCTATCATGGCGTAATGACGCTCCATGGCTCCCATATGACGGAACTGGAAACCATAGCCGCGGGGCGTGATTACAACCTCATCGCCGTAAGAAAATTCATAGTCCAGAGTACGCCCGAAATAAAAATCTTTTGTCTGATATGTCGCTGCCGTACACATCAATTACCACATCCTTTCTGTTTATTCCTGTGACACCCACTCCAATTCATTTGCGGGAACCACAATATAATTATCCGCGCCCTCTCCCTGCCGCATGATCACATTGCGGATACCCGCCTGAATGATGGTCCTTGCGCAAAGCGGGCAGGGTCTTGCCCTGTGGATGGAATTATCGTCCGGATTAATGCCGGTCAGATAGAGGTCCGCGCCAATGGTCTGTTCCCTGGAACAGTTTAACAGCGCGTTGGCTTCCGCGTGAATGGCGCGGCACAGCGCATACCCCTCCCCCTGATGCATATTCCGCTCTATCCGGGGACAACTGCCGATATCGCAGCAGTTTTCATATCCCCTCGGAGACCCGTTATAGCCCGTTGAGATCACCGCATCGTCTTTTACGATGACCGCGCCGTATTTGCGCTTCAGGCAGGTGCTCCTGTAGGCAAAGCTCTCGGCACAGTTGAGATAGGTATCTATTTTAGAAATCCTGCTGCCTTTGTTCGGTGTTACCATTTTTAACCCCCCTTTACTGTCACGCTAACCCCTATGCTCCGCTCTGCGGAATCTCAAATCCGGATAAAGTAACAGGCTGTGTGACTCCCGCGCCCCTTTATCGTATGTATCCATCGAAATATACCGGCTCTTTATCCTTTCTCCGGGGCGTTTTCCCGCTCCAGAATCTCCGTGAGCACTTTCAACAGATTTTCCATATTGATGGGTTTGGCAATGTGGGCGTCCATTCCGCTTTCCAGTGCCTGCTTCCGGTCTTCGTCAAAAGCGTTTGCGGTCATGGCCACAATAGGAATACGGGAAAGCCCGGAATCCGCCAGCGCCCGAATAGCCTTAGTCGCTTCGTAACCGTTCATCTCAGGCATCTGAATATCCATCAGGACGAGCGAATAGTAGCCTGGGGTCGAATTTTTCACTTTTTCTACGGCAATCGCGCCATTCTCCGCCGTATCTACCAAAAAACCTTTTTCGGTGAGCAGTTCCACGGCGATCTCCCGATTTAGTTCGTTGTCTTCCGTCAACAAAAGGCGCGTACCCTGCAGCCGTCCGGCCAGGATCAACTCATTGGGCGGCGCCGTCTGTTGTGCCGCTCCATCGCCGGTAGCGGCGATCAAAATATCCCGCAGTTCCGAAAGGAAGATGGGTTTGTTGCAAAAGGCCGTCACGCCGGCCTCCTTCGCCTCTTCCTCAAAAGCAGTCCAATCATAGGCCGTGACAATAATGATCGGAACGCTGTCCCCTATGACGGCCCGAATCTGGCGCACCACTTCCAGTCCGTTCAGATCAGGCAGAAGCCAGTCTATAATATAAGCATGGTATTCATCGCCCAGCTCATAAGCCTGCTTGGCGTGAAGCACCGCCTCTTTTCCGTGCATGACCCACTCGGAGCGCATACCGATCTGCCGGAGCATCCTTGTAACGCTGTCACAGGTGGCAAAACTGTCATCCACCACCAAAGCCCGCAGGCCCTGCAGTTCCCGAACGGTCTCCACCTGCCCCGGCTCTGACTGAAGCCGGAAATCAATATGGATGATAAATTCCGTACCCTTTCCCTTCGTGGAATGCAGTTCAATCGTGCCGCCCATAGTGTCAATAATATTTTTGGTAATGGCCATACCAAGTCCCGTGCCCTGAATACCGCTGGCGGTAGTATTACGCTCCCGCTCAAAGGGCTCAAAGATGTGACGGGTAAATTCTTCGCTCATGCCGATACCCGTATCTTTCACACGGATCTCATAAGACCCGTACCCCTTAGGCGCCCGTGGTTTCTGCCGTATGGTTAAGGCCACGGTTCCTCCCGCGGGCGTAAACTTGATGGCATTGGAAAGCAGATTCAGCAATACCTGATTTACATGAAGCTTATCGCAATAGATGTCCTCATCTATCACATCCACAGCATCCATAAAGAAATTGATCTGCTTGGAATTCATTTGTGTCTGAATAATATCCCGCATATCTCGAAAAATATCCGAGATGGTGCAGGGTTTCTCCTCGATGTTGAGTTTGCCGGATTCAATACGGCTCATATCGAGAATGTCGTTGATCAGGGACAACAGATGATTGCTGGAGGAAAGTATCTTTTTCAGATAATCCTGGGTGCGCTCCTTATCGTCCAGATTGGCCTGCGCCAGCGTGGTAAAACCTATAATGGCGTTCATAGGCGTCCGGATATCATGGGACATATTGGAAAGGAACACGCTTTTGGCCCGGTCCGCAGCCTCCGCTTTTTGCAGTTTTTCGGCGAGCACTGCCTGCTCCACTTTCTGCCGCATTACCTCTTTCGCATTGTGGCTGACCCAGCAATAATATAAAAAAATTACCAATGCCATCAGCACGCCCAGCACAATGCTGACGCGCCGCACGGCATAAACGCTGGAGAACGCTTCCTTTTCCGGAACAGATACGGCAATGGCCCATTGATTGATTCCCGCGGGAGCGTAATACATGTATTCCCAGCCATCTGTGTCAGACGTGCGGAAGACTACATAACCGGTTTCCATATTTACGACATCCTGCATATATTGATCCCAACTCAGGGTTCCTTTTGTCTCCTTCGGGTACTTTTTATCAGAATAATCGTCAATATTTTTCAATTCATCGTGCCAGGTATCAAGGATAAAATTCCCCGTCTTTGTGTCAATGATATAAACGCTGGCGCTGGCATTGTAAATATTGTTAATATTCAGATTCTTCGGCAATTCCGTCAGATCCGTGATACCGTAAAGCAGCGCCGCCGTCTGCCCGTCCTGAATAATGGGGACAAAATGGCGCAGAATCGGATCTCCCGTGGAAATATTCTGCATCCGGCCGGAGATATGCTCTCCCAGAGGCGCTTCTTCCGCAAAAGAAATGGCCTCGCTGTCCATAGCATCCGTGATATGCCCGTCCGGCGTAATGATCTGATTATTAGGCAAAAGCACTCTCACCTGCATGGTTTCCAGAAGAGGGCTGGCATTTTTTATGATCTCGCGGGTAGCGTCAATGTCAAAATTGTCTGCTTGGGAAATAATGCCAGCCGTGGCGTTTAGAATGCGGCTGTCCCGTTCCAGCTTGGCAGTCACTTCCTCGATCACCGTATTGACCCCTTCCTCCATCCTGAGGATGGAGCGCTGCCTGATAACATCATTGATTTTAAAGTATCCGCCGACCAGCAGTACAACGATCAAAGCGATTACAACGCCTGTTGCCGTAAGGCTTCGATCCTTTTTGACAGGCTTGTTTTGTGAAGTATTGGTTGCCATATGCGCGCTCCTCTTTAATTTTCCTAGATTATATCAAATGTTCCGTGCAATGTCCATATGGGAAAGCCCACAGAAAAATGAACTCCGCCACCCCTGTCCTTCCCAGATCGACAAAACTGCCTCTGCAGCTCCTGTGCGGGCAAAGCAATCACCCTTTCTAAGACTTTGACGCAGATTGCAGGCCGTCAATACCCTTGCGGAATATTTTCGCAAAGGTTCTTGTGATTTCCCCAGTTTTCTATATAATCCCGAGTTTGACAGTGTTTTAAAGAAAAAAGTCCTGAACCCCGCTCTGACAGCGGCCTCCAGGACTTTTT
>CANREV010000014.1 GCA_947629645.1 uncultured Acetatifactor sp. | reverse complement strand
ATTAGATGTTTTAGATTGGACTTTGTAACTATTAACCAGTAGTCATTCTTGACTACATCATTATTATACTAGGAGGAGTTATCTATGCTTAACAATTTATTCAGAGGGATATTTGATTCCCAGTCTGCGCAAACCATCGGGGTACCGGACTTTTTACTGTGTGTTGCCGTATCCCTTGTGATCGGCCTGCTGTTTGCGGGAGTGTATACATATAAAAATCATGATTCCGAGAGTTTTCTGGTCACGCTTGCCCTGCTGCCTGCCATTGTGTGTGTGGTTATCATGATGGTCAACGGCAATGTGGGAACGGGGGTGGCCGTGGCGGGAGCGTTCAGTCTGGTCCGCTTCCGGTCCGTTCCGGGAACGGCAAAAGAAATCTGCGCCATCTTTTCCGCTATGTGCACGGGACTGATCGCCGGAATGGGATATTTGGGATATGCGGTGCTGTTCACTCTGATCTTAAGCGCGGTGACGCTTTGCTATAACCGGTTCGTTTTCAGTGGGAAGAAGGGAAAAATGTATAAAGTCCTGCACATTATGATTCCCGAGGATCTGGATTATACCGGAGTGTTTGACGAGATACTGGAACAATACACATCCTCTCATAAACTGACTCAGGTGAAGACCGCCAACATGGGAAGTCTCTTTAAACTGACTTATGATATCGTGCTTAAGAGCGCTGATGACGAGAAAGAGATGATAGACAAACTGCGGTGCCGCAACGGCAATCTGGAGATCTCCGTCTCCCACAAAGAGACGGCTGTGTATGAACTGTAGCAAAAGAAAGAGATTTGCGCAAAGCGCGTCATTTTCGCACTTGTTTCACGGAAGGCAAAAAACAACGCGCAGAGGGATGATGGAAGGATGGGATTGAAAATGAGAAAAAAGAAGTTGAGCCCGATCATTTTGGCGGCATGTCTGGCATCGTTTTCCATGACGGGATGCCAGAGCGGGGAAAACGGCGGGGAAATATCTGATACGCTGGCAGGTTCTAAGGAGGAATCTTCCATAGTTGCGGAAGGGCAGACAGACAGCGGGACGGCGGAGGATCTTGTCGCAGTATCCGACATGTTTACGGACAGGGACATGGAAGGCAGCTATGACCAGGCGGAAGACATCGTGCTTTCGGAGGGCGATGTGACCATCACGCAGGAGGGCGTCTATCACATCAGCGGCGTTTTGAAAGATGGCATGATCATTGTGGACGCGCAGGATACCGCCAAGGTGCAGCTGGTATTTGACGGCGTGCAGATCGACAATGACACCAATGCCGCCGTCTATGTAAAACAGGCGGATAAAGTGTTCCTCACATTGGCGGACAATTCTGAGAACAGCCTGACCAGCGGCGGATACACTTCTTTGGATGACAATAATATCGATGGCGTGATCTTTGCAAAGAGCGATCTTACGATAAACGGCGGGGGAAGCCTGACGATAAACGCTAAAGAGGGACATGGCATTGTGTCGAAAGACGATTTAAAGATCACCGGAGGCGTGATCAACGTGACCGCGGCCGGTCATGGCCTGTCCGGAAAGGACAGCGTGAGGGTGGGCGGCGGCACATTGCAGATTACTTCCGAGGGAGACGGTATCCACGCGGAGAATAACGATGACAGTGAAAAAGGATTTGTCTATCTTGCGGATGGTACGATAAATATTATTTCCAAGGGAGACGGCATCAGCGCCGGGAGCGTGTTCCAGATAGACGGAGGCGTTATGGATATCGCGGCGGGAGGCGGCAGCGCAAACGGGACGGTTTCCACGGATGAAAACGGTGAGGAAGTGAGTACCAAAGGGCTCAAATCATCCGGTGCAATGCTGATTTGCCAGGCCGTTGTTTCCATAGATTCCCAGGATGACGCTATTCATTCCGATTCCGATGTGGTCATCGCCGGAGGGGAATTTACGCTTGTTACAGGGGACGATGGCATCCATGGGGATACGCTGGCAAAGATCACCGGAGGCAGCATTGAGATCCCTGCCAGTTATGAGGGGATCGAAGGCGGCCGGGTGGAGATCTCAGGCGGGGAAATCAGCCTTTACGCTGCGGATGATGGTCTGAACGCAGGCGGCGGAAGGGACCAGAGCGGTTTCGGCGGCAGGTTCGGCGGAAACTTTGGCGGAGCGGAATTTGGCGGCAGAGGCGCAGCTTTTGAGGATTCCGGTTCGACAGCTCCCGCGGCGGATGCTGGCCAGAACAGTGAAACAGCTATCCTGATCAGCGGAGGCACAATCCTGGTCCGGGCGGACGGGGACGGTGTGGATTCCAACGGAACGCTGACGGTAACGGGGGGAGACCTGCGGGTATCCGGCCCGGAGGATGGCGCAAACGGTTCCCTGGATTTTGAATCGGCGGGACAGATCACGGGAGGCACCGTGGTGGCGGCAGGAAACCGCTCCATGGCGATGAATTTCGGGGATACATCTACGCAGGGCTCTGTTATGATCACTACTTTTGACCATACGGAAGGAACCGTGGTGACGCTGGAAGACGCGGAAGGGACAGAACTGTTGTCTTATACTCCGGAATGTGCGTTTAACTGTGTTGTGATAAGCTGTCCCGAACTGAAACTGGGAGAAACTTACATTGTGAAGGCCGGTGGAGAGAGCACGGAAGTAACTCTGAGCGACAGTCTGATTTACGGTAACGGTACAGGTTTTGGCGGAGGCGGTTTCGGAGGCGGCGCAATGATGCCGGATGGCGGTATGCATGGCGGCCGGATGCAGGAAGGGGCGCAGTCTCCCGAGGACGGAGGAATGCGGCCGGAAGGGATGGAACCTCCCGAAGACGGAGGTATGATGCCGGAAGGGGCGCAGCCTTCAGAAGACGGCGGAGCAGGAACGGGACGGCAGGTGGAATATTGAAAAAGCGCGCCGCGGAGTATTTGATTTATTTTTGAAAATGATGTAACGAAGAAGGGCGTAATCGGATATATAGGCAGGAAGGAGGAGAGCGGTGGAAGAAATTTATCAGGAAAACGCAAAACTGGTGTATCGTTTTCTTCTAAAGTACTGCCATGATCCGCACCTTGCGGAGGAACTGACGCAGGAGACTTTCCTGCGGGCGATGCGTTCGATAGACCGTTACGACCATAGCTGTAAGATCAGCGTCTGGCTCTGTCAGATCGCCAAACATATTTATCTGCAGTATCTGGCGAAACAGGGAAAGGAGATTCCCACAGAAGAGATCGATCTCGATGTCATGACTTCCGAGGGAATATCACAAAAGGGAACAGAGGAGCAGGTGATCCGCAAATATGAGCTCCTTGACGTATTAAAGGATATGCAGAGCCTGCCGGAACAGATGCGGGAGGTAATTTACTTGAGAACCATGGCGGAACTTTCCTTTCGGGAGATCGGAGAAATACTTGGGAAGAGCGAAAACTGGGCAAGGGTAACTTTTTATCGAGGGAAAGAAAAACTGATGGAGCAAAGGAGAGAGGCGTATGAAGATAACTTGTGACGTAATACAGGATTTAATGCCGTCCTACGTTGACGAAATCTGTTCCCAGGATACGAGGGAGCTGGTTGACGGGCATGTGTCCGGCTGCGACCAGTGCAGGGCCAGGCTGGAACACATGAAAAATACCGGGATCGTGGCGGAGAAAGCATCGGAAAAACAGGTGGATTATCTGAAAAAAATAAAAAGCACCATCAGCCGCAAAGAGTGGCTGGGAAAGTTTGTGCTGATCGCACTGGCTCTGGTGGAGGTGGCGGGGGTATTTTCCGGGGGAAACCTGATCAATTATACCCCCGGCTCCGCCCTGGTTTTCAGCATCCTGCATCTGTGCGCGGCAGGACTGGCGGGAAATTACATCGGGTCCGGAAGAAGTAAGGGCGCCGCCGTACAGCTTGGCATCTCGTGGCTGGGGCTTTTGCTGTTAATTGTGACGCAGGAATACTTTCTGCATTGTCTGGGAGTCGGGAAGGTTCCTTTTCTGGTTGACGAACTGTATGAATGCGGCCCGATTTACGCGAATATCTGCCGGGGCATTGTGCTGGCGGAAGTGGTCATTCTGTTCTGGAATACGTTCAAAAAGCGCAATTATGCCTATGTTGTGATCGTCAATATCATCAGTCTGAGCCTGACTTCTTATGTGAAAGACAGTCTGCATTCTATGGATTCCTATGTTTCTATGGCGTCAGCAACGCGCAGGGCAACGATCTTTCAGGTATGCCTGCTGGTACTGGTATCCGTTGTATGCTTTTTATATCAGAACAGGAAAAAGTTTTCCCGATAGGAGCCTGCGTAATAAATTGCAATTATAATATATATAATAACTATTGATTTTACTTATAAGAGGTATTATAGTATACTGGAACCGTAAAGATTGAATGGCAAAACCGTTTTTACGGGATGAATGGAGGAAAATCATGGTTAAGGCAATCGTAGGAGCCAACTGGGGCGATGAGGGGAAAGGAAAGATCACGGACATGATGGCGCGGGAGGCGGATATTGTGATCCGGTTTCAGGGCGGAGCGAACGCGGGACATACGATCGTAAACAATTACGGGAAGTTCGCGCTGCATACGCTGCCTTCCGGCGTGTTTTACGATCATATCACCAGCGTGATCGGAAACGGCGTGGCGTTGAACATTCCGCTGCTGTTTCAGGAGATCCGGTCTATCGTGGACAGGAATGTGCCTGAGCCCAGGATTCTGGTGTCCAACCGGGCCCAGATTGTGATGCCTTATCATATTCTGTTTGACCAGTATGAGGAGGAGAGACTGGGCGGTAAATCCTTCGGTTCCACAAAGTCCGGTATCGCCCCGTTTTATTCCGATAAGTACGCAAAGATCGGTTTTCAGGTGAGCGAACTTTTTGACGAGGAAATCCTGCAGGAGAAGGTGCGGCGGGTCTGTGAGATGAAAAATGTGCTTTTGGAGCATTTGTACCATAAGCCTCTCATTGATCCGGATGAGCTGCTGGCAACGCTGCATGAATACAGAGATATGGTGGAGCCTTATGTGTGCGATGTGTCCGCTTTTTTGGACAAGGCGCTGAAAGAGGGAAAGACTATTTTGCTGGAAGGGCAGCTTGGCACCCTGAAAGATCCGGATCACGGGATTTATCCCATGGTCACTTCGTCTTCTACTCTGGCGGCTTACGGTGCCATCGGCGCGGGGTTTGCGCCCTATGAGATCAGCCAGATCGTCACGGTCTGCAAGGCTTATTCTTCCGCGGTGGGCGCGGGCGCTTTCGTGTCGGAACTGTTTGGAGAAGAAGCGGAGGAATTAAGACGCAGAGGCGGCGATGGCGGCGAGTACGGCGCGACCACAGGCCGGCCGAGGCGCGTGGGCTGGTTTGACTGCGTGGCGTCCAGATACGGTTGTCGCCTGCAGGGGACTACGGATGTGGCGTTTACCGTTCTGGATGTGCTGGGGTATCTGGATGAGATCCCCGTCTGCGTGGGATATGAGATCGATGGGGAGGTCACCACTGATTTTCCCGTGACATCCAGGCTGCAGAAGGCAAAACCGGTGTTTGAAACGCTGCCCGGATGGAAGTGCGGGATCCGGGGGATCCGCAAATATGAGGAGCTTCCGGAGAATTGCCGCAACTATATTGAGTTTATCGAGAAAAAGATCGGTTATCCCATCACAATGGTCAGCAACGGCCCCGGCAGGGACGATATTATTTACCGGGAAAGCCCTTTACAGCCCATATCATAACGAAGAACAATCCGGGTTATGCCCCGTTTCCTGCGGCGGGGCATTTGAACCCTTTTTTACGGCCTGCGGGATTGCTTTAAAGATTTTATGAAAGTGGAATAGCCACTCTTTTTTTGTGTGGGGAAACGGTGCGGGAGAGCGGGAATGATCGGAAATCTGGAATATTTTAAAGTGTTTTATTATACCGCGAAGACGGGCAGCGTGACCCAGGCGGCGAGCGAACTTGCTCTGTCCCAGCCCGCCGTCAGCCAGTCGTTGAAGCAGCTGGAAAAAAATCTTGGCGTAAAGCTGTTCCAGCGGGCGGCAAGAGGCGTCCGGCTCACCGGCGAGGGACAGCAGTTGTTTTCCTATGTGGAAAAAGGCTATGAGCAGATTGAGATGGGCGTGGAGCAGATCAGACAGATGCGGGATCTGGAACTGGGGAAGATTCACATCGGCGCCAGCGACATGACGCTGCAGTTTTATCTGCTCCCTTTTCTGGAGCGGTTTCATGAGAGATATCCCGATATTAAAGTGATCGTTGCCAACGCGCCCACGCCGGAGACGCTTCAGCTTCTTCGGGACGGGAAGATCGATTTCGGCGTGGTAAGCACCCCTTTTGCACAGGAGCAGGATATCTGTGCGGATCAGGTGAGAGAGATTGAAGATGTGTTTGTGGCAGGCAGACGATTTATCTCTTATAAGAACAAGATGTTGGATTTTCAGGATCTGGAGCATCTTCCTATGATATTTTTAGAAAAGAACACCAGCACAAGGACTTATATGGATGAGTATCTTGGGCGGTTCGGGATCGTTCTCCAGCCGGAATTTGAACTTGCCACCAGCGATATGATCGTACAATTTGCGCTGCGCAGCCTGGGAGTGGGATGCGTGGTAAGAGATTTCGCCGCGCGGTATCTGGAGTCCGGGCAGCTGTTTGAACTGCGGTTTAACAAAATGATTCCCAAAAGAAATTTCTGCGTAGTGCAGAGCAGAAAAAACAATCTGTCCACAGCGGCTCAGAAACTGCTGGATCTTATGAATGTCTCGTATCGGAGAGAAAAGATTGAAAATGAAACTCTTTAATCGACAAGTTTGGATGTATTGTGGAGGCTTAAAATGATCCATAATGTTATTTTTGATATTGGAAATGTGCTGACGGATTTCAGATGGCAGGATTTTTTGCGGGAAAAAGGATTTGACGGCAGGATGATCGACAGAATTGCCAAAGCGTCCATTTTAAGTCCCGCGTGGAACGAACTGGACCGGGGAGAGTGGGATGAGAAGCGGCTGATGGCTGAGTTTGTGCGTCAGGATCCGGAGATTGAGAGAGAGCTGCATCTTGCGTTTGACGATATCAGGGGGATGGTGACTAAGCGCGATTACGCTATTGACTGGATCAGGGAGTTGAAAGCGGGAGGATACGGTGTCTATTATCTGTCCAATTTTTCGTACAAGGCTTATGTGGAGTGTCAGGATGCGCTTGATTTTCTCCCTTATATGGACGGCGGAATCTTATCCTATCGCGAAAAGGTGATCAAACCTTCCGAGGAGATTTACCGGCTTTTGCTGTCCCGATACGGCCTGAGAGCAGACGAGTGCATTTTTATAGACGATACGGTACGGAATGTGGAAGCGGCAAAAAGGCTGGGCTTTCACGGGGTCTGCTTTTTGACCCGGGAACAGGCGAAAGAGGATTTGGAAAAGCTATTTGTCCGTTTCGGTGGGATGTAGGTCGCTTATGGTCTTTTTCCCCGTCAGTTTTCCGTACATCCAGATATAGACCCAGATCAGAACAGGAACGGCAACGGTGGCAAACAGGCAGATCTGGAACAGTCTTCCTGAGGCAGAGCTGTCGAAAAGAGCGGCGGCCAGGGCGGCGACATAGAGCAGTACCAGAAGGATCACGCCCGTTAAGGCAACGATCTGTTTGGAAGTAATGCGTTTTTTCTGCGCTGGTTCAGAACCTTTTTCCGTTTCGGGTCTGCCGTCAGCGGAATGGTATCTGCTTTTTTTTGTTACATTGTTTCTGTTCATTGTTATACCTCGTTATACCCTCGGCGTGCTTTAGGCATGTGTGCCGGTCGGTATTTGAAAGTGTATTTTCAGACGGATATCCTTTTTCGTCCGGTCTTTACTGGTTTTCATCATAGCATGAAACGTATGGTTTTACAACTAAAAAGTCCCCGGATCCGGCATCGGCCGGGCCCGGGGACTTTTACTAAGGGGAGGATAAGTATTACTTTTGTCTTTCGTAGCATCAAAGGAGGGGGTCCTTGACAATACATAGTCTGACCCATTCAGGGAAGTTTATACAGGGAAAATAAAATTTTTTCTGACTTTGCGGTGCTGTATGGCTTCGCGGTTATTGGACCGCGGCGCGAAACGGCGCGGGAAATAAAAAAAGATTGTCTAATTCCCTGATTTGTTATATACTGAAAGAGATTTCCGGGGCAGCGTCCGGAAGTATAGTATGATGAGTATAAGGATGGTACAGTGGATATGACATTACTGGAAGAGTGGAGATCTGTAGCGTACAATGAATCTATGGGGCAGGATAAACTGCAAAAGCTTTGGGCTGACTATTTTCAGAAGGAGAAAGAGATTTATGCGCAGTTATTAAAAACTCCTGATGAAGTGGTGAGGGGAACGGTTAAGGAGCTGGCTGAGAAATATGGCGTGACCATCATGACTATGACAGGTTTTCTGGATGGCATTAACGACTGCCTGAAGGAAAAGAATCCCATTGAAGAGATGACGGAAGATACCGAGGTCAATCTGGGATTCGACAAAGCGCTGCTGTATAAGGGCATGGTGGCGGCGGAAGCGGACTGGCTGTACCAGCTGGAGGAGTGGAACGATATTTTCGATGAGGAGACGAGAAAAGCCCTCTATAAGGAGCAGAAGTCTTCTACTACGATCGTGAAGGGGGCCAGGGTTTACCCCAATGATCCGTGTCCTTGTGGAAGCGGCAAGAAATATAAGAAGTGCTGCGGCAAAAAGTAAGATATAAGGACAACAGGGACTCTTTTCGCGCAAAGGGGTCCCTTTTCAAACCTTTATGGGAGGAGAAATCATATGAGATTATTTAAAATCATAAAATGGGATACGCTGCTTACAGGGGTGCTCTATATATTGCTGGGTATTGTATCGATCTTTTTCCCGGTGACCATGGGGAAGATCTTGGGGTTTTTGCTCGGAACGGTGCTGATACTCGCAGGCGCGGTATCCATGATCAGTTACCTGCTTCGGGATGCGCATCAGAATTATTATCACAACGATTTTTTCCATGGGCTGGTGGGCATTGTTCTGGGTATTTTCGTGCTGTATAAGGCGAATGTGAAGTTCTTCTTTACGTTCCTGCCCATCCTGCTGGGGATCCTGGTGCTGGTCAGCGGCCTGAGCAAGCTTCAGGACGCCATTGATTTTAAGCGGATGGAATATGGCAACTGGGTCGTCATGCTGGTGCTGGCAGTCCTCAATATCGTGCTGGGTCTGGTGCTGCTTTCCAATCCCGTGCAGACCGCGGAGTTTTTGTTCTCCCTGCTGGGAATAGGGCTGATCTTCAGCGGCGTTACGGATTGCGCCACAACGCTTTATTTCGCGAAAAAGATCAAGGATTATCTGGCCGGTCTGAACGCGGTGGACAGTACTTTCGTGGAAGTCGTTGATGAGGAGAAAGGCAAAAGAGGCAAGAGAGGGAAAAAAGAAGCGCCTGTATCGGATCCGGGAAAAGGCAGCGTGGAAACGGAGAGCAAAGAGACGAAGGAGTAGGTTTGTGAGTATTGCATCTTTTTTAATGCCTAAGGCAGAAGTATCGTATTTAAGAGACGACATGACATTGAGGCAGGGATTGGAAAAATTGCGCAGAAGCGGTTATACGGCTATCCCTGTGATCGATGCGGAGGACAGGTATGTAGGTGTGATCAGCGAGGGGGATTTCCTCTGGAATATTTTGGAGAGGAATGAACATCTGAAAGATATTACGCTCAAGAGGGTGGAGCATATGGCGGTGCGGGATATCCTGCAAAACGGCAAGGTGCAGCCCGCGCGTATCGATACCGCTATGGAAACGCTGCTGGAACAGGTGATGCGCCAGAATTTTGTGCCGGTGATCGATGACAGAAATGTGTTTATCGGTATCGTCACCAGAAGCGATATCATCAAATATTTCGTAGCTCACAGTAAGAAATAGTGCTATACTGAAAACGTATTTATCACAAAAGCGAGGTAAATGAAATGAAAAAACTGGAAGATTATGTAGTCAGCATACCGGATTTTCCCGAGCCGGGGATCATATTCCGAGATGTAACCAGCGTCCTTCAGGATGCGGAGGGTCTGCAGCTGGCTGTGGATACCATGCAGGAAAAAATAAAGGATCTGGAGTATGATGTGGTTGTAGGCCCGGAATCCAGAGGGTTTATATTTGGAACGCCTATCGCTTATAATAATAAAAAGCCCTTTGTTCTGATCCGTAAAGCCGGAAAGCTGCCCAGGGAGACCGTTTCCATCTCCTATGAGCTGGAGTATGGAAAGGCTACCATTGAAATGCATAAGGACAGTATCAGGCCCGGCCAGAGAGTTTTGATCGTGGACGACCTGATCGCTACCGGCGGGACTACCGAGGCCATGATCAGGCTGATAGAGAGACTGGGAGGCAAAGTGGTCGGCGTGGTGGTCCTGATGGAGCTGGCAGGCCTGAAGGGGAGAGAGAGACTGAGCGGGTATCGTCTGGATTCGGCGATCTGTTATCCCGGCAAGTGATCGGAATGAGCTGATAGATTTTACGTTAAGAAGGCAGTGGGCAGTCTATGGAAGAGGAAAAGAACGGGGTTGTCATCGATGATGGCAAGATAAGTGAATCCCATGAATTTCTGGATCCTGAGCAGCTATATCAGGAGCTTATTAATCGTGTGCACAAATATCATCCCAGCGATGATGTTTCCATGATCGAAAAGGCTTACAATGTGGCTAAGGAAGCCCATAAGAATCAGACCCGCAAATCGGGGGAACCCTACATTATCCATCCGCTGAATGTGGCTATCATTCTGGCGGAACTGGAGCTGGATAAAGAGACGATCGTGGCGGGTCTGCTCCACGATGTGGTGGAAGATACCGTGATGACGGACGATGATCTGAAAAGAGAGTTCGGGGAGGATGTGGCGCTGCTTGTGGACGGTGTCACCAAACTGGAAAAGATTCCTTTTTCCGCGGCGGGAAACCAGTCGGATGAAAAGCTTGAGATGCAGGCGGAGAACCTGCGAAAGATGTTCCTTGCCATGGCCAAGGATATCCGCGTGATTATGATCAAGCTGGCGGACCGTCTCCACAACATGCGTACTTTAAAGTATAAAAGTCCCGAGAGCCAGCAGCGTATTGCCAGAGAAACGCTGGAGATTTATTGTCCCATTGCACAGAGACTGGGCATCAGCCGGTTAAAGACGGAGTTGGATGATCTGGCGCTGAAATACCTGGAGCCGGAGGCTTATTATGATCTTGTGGAAAAAATCGCGGTCCGCAAGAGCGTGCGTGAAAAATATATTCAGAGCATTGTGGACGAGGTGAGCGAGCATATTAAGTCCGCGGGCATCAAGGCTAAAGTGGACGGCAGGGTAAAACACTTCTTCAGTATCTACAAGAAAATGAAGAATCAGAATAAAACGCTGGATCAGATCTATGATCTGTTCGCCGTGCGCATCATTGTGGACACGGTCAAGGATTGTTACGCGGCGCTGGGTGTGATCCATGAAATGTATAAGCCTATACCGGGGCGGTTTAAGGATTATATCGCTATGCCCAAGGCAAACCGTTACCAGTCTTTGCACACTACCCTGATCGGCAGTACGGGACAGCCTTTTGAGATCCAGATACGGACCTTTGAGATGCACAAGGAGGCGGAGTATGGTATCGCCGCCCACTGGAAGTACAAGGAGGCCTCCGATGGCAAAAAGGTGGAGAAGCAGGAGGAGGAAAAGCTGGTCTGGCTGCGCCAGATCCTGGAATGGCAGAGAGATATGTCCGACAACAGGGAATTCATGAACCTGTTGAAAAACGACCTGGATCTGTTTTCCGACAATGTATATTGCTTTACTCCGACGGGAGAAGTGAAGAATCTGCCCGCCGGGTCAACGCCTATCGATTTTGCCTACAGTATTCATTCCGCCGTTGGAAATAAGATGGTGGGGGCCAGAGTAAACGGCAAGCTTGTGACCATTGACTATGTGATCCGAAACGGCGACCGGATTGAGATCATCACATCTCAGAATTCCAAGGGACCCAGCAGAGACTGGCTGAACGTGGTAAAGAGCACACAGGCCAAGAATAAGATCAATCAGTGGTTTAAGAATGAACTGAAGGAAGACAATATTGTAAAGGGGAAGGAGCTTCTTTCCACATACTGTAAAACCAAGAGCATCAATCTTTCGGAGCTGATGAAACAGGAGTACCTGGAAGCGATCATGCGAAAGTATGGCTTCAGGGAGTGGGATGCGGTGCTGGCTGCCATCGGCCACGGAGCCCTGAAAGAGGGGCAGATCGTGAATAAGATGCAGGAACTTTACGACCGGGATCACAAGAAAGTGATCACCAACGAGGAAGTGCTGCAGAATATTGCGGAAACTGCCGCAACTAACGGGGTAAAGCCCGTTTCCATGAAGGCTAAGAGCGGTATTGTGGTAAAGGGCGTGGCAGACCTTTCTGTCCGTTTTTCTAAATGCTGTTCGCCGGTGCCCGGAGATGAGATCGTGGGGTTTGTTACCAGAGGCCGGGGAGTGTCCATCCATCGGACGGACTGTGTGAATATCATGAATCTGCCGGAGTTGGAGCGTGTCAGGATTATTGATGCGGAGTGGCAGACGCCGGAGCAGAACGATGAGAAATATGTTGCGGAAATTAAAATTTATGCCAACAACAGAAACGGCCTGTTAGCAGATATCTCCAAGGCTTTGACGGAAAAAAACATCAATATCCTCTCCATGAACACCAGAACCAGCAAACAGGGACTGGCGACTTTGCTGACTACTTTCGAGATTGCCGGCAGGGATGAGTTGAACCGTATTATAGATAAGATACGGGGGATTGAGAGTGTTATTGACATTGAGAGGACCACAGGGTAGAAGGCTGTCTGTTCAAAACGGCAGACGGAATGGAGATTAGTATGGGTGAGATTAAAATCGGCAGGATGGTATTGAGCTCCTGTCAGACAAACTGTTATTTCTTGTATCGTGAGGAAGAGAAAGAGGCTGTGGTTGTGGATCCCGCTGATATGGGTCAGCATATTTACAGCGAGCTGTTGAAACGCGGATTCCATGTGGCGGGTATCCTGCTGACCCATGGGCATTTCGACCACATCTGGGGGTTAAACAGCCTGAGGGATGCGGTGAATGCCGAGGCGGAGGCGGACGGGCGGGAGCCGGTCAAAGCGTACGCTTATGAGAAGGAGAGAGCGCTGTTAAAAGATGTGCACTTAAATGTGTCAAAACAGGCGGGGAGAGCCTGTTCCACTTACGCGGACGTCTATGTAAAAGACGGGCAGGAGATTACACTGGCAGGCATGACCTGCAGGGTCATCGCCACGCCGGGGCACACGGAGGGCAGCTGCTGTTATTATTTTGAGGAAGCGGGCATGTTGCTTGCGGGGGATACGCTGTTTCAGGAGTCTGTGGGCAGGACTGATCTGCCTACCGGCAGTATGGGCACGCTGGTGCGCTCCATCCGTGAAAAATTGTTTGTGCTGCCGGATGATACCAAAGTTTATCCGGGGCATGGAGACAGTACGACCATCGGTCACGAAAAGAAATACAATCCCTTTACGGGAGGCGACATGGAGTAAGGCCATAAAGGGAAAAGCGGATGTTTGCGATAGAGATCAACAAAGAGAAGTATGAATATGATATACAGGCATTGGTGAAATCCTTCTATCCCGAGGAGGAAGTGGCGGTGCTGCTTCCCCAGAGCAGGCCGGACAAACGGCAAAAGCTGGAGGACAAGGTGCGTATCCGGCTGAATGTGAGCGAAGAGGGCGCGAAGCTGACTGTTTGCGGTCATGCGTATCATTGGACCGGACAGGAGACCGAAAAATTCAGGGGCAGTTTTAAGCGATTCCTTTATGAGTCGCTGAAACAGGAGACCGGAAAAGATCTTCCTTGGGGGAATCTTATTGGCATACGGCCTACCAAGATCGCATACAGTCTTTTGGAGAAGGGAAAGAGCCGCCAGGAGATTATTGACTATTACCGGAGGGAACACTATACCAGCCTTGAGAAAGCTCAATTGGCCGCGGATATCGCCAGACGGGAGAGAGACCTTCTGGCCGGCATACATTATCGGGGCGGATACAGTCTTTATCTGGGAATCCCGTTTTGTCCAACCACCTGTCTCTATTGTTCTTTCACTTCCTACCCTATAGGAGGGTACCGCAGCACGGTGAAAGCCTATGTGGACAGCGTGATCAAAGAGATGCAATATGTGGCCCGGAGATACTGGGACAAAATATTGGATTGCGTATATATAGGCGGCGGAACGCCCACCACGCTGGAACCGGAAGAATTGGACAGACTGCTTTCAAATCTTGAGGAATATTTTGATTTAGGGACGGTTCAGGAATTTACGGTGGAGGCGGGGCGTGCCGACAGTATCACGGAGGAGAAGCTGGAAGTTCTTCTCAGGCACGGCATCACCAGAATATCCATCAATCCCCAGACCATGAAGCAAAAGACGCTGGATCTGATCGGCAGGAAAGCATCTGTGGAGCAGGTGGAAGAAGCGTATGCACTGGCTCGCCGTATGGGGTTTGACAATATCAATATGGATCTGATCTTAGGGCTGCCGGAGGAGTCAGAGCAGGATGTGCAGCATACCATTGACAGAGTGGTGGAACTTTCTCCTGATAGTCTGACCGTGCACTCGCTGGCTGTCAAGCGGGCTTCCGGCCTGAATCGCTGGATCAGGGAAAAGGGTGTGTCCATGCTTCGCAATACGGATGAAACCATGAAGATTGCGCAGGAAGGTGCAGACCGACTGGGAATGGTGCCATACTATCTTTACAGGCAGAAAAATATTTCGGGGAATTTTGAGAATGTGGGCTATGCCAGGGAGGGCAGGCTGGGGTTATATAATATTTTAATCATGGAGGAGAAACAGACCATTGTGGCGTTAGGTGCGGGAAGCATCACAAAGCTGGTATTGCCAAATGGGCGTATCGAGCGATGTGAGAATGTGAAAGATGTGTCGCTCTACATCAAAAAAATTGATGAGATGATAGAGAGAAAGTCCCGAATGCTGGATGCACAAAATTGTGATTCCAGGTGATACACCCTATGGACAAACTTGGAGGTACAAAGTTTATATGAAACAGTTTCGGTTTGATTACCATGATCCTGAGGAGTTTGCCAATCAGCTTACAGCGTTTAAAAAAGAATATACTTCCGAACAGTTTTCAAGGATGGTATTTCAGATCTATTCTGAGGTGTTAGAACCTGACGTGATCGGTCAGGTCTGTGGTGTGCTGGACAGGATTTTTCCAGAGACACCTTACATGGGCTGTTCTACCAGCGGAAACATTATTGACTGTCAGCTTTCGCATAAGATCACTGTTGTTTGCACAATTTTTGAACTGCCTTCCACACAGTTCAGGCTTTTTCAGTATGATATGTCAAAGGACTCCGTTGACCATATCACTGCCTGCATCGTGGAGGAAGTAAACAATAATTTATGGGTGAAAGCTATTGAAATGTTTTTCACCATTCCGGAGGGATCTACTACTCATTTTTGCGATGGGCTCAAAAATATTAGATACGATGTCCAGATTTTTGGAGGCGTTGCCTGCAGCGATGATATCACCAGTGATGAATCCTGCGTATTTTCCAAAGAAGGGGGATTTTCCAAAAGGTCTATCATCATCGCTTTTTATGGTGGAGATGATTTCCATGTGGAATCAATCAATATTACGGGCTGGAAGCCGCTGGGCAGAAAGTTTCATGTGACAAAATCAAAAGGCTCTGTTCTCCAGGAGTTAGATGGGATCCCGGCTTATGACGTGTACCACAAGTACCTGAACATTAAGAACGATGAGAACTTCTTTTACAATACGCTGGAGTTTCCGCTGTTTTACGAGCATAATGACACTACTATATTACGGACGCCGGTGGCAAGCAATGAAGATGGGTCGATAACTATGACATCGGATATGGATGTGGGTTCTGTGGTAAGGATTTCCTACGGCGATCCGGGAATGATTGTGGAGAGCATCCGGAATGAGAGTAAAAAAATGGCCGCATTCCAGCCGGATTTGTTACATATTTTTTCCTGTGCTGCCAGACGTACTTTCTGGACTACGAAAGAACCGACTTATGAAATTTATCCTTTTAAGGATATTTCGGCCTCCTGCGGTTTCTTTTCGCACGGCGAGTTTTTGCGTACAAACGGGAATTTAAATCAACACAATGTTACGCTGGTGATTGCCGCCATGCGCGAAGGTGAGAAAAAGCGAACGGATCTGCCTGCTGTTTCCAAAAGTGAAAATGAGTTGTCCAGAGTGCCTCTTGTTTCGCGGTTGGCTACGTTTATCGGTGTGACATCGCTGGAACTGGAAAAAATGAACAAGCGTTTGGAGATCGCGAATGAAAAGCTAAAGACAGCGGCTCTCGTGGACGGACTGACCGGTCTCTATAATCGAAAAGAAATCCAGACCCAGATCGGCAGGGCGCTGCGAAATATCGGGAAAAGGAAGTTTTTCCTGATTATGCTGGATATTGATAATTTTAAGAAGGTCAATGATACTTATGGCCACCAAAGAGGCGATATGGTTATCATAGGAATGGCGGATGTCTTGCGCGGCGAGCGCGAAAGCAATGGGTATGACGCATCGGCAGGCCGCTGGGGCGGCGAGGAGTTTATGGTGCTTCTGCGCACGGACGACAGCGCTTTTGCGGAAGCTACCGCGGAGCATATACGGCAGAGTTTTGCCGCGACTGTCTTTCCCGCAATCGCGCCTCAGACAGTCAGCCTTGGCGTGACCAGGGCGCGGGAGGACGATACCCTGGATGCCCTTTGTACGCGGGTGGACAAAGCCCTCTATCAGGCTAAAAGAGAAGGAAAAAACAGGGTGATCGTCCTTTAAGGCACAGGGGGAAAGCGAGATTATGATCGTAAAAATGCCGAAAGGATAGAAGTGCCTAAAGAATAGAAGTGCCTAAAGAAGAGAGGTGCTTAAAGAATAGAAGTGCCTAAAGAATATAAACGATAAAACGTTTATTTACAAACTATATTATATGTTGTATACTTCTATCAAAGGAGGTGCAATCTATGACAGATAGTGAAAAACTTGATTTGCTTCTGGCTGATATGGCCGGTATGAAGCAGGACTTCGGGGATGTGAAGCAGGGACTTGGTGGTATGCAGCAGGAACTGGCTGATGTGAAACAACGGGTATCTAACATGGAAATGATCCTTGAAAATGAGATTCGCGTCAATATCAAGCGCGTGGCGGAGGGGCATCTTGATCTGTCAAGAAATCTGCATGAAGCCATGAAGCCCAACCAGGAAATAGAAATGCTGGCAATCAGGGTAGGGGTGTTGGAATCTGACATGAGGGAAGTGAAGGCGAAAATATCCTAAATGGGAATATTTTTGGCAAAGGGTTAAGAGTGTGTAAGTTCCGGTTTGTTACTTACACACTTTTTGTATTATTTGTGCAATGACAAAATTGATACTGTGAGAAAAGGGGAACAGTTCGGCCTGCGGCTTACCTGTTACAGAAAAGAATCTATCGGAAACATTGACAGTAGAATAAAAAAAAAGTATCATATACAGAGAAAAAATGGAAAGGTGAGCCGCAAAGGCGGCATGGCGGGGAAATGGCACTGAGTAAGAAGCCCGTGACGGGCATGAAAGATATTCTGCCGGAGGAGATGCGGATACGCGACTATGTGATCAGCGTGATCAAAGAGACCTACGGCAGATTTGGATTTACTTCCATTGAGACACCCTGTATGGAAAACATTGCAAATCTGACGAATAAACAGGGCGGAGACAACGAAAAACTGATCTTTAAGATCTTAAAGAGAGGTGAAAAGCTGGATGTGGCAAAGGCCGTAACGGAGGAGGAAGTGGTGGATGCGGGCATGCGTTATGATCTGACGGTCCCGCTGGTGCGCTATTATTCCAACAACGCCGCCAATCTTCCCTCTCCCTTTAAAGCGCTGCAGATGGGGAACGTCTGGCGTGCGGATCGGCCCCAGAGAGGGCGTTTCCGCCAGTTTATGCAGTGCGATATAGACATTTTGGGCGAGCCCTCCAACCTGGCGGAGATTGAATTGATCTTAGCTACCACCACCACTTTGGGGAAACTGGGATTTAAAGGCTTTGAAATACGGATCAACGACCGGCGGATCCTGAAGGCTATGGCGTCTTACAGCGGCTTCGCGGAGGAGTCTTTTGACAGTGTGTTCATCATTTTGGACAAGATGGACAAGATCGGATTGGAAGGCGTGGAAGCGGAACTAATACAAAATGGTTTCGCCGCGGAAGCGGTTGGCAGGTATATGGAATTATACAGAGGACTGGAAAAGGCGGAAAACGGTGTGGCTTATCTGGCGGAAGTTCTGAAGGATGTGCTGGAGGAGGATGTGGCCAAAGGACTTCAGGAGATCATAGACAGTGTCAGCGCTACGAAATCATCTGATTTTAAGATGGTGTTTGACGCCACCTTAGTCAGAGGAATGTCCTATTATACCGGTACGATTTTTGAGATCGCGATCCCGCAATTTGGCGGCAGCTGCGGAGGCGGCGGACGCTATGACAGGATGGTGGGAAAGTTTACCGGAAACGATGTCCCTGCCTGCGGATTTTCCATCGGGTTTGAGCGGATTATCATGCTGCTGATGGAGAACGGATTTCAGGTGCCGGATCAGCCGGAAAAAGTGGCTTATCTGATTGAAAAAGGGGTGGAAGGCCGGAATCTGTGCGATATCATTGCCAGAGCGCAGGATAGGCGAAAAGACGGTACTCAGGTACTGATCGCCCGTATGAATAAAAACAAGAAATTTCAAAAGGAGCAGCTAACCGCCCAGGGGTACGGGGAGTTTGAGGAGTTCTATAAAGAGGGATTAAAAAATTAAGACCGGATCAGAAATGATAAAAAAACGCGGGGCAGGGACTTTTCTGAACATCAAAAGGGTGTAACGCAGGAAGGTGCGCCGCGGGACCGGGTATCAGGAGGATAGAAAAATGCCAGAGTCAATGTCAGGGTTAAAGAGGACTCATCGCTGTGGGGAACTGTCCGCGGCAAACGTGGGAGAGACCGTCACTGTAATGGGATGGGTGCAGAAGCAGAGAAACAAAGGCGGGATCATTTTTGTGGATCTCAGAGATCGTTCCGGTATTTTACAGGTGATTTTTGAGGAAAGCGATTGCGGCGCTGAGAATTTTGCAAAAGCGGAAAAGCTGAGAAGTGAATTTGTAGTGGCGGTAGTGGGCAATGTGACAAAGCGCGAGGGCGCCGTCAATGAGAACCTTGCAACGGGTGATATCGAAGTGAGGGCGTCTGCTCTGCGGATACTGGCGGAGGCGGAGACGCCGCCTTTCCCGATTGAGGCGGATTCCAGAACAAAAGAGGAACTTCGGTTAAAATATCGTTATCTGGATCTGAGAAGACCTGATATCCAGAAGAATCTGATGCTCAGAAGCAGGATCACCACTACTATCCGTACTTTTTTGAGCGGGGAGGGCTTTCTGGAGATCGAGACGCCTATCCTGAACAAGTCTACGCCGGAGGGAGCCAGGGATTACCTGGTTCCCAGCCGTGTGCATCCCGGCTGTTTTTATGCGCTGCCCCAGTCGCCCCAGATTTTTAAGCAGCTTTTGATGTGTTCCGGTTATGACAGATATTTTCAGATTGCGAAGTGTTTCAGAGATGAGGATCTGCGTGCGGACAGGCAGCCCGAGTTTACGCAGGTGGACTTGGAAATGTCCTTTGTGGATGTGGACGATGTCATTGACGCCACGGAGAGAATGGTAGCGAAGGTCTGCAAAGAAGCTATCGGTCTTGAGGTATCGCTGCCGATCAGGCGGATGACCTGGGACGAGGCTATGAACCGTTTCGGCTCCGACAAGCCGGATACCCGCTTCGGCATGGAACTGGTGGATGTGTCTGAGGTTGTGAAAGGATGTGGATTCAGCGTTTTTACCGGCGCACTGGAAGCGGGAGGCAGCGTCAGGGGCATCAATGTGAAAGGACAAGCCCAGATGCCCAGAAAGAAGATCGATGCGCTGACAGAGTTCGCAAAGGGTTATGGCGCTAAGGGTCTGGCATATCTTGCTGTCCTGCCTGACGGTACCTATAAATCTTCTTTCGTCAAATTTATGACGGAAGATGAACTGAAAGCTTTGGTCAGCGCCATGGGGGGCGAAGCGGGAGATTTATTATTGTTTGCTGCAGACCGTCTGAAGATCGTGTGGTCCGTGCTGGGCGCGCTTCGCATTGAGGTGGCAAAGCAGCTGGACCTGATTGACAATGATCGATTTGATTTCCTCTGGGTAACGGAGTTCCCCCAGTTTGAGTGGAGCGATGAGGAGGAGCGGTATGTGGCTATGCACCATCCTTTTACCATGCCTATGGATGAGGATCTGCCTCTCTTGGAGACTGATCCCGGAAAAGTCCGCGCGAAAGCTTACGATATCGTGTTAAACGGCGTGGAACTGGGCGGCGGCAGTGTGAGGATCTTCCAGACCGATGTGCAGGAGAGGATGTTCAGGGCGCTTGGTTTTACGGACGAGAAGGCTCACGAACAGTTTGGTTTCCTGTTGGACGCATTTCGGTACGGCGTTCCGCCTCACGCGGGACTGGCGATCGGACTGGACCGGTTTGTGATGCTCCTTGTGAAAGCGGAGAGTATCCGCGAGGTGATCGCGTTCCCGAAGGTAAAGGATGCTTCCTGTCTGATGTCAGAGGCGCCCAATGTAGTGGATGAAAAACAGCTGGAAGAGTTGTGTCTGCGTATTGTAAAACCCGGGGAATGATCTCTGCAGGGTGTTTTCGGAGTTTGACCGTAATTGGGAAAAGCGCGGGAAGGATGGAAATGCAGGATCAACGATATCTTTTGAATCTGGAACAGTTTTTGACTGGCGAGCATTCGGAATCGCTTATTCAGGAGGCTCTTGGAAGGATTGACAAAGAACGCAGGCGAAAAGCGCTTTTGGCAAAACACCTAAACGGCAGGGTATCGGCCCTGGGAGCGGGGCTTTTGTTGCAGAAAGTGATGAAAGACTTTGAGCAGGAAAGACAGGAGGAAGCAGGGAAGATACAGTGCTATTCGGTGAGGAAGCTGATGGGTCTTTTGGGAGATGGCGTAATAGAACCGGAGTATGGATATGGTCAAAACGGAAAGCCTTATTTGAAAGACCGGCCCCTCAAATTTAATCTGTCCCATTCCGGCGCGTATGTGTTCTGCGGAGTGTCGCGGCAGGAGATCGGTGTGGACATCCAAAAGATTCAAAAGGCCGGGGAACTGCGCCTTGCAAAGCGTTTTTTTCCCCGGACAGAATATCGGCAGCTGGAACGCTGCGGGGATGAGGAAAAACGCAGGCAGCTTTTTTTTCGTATCTGGACCAGAAAGGAAGCTTATGGCAAACTGACAGGGCAGGGAGTGGCGGAAGTTTTAGGCAAAGATCTTTTAAACGGCAGCGATGCGAAAGAAGTGAGCTGGGAAGAATACGATATTCCGCAAGGGTATCGGATCTGTGTCTGTAAAATGAGGGAAGCGGAGTAAAGCAAAGCGTTCGTGCGGCACAATTTAGTTTGCGTGTCAGGGCCGGTGTGTCATCTTTCATGAAATTTGGAGAAGCATATCAATGAAGAAATTGATGAAATTTCTAAAAGATTATAAAAAAGAGGCTGTTCTGGCTCCGCTTTTCAAGCTGTTGGAGGCCCTTTTTGAACTGCTGGTGCCTATGGTGATGGCGCAGATTATCGATCAGGGCATTGCCAACGGGGATATGGGCCATGTGGCCAGGATGGGACTTTGCCTGTTGAGTCTTGCCCTGGTTGGTCTGGTATCTTCCATAACGGCTCAGTATTTTGCGGCGAAGGCTGCTGTGGGTTTTTCCACCCAGCTTCGTCAGGCGCTGTTTGACCATATTCAGGGACTGGATTTTACCAATGTGGACAAGGCGGGAACTTCTACTATGATTACCCGAATGACCAGCGATATCAATCAGGTACAGTCCGGCGTCAATATGGTTCTTCGCCTGTTCCTTCGTTCTCCCATCATTATTTTCGGCGCAATGATCATGGCTTTTACGATCGATGTCAAAAGCGCGTTGATCTTCGTGGCAGCCATTCCTTTGCTGGCTATCGTAGTTTTTGGCATTATGATGTGGACGATACCGCTTTACAGAAAGGTTCAGGGATGGCTGGATAAGGTGTTGGGCGTAACACGGGAAAATCTGACCGGAGTCCGGGTGATCCGGGCTTTTCACAAAGAGGCTGAGGAAGAGGAGAAATTCAAAAGTTATACCAGGGCGCTGGCCGCAAGTCAGAATTTTGTGGGCAGGATCAGCGCGGTGATGAATCCTGTGACCTATATCATAGTAAACGGAGCGTTGATCGCCCTGATCTATACCGGAGCGCTCCAGGTCAATGTGGGAAACCTGACACAGGGAGAAGTGATCGCCCTCTTAAATTATATGTCTCAGATCCTGGTGGAGCTGGTCAAACTGGCTAATCTGATTATCACCATCACCAAGGCGTTAGCCTGCGCCGACCGTGTGGCAGGTGTATTTGACATTCAGAATCAGGATACTAGGACAGGAATTCAGGATACATCGGGAAAGACAGCGGATGCGCCTTTTCTGGAATTTGATCATGTGTCTCTCACCTATGAAGGGGCCGGGGCGGAAACGCTGCACGATATTCATTTTACGGTGGAAAAAGGGGAGACTGTAGGTATCATCGGCGGAACAGGCTCCGGTAAATCTTCCCTGGTGAATCTGATCCCTGCCTTTTATCCTGTGACAGAAGGAGCCATAAGGCTGGAAGGCCAGGATATCCGTTTTCTGCCGGAGGACATTCTGCGCAGGCGTATCGGCGTAGTGCCTCAGAAGGCGATTCTGTTCAAGGGTACGATCCGCAGTAATCTGCAGTGGGGAAATCCGGACGCCACAGAAGAGGAAATGTGGCATGCCATCGATATCGCACAGGCTCGGGAAGTGGTAGACGGTAAAGAGGGAAAGCTGGATGCCAGAATTGCCCAGGGCGGCAGAAATCTGTCCGGCGGTCAAAGACAGAGGCTGACCATCGCCAGAGCGTTGGTCAGGAAGCCGGAGATATTGATCCTGGACGATAGTTCGTCTGCGCTGGATTATGCTACGGATGCCCGATTGCGGACGGCTCTTCGCACACTGGAGGAAAATACCACTACTATTATCGTGTCCCAGCGGGCTTCCGCCATCCGCCACGCGGATAAAATCATCGTGCTGGACGATGGGGAGATGGTCGGTGCGGGAACCCATGATGAATTGCTGGCAGGTTGCGGCGTTTATCAGGAGATTTATTATTCCCAGTATCCTGATGAGAGAAAAGACATCCGGCAGGAAAGGGGCAGATGAGATGGCAGGATCACAAAATGGCGGAAAATCAGCGCAGATAAAGACTTTGAAACAGGTGATGGAGTATCTGCGCAGATATTGGCTGCTGGTGGGGGCAACCCTCTTTTTGGCGGCAGTCACGGTAATTCTTACTCTTTACATTCCCATTTTGACAGGGCAGGCTGTTGACCTGATTTTGGGAAAGGGCAGCGTGGATTTTCAGGGCGTGTCTGCAATTCTGATAAAGATCGCCGCAGCGGTTGCGGTTACAGCGGCTGCCCAGTGGGTGATGAGCACCTGCAATAATAAGATCACATATCATGTGGTGAAAGATATCCGTGAAGATGCGTTCCACAAGCTGGAGCAGCTGCCCTTAAAATATCTGGATTCACATGCTTATGGGGATATAGTGAGCAGAGTGATCGCGGATGTGGATACTTTTTCAGACGGTTTGCTGATGGGTTTTACCCAGCTGTTTACCGGCGTGTTGACTATCTTTGGCACACTGGGTTTCATGCTTGTTACCAATGTGCCGATCACAATTGTGGTAGTGTGTATTACGCCGGTATCTTTCCTGGTGGCCAGATTTATTGCGACAAAGACATATCATATGTTTAAGGAACAGTCTGAGACAAGAGGCGAGCAGACTTCCCTGATCGAAGAGATGGTGGGCAATCAGAAAGTGGTCAGGACCTTTTCGCGGGAAGAGGCTGTAAAGGAGCAGTTTCGGGAGATTAACGCAAGACTTCAGAAGTGCTCTCTGAAGGCTATTTTTTTCTCTTCCATCACGAATCCTGCAACCCGTTTTGTCAACAGCCTGGTATATGCCGGGGTGGGGATCTTCGGCGCCTTTGCGGCGATACGGGGAGGTATCAGCGTGGGACAGCTCTCCTGTTTTTTAAGCTATGCAAACCAGTATACCAAGCCCTTTAACGAAATCTCCGGCGTTGTCACAGAGCTCCAGAATGCCCTGACCTGTGCTGCCCGTATTTTCGAGCTGATCGGGGAAGAGGCGCAAGTGCCGGATAGCCCCGATGCAAGAGTATTGTCCAAGGTTCAGGGAAATGTGGAACTGGAAAATGTTTTTTTCAGTTATACGCCTGATAAAAAACTGATAGAAGATTTTAACCTGAGCGTCAGGCCGGGTCAGAGAGTGGCCATTGTGGGTCCCACCGGATGCGGTAAAACTACGGTGATCAATCTTCTGATGCGGTTTTATGATGTGGACAGTGGACAGATCAGGGTGGAAGGGACGGATATCCGTGAGATTGCCAGAGGAAGCCTGCGCACCAGTTACGGCATGGTGCTTCAGGAAACATGGCTGAGAGAAGGAACGATCCGGGACAATATCAAGATGGGAAAACCAGACGCTGCGGAAGCAGAGGTCATTGAGGCTGCGAAAGCATCCCATGCCCACAGTTTTATCAAACGCCTTCCTAAGGGATACGATACATGGATCACGGAAGACGGCGGCAGCCTGTCCCAAGGACAGAAACAGCTCCTCTGCATTGCAAGAGTGATGCTTTGCCTGCCACCCATGCTGATTCTGGACGAGGCAACTTCCTCTATAGATACCAGAACTGAGATTCACATTCAGAAAGCTTTTGCCAAGATGATGGAAGGGCGCACCAGCTTCATTGTGGCGCATCGTCTTTCCACCATTCGGGAAGCGGACATCATTCTTGTCATGAAAGACGGAAATATTATAGAGCAAGGCGATCACCAGACGCTGCTTTCCCAAAAAGGCTTCTACGCCGACCTCTACAATTCACAATTTGCAGGATAGCATGGAAAGGTTAATATTTCTTCTTTCCGATCCGATAAATTATAAGAGATATTGTTCGATCTTTTGATGTTACAAGGAGGTAGACAAGATGAAGGTAGATGGCAACATTACCCTGTTTGCGGGAGATCTTTCCCAAAGCAGCCCGACCACGGATGGGACGGAAAAGAAACAGATTGACAGAAAGACTGTATTTGCGGGAACGCTGAACGTTCAGGGAGATTCTCTTCAGGAGCGGATCGAAAAGAAGAAGAAAGAAGCGCAGGAACAGGCGATGAAAGTGATCGGCGATGCGTTCGCAGGAGATAAAGCCTTATCAGATCAGATAGACAATATGCGCCAACAGATAGAAGATCTGAAAACGGATCACAAGAGGCTTCAGGATGAGATCGCAAACGTGGAGTCCAGGGGAGAAGATCTGGAGAAGGCCTATGAAGCGGGCGAGATCAGCGAAGAGGACTATGCAGCGGAGAAGGATGACCTTCAAAAAGAGTTAAAAATACGCAATTCGGAACTGCATCAGACGGAAGACCAGATCAAGGGGCTGGGACGTTCCATCTATGGCGTCAAGATTGAAAGCCTGAAACATCACACGATGACGGACGCCCAGGAGCAGGCTCAGCAGATCAAGGATGCCGCCGGAGATGAGATCGTTGGCATGGCTGTAGAGGGCGGCATGGATCATATTGAGGAGGAAGCCGAGGAGAGAGAAGAGAAGGCGGACAAACTCAAGGAGGAGAAAGATCAGCAGGAAGAGCGCATCGAGGAACAAAAAGAGCATCTTGAAGAACAGGAAGATCAGATAAAAGATCAGATAAAAGAGCAGCGGCAGAACCGCAGGGAGCAGGAAGAAATATTAGAGAATATACCTGTTGATGAAATGATCACCTACGACCAGATGCAGTCAGATGTGCAGCAGGAAGTTCAGGATATTCTGCAAAAGATGAAACTGTTAGAGGAAGACATTAAAGGTGCCGTGGTGGACAAAAATCTTTGAGTAACAGCATACATACCCTCCGCATATCTTATAGAAAGGTGTGCGGGGGGTATTTTATGGCTTTGGTAGTGTTGGATGCCGGTCATGGGGGGAATAATCCGGGAGCTGTATACAACGGAAGACGGGAAAAAGACGATGCTTTGGCGCTTACTTTGGCGGTAGGGCGTATTCTGGAACAAAACGGCGTAAATGTCTATTATACCAGGGTTTCAGATATGTATGAATCTCCCTATCAGAAAGCCGTTGAAGGAAATGCGGTGGGCGCAGATTATTTTGTGTCGATACATCGAAATGCCAGCCCCTATCCCAATCAGTATACGGGGATAGAAACGCTGGTCTATGACAGATACGGCGAGGCGGCGCGTCTGGCAGGTAATATCAACGCGCGTCTGGTCGAAATAGGATTTGAAGATCAGGGCATCAATGAACAAAAAAATTTGGTGGTATTGAACAGGACTGAAATGCCGGCCGTGCTGGTGGAGGTGGGATTTATCAATACGGATGATGATAACAACCTCTTTGACGAGCGCTTTGACGAGGTGGCTCAGGCTATTGCGGATGGTATTTTGGAGACGGTGAAAACCGACTGAACCAATGGAAATGAGACAGCGGGATCAGGCGGGAGCCTGATTACCGCTGACCGGTAAAATAGAACAGGTAGTAATATCCGTAATCAAGGGTTTCGTGAGGCATGTCAAACTTGTTGATCTCCGTGATAAACTCAATGTTTTCTTTCAGAGCGATATAGGCGTTGTCAGGGGAGATGGGCGTTTCAAAATTCACGTTGAACCGATAATGGCCATAACCGTAGCCGGTATCGTCTTCTTTTTGGCTTTCCGCCCATTCATAAGGCGAGACAGGGTCGCAGAACAGCAGCGTTTCCTGAAGTTCCGAATCAACGTAAATCAGATCGGAGTGCAGCTGCGTTTCCGCGAAGCGCACAGCCTCCAGCGGCGGGGCAAAATAATAGGGGTTTAAGTACATGGCAGTGTTCACCACCAGCGCGTAGACTTTAAAGTAGAAGCGGATAAAAGATAAAGCCCACAATACGTATCCGCCGGTCAGGGCGGCGATAAAGAGACGGCGGTAAGACTGCATAAACAGGCAGACAGAGCGGAGCCCGAGAATGAGAAAGTAGATGTACGCCACAAAAAAGAAGTTTGCGCGATATACGTTAACGCCCACAAATCCCATTGTGATCAGACAGGCGATATAGTAAAGGAAGAAGAGAGCGGAGTAATGAAAGCTCCTTTTTCTGATTGATACGGCAAAATGGTAAGCGGACACCAAGAACCCTGCCACGATAAAAGGCAGGGACAGATAGTATAATGTGCCGTATTTGGGTATGGAATTTACGATCAGGCTGTCATAGGTTAAAGTCGTTTTTACAGCGTCCCCTATTTTTGGAAAAAAGCCCTGAATATCTATTTCTGTCATACGGCTGGAAGCGACAGGGTAAATATGAAAACAGAGAAACTGAAAAGGTTCTGTTTTAAAAAGCAGGCAGAAGATGAATAACAATATGGGGAGACTGGCGATGCACACGATGAGAGCCCACAACAAAGTTTTCGGAAGGTTGATTTTCCTGACGTAAAGCATATAAAGGGCCAGTAAGATCAGGCACAGCGGTACGAAGAGGTAACTCATCGCGTACGAGTACATCACAAGTCCATAGGCGGCGCCGCAGAGGCATAAATAAGATGTCTTCCGGGTAGAGATGTATTTTGCAGTCAGATACACAGCCATGGAGCAGCAGCCGAACATCAGATTGCAGTCCAGGCCTACCCGTCCCTGCATAATGAGATAGGGAAGAACCGCCGTCAGGAAAGAGCAGGCGAGTGTCAGCCTTTTGTCGTGAAAAATCAGGTGTACGGTTTTAACACTAAAGACCAGTCCCAGCATATTAAAAATCAGGCTGGGCAGTCTTTCCAGAAACAGAGACAACTCGCCGCCCCCCCCAATCCGGATCAAAAGCGCTGTAAGGTAAGTGTATAAAGGACTTTGGCCGCCGTAGTAATTCTGGGGATATATGGGCATTTCATTCAGGTATCTGTCAACGCCGAAATGAGCCAGACACCAGGCGTTGTATCCAAGCGCGGCTTCGTCTGCGTGAAGAAAATTCGGAAGAGATGAAAGACTGACGATACGCAGTAAAAGCGCCAGACAAAACGCCGCGGCCAGTCCGGCGGGAAAATAGTATTTATGAAAAATATCCAAAGCTTTTTTCATTTTGATCTCCGATTTTGTGATAAATGTAAATGGCGAATTGCATCGCTGATCTTTTGACCACAACATCATAACATACGCAGGGTAAATATGTCCAATGATTTCATATACTTTCCTGTATCCCGTATCATTTTTTCGTCCGCTTCGCGTTTTGCAGGCGGCTGGTCGGATCGCTGCAAAATGGCAGCAGTCCGGCCCGCGCCATTCGCAAAGCCGCGCTTTTACGGCGCCAAAACGCATTTCTTTTGGGGTAAGAACCTAGGAAACGCTTGCTTTTGCAGGGGAAACGGCTATAATAGAAAACGGAAAGGAACGCGGCATCTGAAACGGCAGGAGTACAGAAGACAGCTGCGGCAATCTGAAAGGATATGCGTATGAATGAGAAAAGGAAAAAGCAAACGCTGTGGGCTGTCCGGTGCCTGTTGACAGTCTTGCTGTGCGGGTTCGTCTTTTGGGCATGGCCGGGATATCTGGCTCATGATTTTTATACCAGCGAAACATACAGCGGACATTACGAACTTACGGACATATTGACGAAGGACGCTGCGGCGGCGCAGTATTTCATTCCGCAGAATACCCGTCTTGGCGAAATCATGTTTGCCGCTGTGTTTAACGGGGAATATCCGGAAGGGGCAGAGATCGGGTTTGTTCTCTGCGAGGAGTCCGGAAAGGAGATCTTTTCCCAAAAGATTCCGCTGGATCAGATGGAGAGCAGCCGCTACTATAGCGTTGCGGTAAATCAGAAAGTAAAGACGGGACAGAAATATTACTGGGTACTGACGGGACCTGCAGGCGCTGACACGGATTTTCAGATCATGTATACGAACCATGAGGAAGATCAGGCGCCGGAAAATGAGCTGTTTTTGGTTCAGGAGGAGCAGATTGGCGAAAGCGCGCAATCCGTTTCCCAGTATACCTACATGGTTCATCCGGATAAGATTATCGTCATCGGCGGATATTGGCTGGGAGCCCTGTTAGTTTATCTGTTCTGTATGGATGTTGCAAACCGCCTTCTGGGCGTGAAGGGGAAATGAGGGAAGGCCGCTCATTTCCCAGTGTCAAAAAAACGCTTTTTGCATAGTATATAAAAAACTGTGCAAAGGCGTTTTATTTTTATGTCTCATTATTTTACATACAAATTACAGAAAATTACATAACCATGATATTTTCCCCTTTTCTTTCCTGTTAAGATAGCATCATAAACAATAAGAGATTGGAGGAAAGTATTATGAAAAGAAAATCGGGAAAAGGATTTGCCTGGATGGCAGCGGCGGTATTTGCCGTATCATGTCTTGCAGGATGCGGCACAGGGAGCGCGGGGAGCAGTCCGGCATCTTCCGCTGCCCAGAGTTCTCAGGCATCCGGCGCTCAGCAGGACGCACAGGCCTCACAGGGCGCACAGGCTTCCAGCCAGACTGAGGACCTGTCAGGTTCCATCCAGATGGTCGGTTCCACATCCATGGAGAAGTACGCAAACGCTTTGATGGAGAGCTTTCGGGAGAAATATCCCAATGTCAATGTGACCGCTGAATTTGTAGGATCAGGCGCAGGCATTGAAGCGGTAGCGGCAGGCAGCGCGGATATCGGAAATTCTTCCAGAAACTTAAAAGACGAGGAAAAGGAAAAAGGAGTGGTGGAAAATATTGTAGCCATCGATGGGATTGCGGTGTGCGTTGACCCTGCCAATACAGTGACGGATCTGACCAGGCAGCAGCTTATCGATATTTACACGGGAAAAGTGAAAAACTGGTCTGAATTGGGGGGATCGGATACCCCTGTTATCGTGATTGGACGCGAGGCCGGATCCGGTACAAGGGGCGCTTTTGAGGAAATCCTGGGAGTGGAAGATGGCTGTGCTTACGCCAATGAACTGGACAGCACCGGAGCGGTGATGGCAAAGGTGGCGTCAACGCCGGGCGCCATCGGTTATGTTTCTCTGGACGTGGTGGACGACTCCGTGACCGCTCTGTCTTTGGAAGGGGTGGAGGCTACCGCGGATAATATCAAGGCAGGCAGCTATTTCTTAAGCAGACCTTTCGTGATGGCCACTAAGGGAGAAATTTCCGAACAGAGCAGGCTGGTTCAGATATGGTTTGACTATGTGTACGGGGAAGAAGGACAGGAAATCGCATCGCAGGTTGGTCTGATCACGGTTAAATAGGGAAGGTTGAAAAAATTGTTAATAGGGAATCGTAAAAAGAAAGCGGTGGTGGAAAGAGCGGCACAGACGATATTTACCGTTTGTGCCTTCTTTGCCGTACTGGCTGTGCTTTCCATTACCTTATACATGATTATCAGCGGAACGCCGGCGGCTGTCAAGGTGGGGCTGAAAGAGATTCTGTTCGGTACGGTCTGGGCGCCTACGGCCACAGAGCCGAAATACGGGATCCTGTACGTCATCCTGACCTCTGTCACAGGTACTGCGATGGCCATACTGATCGGTGTTCCGGTGGGACTTCTGACCGCCGTTTTTCTGGCGGAAATGGCCGATAAAAAAGTTGCGGCGATGGTGCGGCCAGCCATAGAACTGCTGGCGGGAATTCCCTCGGTGGTATACGGACTTTTGGGAATTTATCTGGTGAATCCTCTGATGTACCGGCTGGAGCTGGCGCTTTTTAAAGATTCCGAAACGCACCAGTTCACGGGAGGATCCAATCTGCTCTCCGCGGTGTTCGTGCTGGCTATCATGATCCTTCCAACGGTCATCAATATCAGCGAGACCGCTATCAGGGCGGTTCCCTCCGGTATCAGGTCCGCCTCACTGGCCCTGGGCGCCTCTCATGTGCAGACTGTTTTCAGATCCGTACTTCCGGCGGCAAAGTCCGGAATAGCGGCTGCCATCGTGTTGGGAGTGGGGAGGGCCATCGGCGAAGCCATGGCCATCACGCTGGTGTCGGGCAGCAGCGTCAACGCGCCCCTGCCTTTCAATTCCGTGCGTTTTCTGACCACAGCTATCGTCAGCGAGATGGGCTATTCCCAGGGAACCCACAGGCAGATGTTGTTTACCATAGGTCTGGTGTTATTTGTATTTATTATGCTGATCAATATCGTATTGAATAAGATTCTGAAGAAAGGAGCGTCCGGAGAGTAATATGGCGGAAAAAACTTTGTATCAGAAACGCTTACATCCCATGGAATTGTTTTTAAAAGCGGCAATCTACGGCGCTGCGTCCGTGTCTGTGGCATTGCTTCTGGGAATCATAGGGTATGTGTTTGTTAAGGGCGCCCCTGCGGTAAACTGGAGCTTTTTGACTTCTGTTACCAGCTCCTTAAAGCAGACTACGGGCATAGCAGGAAATCTTGTGAACACACTTTACATCATTGTTCTGACGCTTCTTATCGCTACGCCCATCGGCGTTGGAGCCGCCATTTATCTGAATGAATATGCGAAGGCGGGAAAACTGGTGGATCTGATTGAATTTACCACAGAGACGCTGTCCGGTATTCCTTCCGTTATTTACGGTTTGTTCGGCATGGTGTTTTTTGGGGAGGCGCTGCATTTAGACTACTCCCTGCTCAGAGGGGCGCTGACACTTTCTCTGATGGTGCTGCCTTTGGTGATACGCAATACGCAGGAGGCTCTGCGCACGGTGCCTGACAGTTACCGTAGCGGGGCGTTGGGAATGGGCGCCACCAAATGGCGGATGATCAGGACCATTTTGCTCCCCAGCGCAATGCCGGGGATTCTCACGGGCATTATCCTTTCGGTGGGCAGAATCGTGGGGGAGTCAGCGGCTCTGCTGTTCACCGCCGGAAGCGACAGACTTTTGCCCCGTCTGGGAGGCGGTCTGCTTAACAGTCTGAAGGGGTTGGGCAGGAAGGCAATGGGGTCGGGAGGTACTCTGACCATTGAGTTGTATCTGCAGATGCAGAAGGGAAAATATGAGGCGGCATTCGGCATTGCCTGCGTATTGATTGTCATCGTTTTGTTTATCAACTTTCTGATGAAGCTTGCGGCGGGGAAACTTCACAAAACATAAGGCGCAGGCGGTAGGGACAAGAGGTATAAAAATGAGCAGGAGTAAAATATCAGTCAGGCGCTTAAATCTTTATTACGGAGAAAATCACGCGCTGAAAGATGTGAATATGGAGATCAGGGACCGGACCATCACCGCGTTTATCGGACCCAGCGGATGTGGGAAATCCACTTTTTTAAAGTGTATGAACCGTATGAACGATCTGGTGGAGTCTGCGCGGATCGAGGGACAGATCCTTTTGGACGGGGGAGATATTTATGACAAAAGAGTGGATACCACTCTGCTTCGCAAGAAAGTCGGGATGGTGTTTCAGCAGCCCAATCCCTTCCCTATGAGTATTTATGACAATATCGCCTACGGTCCGAGGATCCACGGGATCAAGGCAAAGGCGCAGCTGGACAGGATCGTGGAAGAGGCTCTTTGCAAAGCGGCAATCTTCGAGGAAGTGAAAGACCGTCTGAAAAAGTCGGCGCTGGGGCTGTCCGGCGGCCAGCAGCAGCGGCTTTGTATCGCCAGAGCGCTGGCGGTAGAACCGGAAGTGCTCTTGATGGATGAGCCCACATCGGCGCTGGATCCCATCTCCACCTTAAAGATCGAGGAATTGATGGAGAGCCTGAAGAAAAAGTATACAATCGTCATTGTGACCCACAATATGCAGCAGGCAGCCAGAGTGTCGGATGACACGGCGTTTTTCCTCTTGGGAGAGATGGTGGAATCCGGACCTACAAAGACCCTCTTTGCGCGGCCGAAAGATAAGAGGACGGAAGATTACATTACAGGACGATTCGGATAAAAGAAGCTTAAAGCGTGTGTCGGCGCCGCGATGCAAAGGCTGCGCTGTATGTTAAAAGCGGCGTAGAAATGAGGTAAATATGTCACCGAGAGTTTTATTTGAACAGGAATTGGAAGAATTAAAAAGCAAACTGGCCAAGATGGGACAGTATGTGAAGCTAAGTTACGACAGTCTGTTTACGGCGGTTTTGGAGAATGACTCCGCCGTTCTTACAGAGCTTCTTCACGTTGATGGAAAGATGAAAGATATGCTCAGGGGAATCGAGGCAAACTGTCTGACGCTGATGACAAAACAGCAGCCTGTGGCGAAAGATATGAGACTGGTATCCGCCGTCTTAAAGGTAGTCACGGATATTGACCGTATCGGCAGCCATGTCTCTGATGTGGCGGAACTTGGTCTGAGGCGGGCGCAGCCTTTTTCACAGGATATCTGCGGACAGCTTCTGCTCTCCATGATGGAGGAATCCGGAGGTATGCTGCGGGAAGCTGTGGAGGCTTTTACGGAGGGAGATACGCAGACTGCGGAGAGAGTCATCGGGCGGGACGATGCGGTGGACGACCTTTTTAATCAGATCAAGGAACAGATGATGGAAGCTATCCGGCAGCAGTCTTTGGATGCGGATATCGTGGTGGACGATCTGATGATTGCCAAGTATCTGGAAAAGATCGGAGATCATGCGGTGAATATCGGACAGTGGGCGATCTTCCAGGTCACCGGAGACATCGATGGCGTCAGCCTGTACTGACCCAGAAAAGTCTGCCTGTCGCCACAGAGCCCGCTGTTGATTTTACATAGATTTTACATTGCGTGATAATGGATTTTACATGAATCTTTTAAACTGTAAAGCGCAGGAAAAACTATGTGAGGTCAAAGAGAGGATACGGTATGGACCAGTTTGACGCCCATGCTTATCTGGATGAGATGAAACAGGATGAGAATGCGGAGTTTTTGAAAAAGGTCTAAACTGACAGGGAGCGTTACCAGATGTCCTGAGTCATTGTGAAAAAAACAGCAGTTTGGGCGGAGAATGAACTGTTAAGAAAAAGAGGTTGCGTTGAAGGGACGGGCTGGTTTAAAGTAGGGGAAAGGCATCAGAAAAAGGGAAGGATGAGATTTATGGCGCTGATATATATTGTGGAAGATGATATAAGCATTCAGGAGATCGAGCGGTTTGCGCTGTCGAACGCGGGATATCAGGTGGAAGGTTTCGCATCGGCGGAAAAGTTTTATGAAGCGCTGAAAGAAAAAGCGCCGGATCTGATCCTGCTGGATATCATGCTTCCCGATGAGGACGGGCTTGCCATTGTGAAAAAGCTCCGTTCCCAGAGGGAGACGGTCTCCATTCCCATCATCATGGTGACGGCCAAGACCACGGAGCTGGATAAGGTGAAAGGGCTGGATATCGGTGCGGATGACTATATGACGAAGCCTTTCGGTATCATGGAACTGATCTCCCGCGTGAAGGCCCTGCTTAGAAGAAGCGCTCCGGCGCAGGAGAAGGATCGTATTTTGAGATCCGGAAGCGTGGTGCTGGACCGTGGCAGACATGCTGTTTATGTGGAGGATCAACCCTGTGAATTGACGTATAAAGAGTACGAACTGTTAAAATTGCTGATGATCAATGCGGGGATCGTGACCACCAGAGAAGTGATACTGGATCGTATCTGGGGCACAGATTTCGAGGGGGAATCCCGTACCCTTGACATGCATATCAAAACATTGCGGCAGAAACTGGGGAATGCCGGAAGTATGATAAAAACGATCCGGAATGTGGGTTATATGCTGACGGAGCAGGAGATGTGACAGTAAAGGAACCGGACAGTTAAAATAAGGTCGGCAGAGACATAAAGAGAGCAGGAGCGGGTAGAAGAGAGCAGGAGAGAAGGAAATGGGTAAAAAAGAAAAGATAGCGGCGAGAGTGGGAGAAAAGGGGAAATGAAAAGAAAAATCAGCAGATCCTTTGTGATCTTATCCATTGTGGCCATTCTGTTGACCACTACGTTGATCACCTTTGTCTATTACAATTTTTTCTGCGTTCAGGTCATGGAAGACTTGAAAGACAGCGCTTCTCTGCTTCAGGAGTACGGTGATCTGGAAGGACTGCAGGAAGACAGCGGAGAAGAGCGGTTTCAGGGGATCCGGGTGACTTTGATCAACAGCGGCGGAGAGGTGCTGTTTGACAATGGGGCAAACAGAAACAGTATGGAGAATCATTTTGACAGGCCGGAGATTCAAGACGCCCTTGCAAACGGAGAGGGAGAGTCGGTGAGAAACTCTCAGACAATGTCCAGAAACAGTTTTTATTATGCCATAAAGCTGTCTGACGGCAATGTGCTGCGTGTTGCCAAAGACGCGGGCAGCATTTTCAGTATTTTCAGCAGCGTGCTCCCCAGCATATTGTGGATTCTTGCAGCGTTGGCCCTGCTAAGCATCGGTATGGCCCATTTTCTTGCGGGCAAACTGATCATCCCCATTGAACGGCTGGCGGAGAATATGGACGACAGGATGGAGCTGGAGGAGTATCAGGAGCTGAAGCCTTTCATTGACAGGATCAGAAAGCAGCATCAGGATCTTGTGAAAAATGCCAGAATGCGGCAGGAGTTTACGGCTAATGTGAGCCATGAGTTAAAGACGCCGCTGACTTCCATTTCAGGGTATGCGGAACTGATCGAGACGGGGATGGCATCACAGGAGGATGTGGTACATTTTGCCAGCGGGATTCACCGCAGCGCCAATCGGCTGCTTGCGCTGATCAATGATATTATCCGGTTATCAGAGTTGGACGCGGGAGAAGCACAGCCGCCTTTTGAGAAACTGAATCTGTATGACATGGCCATGTCCTGTGTGGAAATGCTGGATTTCAGCGCACAAAAACATGAGGTGACTTTGTCGGCCGATGGCAGTGAGAGCTATATTCACGGTAATCGGCGGATGATCGATGAACTTTTGTATAATCTCATCGACAATGCCATTCGCTACAATAACAAGGGGGGAAGTGTGAGCGTTTCCGTGTACCCGGACAGCGAAGATGCAAAAAAAACGATCCTGACGGTGGAGGACACCGGCATCGGCATACCCAAAGAACATCAGGAACGCATTTTTGAGCGTTTTTACAGAGTGGACAAAAGCCGCTCCCAATCCACCGGAGGAACAGGGCTGGGGCTTGCTATCGTCAAGCACATTATTGCCAGACATAAGGCGGAAATGGAACTTGAGAGCGAAGTGGGAAAGGGGACCAGGATCAAAGTGACTTTCACAGATTAGGAGGAGGCTTCCTGCGCGGTCTCTTCCTGCTGCTCTGATTCCTCCCTGGAGGGCTTAGGCAGCGTCATCAGTACCTTTACGATCCGATTCTGTTCGATGCCCTGCACCTTCAGGCGAATACCGTTTTCCAGAGTGACTTCTTCGTTATCTTCCGGAAGGCGGTCAAGACATTCAATGATCAGGCCGCCGATGGAGTCGTAATCCTCGCTCATTAATCCTGTGTCCAGTTCGTCATTGATGTCGTCCAGCTTCATGCTGCCTTCTACAAGATAGGTGCGTTCTCCCTTTTTCTGGATCAGTTCTTCCTCATCCTCATCGTATTCATCCCTGATTTCCCCGACGATCTCCTCCAAAAGATCCTCCAGCGTGATCATACCAACGGTGGCGCCGTATTCGTCCAGCACAAAAGCAACGCTGGTAGTGGTTTCACGCAGTTCATAGAGCAGGTCCGCCACCTTTTTGAACTCGTATGTATAGTAAGCGTCCCGCAGAATATCCTTCACATGGAAATTTTCTTCGTCATCGCAAAGGATAAAATCTTTGATGTTAATCAGTCCTATGATATTGTCATTGTCATCCTGATAGACGGGAAGCCTGGTATACATGGATTCCCGGAAAACGGACATGACCTGGCGGTAATTGTCGTTTATATCCACCGACACCATGTTGATGCGGGGAATCATGATATCTTTTGCCTGCGCATCGGAAAAATCGAACACGTTGTAAATCATTTCCCGTTCTTCCGATTCGATCACGCCGTCTTCATGGCTGACCGCCACATAAGTGCGCAGTTCCGCTTCGGTCATGGTGGTGATTTTCTGGCTGGGATCGATTTTCATCAGGCGCAAAATGCCGTTCGCCAGCTTGTCAACGAGAAAGATCACGGGCGTTAAAAGGTGCATCAGACTATAGATGATGCCGCTGTATGCAAGGGAAAGTTTTTCAGAAGAATGCATGGCCCACGTTTTGGGAACGATCTCGCCTAAAAGCAGGACAACGATGGTTAAGACGCCGGTAGCGATTCCGACTGCAAGCCCGATCTGCATGGCGAGAGTGGTAGCAAGCGCGGAGGCCGAGAGATTGACAATGTTGTTGCCGATCAGGATAGCGCTGAGCATCTTGCTGTAGTTCTCCAGTATTTTATTGACACGGGCGGCGCGCTTATTGCCTTCTTCCTCAAGAGTGCGCATCCGCACGCGGTTCACGGTGGTGAGAGCCGTTTCTGCAGACGAGAAAAAACCGGATAAGATAACGAGAACGATGAGAAAAATAAATTGTATGACCCCTGGGGCGTCCAAAAAAATCCACTCCTTTTTAAGCTTGATTTATTGGTAAATATACAATAACGGATGGTTCTTGTCAAGTTTGTAAAATCATCCGCATATGAATTTATAAAAAGTTTAGAAACGGATGGGAGGATCACGGATGGAACGGATACCGCAACAGGAGAAAATACCGGTGCTTTTTCTGCTAAAGACGTTATTGTTTTCTTACATATTGACAGGGGTGCTTCTGGCGATTCTGGCCTTTTTGCTCTATAAGATGAATCTGACGGAGAGCATCGTCTCCATCGTCATTATCGTCATCTATGTGGCGGCTACCTTTTTCGGAGGTTTTGTGGCGGGAAAGAAATGCAGAAGCAGGAAATTTTTATGGGGATTGCTGATAGGAGGCGCTTACTTTCTCGTGCTGGTCGTGATATCGCTGGCGGTGGGAGAGCCTGCAGGACAGCTCGGGGATTCCCTGATCACAACGCTTGTGCTGTGCGCGGCGGGGGGCATGCTCGGCGGGATGCTGAGTTGAATCGCGGGAAATAAACTTTTGAAAAAAGTATTTTACAAATAATATTTATATGGTATAATAACTCCAAAATCCAGATACGCGATGCATATCTGTCGCAGTCTGCGCTGCTATTGATTTTGCCGTTACCATATCAGGTTGAAGCAAATGCCCGATCCCTTCGCGCTTGTTTTGCTGTTGATATGGTTCATAGAGACATTTTTGAATAAGCGTTTGGATGATAAAAGGAATAAGGAGGCTATGCGATCATGAAGCATATCAAAACTTTGACTACCAGGGACATGAAGGAATCCATGAAGAAGGGCGGATGCGGCGAGTGCCAGACTTCCTGCCAGTCAGCCTGCAAGACTTCCTGTACCGTGGGAAACCAGAGCTGTGAGAAGATTAAATAACCGAGCATTACAGAGACTAGAGTAAGCAGCGATTCCGGTCGCTGCTTCTTTTCTGTGTTATGACATTTTTAGAAAGGAAAAAACGATCTGTGATACACCAATATAAAAGCAACGGGTATAATATCGTTATGGATGTGAACAGCGGTTCCGTCCATGTGGTAGATGATATCGTGTATGATATGATCCCTCTGATTGAGCCCCTTGTGAACGAAGGTATCAAAGACAGCGCGGTGATCAAAGCCGCGGTGTTAAACCTCGCAAACCTTTCCTATCCCCGGGAGGAGATCACGGAAGCGGTGGACGAGGTTTTGCAGCTGGAGGCGCAGGGACAGTTGTTTGCGCCGGATATTTATGAAAATTACGTTTCTGATTTTAAGAACAGGCAGACGGTGGTAAAGGCTCTTTGCCTCCATATCGCCCACGACTGCAATCTGGCGTGTAAGTACTGTTTTGCCGGAGAGGGCGAATATCATGGAGACAGAGCCCTGATGAGTCTTGAGGTGGGGAAGAAAGCGCTGGATTTTCTGGTAGCCCATTCCGGCGGCCGGGTGAATCTGGAGGTGGACTTTTTCGGCGGCGAGCCGCTGATGAACTGGCCGGTTGTGAAAGAACTGGTGGAGTACGGAAGAAGCCTGGAGGAACCTTATCATAAAAAATTCAGGTTTACGCTGACCACAAACGGCGTCCTTTTAAACGATGAGATTCTGGAATTTGCCAACAAAGAGATGGCAAATATTGTTTTAAGCATCGATGGACGAAAGGAGATCCATGACAGGATGCGGCCCTTTCGCAACGGCGCGGGCAGTTACGACCTGATCCTGCCGAAGTTTATAAAGACAGCCAAAAGCAGAGGGCAGACGCGCTACTATGTGAGGGGTACATACACCCACGATAATCTGGATTTTTCGGAGGATGTGCTGCATCTGGCGGACTTAGGTTTTCAGCAGATCTCCGTAGAGCCTGTAGTGGCGCCGCCCAAGGAGCCCTACGCTATTTCCGAGGCGGATGTGCCGAAACTGAAAGAAGAGTACGACAGGCTGGCGGCGGAGATGTTAAAACGAAACAGGGAGGGAAGAGGCTTTCATTTCTTCCATTTCATGATCGATCTGGAGGGAGGCCCCTGTGTGGCAAAAAGGCTGTCCGGCTGCGGGTCCGGCACGGAATATCTGGCGGTCACTCCCTGGGGGGATCTCTATCCCTGCCATCAGTTCGTGGGCAACGAAGACTTTCTGATGGGCAATGTGTATGACGGCGTTGTCAGGGAGGACATCAGGGACAAGTTTAAATCCTGTAACGTATACGCCAGGGAAAAGTGTAAGAAATGTTTTGCCAGATTTTACTGCAGCGGGGGCTGCGCGGCAAATTCCTACAATTTCCACGGCGATATCAACGATGTATACGATATAGGCTGCGAGCTGGAGAGAAAGCGCGTGGAATGCGCTATCATGCTGAAAGCGGCCGAAACATTATAGAAAGGACGAAAAAACGATGAAAAAGAATAAAGCGGTAGTTATCCTGCTGAGCGTCCTGCTGCTTCTTGCGGGCGTCACTTATGTGGATCTTTTCGGCGTGAACGCGCGGGGAGATGGCAGCGCATCGGATATTAAGCTGGGGCTGGATCTGGCGGGAGGCGTCAGCATCACATATCAGGTGGTGGGAGACGAAGAACCCAGCGCCACGGATATGAGCGATACCATAGCGAAGCTTCAGAAACGTGTGGAAAATTACAGTACGGAGGCCATTGTCTACCAGGAGGGGACGGACCGGATCAACATTGAGATCCCTGGGGAAAATGACGCCACAAAGATCCTGCAGGAACTGGGACGCCCCGGAGCGCTGTATTTTATCTCGCAGACAGATTCCGAGGGCAATGAAAATTACACGGAACAGTATGTGCAGAATGGGGACGGCTCTGTAGGAGTTGCGTACACTTTGAATAAGTCCATTGACGAACTGTTGGAGGACGGCTCCATCATGGTGCAGGGCACTGATGTGAAAGATGCCACCGCAGGCTCCAGACAGACGGATCTGGGATCCGAGTATGCGGTCAGTCTGGTTATGACGGACGAGGGAAAAGAAAAATTCGCCCAGGCTACCCAGAGAGCATATGACAAAGGCGAAAGCCTCGCCATCTATTACGATGGGACGATCATCAGCGCTCCCGGCGTAAACGCGGTGATCACAGACGGAAACGCCCAGATTTCTCCCATGGAATCTTATGAGAGAGCGGAAAATCTTGCCTCCACCATCCGGATCGGCGGTCTGAAACTGGAACTGGAAGAGCTGCATTCCAAAGTGGTGGGCGCGCAGCTGGGCGTGGATGCCATAGAGACAAGCCTGAAGGCCGCTGCGATCGGTCTTGTCATCGTGATCATTTTCATGATCGCGGTTTACTATATCGCGGGCGTTGCCTCCGCTGTGGGACTGTTGTCCTATGTGTCGCTGATAGTGCTTCTGCTTAACGGCTTTGATATGACCCTGACGCTTTCCGGCATTGCCGGTATCATCCTTTCCATCGGTATGGCGGTGGACGCGAACGTGATCATTTTCGCCCGTATCCGTGAGGAGCTGGCGTCCGGAAAGACGGTGAGAAACGCGATCAAGATCGGATTCGACAAGGCGCTGTCCGCCATCATCGATGGCAATATCACCACACTGATCGCGGCGCTTGTCCTGTGGTTCCTTGGACCGGGTTCTGTGAAGGGCTTTGCACAGACGCTGGCTCTCGGTATTGTGCTTTCCATGTTTACGGCTCTGGTCGTGACCCGATATATTATGTACGCGTTCTACGCGCTGGGCTTAAAGAGCGAGAAGCTTTACGGCGTGGGGAAAGAGCATAAGACGCTTAACATTGTTTCCAGAAAGGGGCTTTTCTTTGGATTGTCCGCCGCGCTGATCGTGGCAGGTTTCGTAGTGATGGGCGTCCATAAAGCGCAGGGCGGGGACGCGCTCAATTACAGCCTCGAGTTTAAGGGCGGCACCCAGACCAGCGTGACTTTTAACGAGGCGATGACGCTGGAAAAAGCCAACGCTGAAGTGGTGCCTTTGATGGAGGAGATTACCGGAGCGGTACAGATCCAGACGGTACAGGATTCCAATGAAGTGATCTTTAAGACCAGTTCCCTGACGGTGGAGCAGAGACAGGCGGTCAACGATATGCTGGTAAGCAATTTTGGCGTGGACGAGAGCCTGATCACCACGGAGACCATCAGTTCCACCATCAGCGATGAGATGAAATCGGATACCATTATCGCCGTGGCGGTAGCCATCGTTTGTATGCTGATCTACATCAGGATCCGGTTTAAGGATCTGCGTTTCGGCGTCAGCAGTATTATCGCGCTGCTCCACGATGTGCTGGTGGTGCTGGCGTTCTACGCGGCGGCCAGAGTGTCCGTGAGCAACACCTTTGTAGCCTGTATGCTGACCATTGTGGGTTATTCCATCAATGCCACTATCGTCATCTTTGACAGGATCCGTGAGAATATGGCGACCATGTCCCATAAGGATGATCTGAAGACCGTAGTGGATAAGAGCATTACGCAGACGATGTCCAGAAGTATCTTTACCTCGCTGACAACCTTTATCATGGTGGCGGTGCTTTATGTTCTGGGTGTTACCAGCATCCGCGATTTCGCGCTGCCTTTGATGGTAGGTATCGTCTGCGGCGCATATTCTTCCATCTGCCTGGCCGGCAGTATGTGGTATGTGCTGCGCACAAAGTTCGTGCCTAAGAAGAAATGAGAAAATAAGGCGGATTGTTGTTGTAACGCGAAACGGAGGTAGAAAATGAAAGTTTTAATGTTGAACGGAAGCGCGAATCAAAAGGGAACGACTTACACGGCTTTGACAGAGATCGGAAAGACGCTGGAACAGGAGGGGATCGGGTACGAGATCTTCCAGATGGGGGGAAATCCCGTCAGGGACTGCATCGGCTGTCATCAGTGTACGGATCAGGGATGTGTCTTTACCGATGACGGGGTAAACGAGTTTGTGGCAAAGGCGAAGGAGGCGGACGGCTTTATCTTCGGCGCGCCCGTTTACTATGCGCATCCCAGCGGAAGGATCCAGTCTTTCCTGGACAGGGTTTTCTACAGCAGCGGAGCCGTCTTTGCGTACAAACCGGCGGCAGCCGTGGCTGTGGCCAGAAGAGGGGGCAGCAGCGCTTCCCTGGACGTGCTGAACAAATATTTCGGGATCTGCCAGATGCCTACCGTGGGCTCCACTTACTGGAATATGGTCTACGGGGCAAACGCCAAAGACGCCCTGCAGGATGGGGAAGGTCTGCAGACCATGCGCAATGTGGCGCACAACATGGCCTGGATGCTGAAATGTTTTGAGGCCGGCAAAGAAAAAGGCGTAGAACTGCCTAAGACGGAGAGAGGGCAGTGGACGAATTTTATCCGGTAACAAAGAGCGCTTTTTGCCAGAAGGGAAACGTGATCTTATGACAGCGTACAGGGCGGAATATCTTTCCCCGTTTGGCCCGATGACTATGGTCAGCGATGGGGAAGCTTTGACGGCGCTTGTCTTTCAGGGGCAGAAGTATTATGAGCAGGCGGTGCCCTGTCAGGCAAGGGATGTGTCGCTTCCCGTCTTTCGCTGCACAACGGAGTGGCTGAATCTTTATTTTGCGGGGCGTATGCCTAAAGCTGCGCCAACGCTTGCCCCGAAAGGGACGAAATTTCAGGAAGAAATATGGGAGATCCTGCGTCAAATCCCCTATGGCCGGACTCTCACTTACGGGGAGATTGCGGCGAGAGTTGCCGCCAGGCGCGGCATTGTCAGGATGTCCGCCCAGGCGGTGGGAGGAGCGGTGGGAAGGAATCCCATCGCGCTCCTCATCCCCTGTCACCGGGTGGTGGGGACAGATGGAAGCCTTACCGGGTACGCCGGAGGCATAGAGAAAAAGGCGGCGCTTTTGGCGTTAGAGAAAGACCGCGCAACGCGGAACGGGAGGTGAGCCGGAATGTTCCGGTACAGGAGAAAAGCGCAGTACCATGAGACGGATCAGATGGGGATCATACATCATTCCAATTATGTGAAATGGATGGAAGAAGCCCGCGTGGCGTTTCTGGATCAGATCGGCATGGGTTATAAAAAAGCGGAGGCGGCGGGGGTCGTATCGCCTGTGGCCGGTATCTCTGTGGAGTATAAGAGACCGGTGCGTTTCGATGATGAGATTGAAATCCGGCTGACGGTGAGCAAATATAATGGCGTGGTGCTGGAACTGGCCTATGAGTTTTATAACCTGACGGAGAATGTCCTTTGCACAAAAGCGGTTTCCAGACATGGATTCCTCGAAGACAACAGAATCGTTTCACTGAAGAAGGAACTGCCGGAAATGGACGGGCTTATGGTCTCCTACATTGCCGGACAGGATCAGAACGGTTAAAAACGTCAGACCGGGCGCTTTGATGTGAATAGGAGATCGGGCGGGGCAGGATAGGAAAAGAGGATCAGGGAGGACGTTATGGGCGCGGCAGCGGCAAGTGAAATTAATATACCCAATCTGTTAAAAGTCGGAGCGGGAACTTTGGACAATGTGGGTACTTATCTGAAAGAACTGGGATTGACTAAAGTAGTCATCCTGTTCGGCAACGGATTGATCGATCTGTTTGGCGGCAGGGTCATGCAGTCTTTGAAGCAGGCGGAAGTGGAGATATTAGAGTATCAGGAGATGGATACGGTCTGCATGGACGATCTGGTCAGTCTGGCTTTTTCCATGCCGAACAGGACGCAGGCGGTGGTCGGACTGGGCGGGGGCAAGGTGATCGATGCGGCGAAATACTGCGGATTTCTGTTAAACCTTCCCTTTATCAGCGTTCCCACTTCTTCCTCCAGCGATGGTTTTTCTTCCGCCAGCGCCAGCCTGATCGTGGACGGACGCAGAAAATCTGTTCCGGCCAGGCTGGCTTACGGCATCATTGTGGATACGGAAGTGGTCAAAAGCGCGCCGGTGCAGTTTTTGTATTCCGGCATCGGGGATATGGTGGCGAAGATCACGGCGTTGTACGACTGGAAGTATGAGGGGGATAAGGGGTACGCGCAAGTGAATGACTTTGCCATGATGATCGCTAAAAAGGCGGTGAACAGTTTTGTGCGCACGCCTTTTCAGAGTATCAGGGACGATCTGTTTCTGAAGGAGCTTCTGGATTCCCTGGCCATGAGCGGTATCGCCAATGAGATCGCCGGAAGCAGCGCGCCCACCAGCGGCAGTGAACATCTGATTTCCCACGCGCTGGATAAACTGCTTAAACAGCCCTGGCTGCATGGGCTCCAGGTCGGTGTGGCCACATATCTGATGAGCCTGGTACAGGACCACCGGTACAAGAGAGTGGATACGGTTTTTACGCAGACAGGATTCTGGGAGTATACGACAGGATTAGGGATGCGGCGGGCCGATTTTGAAAACGCGATCGATCTGGCGCCGTCTGTCAAGCCGTTCCGCCATACTTATCTGCACGAGGAGCGCTACAGGCGTCAGGCGAAGGAACTGCTGCGGACGGATGAACGTCTGCGGAAAATCCTGGTATAGGGAAAACAAAAGGGGCGTGCGCATCCTGCACTGGTCAGGTTAGCGTACGCCCCTTTTGCCGGTCATAAGGTGTATTCCCGGGAAGGCTGGTAAAAGTAAGTCTGCAGTCTGCTGTTCGCGTTGTAAGTAACGGTGTAGCAGTCCACGGGCCGGGTCTCGTCCATTGCCCTGTCTAAAACCGCTGCGAAAGCAACAGTCTTGGGAGAGCCGGATTGCCGCTGCTGAGAGCCGCCGTTTTCACGTCTTGCTTTAGGAGCCTTGGAAATCACCTGAACCGGATACACTTTGAAATTAGAAAATCCCTTTTCTGCGTTAATCCCTCCTTGGCCGCATATTTCAATGGTGTCTTCAGTTCCTTGTACTTTATATATCGGCTGAAAATGGCAAAAGTTTACAGACGATCACATAGGATTTATACTGGCGGAAAATTTTTGGAGCGTCACAGTCTTTTTTTTATCCGGATTCTATGATATGATTATTTTGAATCTTTGTAAATTTTTGGCTGTCAGGTAAAAAGATATATTAGAAATACATAGGATTCTGGGGGAACTGGTGGATGGCTGATAACAATAAAAATCTGATCAACTGCAGGATATTGGTTCGGGACAGTAAAACGGGGCTTTTGATTGCCGATACCGTTGTCGAGGGATTTGATTATCGGAGAAATGTTTTGACGATTGCTGCGGACGCCCTCAAAGGCGCCGTGGATGATAAGTTATCCCTTCTGGTGTTGAGCAAGAGCGGGGTGCTGGAGTATTCGGGCACGCTTCGGAAAAATGTGAACAATACAGTGGAGATTGCGCTGTACGGAGAACGGAAAAAGGAAGACAGGAACTTTACCCGCTATGAGATGAAGGCCGAAGGGCGGGTGGAAGCTTTGCTGATCAACGATGAGCGCATTGATCTGCGCAAGCCTATCCCTATTTCTGTCATCAACATCAGTGCCAACGGCATCCTGTTTCGGGGAGATATAGATGCTTTCAGAAGAGGGTCAAAAGTACGCGTCAGAGTAGGTCTTAAGGATGACAATGCTTTTGTCAGCGAATATGAGATAGTGAGATCCCAGAACCGCAATAAGGCAACGGCGGAGTACGGCTGCAGGAACATACTGCCTGAGGGAGAGCAGGACGATGGGACGGGAAACAAGGATCCAAAGCTTTTGCGGGAGGAAATTGCCAGGCGCAGAATTTCAAAAGGCGGAGAGATTGAGGAAGCGGAAGAGGCCATGCTCTTAGAGCAGGAGGAAAGTTCTTATGACGTGCTGCAGCTGCAATTAGAGCAGGCCTACGGCTATACGGATTGGATGAACAGGATTAACCGTCTGCAGCAGGAGGAGATGGCTCAGGAAGCGGCGGGGGATGATCTTCAGACTTTGATAGAGGATATATATCAGCACGCCACAAAGATGGACGAAGCAGTGATCCTAAACTGCGTCCACAGAAAGCGGCCGGTGGAGGAGCAGCGTTCCCGTCATGCGCTGAATCTGGCGCTGATAGGGGCGCTGATGGGAAAGTGGCTTCATCTTGAGGAACAGATGATAAAGAAACTGATTGAGATGGGTTTGCTTGAGGAGACGGACGAGAGCGTATTGGAGAGGGAACGTAATCTCGCATTATATGTCAGGATTCTCTCGGTGGCGGAACTTTACGATTCCAGAGCTTCTCATCCCACCCGTGAGAACGCGGGTATTCCGTTGGTATTTTTGGAGCAGATGCGGTATCGGGGCATCAATCAGCCCACCGGTTCGGTCAAGATGCTGGAATGGGTGCTCGCGGAGAATATACTGCACTGTATTTCCCGCAGGATGGTGCTTTTGGCGGACAATTCCATCGGCAAGCTGCTGTATGTGCTGCCCAATGATGTGGGCCATCCCATCATCGCTGTGAAAAAAGAAGTCTATCAGGAAATTGCGCCGTGGAACCTGCTGTGGATCATAGTCAAGCCTGAGGGAGAGCAGGAGAATAGAGGTGAAAACCATTGAAAATATTGAAAAAGGTATTTCTCGCTTTGGCACTGTTGGTTATGCTGTTTAGCGGAGGCGTGATTTTCTGCGCCTTAAGTCCGGATCTCACAGCCCAGATGGCGGAGATCGTCAATGAGGCCCAGTCGGGACAAAGCGGAATACAGCCGGGCGCAGGTCTGTCGGTGGGACAGTCCGGACAGACGTCTTCGGACGGAGGCAGCGGTTTTGGCGAGGGCATCAACACCGGCTGGGTCGAGAATCAGGGAAACGGTTATGTGGCACCTGAGAAACAGCCGTCCGCGCCGCCGGAATCAGTGGACGGCAGAGGCGGCTACGAGCCGGTCAGCGAGGAACTGGAGCAGATTCCGCAGGAGGAAGCGGATAATCTTTCGGATATTGTCGCTAAGGGAGAACTGGGAGAGAATCTCTCCTTTGACGCCGCGTTTTATCCTTACTACGCTATGCTGGAGCCCAAACTGCAGCAGCTTTATTGCCAGATTTATGCCAATGCGCAGAATCTGACGACTTCTTTTGCGCCTGTTGTGGAGGTAAATGTCAATCAGGTTAAAACGGTCTTTGAGGCGGTCTACAACGATCATCCTGAGCTGTTCTGGCTGGAGACGGGTTATTCCTGCAAATATCTAAGCAGCGGAAAATGCGTGGAGCTGATTTTAAAATATAACGATACGGTCAATTATCTGGATCAGGCAAAGCTGGACTTTGAAAAAGGAGCTGAGGCCATACTATCCGGGGCCAAGTCCCAGGCCAGCGCTGCCGAGCAGGAGAAATATGTGCATGACGCCCTCATGGAGAAGGTTGAGTACGATGAGAACGCACCGATGAATCAGAGTGCGTACAGCGCTCTGGTGACGAGAAGAAGCGTTTGCGCGGGCTATGCCAGATCTTTTCAGTATCTGATGCAGCAGCTTGGGATTCCCTGTTTTTATTGTACGGGGACTTCCGGTGAGGATCACGCCTGGAATATCATAAAGTTGGACGATACCTATTACAACGTGGATGTGACATGGGATGACACCGATCCAGCCACTTACGATTACTTTAACAAATCCGACAGCGAGTTTGCGGGCACTCATGTGCGCACCGGAATGTCCGTTTATCTGCCGGCCTGCGGGGGGAATGCTTCTGCGGGAGACGGGGCGGTAAGCGAGGACATCCGGGGGCTGATCAACCAGGAGCCAAGGCAGCCTCTTGGCTGGGAAAGCCGCGGCAAGGTCAACAGTTCTCCCACAGATCAGGCGACCGCTGACCAGAAAGCGGAAAACCTGAAAAAAGCCGGAATCACGGAAGATCAGGTGCTTGAAAATCTGCAGGACTATTATAAAGACTGTGTGGAGCAGATGAAACAGGCAGGGACGGGAGAACAGCAGTTTACCAATGTGGTGCCGGAGTCGCTGTGGCCCAGCGTGGAGACGGTATACGCAAACGGTGAGTACTGGAAGGGCTATGTGGAAGAATCTTTGAAAGAACTGAACGCACAGAGTTTTGCCATCCAGCTTCAGGCAGAGCGTCTGGGGGGCGGTTATTATCGTCTGTATCATACGGTTTACACTTATTAAAGTCATTCACCGAAAGCTTCGGATTGTTTCAGGAATGAATTCGGGCTTTGCGGCTGGCAGACAAAAAACAGGAAATTACAGAGATAGCGGTAAAATCAGACAAGGTTTTACCGCTATTTTTATCTCGTAGGAATATCCGGCGGCGTCTTTCATATATTTGAGAAAAGGGGACACGCCATGGAAGAAAGTATCTTAAGGCTGTTTCCGCCGCAACAGAGAAGTCTCTGGGCGAAAGCGGCGGGGCGGCAGCAGCAATTACAGGAGATCAGGCTGAGGGTCAACCGGCCGGTCCTTCTCTATTTGAACGGAAGAGAATATTTCCTGAATGAACAGGGAGATCTGACCGGAGAGCCTGAGAATGCCGTGCGCATGGACAGGCAGGCTTTGGAAGCTATCTTGAACACCGTGTGCCAGGATTCTTTTTATGCCTATGAAGATGAATTGAAACAGGGATTTTTAACGGCGGCCGGAGGACACCGGATCGGCGTTTCGGGACAGGCAGTGCTGGACGAAGGAGGAAGGCTCAGGACGATCAAGAATATTTCTTTTGTCAATATTCGGATTGCTCATCAGGTCAAAGGCGCTGCAGACCATGCGCTGCCTCTCGCGTATCGAGACGGGGAGCTGGTAAACACCTTGATACTGGCGCCGCCGGCCTGCGGAAAGACCACGCTGCTGCGTGATCTGATCCGGCAGGTGTCGGACGGAAACAAATATGGCGAAGGACTTACGGTAGGAGTAGTGGATGAACGGTCGGAACTGGCCGGTTCTTTTCTGGGAGTGCCCCAGAACGATCTGGGAATGCGCACGGATGTGCTGGACGGTTGTCCGAAAGCGGAAGGAATGCTGCTTTTGCTGCGGGCTATGTCTCCTAAAGTGATCGCCATTGACGAGCTGGGGAGCAGGGAGGAGATGGAAGCTTTGGGCAGGGCCGCAGCCTGCGGCTGTCGGATTTTAGCTACCGCCCACGGGCAGACGTTTGCAGATATGAAAACGCGGTTTGGAATCGGGGAGGAAGAGTGCAGGAATCTGTTTCAGACTGTCCTGTGCCTGCTAAAAAAAGAGGATCGATTTCTGATAAAACCGCTTTGGGGAAAGGAGACGGCGGATGCTGAAACTGACAGGTGCGGGGATGATATTGGCGGGCTGCTTCGGGCTGGGGATCTGGTATCGCGGCCAATTTCTGGGCCGGATAAAGTGCCTCCGGATGCTGCAGCGGATCCTGGATCTCTGGGAGAGCGAAGTGCGCTATGGCAAGGCTGCGCTGGGGGAATGTTGCCTGCATATGCAAACACAGCTTCCGGAACCATTCAAAAGCTGCTTTGAAAAGCTTTGCCTGAAACTGAAAGAGGAGCAGAGCGAGCCTTGTGCAGCGCTGTTTAGGCGCCTGCTGAATGAGGCCATGGAAGGGATGCCTCTGCAGAGAGCGGACAAGGAGGCCTTCCTGCAGTTTATTCCGGAAACGGGGTATATGGACGGCAGGATGCAGCTTTTGTCCATCTTAAGGAGCAGAGACCTTTTGGAAGATACCATAGAGCGTCTGGAGCGGGAAAATGCCGAGAAGTGCAGGCTGGCCCTTGGGCTGGGGGCGATGAGCGGAATGCTGCTTGTGCTGATATTGTGGTGAGAGACAGAGGTGAAAATTTCATGGGAGTAAGTCTTATTTTTAAAATAGCGGCTGTGGGGATTCTTGTGACCATCCTCAGCCAGATCCTGAAACACAGCGGCAGGGAGGAACATGCCTTCCTCATCAGTCTGGCGGGTCTGATCCTGGTGATGACCTGGATTGTGCCGTACATATATGATCTGTTCCAGACCATTCAGACGCTTTTTTCCATATGACAGGAGGGACGATCCGTGACGGAATTGATCAAAGTTTCCTTTCTTGGGATCGCAGGAGTGCTGCTGGCGGTACAGTTTAAAACACAGAAGCCGGAGTACGCGACTTACATAGGCCTTGCCATCGGCATTCTGATCTTTGCCTTTTGTCTGCGTCAGGTAGAGGCGGTGCTTTTGCAGTTGGACAAGATCCGAAGTTATCTGGGGGGAGCGGAGAGTTATCTCTCCATTCTCCTGCGAGTTATCGGAATCACATATATTTGTGAATTCAGCGCCGCTATCTGCAAGGATTCGGGATATCAGTCGGTGGCCGGCCAGATAGAGATTTTAGGCAAGCTCGCGGTGATGTTTGCGGGGCTTCCCATCTTGTTTACCGTGATAGAGCAGATCCGCGGATTTATGTGACGAGGGGAGGAAGAATCGTGGATTTAAACGCTATATGGGAGGATTACGGCCTTGACAGGTTTCAGGAGGGTATGGGTATGTTGTTTCCGGAGCGGAGCCTGTCGCTTCAGCAGCTTTTGGGAAAAGTCATGTCCGGAGATATACTGGGAGCGCTTACGGAGCTTATCACCGGCAGCGTGGCGGGGATCTGGGACCAGCTTGCAGGCATGAAGAATATTTTGGTGTGGCTTCTGGTATTGGGGATCCTTTCTTCGCTGATGCATCATTTTGTAGAGATTTTTGACCGACATCAGGTGGCGGATATCAGTTTCTATTTCATGTATCTTTTATTTTCCGCCATTCTTTTGGGAACGTTTTCCCAGGCGGCACAGACTGCGGAGGAGACCATGGAGAATGTAATTTTGTTCGTAAAGCTTCTGGTGCCCGCTTATCTGATTTCCGTGGGAGTGGCAACGGGATCCGCCACGGCCGGCGCCTCTTATCAGATGATGCTTCTGGTGATCTACGGAGTGGAGCATATTCTGATGAACGGGATTATGCCCCTGATCTACAGTTATGTCATGCTGTCCATGATCAACGGGATCTGGGCGGAAGAAAAGCTGACGCTTTTGATGGAACTTCTGGAGAAAGTCATCGGATGGATCCTGAAGGCGGCAATCGGCATCGTTACGGGGATCAGCCTTTTTCAGGCTATGATCGCTCCGCTCTTAGACTCGGCGAAATCTTCCGCATTCAAAAAAATGTTGTCGGCGCTGCCCGGACTGGGCGGGATGGCGGACGGGGTGGTAGAGCTGGTGCTTGGCTCCGCCCTGGTCTTAAAGAACAGCATCGGAGTAGTGCTGCTTCTTTTACTTCTGACGCTGTGCGCCGCCCCGCTTGTCAAGATCGCGATGATCGCGGGAATTTTAAAGTGCGCGGCCGCTTTTATGGAGATCGTCAGCGATAAGCGGATCACTGCCTGCGCCGACAAAACGGGCAGCGGGGGACTTCTGCTGCTTAGAACGGCGGGGACGGCTATGCTTTTGTTCTTGATCGCCATCTCTGTATGTACTGCATCGGTGAGAAGATTTTAGTAAGGCAAGATTGTTTGAAAGCCGATTTTTCACACCTCAATATGTGCCTGCGCGATGCGAAAAATTAATGGGAAAGTCTGCGGGCAAGAGAAAGGAAAGGTTATGTAAATGAATCTGTTTCAGACCATATGCAGAGTGGGGATCTTTATGATCTGCGCGCAGGCCATCGTTCATTTCCGACCGCAGGAGGCATATGAAAAATATTTGAAGCTGCTGGTTGGCACTATGATCCTGATACAGCTGTTTCTGCCCGTTGGCAGGCTGCTGTTTCGCGGGGATGAGGAGGAGTTGGCGCTTAAGTCAAAAGCTTTATTAGAGTCTTTGGAGAGGGATATGGAGGAGGCACAGAAAGATGCTTTCGATACGCAGGCCCTTTTGGAACAGATGACTTTGGAGGAAGTAAGAAGACGTATCGGGGAAGCGCAGGCACAGGAGAGTGCAGGGGAAAAACAGGAAGGTTTACAGGGGCAGGAAGAGACGATAGCGGTGGAGCCTGTGGAGGAGATAAACGTCCGGATCCCGGATGAGGACGGGAATCCTTGGAGAGGCTTGGAAAAGTAAGGCGGAATCAGAAGCAGAGACAGAGGTGGAGACGGGATGAAAGATGTTTTAAACAATTGGTTGCGGGGAAAAGATTTCAAAAAATGGTTCAGGAAAGATAATCTCATCGTTTTGATCCTGACCGGCGTGCTGCTGGTCATTATTGCTCTGCCGGTCGGGGATGGCAGAAAGAAGGAATCGGGGGCGGAGGAAGAAAGGGAAGGAAGTTCGGCCATGGATACCGATGAGAGTGAAAACAGGGAAGAAAGCTATTCGGACGAGATGTATGCAAGGCGTCTGGAACAGCGTTTGAAAGAAATTTTATCGGGGATGGAAGGCGTTGGACAGGTGAAAGTCATGATTACGCTGGAGTCTTCACCGGAAGTGGTGGTGGAAAAGGACCGGTCGATTGTTCGATCTTCCACAGAAGAAAACGATGCGCAGGGGGGAAGCCGTACCGTCAGCCAGACGCAGACGCAGGAAACCACTGTTTTTGACACAGACGATGGCGTTGATAAGCCCTATGTGGTCAAGACCCTTCCGCCCAAAGTGGAGGGTGTTGTGGTGGTGGCGCAGGGAGCCGGAAGCGGCACGGTGGACCGCACCATTGTGGAAATGGTTCAGGCATTATTTGGATTGGAAGCGCATAAGGTAAAAGTGGTAAAAATGGAGATTTCCAGGTAGCATATATCATTTGGAAGGCTCATACAATGAATTAGCAGATCGCAAAGAAGAAAAAAAGAAGGAGAAGAACGTGAAAAACTTAATTAAAAAAAATCAGCTGATGATTACCGCACTGGCCATTATGATTGCCATCGCCGGCTATCTGCAGTTTGCGGGTACGGGACTGGAGGAGGAATATCTTACCGTGGATGACGATGCTCTTACCGAGGGCGCCAGCGCTGTGGATTCCAACGGCATTGTCACGGAGAATTATACGGCAGACGGGCTGTTGGATCTGTCGGAGGAGGATCTGATGGCAAACGATCTGACGGAGATTCCAAGCCTTGATTTTGAGGATGATGTCATTGTGGAGAATTACCTGGACAATGATATGGATCTGGGCCTTGAGACAAAAACAGATGTGGAGGCTATCGGAATGGAGGGCGCTGATGTGGAAGCTGTCTCCGGCGATCAGACGGCAAAGGCAACGCCTGACGAAGACGAAGTGCCGGGGGAGGCTGTATTTACTTCCACGGACGCTGTGACGATCCTGTCCGATGCCAAGCTTTTAAAGGAGCAGACCAGGGCCAGGAACAAAGAGACATTGATGGAAATCATCAGCAGCGAGGGACTTACCGATGAGCAGAAGCAGGAAGCCGTAAACAGCATGGTAGAGATGACGGATATTGCGGAAAAGGAAGCGGCAGCGGAGATCCTGCTGGAGGCAAAAGGCTTTAAAGACGTGGTGGTGAGCATCAATGGAGATGCTGTGGATGTAGTGGTCAACGCATCCCAGCTGGACGATGTGATGAGAGCGCAGATCGAGGATATTGTGAAGAGAAAGACGGAAGTACCCGCTGAGAATATCATCATCAGTACTGTGGTCCAATAAATTTCAGTATAAATTACATAGCATATATGGTATAATGTACCATGTCAGCAGGAAAACAAGCGCGAACGAAGTGAGCATTTGTTTTCAGCTGACATGGTAACGACAAAAACGAAAGCAGCGCCCGCTGCGTCAGATATGCGAAAGGACCATAAGTTACATGAAGAGAGTTTTTTTGATCGTATTGGACAGTTTTGGAATCGGGGAGATGGAGGATGCGCCTTCCTATGGTGATGTGGATGTGAACACCTTAAGAAGCGTTTCCGCCAGCCCCTTTTTCCATTTACCGCATTTAAGACAGCTGGGCCTGTTTGACATAGAGGGCGTCCGGGTGGGGGAAAAGATGGGAAGCGGGGCGCACAAGGCGGCCATCGCCCGCCTGAGGGAAGCTTCCGCCGGAAAAGATACCACGATCGGACATTGGGAGATCGCGGGCATTCGTTCTGATCGGCCGCTGCCCACATATCCGGACGGTTTTCCCGAGGAGGTGCTGGAGCCTTTCAGACAGAGGACGGGCAGAGAGATATTGTGCAACAGACCTTATTCCGGCACAGCTGTGATCAACGATTACGGAGAGGAGCATTTGAGGACGGGGGCGCTGATCGTTTATACCTCCGCCGACAGCGTGTTCCAGATCGCGGCACATGAGGATGTGGTACCTGTGGAAGAGCTCTATGGCTACTGCAGGATTGCCAGGGAGATCCTGCGGGGCAGACACGGCGTGGGCAGAGTGATCGCCCGTCCCTTTGTGGGAGAGAAGGGCAGTTTTGTCAGAACTTCCCGCCGCCATGATTTTTCGATAGAGCCTCCCGGGGTCACCATGCTGGATCAGATGAAAGCAGCGGGAAAGGACGTGATCGCCGTGGGCAAGATCTATGACATTTTTGCGGGGAAAGGTATCACGGAATCGGTCTTTACCAGCGGGAATGAAGAGGGGATCCAAAGGACCCTTGCATATCTTAATAAGGATTTCGAGGGGCTTTGTTTTGTCAATCTTGTGGATTTTGACATGCTTTACGGACACAGAAGGGATGTGGACGGATACGCCGGGGCGCTGAGCCGTTTTGACGATATGCTGCCGCAGATCATGGGGAAAATGCGAGAAGATGATCTGCTGATCCTGACGGCGGATCACGGCTGCGACCCGGCTTACCGCGCCACAACGGATCACACCAGAGAATATACGCCGCTGATCGTTTACGGGAAAAAGATCATGCCGGTCAATCTTAGAACCCGGAAAACATTTGCGGATATCGGCGCTACCGTGTTACAATACTTTGGTATGCAGCCAGAATTTGAAGGAGATAGTATTTATGAACAGTTATACAGAAGAAATTAACCGCCGGCGCACTTTTGCCATCATATCCCATCCCGATGCGGGCAAGACTACTCTGACGGAGAAATTTTTGCTTTACGGGGGCGCGATCAATCTGGCGGGAAGCGTAAAGGGAAAAGCCACGGCAAGGCACGCGGTGTCCGACTGGATGGAGATCGAGAAAGAGAGAGGTATTTCCGTCACTTCTTCCGTGCTTCAGTTTGAGTATGGCGGCTACTGTATCAACATATTGGATACGCCGGGACATCAGGATTTCTCGGAGGATACCTACAGGACGCTGATGGCGGCCGATTCCGCGGTCATGGTGATCGATGGCTCCAAAGGCGTGGAGGCCCAGACCCGAAAGCTGTTTAAAGTCTGCGGAATGCGTGGGATCCCGATCTTTACTTTCATCAACAAGATGGACCGGGACGCCAATGATACTTTCGATCTTTTGGATGAGATCGAGAAAGAGCTCGGTATCGCCACCTGCCCTTTAAACTGGCCCATCGGGTCCGGCAAAGAATTTAAGGGCGTCTATGACAGGGAAAAGCAGTGCGTCATCTCGTACTCCGGCACGGAAAAGGGAACGAAGGAAGGAACGGCCACGGAGATCCCCGTGAAAGAGGAGGCGAAACTTAGAGAGCTGATCGGCGAGGAAGCGGCGGACAAGCTGTTTGAGGAAGTGGAGCTTTTAGACGGCGCCAGCGCCGAATTTGATCTAAAGCAGGTGCAGGCGGGAAAACTGACGCCGGTCTGTTTCGGGTCAGCGCTGACAAATTTCGGAGTGGAGATCTTTTTGAACCATTTTCTGAATATGACCACTACGCCTTTACCCAGAATGGCGGATATCGGCCTGATCGATCCGGCGGAACATGAGTTCAGCGCCTTTGTGTTCAAGATCCAGGCGAATATGAACAAGGCCCACAGAGACAGGATCGCTTTTATGCGGATCTGTTCGGGAAAGTATGATGCCCAGATGGAGGTGCGCCACGTTCAGGGGAACAAAGTCATGCGGCTCTCCCAGCCCCAGCAGATCATGGCGGACGAGCGAAAGATTTTGAGCGAGGCTTACGCGGGAGATATTATCGGCGTATTTGATCCGGGTATTTTTTCCATCGGGGATACGCTGTGTATGCCTAAAGAAAAGTTTCAGTACGAGGGGATCCCCACCTTTGCGCCGGAGCATTTTGCCAGAGTGCGTCAGGTAGATACCATGAAGAGAAAACAGTTTGTGAAGGGCATTGAGCAGATCGCCCAGGAAGGCGCTATCCAGATCTTTCAGGAGTTCAACACAGGACTGGAAGAGATCATCGTAGGCGTGGTGGGAGTGCTCCAGTTTGACGTGTTAAAATACAGGCTGGAAAACGAATACAAAGTGGAGATCCGCCTGGAGAACCTGCCCTACGAGCATATCCGCTGGATCGAAAATAAGGACGAGATCGATCTGGATGGACTGACAGGCACTTCCGACATGAAGAAAGTGAAAGATATGAAAGGAAATCCGCTTTTGCTGTTTGTAAACGCATGGAGCGTAGGTATGACTCTGGACCGCAACAAGGGACTGGTTCTGACGGAATTCAACCGTAATTGACCGAACGGATCATTTCTTGAGAAAGAAGCGTGAAGACAGGAAGGTTTTATGAAAAAACAGATCAGGATATTCCTTTTTGCATTGCTGTTAAGTTTTGTGCTTTCCGGCTGCGGCATAGAGGAAATGCTTGGGGAGACGTTGACGGAGCAGACTTTGGCCGCACCGGAAAGTACCGTGGAGAGCCCCGTGCAGCAGGTAACGCCGGAAAGCGCCTCTGAGGAGCCGGAAAAGCCGCCCTTTTCCTTTTTGATGGACGAGGCGTCAACATACGCCTATAACAGCCTTACGGAGCTGGAGCAGATATGGTATCGTGATATTGAAGAAATACTGGGTACTTTCGGGGTGGAGCAGAAGATCTCGAAAGCGTGTCTGGAAAGCGGCATGGACGAGACGGATATCGACAGGATCTTTCAGTGTGTGCTGAGCGATCATCCGGAGCTTTTTTATGTGGAAGGATATTCCTACACCAAGTACACCCGCGGGGACAGGATCACATCTGTGGAATTTTCCGGAACCTACACCATGGACCTGGATGAGGCGAAAAAGCGTAAGGCCCAGATTGAGGCCGCGGCGGACAACATCCTCTTTGGTATTGACATGGAGGCTTCCGACTATGAGAAAGTCAAATATGTGTATGAAACATTGATACTGAACACGGACTATCAGCTGGATGCGCCGGACAATCAGAATATTTATTCGGTATTTCTCAATCACGCATCCGTTTGTCAGGGCTACGCGAAAGCTACGCAGTATCTGCTGGACAAGCTGGGCGTGGAGTGCAGTCTGGTGTTGGGAACGGTGGATACGGGAGAGGGTCATGCATGGAATCTGGTCAAAGTGGAGGGGAATTATTATTATGTGGATACCACCTGGGGAGATGCTTCCTACCAGGTAAGCGGCGGAGAGGAAATACCGGGCTGTCAGCTGCCGGAAATTAATTACGATTATCTTTGTGTCACAACCTCAGAACTATTGAGGACTCATACGCTGGGGGGCCAGGTGCCCATGCCGCAGTGCGTTTCCATGGAATATAATTATTATGTTCAGGAGGGAGCGCTGTTTGCAGAATATGACAGAGAACAAATGACAGAATTGTTTCAACGGGCGCTAAAAGAGGGAAGATCGGACGTGACTGTCAAGTGCGCGGACGAGGCCTGTTATCAGGATATGATCGCAGCTTTAATCGACAGACAGGAGATTTTTTACTACCTTTCTTCCGACAAAGGCTCTGTGGCTTACGCCCGGAATGAGAAACAGCTTTCCTTGACATTTTGGGTGACAAATGAACCGTAACTATGTTATACTTAACAGAAGTGAAACTGTATTTTTCAGGAGGAGATCATCATATGGAAAAAGAGATAGATAAGAATGCGGTGGTTTTAAAGGCTGAAGGGAATACCGGCGTAGTGCAGATCGCGGACGATGTGGTAGCCATGATCGCTTCGCTTGCCACCACGGAGGTGGAGGGCGTCAGCTCCATGGCGGGAAATATCACCAATGAACTGATGAGCAAGGTAGGCATGAAGAAGCTGACCAAGGGCGTCAGGGTGGACGTAAAGGACGGCAATGTGGCCGTAGACCTGGCTGTGACCATGGAGTATGGCTACAATATCCCGGCCACCTGTCAGAAAGTGCAGAATAAGGTAAAAGCCGCCATTGAAAACATGACGGGATTAAACTGCACGGATGTCAACATCCGCATTGCAGGCGTAAAGGTGAAATAAAAATCTTAGCAGAGGATAAATGTGCGCGATGGGACGACATGAGCAGAGAGAACAGGTTTTTATGCTTTTATTCCGCGTGGGATTTTACGCTCCTGAGGATATGCCCGCACAGGTAAAGCTGTTTTTGGAAAACAGCGAGACGGAGCTTCAGGAAAAGGACGCAGCCTATATAGAAGCGAAGGAGGAGGCCGTTCGGGAAAAACTGACGCAGATCGACCGGATCATTGATGAGAATACGGAAGGATGGGATACGAAACGGATGGGTAAGGTAGAACTTACCGTGCTCAGGCTGGCGGTCTATGAAATCCTTTTTGACGATGACATTCCTGCCGGAGTGGCGATCAATGAGGCGGTGGAGATTGCCAAGAAGTTCGGACAGGAGAATTCCGGCGGATTTGTCAATGCCATTCTTGCAAAAATCGCAAAGCAGGGTGATTAATATTCGGAGCGTTTATACAGTTGGACAACTGAATTCCTATATTAAAAATATGTTTACGCAGGATTATCTGCTGCAGAGCCTTTTCGTCAAGGGAGAGGTGAGCAACTGCAAATACCATACCTCCGGACATATTTACTTTACTCTGAAGGACCCTAAGGGCACCATAAGCTGCGTAATGTTCGCAGGGAACCGGTCGGGTCTTTCTTTTCGTCTGGCGGAGGGACAGCAGGTTATCGTGGGGGGTGCTGTGGATGTCTATGAGCGGGATGGAAAATATCAGCTCTACGCCAGGCAGATCCGGCTGGACGGCAGCGGCCAGCTCTACGAAAAATATGAGATGCTGAAACGGGAACTGGAAGAGCAGGGGATGTTTGCGCCGGAGTACAAGCAGCCTGTTCCCCGATATATCAGAACCCTGGGTGTGGTTACGGCGGATACCGGCGCTGCGGTGAGGGATATCATACAGATCACACGCAGACGCAATCCCTATGTCCAGGTGATTCTTTATCCCGCCATTGTTCAGGGAGACGCGGCGGTACCAAGCATTGTAAATGGCATACGGGCGCTGGAGAGACAGGGCGTGGACGTGATGATCGTTGGGCGGGGCGGCGGTTCCATTGAAGACTTGTGGGCGTTTAATGAGCGGGAGGTTGCACAGGCGGTATTCGACTGTTCGGTCCCTGTCATCTCTGCGGTAGGTCATGAGACGGATACTACCATCATTGATTTTGTGGCCGATCTGCGGGCGCCTACGCCGTCTGCGGCGGCGGAGCTGGCAGTGGCGGATGTAAGGGAGATCCTGGGCAGGCTGCAGATGGAGAGAGAGGCGTTGGACAACATGATGCGCCGCAGGCTGGAAGACAAGCGCCGGATGTTATATCAGGCACAGTTAAAACTGAAACTTTACAGCCCTTGGAACCGGATCAGGGAACAGCGGATGCTGGCGTTTCAGGCGGAGGAGAAACTTCAGGATCGGATGAGGCGTATTTTAGAGGGAAGAAGAAACAGGCTTCTGGTTTATGTAGAAAGATTAAAAGGACTCTCGCCGTTAGAAAAGCTGAGCAGCGGCTATTCCTATGTGGAGAATGGAAAGGGAGAGAATCTCCGTTCAGTCTCTCAGACTTTTGCGGGGGATCAGGTGACGATACGCTTAAAGGACGGTCAGGTCAGGGCAAGCGTCACGCAGATAACAGGAGGCGGCTTTTGATGGACAATCATCAGGAAACATACAGTTTGGAAGAAAACTTTGCAAGGCTTGAAGAGACTATGGGACAGCTGGAGAGGGAGGACCTTCCGCTGGAGGAAGCATTTCGGGCATACAGTGAAGGCATGACAATCCTAAAGCAGTGCAACGAGCAGATAGACCGTGTGGAAAAACAGGTTTTAAAACTGAATGAAAGCGGAGAGCTGGAGGTGTTTGACAATGGAAGCATCGATGTTTAACGACATCCTGCAAAAAAAGACGAAAACCATAGAGCGGATCATCAGGAGTTTTCTTCCGGAGGAGAAAGGGTATCAAAAGACCGTGATCGAAGCCATGAATTATAGTGTCACGGCGGGGGGCAAAAGGCTTCGGCCGCTGCTGATGGAGGAAACCTTCCGACTGTTTGGCGGCAAGGATGAAGATCTGCCCCTGTTGGAACCTTTTTTGGCGGCGGTGGAAATGATACATACCTATTCTCTGGTGCATGATGATCTCCCAGCCATGGATAACGATGAGTACCGGAGAGGCAAAAAAACCACTTGGAACGTATACGGCCAGGCCATGGGAATACTGGCGGGGGACGGACTGTTGAATTTCGCTTTTGAGACAGCGCTTCAGGCGTTGGAATTTTGCAGCGGCACGAACAGAGAATATCTGACTACGGTGCCGGCTCCCGAATATAATCTGCAGCGGCTGACCAGGGCGCTGGTGATCCTCACAAAGAAGGCGGGTATCTATGGCATGATCGGCGGACAGACGGCGGATATCGAGGCGGAACAGCAGGAGGGCGCCCTGGAGCCGGAACAGCTTCTGTTTATCCATGAGCACAAAACGGCGTCTCTGATCCAGGCGTCCATGATGATCGGCGCAGTGCTTGCCGGTGTCGCAGACGAAGAAACCGTACAGGCGGTAGAGAAATGCGCTTATGATATTGGCATCGCTTTTCAGATCCAGGATGACATTCTGGATGTGGTGGGAGACGTGGAAGAGCTGGGAAAACCTGTGGGCAGCGATGCGCTGAATCACAAACAGACTTATGTGACCATCCATGGCCTCAGGCAGGCCGAGAAGGATGTGGAGGTTCTGACAGATGAGGCGATCGGAATACTGGAATCTTTCGGGGGTGACAATGATTTTTTGAAGGAGCTGTTGTTGTCGTTGATACATCGCCGTAAGTAGAGGATAAGGATATGTTGTTGGAAACCATTGAAAAACCCAATGATATCAAAAAAATAGCAAAAGAGGATTATCAGGCGCTGGCGCAGGAGATCAGGAATTTCCTGATTGAAACGATCAGTGTGACCGGCGGGCACCTGGGATCTAATCTGGGCGCTGTAGAGCTGACCATGGCATTGCACCTGGCGCTGAATTTTCCGGAGGATAAAGTGATCTGGGACGTGGGGCATCAGTCCTACACTCACAAGATCCTCACGGGACGCCGGGAATGGTTTACCTCTTTGCGCCAGTTCCACGGCATGAGCGGTTTTCCCAAGCGAAAGGAAAGCGTGTGTGATGTGTTTGACACGGGACATAGTTCCACTTCCATTTCAGCGGGGCTTGGCATGGTCAAGGCCAGAGATATCAGGGGGGAAAAAAGCACCATCGTATCGGTGATCGGCGATGGATCGCTGACCGGCGGCATGGCTTACGAGGCATTGAACAATGCCGCAAAGCTGGAGACCAATTTCATTGTGATTTTAAATGACAACAACATGTCCATTTCCGAAAATGTGGGAGGTGTGTCGAAATACCTGAACAATATTCGTACCGCCAGCAGCTATCTGGATCTGAAGGAGGGAATTTATAATGCGCTCCTTGGCACCAAGAGAGGGGACAGCACCATCAACCGGATCCGGAGGGCGAAGAGCAGCTTTAAGCAGCTGGTGATACCGGGAATGTTTTTTGAGGATATGGGCATCACCTATCTGGGGCCGGTGGACGGACACAATATCGAGGGACTGGTGAAAGTCATCAACGAGGCCAGGCGTGTGAAAGGTGCGGTGATCATTCACGCCATCACCCAAAAGGGGAAGGGCTATCTTCCGGCGGAGCGCCACCCCGCCAGATTTCACGGTGCGGAGCCTTTTGACATCGAGACGGGCATCCCCTCCCATCCCAGAACGGTGGCCAATTATACCGATATTTTTTCCACAGTCATGTGCAAGCTGGGGCAGCGGGATGAGCGGATTGTGGCGATCACGGCGGCCATGCCGGACGGCACGGGTCTGAAACGGTTCCGCAATATGTATCCTGACCGTTTTTTTGACGTGGGGATCGCGGAGGAGCACGCGGTGACTTTTGCGGCAGGGCTTGCGGCAGGCGGTCTGAAGCCCATTGTTGCGGTTTATTCCTCCTTTTTGCAGAGGGCGTATGATCAGATCCTGCACGATGTCTGTATCCAGAATCTGCCGGTGGTATTCGCCATAGACAGGGCGGGACTGGTGGGGAGCGATGGCGAGACCCATCAGGGAATCTTTGATTTTACCTATCTGTCCGGCATCCCAAACATGCATATCTGCGCTCCGAAAAACAAGTGGGAATTATCGGACATGCTGAAGTTTGCGGTGAAGTTTAACGCCCCCATCGCCATACGTTATCCCCGGGGGACGGCCTACGCGGGGTTAAAAGAATACCGCGCTCCCATTGAGCTTGGCAGGGCGGAATGGATCTATAAAGAGTGGGAGATCGCGCTGTTTGCGGTGGGAAGCATGGTGAAAACGGGGGAGGCCGTGCGGGAAGAATTAAAGCATCAGGGCCGGTCCGTGAGTCTGATCAACGCCCGGTTCGTAAAGCCAATCGATGAGGACGCTGTGCGGGAAGCCTGCAAAGATCATATGCTGATCGTCACTCTGGAGGAGAATGTGGCAAGCGGCGGGTACGGCGAGAAGGTTCTGGACTACATGAACAGGGAGGGACTTCACAATCAGTTTTTGAGTGTCACCATCCCTGATGCCTATGTAGAGCACGGCAATGTGGAGCTGCTAAAGCAGGAGATCGGCATTGATGCCGGCAGCATCGTAAAACGCATCCTGTCGGTTCTTGCTCCCCGGACATGAGGAAAGGTTCAATGATCTGTTATGAAGGAACGTCTTGACGTTATATTGGTGAATCAGGGGTATGCGCCTTCCAGGGAAAAGGCGAAAGCCATCATTATGTCGGGCAATGTCTATGTGGACGGTCAGAAAGAGGACAAGGCGGGAACCGCCTTTGATGAGACTGCGATCCGGCTGGAAGTCAGGGGCAGTACGTTAAAATATGTGAGCCGCGGAGGGCTGAAACTGGAAAAGGCCATGGAAGTGTGGCAGTTCGGGCTGGCGGATATGGTCTGTATGGATATCGGCGCCTCCACAGGCGGGTTTACGGACTGTATGCTGCAAAACGGAGCGGCGAAGGTCTATTCTGTGGATGTGGGCCATGGGCAGCTGGCGTGGAAGCTCAGAAACGATCCCAGAGTGGTTTGTATGGAACAGACAAACTTCCGGTATATGGTGCGGGAGGACATTCAGGAGGAACTCGATTTTGCCAGCGTGGATGTATCGTTCATCTCCCTGACCAAGATTCTGATCCCTGCGAGAAATCTGCTGAAAGAAGGCGGACAGATGGTATGCCTGATCAAACCGCAGTTTGAGGCAGGGAGGGAGAAGGTGGGGAAAAACGGTGTGGTAAGGGAGCCGAAAGTTCACAGGGAAGTGATCGCAAAGATTGTGGACTACGCGGACAGCATCGGCTTTGTGGTGCTGCATCTGGAGTATTCTCCCATCAAGGGACCGGAGGGCAATATTGAGTATCTTCTCCACATCAAAAAAGAGCGGGAGCCCTCCGATGAGATCCAGTGTCTGACGCAGCGGGAAGCGGAGGAAAGGCTGCAGCGCATCTTGGAGGAAAAGAGCGGTCTTTCCCATCAGAAAGAATGGGAGAGGCTGATCGGGGAAACGGTGGAACGTTCCCACCAATTGTAGAGGGAGGTCAGGGTATGAAGCATTTTCTGGTGTTTACAAACAGGCATAAAGACAAGAATCTGGAGACAACGAAAAGGATCTGCGATTATCTGGAATGCAAAGGTCAGAAAGCTACCGTCTGGGCGGAAGAGGAGGATTGGAAGGAAAATATGCGCGTTGATACCGAAGACGCGCCTGCGGATCTTCCCACGGATGTGGACTGTATCATTGTATTGGGAGGAGATGGCACCGTCCTTCAGGCGGCGCGGGAGACGAAAAAGCTGAGCATTCCCATCATAGGCGTAAATCTGGGCACGCTGGGCTATATGACAGAGATCGAACTGCCCAATCTGGAGGAATCCCTGGACAGCCTGATCGATGGCCATTACGAGAAGGAGAGCCGCATGATGCTCAACGGCAGAATTTTCTGCGCCAACGGCGGCACCGAGGAAGGATGGGCGCTAAATGATATTGTGGTGTCCCGCAGCGGTTCTCTGCAGATCATTAAATTCAATATTTATGTGAACGGACAGTTTTTGAATCACTACAACGCGGACGGCATGATCGTGACCACGCCTACCGGTTCCACGGGGTATAATTTGTCCGCAGGAGGACCTTTGATCGAGCCTAAGGCGCGGTTGATCATGCTGACCCCCATCTGTCCCCATACGCTCAACAAGCGCAGTATCATTCTTTCGCCGGAGGATGTGATCGAGATTGAGATCCCTGAGGGCAGGGGAGGCAGAATCCAGACGCTGGAGGCGAATTTTGACGGCTGCCATGTGATACCGCTTCGGACCGGAGACAGAGTGCGCATTGCCAAATCCGAGAAGACCACGGAATTTTTGCAGCTGAATCAGGTAAGCTTCCTGGAGGTACTGCATAAAAAAATGAGGGAAAATTAACGGATGAAAAAAATTCGGCATGCTAAAATTATCGAGATAATACAAATGCACGATGTGGAGACACAGGAGGAGCTGGCGAATTATCTGCGGAAGGCCGGGTTTGAAGTGACGCAGGCCACGGTCTCCAGAGATATCAGGGAATTGAAACTGTCCAAGATCTCCATGAAGAACGGAAAGCAGAAGTACATCGTTCTGAAGCAGGATGACGGTCATATGGGCGACCGGTATATCCGTGTGCTGAGGGATGGGTTTGCGGCTATGGACATGGCGCAGAATATCCTTGTGGTGAAAACTGTGTCCGGCATGGCTATGGCGGTGGCGGCGGCGCTGGACGCGCTAAAGTTTCCGGAGGTGGTAGGCTGTATCGCCGGAGATGACACCATATTCGTGGCGGTGCGGTCTGTGGACGAGACGCAGGCGCTCATGGAGAAGATTCATGTAATGATAGAGAAATAGGGTATTAGATCAGCGGAGAAGGTACTGAAGGAGAGAAAGATGTTACAGAGCTTACATGTCAAAAATCTGGCGCTGATAAAAGAGACGGAGGTGGAATTCGGCGAAGGCCTTAACATCCTCACAGGGGAAACGGGAGCGGGAAAATCTCTGCTCATCGGTTCCGTCAATCTGGCTTTAGGCGGAAAATTTGACAAGGAGATGCTCCGCAGAGGGGAGGACAGCGCTCTTGTGGAGCTTGTTTTTGCCTCCCAGAGTGAAAAGGTAAAAGAAAAGCTGGAGCAGCTGGATCTGGAGGCGCAGGAGGACGGCACCATTATCATCAGCCGCCGGATTCAGGCGGCAAAAAGCGTCTTTCGGATCAACGGGGAGAGTGTGACGGCAAAGCAGGTGAAGGAACTTTCAGAAACGCTGATCGATATTCACGGTCAGCATGAACATCAGTCCCTGCTGCACAAAAAGAAACATATGGAGATTCTGGACGCTTACTGCGGCGAAGAAATCATTCCCATAGCAGCCGAGGTGGAGAAAGCTTACAGAGAGTGCGCAAAGCTTCGCGGGCAGCTATCGGAGGAAACTCTGGACGAGGCGGCGAAGGAGAGAGAGAAAGATCTTGCTGAATTTGAGTGGCAGGAGATTCGGCAGGCTCAGTTGAAGGCGGGGGAAGATGAGGAACTGGAAAAGCGCTACCGCTTGATGGCCAATGCGAGAAAGATCACGGAATGCCTTGCGGAGAGCTATCAGTACACTGGCAGCGATGGCGCAAGCGGGGCCGGAAGCGCCTTAAGCCGTGCGCTGCGCGCCCTGCGCGCTGTTTCTTCTTATGACGAGAGGCTGGTGGAGCTGGAAGGGCAGCTTTCACAGATTGACAGCCTGCTTGCCGATTATAACAGAGATGTGTCGGAGTATATGAACGACTGTGAATTTGACGGAGAGACCTTTGCCGACACGGAGGAGCGGCTGAATCTCATAAATTATCTGAAAGGCAAATATGGCAATACCATAGAGGATGTGATCGCTTACGGGGAAGAGAGGCAGCGCCTGCTGGACAAGCTGTCGGACTACGATGCATATATTGAAAAGCTTCAGGCAGAGCTTTCAAAAGCGCAGAGCCGGCTGGAAGATGCCTGTGAAAGACTTTCCGGGATCCGCAAAAAGTACGGGGCATTGTTATCTGCAAAATTAAAAGAAGCGCTGGTAAACCTGAATTTCCTGACTGTGGAATTTGAGATCGCGGTCCGCCCAGGACAGGATTTTTCCGCCAGTGGGTATGATGATGTGGAATTTCTGATCTCCACGAATCCGGGGGAAGGGTTAAAGCCTTTGGCGCAGGTGGCAAGCGGCGGTGAACTTTCCAGAGTGATGCTTGCCATCAAGACGGTGCTGGCGGGGAAGGACGATATCGACACGTTGATCTTTGACGAGATCGATGCGGGTATCAGCGGCAGGACGGCGTGGAGAGTATCGGAGCAGCTGGACACTGTGGCGGCGGCTCATCAGGTGATCTGTATCACGCATCTGCCGCAGATCGCGGCCATGGCGGACACGCATTTTATCATTGAAAAGAGCAGTACCCAGGATAATACCATCACGGATATCCGCACACTGAGGGAAGAGGAGTCGCTGGACGAACTGGCCAGGCTTTTAGGCAGCGATGAGCTGACGGAGGCGGCGTTATCCAATGCCAGGGACATGCGCAGGCAGGCTTTGGCGCATAAGGGATAAGCTGTTATATAAATTTTGTGAATATTTGCATGGACTTTGGAAAAATTTTCGATTATACTGTATGGTAGGGTGCAACCTGTACAAAGATTTTAGGGAATATCGCTAAAATTTATTGGAAATGCTTACCTCCATATGCTATAATGTAAGTGCTTTCATGTAAAGGGAAAACTCAATATTGAAGAAAGAGAGGCGTGTAAGGTGGAACTTAGAACAGCAGTATCACCAAAAGATGTGAAGCATTATACCACAGAGCGTCTGAGAGAGGAGTTCCTGATTCAGAATCTCTTCGTTCCCGGCGAGATCAAGCTGGTATACAGTCACATTGACAGGATTATTACGGGCGCGGCAGTGCCTGTCAGGCCGATCACCCTGACCGCAGGGGACGAGCTCCGCGCAGAGTACTTCTGCCAGAGGAGGGAGCTCGGCGTTATCAATATCGGAGGAGCCGGTACGATCACCGTTGACGGTAAAGTATACCAGGTCGGCTTCAAAGAGGCAATGTATATCGGAATGGGTTCCAGGGATATTGTCTTTGCCAGCAACGATGCGTCCAACCCTGCAAAATTCTATATGAATTCTGCGCCTGCCCACAGGACTTGCCCCACTGTGCTGATCAAGCCGGAAGGCACTCCCGAGGAGGGCGTGGTCATTGTGAAGGATGAAAATAAAGTAGAACTTGGCTCTCTGGAGGATGCAAATCACAGAGTGATCTGTAAGTATATTCTTCCCGGACAGGTGGAGAGCTGCCAGCTGGAGATGGGCATGACAAAGCTTGAGCCCGGCAGCGTATGGAACACGATGCCCTGTCATACTCATGACAGACGTATGGAGGTATATCTCTATTTTGAGATGCCAGAGGATGCGTTTGTGATGCACTACATGGGGGAGCCCAACGAGACGCGCCATATTGTAATGAGAAATGAAGAGGCTGTGATCTCTCCCAGCTGGTCCATCCATTCCGGATGCGGTTCCAGAGCATATACTTTTATCTGGGGTATGGTGGGAGAAAATCAGGACTTTGACGACATGGATGATGTGGCAATGAAAGATCTGATGTAAGCTTAAAAAACCGTTAAAATAACTTTTGCAAAGTTATTTCCGGACGGTTCTTAAGGGAAACATAATTTTAAAATAAAGGAGAGGTAGAAATGGCAAACAATTATGTAAACAACTTTTCACTGGAAGGGAAAGTAGCGCTGGTGACGGGCGCTTCCTACGGCATCGGCTTTGCGATCGCTTCCGCGTTCGCAGAGGCGGGCGCTACCATCGTTTTCAACGATATCAAGCAGGAGCTGGTAGACAAGGGACTGGCATCTTATAAGGAGAAAGGGATCAATGCTCACGGTTATGTCTGCGATGTGACCAATGAGGATGCTGTAAACGCACTGGTGGCACAGATCGAAAAGGAAGTGGGCGTGATCGATATTCTGGTAAACAACGCCGGTATCATCAAGAGAATCCCTATGACCGAGATGACCGCAGAGCAGTTCAGACAGGTGGTAGATGTAGATCTGAACGCGCCTTTCATTGTATCTAAGGCAGTGATTCCTTCCATGATCAAGAAAGGTCATGGCAAGATCATCAACATCTGCTCCATGATGTCCGAGCTGGGCCGCGAGACCGTATCCGCATACGCGGCTGCAAAGGGCGGACTGAAGATGCTGACCAGAAATATCTGCTCCGAGTACGGCCAGTACAACATCCAGTGCAACGGCCTTGGACCCGGTTACATTGAGACACCTCAGACGGCGCCTCTGCGTGAGAAACAGCCGGATGGCAGCAGACATCCTTTCGATCAGTTTATCTGCGCTAAGACGCCTGCCAACAGATGGCTGAAGCCCGAGGAACTGGCTGGACCCGCTGTATTCCTTGCTTCCGAGGCATCCAACGCGGTAAACGGCCATATCCTCTATGTTGACGGCGGTATCCTCGCCTACATCGGCAAACAGCCGGAATAGTCGAACACCACAAAGCCGGATTGTCTGCGTGAAAACGCCATGCCTGCATGAGCGTTTTCACGGCAGACAACCCGGCGCGTGAAACGCCGCTGCAGAGCGAAGCGAGGCAGCGTGTGGTGTGAGTAAGCCAAAAGGGTGAAAACGCCATGCCTGCATGAGCGTTTTCACGGCAGACAACCCGGCGCGTGAAACGCCGCTGCAGAGCGAAGCGAGGCAGCGTGTGGTGTGAGTAAGCCAAAAGGGTGAAAACGCCGCTGCAGAGCGAAGCGAAGCAGCGTGTGGTGTGAGTAAGCCAAAAAGGTGAAACGCCGCTGCAGAGTGAAGCGAGGCAGCGTGTGGTGTGAGTAAGCCAAAAAGGGTGAAACGCCGCTGCAGAGCGGAAAATTTAAACTAAATTCAGGAGGCTGATTCCATGAAAATTGCGTTGATTAATGAAAACAGTCAGGCAGCCAGGAATGAGATGATCTGCGCAACTTTAAAGAAAGTCGTTGAGCCCATGGGCCATGAAGTGGTCAATTACGGCATGTACGGCGCCGATGATCCTCATTCCCTGACCTATGTTCAGAACGGTATCCTTGCAGGTGTCCTTTTAAATTCCGGCGCGGCGGACTATGTGATCACCGGATGCGGCACGGGGGAGGGCGCTATGTTAGCATGCAATTCCTTCCCTAAGGTATTGTGCGGACACATTGAGTCTCCGTTGGATGCCTATCTGTTCTCACAGGTAAATGACGGCAACTGTGTAGCAATTCCGTTTGCCGAGAATTTCGGATGGGGCGGCGAATTGAATCTTCAGTATATTTTTGAAAAGCTGTTCTGCGCTCCCGGCGGAGGCGGCTATCCTCCCGAGAGAGTGGAACCCGAGCAGCGCAATAAGAAGATTTTGGATAAGGTGAAAGAAGTGACCCATACGGATATGGTGACGATTTTAAAGAATCTGGATCAGGATCTGGTAAAGGGAGCGCTTTCCGGCGAAAAGTTTCAGGAATATTTCTTCGCGGACTGCAAATGCGATAAGATGGCAGCAGCCGTAAAGGAGATCCTTGCTTAAATTTTTTTATGAATGGAGGAAATTATGAACGCAGTATTAGAACAAATCAGTAAAATCGGTATTGTTCCTGTTGTCAAGATCGACAAGGAGGAGGATGCCCTTCCTCTGGCAAAAGCTCTGTGTGCAGGCGGACTTCCCTGTGCGGAAGTAACCTTCCGTACCAGCGCGGCGGCAGGCGGCATCAGGATCATGACAGAGAACTTTCCTCAGATGTGCGTAGGCGCGGGCACTGTTCTCAATGCTGAGCAGGTGGATGCAGCAGTAGCGGCTGGGGCGAAGTTTATCGTAAGTCCCGGATTAAATCCTAAAACCGTAAAGTATTGTATCGATAAAGGCGTACCCATCACTCCCGGTACTTCCAGCCCTTCCGATATCGAGCAGGCTATCGAGCTGGGATTGGACGTTGTGAAGTTCTTCCCTGCGGAGCAGTCCGGCGGACTGGCTAAGATCAAGGCTATGGCGGCTCCTTATGTCAATATGAAGTTTATGCCTACCGGCGGCGTGAATGCCAAGAATCTGACCTCTTACCTCGACTTCCCCAAGATCATCGCCTGCGGAGGTTCCTGGATGGTTCCCGGCGACCTGATCAATGCGGGAGAGTGGGATAAGATTGAGCAGCTGACCAGGGAGGCCGTTCAGACCATGCTTGGCTTTGAACTGGCGCACATCGGCATCAATGGTACCAGCGAGGAGGAAGCTACCAAGATCGCGAACCGTTTTGGCTTCATTTTCGGTATGCCCGTAAAAGTCGGCAACAGCTCCGTATTTGCGGGAAGCGCTGTGGAAGTTTATAAGACTCCTTATCTGGGCGCTCACGGACATATCGCGGTCAGGACCAATTACATTGACAGGGCTGTCAATTATCTGACCAGCGTTCTGGGCGTTGAGATCGCTGAAGATACCGCGAAGAGAGATGCTAAGGGCAATTTAAAAGCAATCTACCTGAAGGAAGAATTCGGCGGATTTGCGGTACATCTTGTGCAGAAGTAAGACAATACGGCGCACCGCAGTACACCGCAACGCATCGCAATACATTGCAGTGCATTATAGTACATTACATCGCAGTGTACTGCACCTTAAAAAGCAATGAATCATCATTTATAGAAAAGTGAAAGGAATCTAAAAAAATGGCAAAAGTAATTACCATGGGTGAGATCATGCTGAGACTGTCCACCCCCAACAACGAGAAATTTATTCAGGCCGATGAGTTTGACATCAACTATGGCGGCGGCGAAGCTAACGTGGCAGTATCTCTGGCAAACTATGGTCATGACGCTGAATTCGTTACCGCAGTGCCTGACAATGAACTTGGCGAGTGTGCGATCGCGGCCCTGAGAAAGTACAATGTGGATACAAAGCACATTGCAAAGTGCGGTGAGAGACTTGGTATCTACTATCTGGAGAGCGGTTCTTCCATGAGACCTTCCAAAGTTGTGTACGACAGAGCACATTCCTCTATCTCCACTGCAACCGCTGCTGATTTTGATTTTGACGCAATCTTTGAGGGCGCCGACTGGTTCCACTTTACCGGTATCACTCCCGCTGTTTCCGACAGCGCGGCAGTTTTGACTGAGGAAGCGCTGAAAGCTGCAAAGAAGCATGGCGTAAAAGTTTCCGTAGACTTGAATTTCCGTAAGAAACTGTGGTCTTCCGAGAAAGCGCAGAAGGTGATGAAGAACCTGATGCAGTATGTCGATGTATGTATCGGTAATGAGGAAGATGCGGAGCTGGTACTTGGCTACAAGCCCGGCAAGACCGATGTTACCAGCGGTGATCTGGAACTGGCAGGTTATAAGTCCATCTTCGAGCAGATGGTGGCAGACTATAACTTTGAGTACTGCATTTCCTCCCTGCGCGTAAGCCATTCCGCTTCTGACAACGGCTGGTCCGCATGTATTTACTCCAGAGATACCAAGGAGTTCTATCACTCCAAAGAGTACAGCATTCATCCTATCGTAGACCGTGTAGGCGGCGGCGACTCTTTCGCGGGCGGCGTGATCTGCGGCCTGCTGGACGGTAAAGATTTCAAGGCTGCTCTCGAGTATGGCGTGGCTGCTTCCGCTTTGAAGCACACCATCCCCGGCGACTTCAATCTGGTATCCAGAAAAGAAGTTGAGACTCTGGCTGGCGGAGATGCTTCCGGAAGAGTACAGAGATAATAGAAATTAAAATGAAAAGGCTGTCGCTCAAAAGGGCGTGAGTCATAAGGAAACATTCACCAAAATATAACTTTCGTCAAGTAGACGAAAAATTGAAAACGCTATGTAAAAGGTTCATCCGATTACATAGCGTTTTTTTACGCGAGCAATGAGCCAGGCTGACAAGCTTGCTTGTCAATTGGGCGAATACCGCGGTAACGGGTGAAACTCGCAAAGCGTGTTTCCTCTCGTTTGCTCAGGGCAGGCAAAGTAAGAATTAATTAAAAGTCATTGACTTTAATTCAGTGAATGAGATATAATGAAACCACACAAAGGAGGTGATGGTGTGGCAAAGAAGATGACCAATCGGCAGCTTGCCGCACTGGAAACCAGGCGTAAGCTGCTGGAGGCGGCGAAAAAGCTGGTATGTGAAAAAGGCCTGGTCAACACATCTATCGAAGAGATAACAAAAGCCTGCGGCGTATCGAACGGCACGTTCTATACCTATTTCAAACGCAAGGAAGACGTGGTTTTTGCGTTAAGCCAGGAGATGTATCAGGGAATTTATGAGGAAGCGCAGGCCCATGACGGCCCCTTTATGGAACGGCT
>CANREV010000013.1 GCA_947629645.1 uncultured Acetatifactor sp. | reverse complement strand
TATTTCGGGTTGTACCCGAAGAGGTTCACATACTGGAGCAGGTCTGCCCTCTCTTCCTCCATCCTCTTGGCTACCTCGAAGAGCGCCCGGCAGTCATCCACGGCCCGGTGCGAGTTCTCCACTTTCCCGGCGAGGCCGTATTCCCGGATCGCATCCTCCAGCTTGTGCGGATAGGATCTCCGGTCTTTGTAAATCGTCAGCGTGTCCAGGTAGTCGCAGTCATTGAAGACCTGCATCCACCCTTTGTTCTTTTCCCTGTGCCGGATCATGCTGTAGACCAGAAAGAGCAGGTCAAACTGGGCGTTGTGCGCTACCAGCAGGACGCCGTTGTTTTTGTCCGGCTCCATCATCCGCACGAATTTCCGGACGGCATCCTCTTCGTCTATGCCCTGGGCGCTGAGTTGGATTCCGGTGATCCCGGTCAGATCGGTGATTGTCTGAGGAAGTTCCGGCAGGGTTTCCAGCCGGATGAAGTCATCCATCTCGGCCTGCGTCCCGTCACGGTCCACGGCGATGGCTGCCAGTTCTATGATCTGGTCATCCTTGTCTGGATTGAATCCGGTTGTCTCGGTGTCGAAAAAGACCACCCTGCCGTACTTTGTGAATAGTGATTCAAGCATTTCTTTCTCCTTTCCTGGTTGTTTTTATATCAAACGGCGGCCGCCGCTTAATACCTAATATCCAGCGGATCCGTCAGTTGCTTATTGGTCCATTCGGATCCGTATGTTTCTATGTATGTATCTCTCCCTCTGTATGGGATTTTCAGATTCCCGTGGGCGCATAGCCACTCAATGACAAACCAGAGGCCCATGCCGTCCGGCGATGGCTGCCACATTCCATTCTCATTGATCATTCCGCCCCTCAAAATGTAATCAGCTATTTTGGGTTCCATGTCCTGCGTCCGGAGCATTCTCTCCGGATCCTGCGTGATTCCAAAAAAGCAGAATATGCATCCCGTTCTTTTGCACCCGGTTGTCCTGAATTTGCAATCTCCGCACTCCACCACTTCGTCTAAGAGCATCTGTCCGTCTATGGCTCCTTCCTGGTATGGCACGATGTCTTTATAGCAGGTGGCCCATGGATGTTCGTATTTTATTTTCTCGATTTCTTCCTGTGTGAAGCCCTCATCATAGAAATGCTTTTCGAGGAATTCGAGCATCTCCGAATGGTAAGTAAATAAAAACCTCAGAACATCCTGTTCCGTCCAGAACGCCATGGGAGTGCTGTTAGGGTGTTTTGAATGAAAGGAGTTGCACCCGGTTTTCAGCCACTTCCCCTCCCGGAGCCTGCTTTCCTCTGTCATGGTTGCCATTATTGGCACCCTGCCGGTCCTTTTGCTGTACTCATTGAATGGTTTCTTTTTCATCTCGGTGCAGCAGACCGAGGATATTTCAAACGGAGCGAAAAGCAGGTATTTGTACTGTGGACGATTGTACTGACTCAGTTTCCCGTCTTTTCTTCTGAATGTCCCGTTTAATCTGGCAAGCCTGTTAGCCACGTATTTTTCCCCTTTGCTATGGCGGACCGTGTAGACGTATTCGGCTACCTCTTTTCCGATAACCGGATAGCCGTATTTTTCCAGCACCTGCCGGAAAGTCATTTTCGGCCGTATTATCTCGATCCCATCATTGTGTTTTACGAACTTCTGAATCTCCGGGTACTCGAGGCCGGTGTTGCAGAAAACAGCCGGGATATTCGGGTACATTCGTCTTGCTATGAAAAGAAGCACGGTGCTGTCTTTTCCGCCAGAAAAGCTGATGTAAACTCCATCAGTCCCGAATTCATTCACCCATTCTCGGATACGGGTTTCCGTCATCCTGATTTTTATATTCAGTGGTAGCGCCCTCATCATTCTCAAATCGTCTCTTGTTGGCATCTCAAACCATCCTTACCGTCTTGCTTTCTTTTTCCCTTTTCCGGTCTTCCCTGCCGGCCTCGCTTTCGGTTTCGGCATCCAGCCGAGCCGCCGTCCGCACCGCCTGCAGTGTTCGTGTCCCAGATTGACCATGCAGGAGCAGTCCGGGCATTGGTACACTCCCATGCCCCGGTCGATGGGATCCTTTTCCACTTCGTATTTCTGGATCATCTGGGATAGCTGTTCCGTGACCTTTTCGTAGTCCGCTATGATGTCCATTGCCTCATCCAGCGCATCCACGTCTGCCTGCCAGATCGGATCCGAGTCCTCGGTGATGAATGACTTGCTGTTCCGCTTCAGGCTCTCCATCTGCCGGATCAGTCCCTTGTAGTCCATTAGCTGCCACCTCCCGGTGGGATGGCTCCGAAGGTCATAAGCGCCATGTTCGCCGCCCTGATCTGGTGCGTGTACAGCTTCGCCTTGACCGGGAACCTGCACATCGGCTTCACTTCCTTGTCCGGCTTCACCCTCTCAGTGTCCACCGCATCCTGCACCGTCTGCATCTGTTCCAGCAGCTTCTTTGCCGGAGGAATCAGCCCCCCGTTCCTCTGCAGGTTCAAAAGCAGCGGCTTTGAAATGATCCCGTACCAGTACCCTCTTTCCTTATCCTTTTTCATCAGGCGCCATGTCTTTATGACCGCCTCCTGTTCCTTGTCGGCCTTTACGAAGATCAGGCCGTTCTCTATTTTCTGGAGCATCTTTCCGCCTCCCTACTTTGTCGAAAAATAATGATCACCGTACTTGAAGTAAGGCGTTCCGTATTGGCTGTACCCCTCTGCCGTGAAATAATACAGCCCCGGGTAGCTTCGCTCTTCCAGTTCCAAAGCCACCGCCTCTTTTGTGGACTCCGATATCTCACTGAACTTTTCCATGCCTCCGTCCCAGTAGGAGGAGAACTGGCGCGGCTGTGTGATCACCCCGGTCAGCGTGTCCGGCCATTCCGAATCATCCACCCGGTTCAGTGCCACGCAAGCGACCAGCCTCTTTCCCATCAGATCCTGATTGCCGGCCTCTGCTTCGACCATGTTCCAAAGGAGAGGGATGTCATCGTACTTGTCCGGGATCTCCGTCCGGTACTGTTCCTGCATCTCTTTGAATTCCGCCTCCGCCTGCGCCTGCATCCTGGCATTGTATTCGTCTATGGATCTGCGGATCTCTTCCGCCTCCTGCCGGGCGGCCTCTTCCTCTGCAGCATGGGCGGCATCCCGTTCTTTCACCGCCTGCAGGTAATCCTCGTAGTTGGTATAGTAGTAATCGTCCGATATGTAATACCTTTGCTCGGTTCCCTGCGGCTCTCCGTCTGCCCCGTCACTGACCAGCAGAAACACCGCCACCATCATCACCGCCGCCAGAACAGCCGCCGTCCATTTTGCCAGCCTGCGGATCCTTGCCCTGCGCCTCCTTCTCATACGCACGGAGCCTCTTGTCCGTGGGCTTCTCGTATCATCCATACGTCACCTTCACTTCCTTTTTTCGTTCTACCCGTCTATGACCTTCCAGTCACCGGTCCTTTTGTTTACCAGCCGGAGCCGTCCGTCTTCCAGCGTCCCCAGCACATTCCATTCCTTCCAGTCCAGCCCTGCCTTGCTGATCCTTACCTTTTCACTCCGCTTCGGTTTCCTGATCCTCATTCCGTCCCCTTCCTGTGGATATACTGTGTATAACTTAGTGGATAACTCAGGCGCTTGCGCCCTTTATGCTCTCCAGGCTTCTTGGGTCCCGGCGTTCTGAGAGAGTTCTCCACGCTGTGGAAGAGAACCCTGCCAGCCTCATGCTCCCCGAGTATTCTTTGGGTTGCCCATAATGCCCTGCCCAGTTGAGTGCGGATCGCTCCGCCACCGAATGATAAAGAATGCCGCCGCAGGTCCCGGCGCATCCGGTGTCTCACACCCTGCGCTTGATCGCCTCCGAACCGAGATTTTTTTACGAGGGTCTGCCGTTCCCCACCCCTCTTACGGCACGTTCCCGAACTGGGACGGTTCCGCACCGAGCGGACTTATTGCATCGGCTCCGCCAGACCAGCGTTTTTCAGGTGGCCGCTGCACCCCACCGTGTTCCCTTATTCAGTTGTCCGCGCCGTCCATGAAAACTATAATCACGCGCTCTGCTTTTCCGTCCACCCGGATGGTGCAGGTGGTCTTGTTCTGGGAGTCGGTCTTGATTGCCCCGGCATCCCGGAGCGCCCTCATTGCCGCCCGTTTGCTGATGCCGCATTCTTCGAATCCCTCATAGGCCGGCTCCTTGCGGATGGCTACCTCGCTGCCGTATCGCCGCCCGTCTGAATCTGCGATATCCTTGACGATCTTCTTTAGCTTCTCGATCTCGGATGCCTGCAGGCTCTGTTCTTTGGCGGCCTTGCGGATCTTCTTTTCCTGTTTCCCGAGCCTGCGCTCCAGGTCGCTGATCTCTCCGCTCACTCCTTTGAAGCCGTCATCCATCCTCTTGGACAGTTCCTCCAATTTCTGAAGGATGAGTTGCTGTTCTGTCATCGGTCCGCCTCCTTCCATCAGACGTTCCTCTGCGCGACCTCTGCCCGGTACGGATCACCGCCTCTTTCGAGTTCCCGGTACATGGTGGTCGAGTGAACGCCAATGATCAGCGCTATCTCATCGACCGTCTTCCCTGCGGCGCAGAGGCTCTCGATCCGCTTCCTGTCCTCGAAGCGGAGCCTCTTGTACGGTTTCCGTGACCGCTTGGTTCCTGCCATTGCTCTACACCTCCTGATCTTTTAGGCAAAAAAATAAGCACCAGAGCGTTCAACTCTGGTGCTTATATCCAAAAAAAAGATAAGTGCCGCCGAGCTGATTGCTCTCTGACACTTATCTTAAAACCTCACGAATTATTTGGAAAACTTAATAACAGTTCAGTCAGCCGTTCACCAATCGGCAAAACTGTCACCACAAACCTGAAAGGAAGGTAAATTGCAATGGATCTTGAAAAAACCGTATGTTACTGTATGTCCGTCACCGCCGGCATGATCAAGGATGCCGTGGACTCGGGAGCCGGCACTGTGGAAGAAGTACAGGAGGCCACCGGCGCAGGCTCTGTCTGCGGCTCCTGTCTTGAGGAAGTGCAAAAGCTCGTGGATCAATTCGTGAAAGAACGGGGAGAGGCGTGACTAAACGGTCCGCCTCTCCTTTTTCCACGCTCCGCTGAAATAAAACGCCAACCCGATCCAAAACGGCGTAAATCCAGCCAGCGCATCTCCCAGCCAGAATCCCATGTGGCGCATATGGAAGGCAAGGCCAAACAGCAGCGCAAGCCCGATCCGCAGCACAATTCCATCCAGGATAGCCGTTGCAAAATTCACTTTGTAGTTGCCGCTTCCATTGATCAGCGCATTCATTCCGGATCTTGCGGCGCTTCCGTAAAATATCAACACGGCTATCGGGATATATCCCATACCAATCTCTATAACCTCCTCGTCCGTGGTAAAACAGCCGAAGATCTGCCGGGGAAGAACCAGCATTAAAATGGTCAGGCATGTGGCAATGGAAAAAGTAACCCGAAATACTGCAAACACGATCTTTTTGATGCGTTCATACTTCTTTGCGCCGACATTTTGCCCCACCATGGAAGACCCCGCAGTGTTAAACGCATTGGAAAACAGGTTGGAGGTACTGTTGATCTTGTTGGCTATACCCGCGAAAGCGGATACCGCTACCCCGTAAGAATTGATCCAGGAATTCACGAACAGCTTTGAAAACTGGATGGAAGCGCTCTTGATCGCCATAGGCAGCCCCAGCTTTACCAGACCTGCCAACATACTGCCATCTATTCCAATCCAATCTTTTTTGCTGATCTCAATTCCATAACGCTCACGGTTTTTAATGATATAAATGCCGCAGCTTACAAAGGAGATCCCCTGGCTGAAAACCGTGGCCGCGGCCGCCCCAAAGCCTCCCATGTCCAATCCTGTCACCAATACCAGATCCAGAATAATATTGATGACAGCCGATGCGCTGATAAAGATAAACGGTCTTAAGGAGTCCCCCAGTCCGCGCAGGATCGCGCTGACAATATTATAACCGTAGATAAAAATCAAACCCGCCATACAGACAGTGGCATAAGAAAGCGCCTGCGAGAAAGCCTCTTGCGGTGTATTCATGAGCCGCAGGATGGGTACTCTTGCCAAAAGACAGACCACACTGACTGAAACGGCGCACAGCATCATAAAAGTGAGCATTGTACCAATAAAACGGCCAATTTTGCGCTTCTCTCCCGCTCCGATATACTGCGCAATGATCACCTGTCCGGCGTTGGAAAATCCCATGGCAAGAAACGTCAGGAAATTGGTAACGTCACCTCCGACTGATACGGCGGAAAGCCCTACTTTCCCAAGTTTCTGACCCACGATAACCATATCCGCCATATTGTAGACAATCTGCAGCATACTGGATAAGAATAAAGGCGTGGCAAATGTCAGAAGCTGTTTTGTAACATTTCCTTCTGTAAAATCCGCGACATATGTTCCCTTGTTCATCACATCAACCCCTTATCCCAAGCCAAAATATATTTAAGCCATTTCCACACATGCTTATTGACACCGCTATCGGTCATAGTGTCTGGATACGTCTTTTAAATACTTAGGAATGGGCAGATGCTGAGGACAGATTCCCTCGCACTGGCCGCACCCGATACAGTCCTTGGCCTTTCCGAATTTATCGGTCAGCATTCTGTAATTGGAATAATTCACCGTCCAGCCTTTTTCCTCCAGGCATTCCCGCATATCCTCATTATAAAGAGAAAAATACTGGGGGATGGCGATGTGCATGGGACACCCCTGCGTACAGTAAGAGCAGCCTGTGCAGGGTACGGCGATCTGCTGGTTGATGATCCGCGCCGCCTGATGGCACAGATCTTTCTCCTCCTGCGTCAGGGGCTTAAAATCCTCCATGTAGCTGAGATTGTCTTCCATCTGGGCCAGATCGGACATACCGGAGAGCACCATCATCACATTGGGCAGAGACGCCGCAAAGCGGATCGCCCAGCTGGATACGGACATTTCGGGAGCGTGATCGTTAAACAGCTTCCGGACTTTTTCAGGAACCTTTGCCAGTGTTCCGCCCTTGACCGGCTCCATCACGATGACGGGCTTTCCGTGTTTCTCCGCCACTTCATAGCAGGCTCTCGCCTGAACCCATTGACTCTCCCAGTCAAGGTAATTGATCTGCAGCTGCACAAATTCCATCTGCGGATGTTTTGTAAGGATCTCATCCAAAAGCTCGGGAGAATCATGGAACGAAAATCCGGCATGTTTTACCAGTCCTTTCTCGCGTTTCTCCAACAGCCAGTTAAAGCAGTCGAACTTTTCATACTTCGGCAGCATGGAACCCTCGATGCCATGCAGAAGATAATAATCAAAAAAACCTGCCCCTGTTTTTTCCAACTGCTCGTTGAAAATTTTATCACGATCCTCCAGAGAATTCACAAATTCAGAGTGGAGTTTAGTAGCAAGCGTAAAGCTGTCTCTGGGATGACGGTCCACCAACGCCTCCTTAGCCGCTCTTTCGCTCTCAAAATTCATATACATCCACGCAGTATCAAAATATGTAAATCCTTTTTCGATAAACAGATCCACCATCTTTTTTGTCTGATCCAGATCTATCTTTGCCGTACCTGACTGCTCCGTCATGGGCAGCCGCATCAGTCCAAAACCTAACTTTTTCAAATATTTAACCCTCCTGTCTCTAAATTTGCATATTATTCTTATCATTATATCATGAATGCCTTCCATTCATGACTTGAATGCTATTCGGTCGTTTCCTTTCCGGAATAAGGCCGTTATATCATATGATACTTTTCCAGATAACTTATCATTTTTACGGCCACTGCTTCTATCACAGGAATACACACGGAATTGCCAAACTGTTTATAAGCTCTCGCATTGGAAACAGGGATGATAAACTCTTCCGGAAACCCCTGTAGTCTGGCGCATTCTCGGGGGGACAGCATCCGGGGGTTTTTGTCTTTCTGCTCAATCAGGATTTCGCTGCCATCCTTATAATATCTTGCGCTGATCGTACTCGTATATTTACTCTCCGCGTTGAACAGGCAGTATCCAAATCCATTGCCCTTTAACCGATTCTTCTTTTTCCTTTCCAGATGTCCCTGCCAAAGTTTGTCTGAAATAGTATATCTTTCAGATACCTGATCTTCCAAAATATTCCCTACTTTAACATTTTCATGAGATTGACCGACAGGATACTCAAACGGATCATAATGATCCGGCAGACGGTTTTTATCAAATCCGACAATGATCAGCCGTTCCCGGTTCTGAGGAATGCCAAAGTCATACGCGTTCAAAATCTGAGGCTGCGGAACATAATAATTCAATTCATTGAGCACGGACAAAATGACTTCTAACGTTCTTCCCTTGTCATGGTTTTTCAGCTGCTTGACATTTTCAAGCAAAAACGCCCTCGGCCGCTTTGCTTTGATAATTCTTGCAATATCAAAAAACAAAGTTCCTCTCACATCCTCAAAACCTTTTTTTAAGCCGGCCTGCGAAAAAGGCTGGCACGGGAATCCTCCGAGAAGGATGGTGTGGTCCGGAATATCATTTTCATTCACTTGCGTGATATCGCCATCCGGTGTTTCACCATAATTGATCCTATAGGTAGTCTGCGCAAATTTATCCCATTCGGAGGAATATACCGTATATCCGCCCTGACGCTGAAAGGCCTGACGTATTCCTCCGATCCCGGCAAACAAATCGATCATTGTGAATCTGCAGCTGTCTCTGGGCGGCTTCTTTAAAGCCGGTTCTGTCGGAAAGTTCATGATCCTTTCGTAAATTCTATCCGGAATCTCAATCTGTCCCGTTTCCCAGTCTTTCAATAATTTTTCTTCTTCATAAGAAAATTGAAGCGCGTCCGAAAATTCTTTCCGCGTTATTCCCAATTTCTGGCGTACGCCAAAAATATCATCCCCTCTTGGCGCATTTTTCATCTCTTCCTGTCGGTGTTCCTCCGACCCGTGTTTCACTTCCCTACTCATATTCCTCCGCAAAGAGGCTGTCATAGATCGCCTCCTCAATCACCTGTATACAGTCATAAGGATTTTTCTTAATTTCGTTGCCCCAGAATCTTATTACCTTCCATCCAAGATAATTCAGCTTTTTATTGACTTCATCATCCCGCAATCTGTTTTTGCTTATCTTATTGATCCAGAACTCCGCATGATCTGACTTTCGCAATTTTTCTTCCAGCTGTTCCCAATCCTTTCCGTGAAAGAACTCGCTGTCACAAAAAACGGCAATTTTATATTTCGTCAATACTATGTCCGGCTTTCCCGGCAATTTACCATAGTTTTTCCTATATCGAAATCCCTTTTCCCGCAGGGCAGATCTCAGAAGTATTTCAATTTTTGTATCCTTCCCCTTGATATTACACATATTTCTGTGTCGTTGTTCCCTGGTCAATACATCCATATGATGATCCCTCTTCCCGTAAATGATCCATGGCGCCGCTCCACCGGGCTTGCCAATCAGAAAATGAAAGCAAAAACCGGATCTGTCCCAGATGAAAAGTCTTTCCGCTTTTTTGATTGTAGCATTTCAAAAATTCCTTGTCAAACTGCTTCCAGGAAATGTCCTGCAAATGGCGCCGTCCCATCTGACCGTGACACAGAAGTAACAAAGCGCCGGATTATAATGACCGCCCCCAGGAAACGCCTGGGAGGAAGCGGAGCGCGGCAAACAGCGCCCGGCCTGCATACAGCCTGACATTGCCCTGCAGAACGAGTTTTCCCTTGAGGAAAATATCGCCCTTGCAAGGCAAGTTTATTGGAGCGGTTTGTCAGCCGGGGCATGATTCGCTATTTTGCAGTACCGGTTCTCCCAGTTCCCTATAAGTCCTGCCTATCAGGACCACAGCGATCAAAAATGTCAAAAGATCGGACACAGGCATGGAATACAGCACCCCGTCCAATCCCCAATATAGCGGAAGCAAAAGGGCAAATCCCACGCCGAACACAATCTCGCGCACCATGGAAAGCATGGTGGAAGCCGCAGCCTTTCCCATAGCCTGCAAAAAGATGAAACAGGCTTTGTCCACACAGGCAAGGAGTATCATGCACAGGTAAACGCGAAACGCCTTCTCGGCAAACTCCGTATAATATACGCTCTCGTTGGCCGCTCCGAAGATCGCAATGAGCTGTCCGGGAAACAGTTCAACAATGAAAAGAGCCGCGGCGCCGACCGCAGCCTCCGATACCAGCAGCCTTGTAAACAGTTTTCTGACCCTTTGTTTCAATCCGGCTCCCACGTTATATCCCGCTATGGGAATACAGCCCGCCGCCATACCAACGACAATAGAAATGACGATCTGGAAAAATTTCATGACGATGCCGACCACCGCCATAGGAATCTGTGCATACTGCTCCTGTCCGAAAACAGGATCCATCGCGCCGTATTTGCGGATCATATTGTTGATGGCAGCCATTGCCGCCACAAGAGATATCTGGGACAGGAAACTGGTGACGCCCAAGGTCAGCGTCTTGCGCAGGATTTCCCAGTCTATCCGGTAATCCTGCTTCGCAGGCCTGATCAGCTTCATGTGCAGCAGATACCATACCGCCAATGCCGCCGTGACGATCTGCCCGATTACAGTGGCCACTGCCGCTCCCATCATGCCCCACCGAAAGACAAAAATAAAGATCGGGTCCAGAACGATATTCAATAATGCTCCTGCCAATGTGGAAGCCATCGCAAACTTAGGGGATCCGTCCGCCCGTATCACAGGATTCATGGCCTGCCCGAACATATAAAACGGAACGCCCAGCGAAATATAGAAAAAGTATTCTTTAGAATATTGGAATGTTTCAGCATTTACAGTACCGCCGAACATTGTGATGATAGGGTCGGCAAAGATCAGATAGGCAGCGCACAGCAAAAAGCCGCTTAGGATCGACCAGTCTACCGCATTTCCTACGCTTTTTCTGGCGCTTTTCATATCTTTCCTGCCGAGGCTTAAGCTGACAAACGCGCAGCATCCGTCTCCGAGCATAACCGCGATGGCAAGCGCGATCACCGTAAGAGGAAAAACCACTGTGTTGGCGGCATTTCCGTAAGAGCCCAGATAATCGGCATTGGCAATAAAAATCTGGTCCACAATGTTATACAGCGCCCCTACTAAAAGGGAAATGATACAGGGTACGGCATATCGCTTCATCAAAGTTCCTATTCCTTCCGTCCCTAAAAATTGATTTGAATTGGTTTCCATTTTTGATACCTGCCTTTCAAATTTATGAGCCGAAACGACTCCTTTCGTGCGCGGAATGCGTATCGCCCGTTGTTCTCCATAGCCGCATAAAAATAGCGTGGAACCTGAAAATCCATAACTTTTTATCAGGTTACACGCTTTGGTACGCTGTAATAAATATAAGAAACGTGCAGCCTGAACTGGACTTACGCATTCAATGCCACACGTTTAAATCTAATATAATCAATATTTTTCCTTTTGTCAAAAGGAATTTTGCACAAAATTTATGCTCTTCGCTAATTCCAAGAAGGGCGCGCTGTCCCGACAGGCGCGGTATCCGCATCTGTAGGATCGGGAATAAAAGTTTGTCATTGCCGCATAGAAACTCCGGGTAAACCGCCCGCGTCAGTCAGAGTCGGCCTCATAATGAATGATATCCCCCGAAGCCGCATCAACAGAGTAACTATACTCTGTTCTGTCCAAGTAGAATTCGACTTCATATTCCGCTCTCCCATCGTCATATTCAAACTCCGCTTTGACAAACCGGACCTCCGCCTCGGTCAGGCCCGCATGATCCAGGGCGATTTCCTTTGCACGGTCAACTCCGATATCACTGCCCTCCGGTCGGTTTCCTCCAACGCGCGAGTGCGCCTGTTGACCGGCGCCAAACGCTTCCATATCTTTTTCGTGCACAGTACCGTCAAAAGCGTTGATCTCATAATCATATTCCGCATCTGCGGTATAAAACTCCAGATCATATACTTTGATACCGTCATTGTTGTCGAGCCGTTCTTTCGTGAAGGTGACTTCTGTATCAGACAGGCCCGCATCCGCAAGTGCCGCCTCCTTTGCCATCTCCAGAGAAATTTCCTGCGTTGCCGGATCGTTGGAGAGTTCCGCAGCGCTCTGTTCACTCTCGGACGGTTCCACAGCGCTCTGTTCACTCCTTGAGGGTTCCGCCGCGCTCTGTCCGCTCCTGAAGGGTTCCGCAGCGCTCTGTTCGCTCCCAGAGGGTTCCGCAGCGGAAGAAGGAGCGGGATTGACCGGATTGGTCCGGCCATTCTGACCAACCTCTCTATTCCCGCCCTCAATATCCCTTGCAATGATATCCCCGTCTTTGGCCTGGATCACATATTCATATTCCGCGCCGTTACAATAAAAATCCACTTCATACTCAAAACGGCCGTCATCAAAATCCAAATTGACACGCAGGGCCGATACATCCGCCTCTTTCAATCCCGCGTCCGCCAGAGCAGCAGCGCCCGCCTCCGACTTGCTTATCAGGCTTTGCTTTAACACGATTGCGCCCATCAGCGCAACCGCTGCCAAGACAAAGGCCACAATACAAACGGCTGAAATAACCGCTTTCCTCGGCGTATCAAAAAACTTTTTCATACAAGCGACCTCCTCTTTTCAGGCGATTCAGTTCCCTTATCGGTACCGTCCCTTCTAAGTTAAACTTCTTTTGTGCGTCACCCTGTCAGTTTGCCGATCAGATCGTAAAGCAGCCCATATAATTGCTGCGCCTTCTGCGGCTCCATCTCGATACACATGCCCAGTTTCTCCGGTATCGTGACCGCTTGTTCTTTTAGCGCTTCGCCGCTTTCCGTGATTTTTACGATCAGATCTCTCTCATCCTCCGGGGAACGCTGCCTGATCACATAGCCTTTCTCCTCAAGCCGTTTTAACAGCGGTGTCAAAGTACTGGAATCTAAATATAAAAACTTCCCCACTTCTTTCACCCGCAGTTCTTTATGCTCCCACATCACCATCATGGTAATGTACTGCGTATAAGTAAGGTTGAGTTCATCCAGATACTGCTTATACGCTTTTACGATTTCTTTGGCGCAGACGTAAAGCGGAAAACAGATCTGATTTTCCAGCTTGATTGCATCGTATCGGTCTGTCATTGTATCAATCCTTCTGTAAAGTAATTTCTTTCGCAAAATCGGCTGCCGCCTTGCAGTCATTCTCATCGGGATGACCCTTGTGCATCATCGAAAAAGATCCCCTGCAGGCAAATTCCTCTTTCGCCAGCGCAATCCCTTTCCGGGCAAGCAGCTTCGACACTTGTTTATACGTGGATTTGATGATCGCCGCTGTACTGAAATTGACCACCTTCCCCACTCTGACATCGATTCCATCGATAAACCGCCTGATCTGTTCATCTACTCCGTAAGCGTAGACGGCACTGCCGAGAAACAGAATATCCACATCCTCCGTCAAAGGTTCCGCAGTGGTCTTTGCCTCCACACCCACTGCCTCCGATATGGCCTCCGCCAGTTTTTTGGTGTTGCCGCCTCTGGAATAATAGCGTATAGCAATTTTCATGACGAGCCTCCTTTTCGTGACGTCTTTTTAATTCCGCAAGATTTAATCTTGCGCTATCGTTTTATCTATTTTAGTGCTTTTCCTTTACATTGTCAATCCTTTCCATATATTATCAAAACAAATATGTAACAGGGATCACTTTCTCTTATAGGTCTTCGCATAAGTAAAAATCATGACTGCCGTGCATACCAGAACAGCCAGAGAAACATAGACTAACATGCCGCTCACATCCAGATTGTTTCCAAACATGTGCGCCTCAAAGGGAAAAACCTCTTTCAGCGAATATACAAACATACCGTTATCAACTCCCCCTGCAGAACGGTTCATCTCACTGAGCACCCCGTTTAAAAGAACATTTCTGAGCAGAATGGTAATGTGGCTTGCCGGGAAAATGTTGCAGACTGTCTGCACGCTTTCCGAAAACTGAGAAAGCGGAATGTAGGCTCCGATCACGAAGCCCGCGGCGGCGGAGAGGATTCCGAAAAACGCCCCGCATGCCGATGAAGATTTGAAGGACAACATAACGATCATAAACAGTGAGGTGGCCGAAACGGAGCCCAACACCACTACTCCATATGCCCCCATCACATGCGCCGCGTCCATGTAGATACTGCCCTTGGAAACCAGAATGGCAAGCCCCGCCGTCAAGATCAATCCGGTCAGCAAAACCGAGGACAGAGCCGCCGCGGTAAAATAGGATAAGACAATCTGCCATCTGCAAACCGGCGTTGCTAAGATATCATAATCTATTTTGTTTTCACGATCTCTTACGATGATGGACAGGCATTGAAACGGCACGGTGATCATTGCCGATCCCAAAACCCCCGTAAACAGCAGCAGATCACAATATGTTTCAATCTCTTCCTCTCTTATGAAATCCGCCAGTCCAGGCACGGCATCAAGAACCGACTGAAAGGCCTCCATAAACGTACCTTTTAAAAACAACAGGTATAATACGAATACGATCATAGATGTCAGCACCGAAAAGACAACGGACTGCCAATCCTTAAAAAATACCATAAGATTTCTTTTTGTCAATCCTGCAAACTTTTTCATACTAACTCCTTTCCCGTCAGGTTCAAAAACACATCGTCCATGCTTCCTTTTACGATCTCATAATCTGTGATCCGGCTTTTATTCTGATACAGGAAATCCGTAATATTCCCTTGAAACATTACGTTATAATGATCCGAATCATAAGTAAATTCATACCCGTTTATCACTTCTTCCCTCTCCCCGGACCGATCGGTATACCAGATCAGCCTTGTGTGAGCATACTTGCTTTTCAGCTCTGCGGGAGTTCCCTTAGCGATGATCTTCCCCTGATCCAGAATGACCACCTGGTCGGCGTCTCTCGTCTCCTCCATGTAATGGGTGGTCAGAAAAATGGTCCTGTTTTTTTCTCTTCTCAGATAATTGATGTGATCCCACACGATCTTACGGGATTTCGGATCCAGCCCCGTAGTCGGTTCGTCCAGAAAGAGAATTTTTGGATCGTTTAGAAGCGCTCTCACGATATCCACCCTTCTCCTTTGTCCGCCGGATAATGTTTCATATTTACGGTTCCAGATCTCCGACAATTCAAAACTGCGCATAAAAGGCACAAGCCTCTCATCTACCTGTCTCCCGGAAAGCCCATAATAAGCGCCTCTGGTATATAAGTTTTCTTTTACCGTGAGTTTATTGTCTAATACGGAATTCTGAAATACAATGCCGATGGCATCACGGATCTCATCATCCTCCTTCCCTAGTTCATAGTCAAAAACTTTCACCGATCCGCCGCTCTTTTTCAGAACTGTACTGAGGATATTGATGGTGGTGGACTTGCCCGCGCCGTTTTCCCCCAGATAAGCGAACAATTCTCCTTCTTTTACTTCAAATGAAATGTGATCCAGCGCCAAATGTTCTTTGTATTCTTTGGACAGATCCGATACTGTGATTGCATTCATGGCTTCCTCCAATTCTGCCGCCAGCTGCGGCGTATCAATTTTTAAGCCTATTCTATCAGATTTGCGCACACAAAAAAGAGCAGCCCGACCGACATGCATCTGCACGCGACCAAGTTGCACTTTATATGACGTTTTTATAACAGTCTATTCCTGATCCTGTATCTCTTTCAGGACCTCGTTAATCTTTTTTGCATCGCTCTTTGTAAGCCAACGCGTTACCGCCCACACAAAACCGTAAATTAAAACGTACATGACCGCGATGGGAAGATATTCTTTCCATCCGCCATACCATTTGAAAAGATACCCGCAGAAAGAAACCATCGCGCCCAGACAGATAAAATGAAGGAACAGCCTGATGCCTAATCGCATTTTACCGAGGCCGCGTCCTTTCCAGTCGCAAATCAGCACAGTGGGAACCGCACCCATAAAACCGGTAAAAATGATCTCAAACGGGCTGTACCAATACCACACGACCGTACCGCTCCCCCCGGACATATACTCGATCCACCACTGAATGCCTATACCAAACAAAATGGCCGTTGATATCATCAACGTCTGGTTGAAGACAATTTTCACTTTTGTCATATCATAAGTCCCAGCTTTCTTTTTAACTCCTTGACATAATATCTTGAGATAACGATCTGTTCCCCGTTTAACAGTTCCGCTGTCATTCTGCCGTTCATTTCCGCCTTCACCGATTTGATCTTCCGGATATTTACAATCATTGCCTTAGAACAGCGAAAGTAATGAAACTTCAGTATTTTTTCCAGTTCGTATAAACGGTATTTCGTCTCATAACACTTATCTTTCGTATATACGTAAGTGCGTTTATCAACAGATTCTACATAGTAGATAGTCTCTGTCCGGCACATGACCGTTTCCGAACCGTCTGCGCAGGGGATACTTCTGCGGTTATCCTCCAGAAGTTCAATCGCGCTTTGTATCTCTTCCGTGATCTTAACCGCGCAGATGTCGGCTTTCTCTTCCACCGCCGAATTGACCTGTATCACATTCACCTTCATAAAAATAATCCCTCAGGATGGTATTCTTTTTCATTGTATTGAAATGGTTTCCTGCCAAAACCGCCGCTCGTCCGTAGCCCTCAGAGCCCTGTGCGGATAATTTCTTTCCATTTGCGGGAAAACGCGTAATACGCGAGCATCATGATCAGGCCAAAGCTGAAACTGATGGGGAAACACAGCATCACAAAAGTGCCATCGAACAGTTTCGCGATCAGATAGGCGCTGGGGATCCTCACCGCCCAGAGCATCAGCAGATTTACTACGATAGTGTACCGGATCAGTCCCACGCCGTTTACAACGGAGATGATAGCGTTAAATATGGCGTATACCCACTGGGACAATAGCAAAATCACCACATACCGGCTGGCGTACATCAGCACCGCTGGCTCCCTGGTAAAGCACCGCAGAACCGGCATCCGGACAGCGATAATGGCCAGTCCCGCCACCAGCGTGACGATCCCGGAAATAACAGGAATCTTCAGATACCCCGCCCGGAGCCTGTCAAAATTCTTTGCCCCGAAATTCTGCCCCGAAAAAGTAGTGGCGGAGGCGGACAGCGCGCTGATCGCCACGTTGGACAACCCTGTGATCCTGCCTCCCACAGCCTGCGCCGCCATAAAAGTGGAGCCCTGGGCGTTGACCAGCGTCTGCAGCGCCATATGGCCCAGCGAATAAAGAGAATGGTTCAGGCCGATAGGCAGGCCAATGCTTATGACGCTCTTGATCTCATCTTTATAAAAGTGCCTGGGCAGGAAAGTATAGCCAAGCGTGGGAAAACATTTCCGTATGTAGAGGATGCTCACCAGCCATGAGAGATACATCGCGATAATGGTGGAAAGCGCCGCGCCTGTCACGTCCATGCCAAAACCGGCCACAAATACCAGATCCAGAACGATATTGACAACGCAGGAAACCACGAGGAACCACAGAGACGCTTTGCTGTCCCCCAATCCCCTTAAGATTCCTGCGTTCATATTATAACCTATATTTCCCAGTGAGCCGAGGAAAACGATCCTCGTATAGGAGACCGCTGCGCTCCACGCGTCCTGGGGGACCCCCATCAGCTTAAGGATCAGAGGCGTGGCAAACAGCCCCACAAACCCCAGCGGGATACCGCACATAAACATGAAAGTGACCGCCGTATCGCAGGTCCGCTTCACTTTCTCCAGATTGCCCGCCCCCGCGTACTGGGAAACCAGTATGGAAACGCCGGACCCGATCCCGAGGAAAATGCACAACAATACCTCCACCGGCTGGGAACTGGTTCCCACCGCAGCCAGCGAGGCATCTCCGCAGTATTTCCCGATCACCAGCGTATCCACTGTAGTATACATTTGCTGTAAAACGTTTCCCAGGATGATGGGAAGCGCAAACAGCAAAACTTTTTTCATGATCGGTCCGGTTGTCATATCGATTTTCTTTTCTTTTTTCATATCAGTTTTGACGTTTTGGCGTCAACTCCCAGAGTCTTTTCTTTGTTTTCCCTGTCTGTCATGGCCGCCAGGAAATCCCGCCATCTGCCGCCGGATCCGCTCCACAATGCTCCTAAACGGTCGGTACAGAAAAAGCATAAGGGTAAAATTGCCGATGCAGTGCACGATATCCCACGGAATTCCTGCAACCCACCATGCAAAGGCGGCGCTCAGTCTGGCCGAGAGAGTTCCCTGCGATGCACCGACAAAAAAATACGCCGCCGTCCCCAACGCGCCGAAGCACAGACCAAAGGCTCCGGACAAAACAGCCCAGAACCACACCGACTCCTGCCGGCGAAACATCCACGCAAGAACCACCAGCAAAGGCCAGCTATAAAGGTACATCAGCCACCAGAGCCCGAATCCATACATACATCCCTCGATCAGGATCATCACAGGTATCACCACGGCAATCTTCCAACCAAGCAGCAGAGTAAAAAGAATCAGCCAGAAAGAAGTCAGCTCGATATTTGGCAAAAAGCCCAGCGCCAGTTTTGACACTTCGATCACCGCCACCATCAGTCCGATCATGGCAATGTCCCGCGCGGGGAACTTCCGCTTCTTATCTGTCTTCCTCTCAATGTTTTCTCCCACAGCGTCACTCCTGCTTTGTTTCTCCTGCCCCGCCGCCAGCTCACTCCGATGCGGCTGAGACCGTGTACTCAATGCGAAATACATCTTCATCTTCCACAGGCTGGGTATCAATGCCATAGCTGCAGTACTCTCCGTTTACATAAAAAGCCCAGTAAGATCCGTCCCTATCAAAATCAACTGTTTCCCCGTTCACGGTTTCCACCATCATTCCGTACTCGCTCTCCTGCCCGGAAAAAGTCAGTCCGTCTGCCTCTTCCATCGCCTGACGCAGATACTTGGCATCCGTGCGCAGCGTATAGTCGGTATCTTCTTTCCTGCTGTTCACCACTGTGATCGTGATCTGCTTACTGCCCTCCGTCGGTTTCTCACGAAACAGCAAAAACAATCCTGCCATGACCACTGCCGCTACGGCCAGGGCAACAGCCCCGACCGCTATTTTTTTATCCGTCTTCTTTGTCTCTGCCATCTTGATTCCGTCCCCTTCAACGAAATATCCGATAGGATCCGGTTATAAATTCTCCTGACCCTAAAGGTAACTCCAAAAATCCCATCTGACATTTTACAGCAAAATTCAGGTCTGGTCAATCAGCTTACGCTTATATTTACCGCTCTTTTCCACAAATCTTTCCGCAAATGCCGGATTGGAGGGATAATAAAGATGCGGAAATCCCAGCCAATAGTTGTCTCCGGCAATCACACAAGAATATTCTTTTCCCGTGACCGGTTTGATCGCTCTGCAGTCATTCCCATTCGTCTCACTATCAAAATAGTGGAATTCATGGCCTTTGACTCTTTCACCTTCCGGTAAAAAACTGCTCTTTTTTTCTTCTAATTCAATATATCCGAAACGCACCAATTTCCCTGTGTAATGGCATGCAGACGGTATTGCGTCCACCATCTTGTACCTATTCCCATCCTGATCTGTCATAAACGAGTGCAGGTACATAAACCCACCGCATTCCGCAACCACAGGCATGCCGCTCGCCACTGCCTTTTTGATTTCCGCCAGCATATCTGTATTTTTACTGAGTGCATCCCCATATAATTCCGGATATCCGCCGCCAATCAGAAGCCCGCAGCATTCATCCGGCAGCTTCGTATCATGAATGGGGGAAAAAAATTCTATTTGCGCTCCATACTCCCGCAGCATACTCAGATTGTCTTCATAATAAAAACAAAACGCCTCATCCCTGGCTACCGCGATAACAGGACGCTCTCCCTCATTACACAAAACCTTTTCCTTACGCAAATACTGATGGTCAGATGTCAACTCATCTGCTTCTTTAGCTATCCGCACGATCTTTTCCACAGAAACAGTCTTTTGAAACTCTATGGACAACGACTGAATTTGTTCTTTGACAGATGCCAGTTCATCGGGTATCATTAAGCCCAGATGTCTGCTCTCTATATGAAACTGCTTATAGTCCGGAAAACAGCCTGCCGCGCAGATATGCAGTTCCTCCTCGATCAAAGGTTTTACCATCTGGTAACAGCCCTTTGACATTTTATTCAGAATAACCCCTTTGATAAGGCGCTCCTGATCATATTTTATGAATCCCGCGATCAGAGGGATCACCGACCGTCCCATTCCTTTGGCGTCCACCACTAAAATAATGGGCGTTTTCGTCACTTTTGCCAGGTGATAAGAGGACCCCTCTTCCCGAATCCCGCCCAGACCATCAAATAGTCCCATCACACCTTCCAAAACGGCAAAGTCTTTCTCCGTCCGATTTCTTAAAAAAAGTTCTTTCGTCTTTTCCCCGTCTGTGAAAAAGGTATCCAGATTTTTAGAAGGTATATTTATTACCTTTTGGTGAAACATGGGATCAATGTAATCCGGACCACATTTATAAGACACCGTCTGCAATCCCGCATTCTTTAACGATTGTAACAATGCGCAGACAATAGTCGTCTTACCGCTTCCACTTTTAGGTGCCGCTATCATCACCCGATTAATTTTCATCCATATCCGCCTTTCCAAAGTTAAACGCGCAGATCCAGACCGGATTCTCCGCCTGCATCAAATGATAATCGGATATATGTCTGACTCTGCTGACCTGCACTTGTATCACCTCTTCTTTTTCCACCGGATATAAAGATAAGATCTCCTTCATTTCACAGATGGTTTCCATGCTGACGGCATTTATCACCACCCGCATACAGGGATTTTTCCGATATAACGCGGATAAAATCTCCTTTAGCTTTCCGCCGCTTCCGCCGATAAAAGCATGCGTGGGAACAGGTAAGCCTTCCAGTCCTTCTGGCGCTTTCGCCGATATCACTTCTATGTTCTCAAGCTGAAACTTTTCCTGATTCTGCCGCACCAAATCTACAGCTTCCTTTTTATATTCTACCGCATAGACCTGTATATGATCAGACAATCCTGCTATCTCTATGGCGATGGAACCTGTTCCGCTTCCGATATCATATACCACCGCGTCATCTCGCAGCTTCAATTTACAGATACTCACCTCCCGTACCTCTTCCTTGGTCATAGGCACATTAGCTCTCATAAACTCTGTATCCGCTTTTCCATGAGTCAGTTCCCTGCCTTCCGCATGGGGATTTTTGATAAAGCAGGTATATAAGCCTTCTTCTGTCCTTTCACAGCATTCATCCGGAGTAAGCGTCATAATCTGCTGCTCCGGATAGGAAAGCTGATACCCTGCCGTTACTTTACAATCATTAAACCCCGCCTCCAGCAGCAATTTGCCAAGCCTGTTGATATCCTTTACTCCTGACATCAAAAGAAATATCTTCTTTTCTCTTTTGACTCTTCTCGCTAAATTGGGGACTGTTTTTCCATGCATGCTGCATATTGCAGCGTCCTGATAACTCTCGCCAATACAAGACGCAAGATACGCAATCGAAGAAATTCCCGGTAAAATTCGCACAGAGGCCTCCAGGCCGCCTTTTACTGTTTCTTCCTGCAAAGCGTGATACAGACTTTGACATCCGCTATAGAATCCGCTGTCTCCGGAAAAAAGTACTACCGCTTTACCGCCATCCCTCAACAAATCCTTTTCCCGCATTTCTTTTAGATAAGGAATGATCTGTTCCGCCTTATAAAACGGCTGTTTCCCCAATCCGGGCTGATACCCTGTAAGCGTTCGCTGTGCACCAAATAAAATGTCCGCGCTGTTGATCGCCTGATATACTTCTCTTGTCAGGCTGTTTTTGTTTCCCATTCCGACACCGGCCAGTATGATCTCCAGACCAGTATTTTGTATGACGTTACGACCGCAAAGGATTTCCAGCTTTTTGCACACTTCCCCAAAAGAGTATCCGTTATCCTGTTTTTCCTGTCCGACCACAAATACCGGGATCCCCGCTTTCCCCGCGGCCTCTAACTTCTCCCGATATCCGCCATTCCCGCCGCTGGCTTTTGTCACCAGGCATTTGATCTGGTACTGACGAATCATGGCTTCATTCATTTCAGCGCTAAAGGGGCCCTGCAGCGCCAATATATGTTTTCCGGCAATTCCCTGGTCCATGCAGCGCATCAGGCTCTCTATCCCCGGCAGCACTCGTACATAAAGCCTGCTTTTTATCTCCTTACAGGAACAATACACAGCCAATTCCTTACTTCCGGTAGTCAACAAGATATTACCCTCTACCAACGCCAGCGCTCTTGCGCATGCCTCGCTGCTGTCAAAGTAAGATATCGTTTCATCATCACCGGAAACTGCCGTTTCTCTTTTTAAGCGCAGATAGGGAATATCACTGTCTTTTACCGCCGCCTTGATATTTTCAGTGACCGCCACCGCATAGGGATGCGTAGCGTCCACCACCGCCGCAAACTGATTCGCAGCAATATACTCTCTGATCTCTTCCTGATTCATCCTGCCGCGATGTATTCTTGTCAGGGGATGATCCTTTAAGACGATCTCACCATATTCGGTCGCCACACATACGGTATTGGCGATTCCCGATGCGGATAAACACTCAGACAGTTTTCTTCCTTCAGTTGTCCCCGCAAATATCAGTATCTCTTTCAATTTGATAACCTCGCTTTGTAACCAGCTTTCCGCCGATGATCTCGGAACCCGAGTTCCCCACAAAAACGGTAGTAAACATATTCACATGCGCTTTTGCCAGCTCCTGTAAAGTGCAAGTCACAACTTTCGTTCCCTCCCTGCCTATGTTTTCCACATAACCGCAGGGCCTTTCTTTCTCTATGGTACGAAGGAGTATATCGCATGCTCTCCTCAGATAATCCTTTCGCTTATGACTGGAAGGATTATAAATCGCTATCGCAAAATCTCCTTCCGCAGCGGCCCTCAATCTTTTCTCGATTTTATCCCACGGCGTTAAAAGATCGCTCAGGCTGATCACACAAAAATCGTGATTTAACGGCGCCCCTAAAACCGCGGCGCCACTGCTTGCGGCCGTAACTCCGGGGATCACCGCAAGCTCTGTTTCCGGATATTGTTTCCCGATCTCATACATCAGAGACGCCAAACCATAAATTCCCGCGTCACCGCTGCAAATGAGCGATACCTGTTTTCCCCTGGCAGCCTCCTCAAAACAAATTCGACACCGCTCTGTCTCCTGACACATAGATGTGGTCAACCTTTCTTTTCCCGAAAAACGCTCCCCCAGCAATTTTACATAAGCTGTATATCCCACAATAACATCCGACCTATCCAAGGCATACAGGGCTTCCATTGTCATCATTTCTTCCTTGCCCGGACCTATGCCTACAATATAAATCCTATTCTTCATCAAACGCTACCCTCCATTTTCTTTTGGCAATGGCTATGGTCATGCCATCTTCCGCATGTTTTTCATAGACCAGTTCACCGCCATCACACGCCTTTAAGGCAGCGCGCTCGCACACATTGTCAACGCCCACTTGTTTCTGCACAAAGGCGGAGGTTCGGAAATTTCCTTCCACCTCCTCAAGCTGCCCTGCCGTATATGTGAAGAAGGGCACCCTTTCTTTGCTGCTCCATGTGAGGAATCCTTCTTCCTCCTTTTTCCGATCTATAGACGCCAATGCAAAAATCTGACTTTTAGAGACGCCTATCTCTTCAATGCTTTTCTGAATCAGGGATCCTATTTTCTCTGCTTCCTTTCCCTTCCTGCAGCCCATACCAACCACATATTCCTTTGGCCGCAATGTAAGCGCCGTATCATACGGCTTTTCCTCTGTGGTGATCACAATATCCACAAACTGCTCAGGCGGATAGTCTGCCATACGGATTCCCTCTGGTTTCTTTCCTGCTTCACACATATGTCCCGTCTCTATGGATATGGTAATTTCTTTTCCCGAAAGCGCCTTAGAGGATACCTTTGCAATCCCATCCTTGTTTATGATATGTAAGCCGTTCCTTTTCGCAAATAAATCCACGGCAAACGTTCCATTCAGATCCGATGCAGTAGTAATCACCGGTGTCGCTCCAAGCTTTGCGGCTATCCGCTCTGCTATTTCATTGGCTCCGCCAACATGACCCGAGAGAATGGGAATGATATACTTCCCTTTTTCATCCATTACGAGCACCGCGCTATCCTGTAGTTTATTCACAAGGCAGGGCGCTATGGCTCTGACCGCTATCGCGCAAGCGCCAATAAAAAGCATCGCATTGCGCTCTTTCATCTGCTCCCCTGCCCATTCTCCAATACGTTCCTCCACAAAACAAACAGGCTCTATTGTCGGTTCCTCTTTCAGCCCGGTGCATTTTGTATATATTTCAATTTTCTCTTCTTTTAATTCCTCTGCTATTTTTTTTGAGAGACGTAATCCGTTTGCTGTAAAACTAATAATACTGATACTCATGGTCATTTCCCTCAGGATCTGTTAAAGTGATTTTTTGACAGTTCCCCGGACTGTCTGAACTCTGTCGAGAAATCCGGCGCATACAATCGCGACTTTTTGTAATTTTGATGGGTGATCGCATCCCCCACCAATACGATCGCCGTCTTAGTAATCCCGTGTTCCGAAGCTGTTTGCGGCAGCTTTTCCACAGTACACACATAGACCTCTTCCTCCGGCCAGGTGGCTTTATACACAATGGCGGCGGGCGTTTCCCCGGAATATCCGCCCGCAATCAGCCTTTTACTCAATTCATCCAGCATTCCCGCGCTTAAATAGATGGCCATGGACGCCTGATGGGCGGCAAAGCTTTCGATACTTTCTCTGGGAGGGACTTTTGTTCTGCCCTCCATTCTTGTGATGATCAACGATTGGGATATATCCGGCAAGGTGTATTCTAAATTCAAAGACGCGGCCGCGCCAAAGCAGGCGCTGACCCCCGGACAACTCTCATAAGCAATTCCAAGCTTGTCCAATTCATCCATCTGCTCCCTGACGGCGCCGTAGATACTGGGATCGCCTGTATGAAGCCTGACAAGCATTTTACCCTCCGCCTCCGACCGCTGCATGATGGCCAGCACCTCATCCAGAGTGAGTTTCGCGCTGTTATATATTTCACACTCCGCTTTTTTATAGTCCAAAAGATGGGGATTGACCAGAGAGCCTGCATACACGATTACATCCGCCCGCTCCAGCAGCCGCATTCCCCTGACGGTGATCAAATCTATTGCGCCTGTTCCCGCGCCAACAAAGTAAACCATTTCTCTGCCTCCACGCTCTTAGCCAATTCTCCGGCTTCATTGGCAAACATAATACAATCTATCTGCATTTTCTCTTGTGCACGCTTGTGCAAATAGAAACAGATACGTTCTACCGCATAATCCATTACTTCTTTTTGTTTGCCGCTGCAGCATAAAATGCGTACCGCCTCCTGCGTAGTGACGCATTCTAACATTGCGCGCACAAGCTCCGGATCTACGCCAAATTTGACGGCAAAAGCGGCTAACAGCTCCATTCTGCAGTCTCCCTCTTTGGAATGGGTATTCATAATGCCACCCGCCACCTTGATCAGCTTTCCAATATGCCCAATCAACAGCATCTTCTGAAAACCTGATTCCACCGCCATATCAATGGTATCTCCAATAAAATTGCCGCACTTCACACTTTGGTCCAAATCATATCCATATGTGCGCTTCATAAAGTCCAAGCCGTAATTTCCCAATGAAACCGCCACATAATCAAACCCCTGCGCCCTTCTCTGATTCAGCTCCACCTTTATCGTATCTAATATCGCCTGATTGCTCATGGGTTCCACAATGCCGCTGGTTCCTAATATAGAGATCCCGCCCACAATTCCAAGTCTTGGATTAAATGTATGCTCCGCCAGACGTTCTCCCTCCGGCACCGAGATTTCGACTTTCAGACTTCCTTTATAATCCGCTTTCTGGCACACCTGTAATACTTCCCTCGCAATCATCTCTCTGGGGACATGATTGATCGCCGCGCTGCCTACCGGCTGGTCCAGACCCGGCTTAGTCACCCTGCCTACCCCTGGCCCGCCATCGATCAGTATCCGAGGCATATCATATTCTAAAGTCTTGTCTTCCACAGCCTTCTTACCATAGGAAACCCTGGCATAAATCAACGCGCCCGCGGTAATATCCGGATCGTCCCCTCCATCTTTTTTGACTGCGCAGCTTACCTGAGTTTCCTTACGGTCAATATCCAAAATTTGTGCCTTATAAGGAATGCCTTTGGGAGTCTCTATTGTGATCTCTGTTTTTATTTTACCTGTAAGCAGCATATATGCCGCCGCTTTTGCAGCCGCGGCCGCACAGCTTCCTGTTGTAAAACCATGTCGCATTTTACTCACACCTTACGAAAACGCCTTCTGTAAAACTACTTCAAATCATATAGGAGAGCATTGCAGATGGCAGCCGCCACATTACTGCCTCCCTTTCTCCCCCTGTTCACGATATACGGCACATCCGTTTCCATGATCAGTTCCTTTGCGGCCTCCACATTGACAAATCCTACAGGCACACCGATCACAAACGATGGCTTCCATGCGCCTTCCTGTATCATTTCATATAATTGAATCAAGGCGGTGGGAGCGTTTCCGATCGCAAATATGGCAGGCTTTGCCAGCTTAGACGCCATCTCCATACTGACAGCCGCACGAGTTGTTCCTCTCTCTTTAGCCAGTCTTGCGACCGAATCATCCGCCATAAAACAATGCGCTTTGCCGCCGAAAGCTGACAGTGCTTTCTTATTGATCCCGGCCAGGGCCATATTGGTATCCGTTACAATATCCGCCCCATTCAAAATTAAGTTCTTCGCAATCTTCACCGCATCTTTGGAATAGCAGAGCGATTCTGTATAATCAAAATCTGCGCTGGTATGAATGACCCGTTTTGTGATCATTTCTTCTTCCCGAGGCAAATAAATTCCCCTGTGTTTTAGTTCCTCGGATATGATCTCAAAGCTTCTCTTTTCTATTTCTTCCGGCAACAGATACTCTGTTTTATGCAATATACTCACCCACCGCTTTCCAGAATACCGCCAATAAAATCAGGCACAATATCTCGCCAATCCAGGCAGTCAGGTACATTAACCGATTCGCCCGCTCAATATCCTCATATGCAACGGGACGCAGCGCATCCCCGATATACGGTTTCTTCACAATCTTTCCAAAATAACTGGCATCCCCCGCCAACTGTATTCCTAAAGCTCCTGCGCATACGGATTCCGTCTGCGCCGAATTAGGGCTGGCATGGTTATGCTGATCCCTTTGATATATTCGATAAGCGCGCTTTCCATCAAAATCTTTCCCGCCCAGAAAGGAGGCTGCTATCATCAAGCAGGCGCTGATCCTGGCGGGCAGATAATTCATAACATCATCCAACTTCGCCGCCGCCCTTCCAAAATAAAGATACTTATCATTTTTATATCCCACCATCGAATCCATCGTATTGACAGCCTTATAGAAAAACCCTGAAACAGGGCCGCCAAGAGCCAGATATAACATAGGAGCTATCACTGCGTCTGAAGTATTCTCCGCTACCGTTTCTATGGCAGCCTTTGCCACTCCTTCCTCGTCCAGAGCCATGGTATCTCTGCCCACTATCATGGATACTGACCTTCTGGCAGCTTCCAGATCTTCCTCCTTCAGGCATTGATATACCTTCATACTTTCTTCTCTCAAACATTTTGCGGCTAAAATCTGATACGTCATAATAGTTTCCACGAAAATTCCAAGATAAGGATGCAGCGCATACGCTCCCGCAAGCAGCATTGTTGTCACCATCGTGGTGACCGCCAACACTGCCGCTGCCAGCACGATTCCCTTTCTTAACACCTTCTTTGGGTCTCTCGTATCCGTCTTTCCCAATAGTCTTTTTTCCAGCTTCGTGATCAGACTGCCTATCAGGCGAACGGGATGGGGAAAACAATAGGGATCCCCCAACAGCAAATCCAGCAGAAATCCCAAGAAGAACGATATCATATGATATTTCATGGGTCTATTCTCCTCTGATGGTCTCGATGATTCCGATTTCCGGATTTTTTATACTCCCCTCCAAGGTACAAAGATACCCTCTGCCGTTGGCCGCCTGATAATCAAAATATCCTCCGCCGCTGTATCTGCTCAGCAAAGACATGATCGTGCCGCCATGCACAACGAGGCCTATCGTGATCGTACCGCCCGGTTTCCTTACAGCCAATTTTGAAAGTTTCTGAAGCATCCTGTAAAAACCCTGCCCGCAGCGATCGTTAAATTCTTCCCTGCTCTCTCCTTCCGGGAAAGGCAGAGTACCGTCACTTCCTATCCAGGTCTGATACCGCACATCGCTCTGCAGTTCTATGTAATTCTTTCCCTCAAAAACGCCAAAGTCCATCTCTTTCCATTCAGGTATTACAATCGCTTCTTTTTCGGGATAGAGAATTCCGGCAGTTTCCAAACAGCGCTTCATCGGGCTGGAAAACAAATAATCCACATCCGGATAACGGTTCATACCGCGCATCCTTCGCAATTCGTCTATTCCTTCCTCACTTAAATCCTCATCGGTTTTACCCAGATATCGGTGCTCTTTGTTCGCTTTGGTGGCGCCATGCCGGATCAGTGCCAGCCTTATTTTATTTTCTGACCAATTCCGCATATAACGCGCACCACCTCCTCCGCCCTGTCTGCCAGATTTACAAGGATTCTTCCTGTTCGTTCCCTGTACTCTCTCTCAAATACATCGACCGGCACAATACCGTTGCCGATCTCATCGCTGATAATAATAATCTCCGGATCGTTTTCCAAAAGGGACGATATTTCCTGCTCCGGATTCCCTCTCTTTGAAATCCGCTCCCTCACCCAGTTGTGAAAATGATTTATGATAATTTTTTTATTCTCCGCGACAGCCTCCTGCAACTGTCCCTCACTCGGGATTGCGGCATCCGTCACCATATAATGATCTCCCTGATAACTCCGCAATACATAGTTTAATTTCCCCTGCGCATACCCGCCAATTACTAATCTCATTTCCTGATTCCTCTAATGAAAAATATTGATCATCGCCGCCGTCACCACCATGCTGCACTCACAGATTAACACAAAATATCCCGCCGTATCGCCTGTTACGCCTCCAAGTTCTTTTTGACAACGATGATAATAATACGCAAATGCGCACAATGCTGCCGCAACAACCGCTCCCCCATATGGAGACTGCCAAAGCATTATTCCCGCGCACACAGCGCTTTGCAGATAAAGCGCGCCTTTCACCACCGCTTTTTGCGCGCTGCCTGCAAAAAGAAATAACAAACCATCCTGTCTGGCAGCGGGAAAAGAGACCACGCTGATCCCACTAAGGCATCGCGCCAATACGAAACCCACGCATACCACTTTTAACAGATTTTTATCCCGGATCTCGGAAAAGGCCCCTATGTATATCAATCCGTAAACCACTAACATAATCACGGAAAAGGCTCCGACATGAGAGTCCTTCATGATCTCCAATTTCTTTTCCCTCGGCTGATAGGAATGAAACGCGTCCATGACATCCATAAAACCATCTACATGAATCCCTCCCGTGATCACCAGCGGCGTCACCGCGCCAATGAACGCATAGCATACTCTGCCAACAGCAAATCTTTCGCAGAACATTCCCCATAGATAGACAGCGGTTCCAATCACTGCGCCAACCCAGGGGAAAAAGCAAAGCATATATTTCATATCCTCATCCTTCCACGCAAATTGCGGCGTGGGTATTTGGGAATACATTGAAAACGCGATTAAAAAGGCCCTGATCAGCCGCATATTACTTCCTTTCCTTTATCGTAACAGGAATGCCTGCCACTACTTCTATCACTCTGTCCGCCATAACTGCCAATCTTTCATTAACGTTCCCCATTGCTCTCATATATTCCAAGGTAGTTTCATCATAAAGAATCCCATCCTCAAATACATTATTTGTGACGATCACCAGATGCTTTAAACCTTTGTCCAGCGCCCTGATCCCCTGCATAATTCTTTCTGTTACCTGTTCGCAGGGCCGCGGCGGTTTCGTTGAAAACATTTCGTTGGCGACCAGATTGGACATACACTCTAACAACGCTATATTTTCCGCCTCCGGCAGTCGCTCCATTTTAGAAAGCGCCTGCTCGATCGACACCGGCTGTTCTATAGTCAGAAACCCTTTGCCGCTTCTTAATTTCCGATGCCTTTCTATTTTTGCCTGTCCCTCCTTGTCAAAGACCTGCATCGTTGCAATATAATACTTTTTTCTTCCGGGGAATCGTGTGATAATGTATTCCTCCGCATATTCAGATTTTCCGCTGCCGCTTCCCCCGATCACCAATACCACCATTTTGTCTAAAACCTCTTATATTGCTCTATCTGAATCTCCCGGAAGGTTGTCCTGCCGCTGTAAACACTTAGCGCCATATCCAGCAAGGAAAACATCATCACCGCTCCCGTTCCCTCGCCTAACGCTAATTTCCCATCAATGACAGGTTCCAGACCAAGCTCTCTCAAAAGCGCCTCAGATGCCGGTTCCCGCCCCTTGTGGGAAGGGATGAGATACGCTTTGGTTCCGGGGACAATTCGCTCCGCCAAAAGCGCCGCCGCTATACTGATCACGCCATCTAAGACAATCGGCACGCGAAAGACAGCGCCCCCTATGCAAACACCTGTAAGCCCCGCAATATCAAGTCCTCCCACCGATGACAAAATCGTCAGGGCATCCGCGTGATACAAATCATATTTTTCCAAGGCCTCCGCGATCACCTGACGTTTACGCAACAGTCCCGCATCGCTAAGTCCGGCTCCTCTGCCTGTGACGATATCCGCCTCACACTTTAACAAAGCGGCAGCAACCGCGCTGCTTGTAGTGGTATTTCCGATACCCATTTCACCGGTTGCAAGGATTTTGTAACCTGCTGTTTTACAGGAAAAAACGATATCGATACCTGTTGCGATCGCGCGGATTGCTTCCTGCTTTGTCATAGCGGGCTCTTTTTTGAAATTTCTGGTTCCGCATCTTATTTTCCGGTCCAGTACGCCCTCAACAGGTTCTTTTCGGTTCATACCGATATCCACCGGAATGGTGTCGGCCCCGATCATCGCCGCCATTCTGCCTACAGAAGACTGTTTTCTTCCCATTAATCCTGCAACGGCAGCCGTAACCTCCTGACCTGATTGACTAATGCCCTCTTCCACAATTCCATTATCCGCACACATGATGATAACAGCCTTTTTAGAAATATCAACCTTATCGTTACCTGTGATCGCCCCTATTTGCGCCGTGAGAGTTTCAAATATTCCCATTCCGTCAATAGGCTTGGCGACCGCGTCCCAATGGTCCAATACTCTTTTTCTGATTTCCCCGTTTAACGGTCTGACCGCAAGCTGTCCTAATTCTTCTCTCGTAAATCTATTCCAGACGGGCTTCTCTGAGCATTCCATAGATTTCCTCCATATTCAGATACTTCCTTAAGGTGTCCGCCAGCTTGTCATACTGTTTTTCTTTCCATGTCCGATAGTCCTCAAATACTCCGTTCTCTATCTGAATTCCCTCTCTTTTCGCTAAAGCCTGCACGATAAGGCCCGCCACATTTCCCTGATCAAACAGGCCGTGAACGTAGGTGCCATACACATTTTTATCAGCGCTGCATACAACCCGCCGCTCTTTTTTCGCGGATGTCTCTTCTGTGAATGTGGTTTCCCCCATGTGAATTTCATACCCCTTAAAACCGCATCCTGAAATCACGCCGAAAAGACCATCCAGCTTTTCTATTACCCCTTCGGCCTGACATCGCTTCTTCTCCTTTTGCAGCACGGTATTAACCGGCAGCAATTCCATTCCACGAACGCTTCCGCCCTCTTCCACCTTATCCGGGTCAGAAATCTCACATCCCAACATCTGATATCCCCCGCAAATCCCAAATACGGGCACATCCTCCGCCAATTTCCTGACAGCCGCCTCCAGGCCATTCTGTCTCATCCATTTTAAATCTCCCATGGTATTCTTGCTTCCCGGCAGGAAAATCATATTCGGATGACGCAGTTCGCCAACAGAGGTCACATAGCGCACCGTTACCTCCGGCAGCTGCTCAAACACATTAAAATCCGTAAAATTAGATATTCGCGGATAACGGATGACCGCAATATCGATCAGTCCTTCCTGCTTTTTATCGAATCTTTCCGTTAAACTGTCTTCATCCTCCAGGGATAACTCCATATAAGGCACTACTCCGATTACGGGCGTTTTCCCCCTTTCCTCCAGCATTTCGATGCCGGAATCAAGAAGGGATCTGTCTCCTCTGAATTTATTGATAATTAAACCTTTAACTCTCTCCCTTTCCCTCTCTGTCAGTAACATTAAGGTCCCTAAAAGCTGCGCAAACACACCTCCCCTGTCGATATCCCCCACTAAAAGGACAGGCGCGTCTACCATTTCCGCAAGCCCCATATTGACAATATCATTCTGCTTTAAATTGATTTCCGCAGGACTGCCAGCCCCTTCTATTACAATGATATCCGCATACTCTTCCAGCTTCCGGAAGGCCTTTTTGATCTCCGGGATCAACTTGACTTTATAGGCAAAATACTCTCTTGCGCTCATATTTCCCAGCACTTCCCCATTTACAATAACCTGGGAACCGGTATGAGTCGTTGGCTTCAATAAAATAGGATTCATACATACCATGGGCGTCATTCCCGCCGCTTCCGCCTGCATGACCTGCGCCCTTCCCATCTCAAGCCCTTCCGTTGTGATAAAAGAATTCAGCGCCATATTCTGCGATTTAAAAGGCGCCACACGATAACCATCCTGCTGAAAGATTCTGCATAATCCGGCCGCCAAAAGGCTTTTTCCCGCATTGGACATGGTTCCCTGTACCATGATTACCTTCGCCATTTATTCATCCTTCTTTATCTGTTTCATTTTTTCCGGTTCGCCATCTGTAAGGATCATTTCAATTTCTTTTCCGCTCTGTCTTGCATAATCCAGCAATTCCTGATTGGCATACTCAAAGGTTCCGAACGCTTTCTTGCAGCAGATAACCTTCTTACATTGATCCACCTTTTTTCTGGCACATTCCGACAGTTTGTCTGAAATCGGTTCAAACGCTTTCGCCGTTATGACTTCTGTGGCCAAGGCTTTCGCTATCGGATAATCCAGATCATTCTGAAAAAGGATTCCCGTTGCAAAGGGAACTGACTGACGCTGTAACCTTCGATATACATTTCTTCCGCATCCTCCGCCGGCTATGACAAAAACCACGGCCTCTCCCTTTATAGCCGGAAGCTCCATGTTTCCATTCTCCTCATCGAAGCTGCCCGATGTTATGGAAAACAGGTCGGACAGATACCCCTGTTTGAAGATTTCCTCCGGTCTCCCAAACCGTTCCGCCCATTTACCGCGAATGCACAAAATTTTATCTGAGACTCTTGCCGCAAGTTCCAATTCGTGAAGAGACATAATAACCGTCAGCTTCTTTTCCTTCCGCAATTCCTGCAATACAGACAGAAACTCCAGCTTGTACCTGACGTCCAGGTAGGAGGTAGGTTCATCCAAAATGATGATTTCCGGTTCCTGACAGATTGCGCGGGCCAGCATCACCCTCTGTCTCTGTCCATCGCTGACGCGTGTAAAATCCCGATCCCTGAGCGCAGTTACATGCACCAGCTCCATAGCCTCTTCCACCATCTGACGGTCCGATTCGGAAAGAATACCAAATCGCCCGGTGTACGGATATCTGCCTGTTGCGACCACCTCCTCACAGGTCATCATTTCTGTGCGAAGTTTCTCCGTCAACACTACAGCCATATTTTGAGACAACTCTCTGCCGGACATGTCTTGCAGATTTCCATCGTCCAGAAAGACAGTTCCGCTGATCAATGCAAGCTGCCTGGCAATACTCTTTAAAATGGTAGATTTACCAGCGCCATTCGGACCAATCAGCGTCAGGATCTCTCCTTTTTCCAAACCGATTTCTATCTTCTCTATCAAAGGGACTTTGTGATAGCCCACGGTCATTTTCTCTGTTCGGAAATAGTACTTCATCATCACGTTTTCTCCCTGCCCCGCCGGATCATAATCCACAACACCACCGGGGCGCCGAATACGGCTGTGACCGTGCTGATACTAAGCTCCGCAGGCGCAAACATGGTCCTTGCCAGCAAGTCGCAGAACAGGCAGAACACGCTTCCCCCCAGAAAACAGGCCGGGATCATTAAAATCGGTTTTGCCGTTCCCAAAAGGCTCTTTACCAAATGAGGGACTGCGATCCCCACGAAAGAAATCGGACCCGCAAACGCCACGATACAGGCTGACAGGAAGCTGGATAAAACCACTAAAGAAACTCTGAGAAGGCGAATGTTCACACCCAGATTCTCTGCATAAGCATCCCCCTGCTGATAGGCGCTTAAGGGTTTTGACAGCCAAAAAACCGCCGCAAAGGCAACGGATATCACTCCTGCCATGACCGCCACATTATCCCATGTCATGCCGGAAAAGCTTCCCCTCGACCAGTTATGGAGATTTACAATTTCCGCGTCATCGGCAAAAGTTACCACCAACTCTGTAACCGCAGAACAGATATAACCAATCATGACTCCGCTTACCACCAGCATCGACATATGACTTACCCTGCGGGATATCATAAGCACAAATCCCATAGAGATCATAGCGCCGATGAAAGCTGCGGTAATAAGCGCTTCGGAACTTACCTTGAAAGCGTTTCCCATGAAAAACACCATAATAAGCGCCACCATCATCTTGGCGCCGGAAGAAATCCCCAGAACGAAGGGACCGGCTATGGGATTATGAAAAAAAGTCTGTAACAGATATCCGGCAAGCGCCAGGGCCCCTCCCAGTATCATTGCCGCCAGCGCCCTTGGCATTCTGATATCCCATAAAATCCTGCTGTTTTCGATCTCCTGTCCCCTCGCGGACGCCACGATCTGACGCAGAGAAATCGCTACCGTTCCAATGCAGACATTCAATACTACAAAGAGCAGGATGCTGATACCCAGCAGAAAAAACGTTGCAATATATCTCATTTTTCTACTATGCCGCATATTGCTCCTCTCCGCTTTTTGATGGATCAAACAAAAACTCCTACTCTAACCGAAAAAGGTATTTCATCCCTTCTTCGCCTTCCCCCTGAAGCATAGTATGAATATCACGTATCAGATAAGCGATCGACATGGACTGCTGATACAGATCATTGGTGGTGCACCAGACATTTCCTTCCTGCACCGCCTTAAAATCCTCTAAGACAGCACATTTATCAATCAACTCTTCGATAGAAGTTACGCCGCCATCGATAGAACTGTTATAGATAAGGAAATCTGCGTCTTTCGCACTGTCATAAAATTCTTCTACCTGCATATTCAAGGTAGATCGACCGGACTTAAGGTCTCCCAGATTGTCAAAAATGTATTTACCGCCCGCAAGCGCGATCATTTTAGGAATATAGTCAGAGCTTTGGCGTACCTGTACCAATCCGTTTGAGGTAATAAAAAAGAATGCCACTGTTTTGTCCGTGTTGTCTGTCTCCTGACCTGCTGTTATCTCTTCCAAAACGGCCGCCTGCTCTTCAAATGCTTTTAAAGCTTTCTCCTCTTGTCCTGCCAATGCTCCAAAAAACTTAATCCATTCCACTCTTCCAAGCGGGTGTGACTCATAGCTGGAATACTCTATTATTACCGGAATCCCGAAAGATTCCAGCATTTCTATCACCTCCGGCGAATGAAAAATCATCCCGTTTTCAATGGCAAGGGAACAATCCCCGGACACGATCAGCTCGTAATCCGGCTTATTATATTTGCCCGCATATAGGATGTCCCCGTCTTCCATAGCCGCCTTGGCATTCTCAATATACCAGTCTTCCGCCTTCTGACCGGAAAACTTAATCGTATCCAGGGCGTCTATAGCGTCAAACATATCCATGACTGCAGATGCCACTAAGTAGAGATTCTTTATGGGACGGTACAGCGCCTGAATGTCCTCATCCAATCCTTCCGGAGCTTCTTTCCCTTCCGGCACGATCAAAAACTTTGCTCCATCTTTTGTCGTTGTCAGCATCGTATAGCCCCCGGCGTAATAATCCACCGTGAAGTTTTCCGCGTACTGCAATTCCATGCTGCCTTCATACGCCAGCCCTATACCGTAATCATCCCATGCCTTTTCGTTCCCCGCCTGATCAGACCCTGTTTCCCTGCCTGTCATTTCCGAGGCTTCTGTGTGATCTTCCACCGGCCTCATTGTATCGGAATGAAACGTAAGAGTATACTCTACCTCATGTGGTTTGCTCATGGCGATGGTGTCGCCTGTCACGCTCATGGGTTCGTCAAAGACTGAGACCGGAATCTCAAAGACAGAATTCCCTTCTGTATTTACCGGCAGATACTTTTCTCCATCTACGATCATATAGTCATAATTCGGACTGTTCCACTGTATCGCTGCCGTTGCCGTCCCGTCTGACACAGTAACAGCTGCCGGAGACAAAATCTCTGCTTTTCCGCTTCCTCCCTCAAAAGTAAGATCGATGGTATACCGGCCATCCTCTTTTTGATCCAGGCCTTCCGCCTGCGCGGGATCCTCGTCTAAAGGCTGCGGATTGGATACACTGACTTTATGGTCATACCATTTTCCCTTCGTTCCAATCAGCGCAAGGTCAAATTCCTCATCCAGCGCCCGGACCGGAACATCAAATCCATAGACTTCCTCCGTCAGGCCATCGCTGTATGTAACGGTATCTACAGTTGGCGATAACAATTCCGCGCCTTCTTTTTCAGCATCCGCGGCAAGTCCAAGGTAAAGATGTATGATCTTTTTGGAACCCAGCGAAATGTGAATCGTCATTCTGCCGTTTTCCACTGTCAATGTTCCCTTGCCATCGCAGGCCTCACTCACTTGAAACATACTGCTGTCCGTATCAAAGTCCGCCAGATAAACTCCATCCGGCAATTCCGAATGCAACGCTTCCTCTGCTTCCGCGGGCGCTATCTCAGCCTCCCGGGCCCCCTGGCCATAACACCCGCTCAACAATGTGCAGGACAGCAGCAGAATCCCAAAGAATATCCTTCTTTTTTTCTTCATCGCCGCTCTCCTATCGCTTCATGGCATCGGCAACATGCGCCACATAGATCTGCTGAATGGCGCTGATTTCACCTAAGCCCGCAATTTGTGCGTCCACGCTTTCAAACTTACCCGATGCAGTAAACATGCTCACCCAGGAATCTTCATCCTCTCCCGCCATATCATTGTTAGCGTGATCGCCTGCCACTACCATCAAGGGGCGAAGGATTACCTTGGTATAACCAGCCTGTGATGCCGCTTCTATAATCGCTTCGCAGGAAGTCTCTTCCGGTTCCCCCTCTACCGTTCCGATGAAAACATTATCGTATCCCAGTTCATTCATCTGGGTCTGCATCTGGCTGTAGGATACCTTTGCCGTGTGAGATGTGCCGTGTCCCATAAATACAAATGCGGCGCCATCCTCTTTTGCCGCTTCCAAACTCTCATAGCCTGCGCAGGCGACCGCTTCCCTTGTCAGTATTTCCGCTACTGCCTTCTTGTCATTATTGATCACGGTTGCATCTGTTCCGACCTCACCCAGCAACGGCTCGGCAATCTTTACCGTCTCAAACTGATCGGTATAAGTTTCCACTGTTTCCATCATTTCATCATACTCGGCGCCCTGCATCAAATGGGTGGGCTGAACAATAAGATTCTTTACTCCGTTTGCCGCTGCACGTTCCATGGCCTGATCCATATTGTCAATGCATTCTCCGTCTCTTGCCTGAACATGATTGATAATCACCTGCGCCGTAAACGCTCTTCTTACAGACCAGTCCGGATAAGCTTCCTGTAACGCGTCCTCAATTCCTTTGACATCCGCCACGCGGCTGTCATTAAAGGAAGTCCCGAAGCTGACTACCAGGATCTCGTTTTCACCGATTTCATCCTGATTACGGGCATCATCCTTTGATGCATCTCCGGTATCTCTGCCAAAATAATCCGGGTCTGCGTTTTCACCTTCCACAAGTTCCTTTTGCGCATCTGTCAATGCGTCCCACGCATCTTTTGCATCTGCACACTGTCTGTCCGTTTCATCCGTTCTCTCCTGCACATAAATCGCGTCAATAAGCGCGGCGACTTTATCAGCGGCTTTCCGGTCTGCATCCGTCACTGTTTCAGCCGTTTTTTGCGTCTCAACCTGTCCGCTCCCTGCCGCTTCTTCACCGTTTCCACATCCTGTCACGCAGGACGTTCCCACCATTGTCGCCAGCAATAATACCGCTGCTCTTTTTTTCATTTTCATGTTTCCTCCTCGGTTTCTTAAAATATGTGCGCCAGAAACATTGCTTTGCGGCATAAACGGTGACATTAAAAAAGCCCTTTTCCTATACAGGTAAAGGGTTTGCACACAAAAGAATCATACAGGAAATCGCGGAAAACAGACTTCCTATACTCTGCTTTTAAACGTACAACCAGTTACTCGTGGCTTGAAACAAACGTTTCTGTACAGTAGTCAGGCAGGTCTCCCGGCTTAAAGATCATCGCATTAGCCATCTTCCCAGTTTCCCAGTGATATATCGGCCTCTGCTCCCTAATTACGGTGACGAGTTCGTACAGGATTTGCACCTGTTTCCCTTTTCACCGGAGCCAATCACACAATCCGTGGCTGCTCCGACACCTGATTACTACATATTCAATTTTTCTAACTATATCATATTTCTACAAACGATTCAATCTTTTTTATACAAATAACTTGCCTGTCCGTCAATCCATCCCTTCTTGCGCGCCTTACGGATCACATAAAATTATTTTCTGTTGAAAAACGTTTGCGGCGTTTCTTAAAATTTCCGCCTGTTTTTCAGTTCTTCGTACAGCAGACAATAATTATCGTATCTCATTTTGTTGATCCTGCCTTCCGCCACCGCTTTCTTTACGCCGCAGACAGGCTCGCTTATGTGGACGCATCCTGCAAATCTGCAGGACTTTTCATACTGTGCAAACTCCGGAAAATAGCCGCACAAATCTTCTTTCTCCAGATCGAACAGCCCCAGGGAACTGAACCCCGGCGTGTCCAATATATAAGTATCCGCTCCCACAGCGATCAGCTCCGAGTGTCTGGTAGTATGTTTTCCCCGCTGGATCTTTTGGCTGATCTTCCCGGTCTCCATCACGATCCCCGACTGTAAGCAATTGACAATCGATGATTTCCCTACACCGCTTGGCCCCGCCACAGTTGTAATTTTCCCTTTTAAAAGCTCCCCAAGGCGGTCAATGTTCCAGCGTTTTACAGCGCTGACGGATATGGTCTGAAATCCGCAGTTCTCATAAATCTCCTGATAGCGGCTGCATTGATCCTGGCTGTCGATATCCTGTTTGTTGAAACAGATGATACAGGGCAGCTTTTGCTGCTGCATCATGATCAGGAACCGGTCCAGCAGATTGAAATTGGGCTGGGGCTGGGCAATGGCAAAAATCACCAGCGCCTGATCCACATTGGCAACCGCGGGGCGGATCAGTTCGCTGTGCCTGGGAAGCAATTCCCTGATATTTCCCAAATGCTCTTTTTCATCAAGAATATCCATTTCCACGTCATCGCCTACCAGAGGCTTCCGGTTATCCTTGCGAAATATTCCCTTCGCTTTACACTCGTAGATTCCTTCTTCCACCCGCGCCGCATCTGCTGCTGAGATTTCTTTCCCTTCGTCCGTTCCGGCAGCATGGACATAGTAGAATCCGGCAATCCCTTTGACGATCTTCCCTCGCATCCGCTACTCCACCGTAAAATCTATATGTCTGTGAACTACCTTTTCCTGATCTGTGCCCGGAACCGTTGCACCAGTCTCCGGATCAATAACAGGCTCGCCCGTTATGGTATACACAAGCGTCACTGTCCCGCCGGGGCACTTGATACCGGAATAATTGGCTTTAACAGGAAACGATGCAGTGGTCGTCTCGAGCAAAACCTGGTCATCATCCGTGATCAGAGTCACCACCACCGATGTGCCCGCCACATAATCGGGAGCCTCTTCCATAGTAGGACCTGTAATGTCGAGATCGCACTTGTAGGTATTCTGCTCAGGTCCTTTGCTCACCCTGATTTCCAGTGAAGTGCCGGGATCCACATAGGATCCATGGGAACAGCTCTGATAGCAGATCTGTCCCTCGGGATACTCTGAACTGAACACATAGGACACGGAATCCACTGAAAGTCCCGCTTCCGTGGCCTCTATAATGCCATCTTCCTCCGTCTCTCCCACCAGATTAGGCACCTGAACCTTTACCACTTCCTTACCGAGGCTGACGGTGACCGTGATATTGCTGCCCTGCGGCGCTTTCGTTCCTGCTACGGGAGACTGGGACACGATCATGCCCGCCTCCGCCGTGTCGGAATATCCTTCCATTTTCGTCACGGAAAATCCTAACGCCGTAAGACTGTCATTTCCCTCTTCGTAAGTATCGCCCACCACCAGGGGCACTTCTACTCCGGTAATTCCCGCGCTGACAGTCAGCGTGACAGTACTGCCTACAGCCACATCATCTCCCGCATTGACATTGGCATCGATGACTACCCCCATATCAATCGCATCAGACTCCTGATACTGTATATCCGGTACCAGACCCTGATCCGTCAGAGCCTTACTGGCATCCTCCACATTGATCCCTTTCACATCCGGCATTCTGACGTACTCCGGTATTTTGGACTCCGAGGGCTCCTCCTCAGAGGTAATGATATGGCTCGGCGAATCCTCATCCCCGCTGTTTCCAAACACCCTTACCGCCAGAATGATAATGATGATGCAGATCACAACACCGGCGAGAATAGCGAGCACAGTAGTCACTCTCTCCATTCTGGGATTGTAATCATATTCCTCCTCATCCTCCATTTCCTCCTCTCCATACATAGCTTCCGTATCGGAAAGAAGGCGCATACTGTCCTGCGTTGGCTCCTGGTAGATGGTGCGTCTTTTGATCTGAGCCATATCGCTGTCGGTGATCATACGGGTGCCGCCGTCAATATCCGGCTCATTCTGTACCACGAAATCCTCATCCGGGTCGAGCAAAGACTGCTTCAGATCCGCCAGTAATTCCTGCATATTCTGATAACGGCGATCCGGTGACTTTTGGCAGCATTTGAGTACGATGCTCTCCACGCTTCTGGGGATTTCCGGCACAAACTCCGCAGGAGAGGGCATCTCCTCCTGAATATGCTTGATAGCGATAGCCACCGTAGTCTCCCCGTTGAAGGGCACCCTTCCGGTGAGCATTTCAAACATCGTAATTCCCAGCGAATAAATATCGCTTTTCTCATCGCTGTAACCGCCTCTTGCCTGTTCCGGCGAGGTATAATGTACCGATCCCATGACATTGGAAGTGATGGTGTTGCTGGTGGCAGCCTTGGCAATGCCGAAATCCGTCACTTTCACTTTCCCGTCCATGGATATGATGATATTCTGAGGCTTAATGTCTCTGTGAATGATATGATTATTGTGCGCAGCCTCAATACCCATGCTGACCTGAATGGCAATACTGACGGCTTCCTTGTAGGAGAGCCTTGCTTTTTTCTCAATATATTTTTTCAGGGTGATTCCTTCTACCAGCTCCATGACGATATAATAAATACCGTTTTCCTCACCCACATCATAGACATTGACAATGTTAGGATGCGTAAGCCCTGCCGCCGCCTGTGCCTCAATGCGGAATTTAGACACGAAATTGGCATTCTCACTGAATTCCTGCTTTAAAACTTTCACTGCCACAAAACGGTTCAGCTTGTGACATTTCGCTTTATATACATCTGACATACCGCCGGTGCCTATCTTCTCCAGAATCTCATACCGGTCGCCTATCATCATACCTATCTTTACCATAAATGCTCTCCATTCTATCTCAACGCGTCACGCGATAACTTCTCTATACAGCCAGCGGATCGATCAGGATAACGCTAATGTTATCCCTGCCCCCTTTTTCGTTTGCGGCTTCCACCAGCGCCTGCGCTTTTTCCACCATATCTCTGGAGCCTTCAAGAATCATGCGGATTTCTTCATCCTCCAGCATATTGGTAAGCCCGTCCGTGCACATCAAAATCATATCCCCGTCCGCAAGCTTCACGGAAAAGAAGTCCGGTTTTACCGTATCATCCGCTCCCACCGCTCTGGTGATGATGTTTTTATCAGGATGGTTTCTGGCTTCCTCTCTGCCGATTCCGCCCATGCGCACCATCTCTTCCACCAGGGAATGATCTCTTGTGATCTGGCGTATTTCCCTGCGGTTTGTGATATACAGCCTGCTGTCTCCCACATTTGCCACCTGAAGCAGATCCCCCCTGCAGGTCGCCGCCACCACAGTGGTACCCATCCCCTCCAGATCCGGCGATTCTCCCGCGCGCTTGCGGATCAACGCGTTTGCGGTCCGGATGGCCTGTTCCAGGACTGCCGCGGGCTCTTCCTCCTGGGAATGCTCAATCTCCTCCACCATCGTCTCCACCGTAACCTTGGACGCGTAATCTCCCGCTTTATGCCCTCCCATACCATCTGCCACGATAAACACGTTGGGGAGCTTTCCCACCGGCTGTTCGGAGGTGTATACAAAGTCCTGATTTAATTTTCTTTTTTTCCCTATATTGGTTATGGAAAACGTCTTTAGCACGTCCATTCCTCCAAATCTGCAAGAGGCCCTCCGCCTCCTGCGCATCATACGCCCTACGGCTCCGATGCCGCTATGCCTGATTTTAACATAGTCTCAGATCTTTTTCAATCATCATTGCAATTTACGGCAGCCTGCGCGTGTTTTCGCCTCAGCTGTCCGCAGGCGCCATCGATATCCCGCCCCATTTCTCTGCGCACCGTTGCGTTTACTCTGTTTTGTTCCAGCTTTTGCCTGAATGCGCGCACCCGCTCTCTGTCGGACTGTGCATAATCCCGCTCTTTGACAGGATTTACGGGGATCAGATTGACATGACAATTCAGGGGTCCGGCTAACGCTGCAAGCTTTTGCGCATCCTCATCTGAATCATTGACGCCTGCTGCCAGGCTGTATTCAAAGGTGATTCGTCTTCCTGTCTGTTCCAGGTAATATCTGCAGGCTTCCATCAACTCCCTGATGGAATAACGGTTCGCCACAGGCATCAGGCTCCTGCGTTTCTCATCCTCCGGCGCATGGAGGGACAAGGCCAGCGTAATCTGCAGTTTTTCTCCGGCCAGGGAATAGATCCGCGGCACAATGCCGCAGGTGGAAACGGTCACGTTTCTCTGACTGATATGAAGCCCGTTTTCATCCGTCAAAAGCTGTATAAAACGCAGCAGATTCTCATAGTTGTCCAAAGGCTCTCCCGTTCCCATGACCACCACATTGGAAACTCTCTCTCCCGTAAGCCTGGTGATGGCGTAAACCTGCTCCAGCATCTCCGAGGGCAGAAGATTGCGCTCCAGCCCATCCAGCGTGGAAGCGCAGAATCTGCAGCCCATGCGGCAGCCCACCTGGGAAGAAATGCAGACGCTGTTGCCATGTTTATATTTCATCCAGACGCTCTCCACCAGATTCCCATCGGAAAGACTAAACAAAAATTTTTTGGTTCCGTCTATTTTGGATTCCTGAACCCTCACAACTTTTAAACAGGTATAATCATACCAGGATGCACAGTTTTCCCGCAAGGTTTTGGAGAGATCCGTCATCTCTGCGAATTCCTCCGCCAGCTTTACATGCATCCATTCGTACATCTGTTTCGCCCGAAACGCTTTTTCGCCCCGCGAAACCAGATCCTCCTTCAGCTGCTCCAATGTCATGGACTTGATATCTTTTTTTATCCTTTGTCTGTCATCGTTCATTTTCCATTTGTCCTAAACTCGTCTGTCCCGGGAGCCAACCCCTGCACCCATCCCCGGCCGCTTTGGTTTCATCTGCTTTTTCTCAATATTGTCATAGCGGCCTTCGCCTGAATTTTGCAAAAAAGAATCCATCGCACTCCATGTATCCAGGCATCAGCTGGATACAGGCATCCTGTTCCTCCGGATTCAGTCCCGTCCGGTCGCCGCAAAGCGCTTTCAGTTCCTGCTTCTCTTCCCAGAGCTTTCCGGGCAGCGCTTCCTCCAAAGATACCGGTTCAAAGGGCAAACAGCCCGCTATGTATTTCACCATGGCTTCGTTTTCCTCGATATGAATCGTACAGGTGCTGTAAAGCAAGGTGCCCCCCGGCTTTACATACCGCCAGCAGCTATCCACGATCCGTCTTTGCAGTTCTTCCAGGCTTTTGAATCTCTCCGGCGTCACACGGTACTTGATATCGCGTTTTTTTCCGATAACGCCCAGACCGGAACAGGGTACGTCCAGCAGCACCACGTCCGCCTTTTCCTCCAAAGACGTGTCAAAAACAGTGGCGTCATGTACCTGTACCTGCAGACGATCCGCGCTCATGCGATATTGATATTCCTGAATGAGCCGCGCTTTCTCCTCCGAGACATCCCTTGCGATCACCTGCTTTGCCTTTTCCGCGGCCAGAATACTCTTTCCGCCGGGGGCGGCGCATACATCCAGCACCAGATCTGTCTCCCGGATCCCCGCGGCTTCCACCGCCAAGGCGGAACTCACATCCTGCACCGTGACTTTTCCCTCTTTAAATCCTGCCAGCTGGCGAACGCTTTCCCCCTGTTCCAGCCAGTAGACATAGGGAAGATAAGGACACGGCGCAAGGCGCGCCCCTGCCTGCGCAAGATACTTTGCCTGTTTTCTGTAATACGTCTCCGGTTTGCCGGACACAAAGCGAAGCGATACCGGATAAGTCCGCAGCAACCCTTCCAAAAGCCTCTCCGTCACTTCCCTGCCGTACTCCGAAATCCACAGTTTCACCAGCCAGAGAGGCATGGAATATTTCACGGACAAAAACGTTTCAAACTCTTTCGTCCCATCCGGCAGGGGAATCTTTCCCTTGGATCGGGAAAGATTTCTGAGGACGCCGTTGACAAAACCTTTCAGGCTGCGAAAACCTCTTTTCCCCGCAAGATTCACCGCTTCATTTATGACCGCCCTGTCCGGTATATGATCCATATACAGCAGTTGATAGGCGCTCATGCGCAGCAGACAGCGTATCAGGGGCTTCATTTTCCCGGACGGCACAGAAGACACATGATCCAGATCATAATCAAGCTCGATCTGCCGCTCGATGGTTCCCTCTATGGTTCGTTTGATAAAGGACTTTTCCCTGCTCTCCAGATAATCATACTTATCCAGCACGCTGCGGATCAGGCGGTGGGACGGTTCCTGTCCTCTCTCCAGCACAAGCAGCGCGTCAAGAACGATCTCCCTGCTATTCTCCGCCACCTCTAATCATCCCTCCTGCGGCCGCCGCCGAACAAAAGGACCAGCCTCAAAAGCTGCAAAATGGAGGAAGCCGCCGCTGCCACATAGGTCAGAGCCGCCGCTGTCAGAACCTTTTTACATCCTCTGTTCTCCTCTGCGGTCAGTAATCCGTACTGGTCGATCTTGCCCACCGCTCTGGCGGAAGCGTTAAACTCCACGGGCAGAGTGATAAGCTGGAACAGCACCGCCAGCGCAAACGCCCAGATCCCGATTTGGATCAACGTATGATTCCAGCCTAAGATCACGCCGATCAGGATGACAGGCAGTCCCAGATTTGAGGCAATATTTACCATCGGCACCAAGGCGCTTCTGATACTTAACGGCGCATAGCCCTTCGCATGCTGTATGGCATGGCCGCACTCATGGGCGGCTACACCCACCGCCGTAACCGATGCATTATTATAATTCCTGGAAGAAAGCCGCACCGTGTTTGTTCGCGGGTCATAATGATCTCCGCTGTCCGACCGGAGACACTCGATCTGTACGTTGTATAAACCTTCATTATTCAGAATGCGCCTTGCCGCTTCCGCTCCCGTCATGCCGTTCATATTGCGCACTTTGCTGTATTTACTCATGGTGCTGTTTACCAGCGCACTGGCTCCCAGACAAAGAATCATGCCGATCAGGACCAGAAAATATGTGGGATCATAATAATAAAACATAAAACTCCTCCTTTACTCCCCCAGCGATTCTCCACGCTTCATTTTAACGCCCAGAAGAAAATCGTGGACTGTCATCCGTTTTTTTCCTTCCAACTGCACTTCCCATAATTTGAGCGCGCCCTCGCCCGCAGCCACGGTCACAGAATCCCTGTCCACCTGCAGGATCTCTCCCGCCCTTTGAGGGCCCGCCTCCCATGCCACAGCCTGCGCCTTCCATATTTTAAGCTGTTTCCCGTGATAGGTGGTGTAAGCGCTGGGCCAGGGCGTCAATCCCCGGATGAGCCGGTCCAGTTTGGCCGCGGGTCTGGCAAAGTCGATCTTTCCCATGCTCTTGTCAATGAGAGAAGCATAACAGCTTAAAGAATCATCCTGTTTTTGCGGCTTAAGACGTCCCTGTTCCAAAAGCGGCAGCGCTTCCACAATGGCCTCCGCTCCCAGAGCCATCAATTTATCGTGCAGCGTCTCGTAATCATCGGTATCCTCAATGGGAATCTCCTTTTGATACAGCATATCCCCGGTATCCAGTCCCGCATCCATCTGCATGATGGTGACTCCCGTCTTTTTCTCCCCATCGATGATCACATGCTGGATGGGCGAAGCGCCCCGGTATTTGGGAAGCAGGGACGCATGGATATTTAAACAGCCGTAGGGCGGGATATCCAGGATCTGCTGGGACAGAATCTGTCCGAAAGCAGCCACTACGTACACATCCGCAGAATATTTTTTCAACTCCTCCACCGCCTCCGGCGTTTTGATCCGCTTCGGCTGCAGCAGCGGTATGCCGTGTTTCAGGGCACACTGCTTTACCGGCGGCGGGAGCAGTTCTTTGCTCCTGCCCTTCGGTTTATCCGGCTGGGTCACCACAGCGGTGACCTGATGTCCTGCGCCGATCAGCGCTTCCAATGCTCCGGCGGCAAAATCCGGCGTTCCCATAAATACGATCTTCATTCTGGATCCTTCCTCATCTTATCTTATTTTGTCCTGTATGAGCCCCGGTTTATTCTTCCTCATCCACACTGGGCACATCCTGCAGAGGGCCTTCCGCTTTCTCCACATAGAGATGTCCGTCCAGATGATCCAGTTCATGACAGATCGCTCTGGCTAAAAGCTCCGTTCCCTCCAGCTCCATTTCTTTCATATTTACGTCCAGAGCAGCTACCTTCACATAATTAGGCCGGGTCACAGTGGCGCATTTTCCGGGGACGCTTAAGCACCCCTCCGATCCCGTCTGCTCCCCGCTGCTCTCCACAATGCGGGGATTGATCAGAATATGGGGATCTTCCCCGGTGGTATCGATGACCACGATCCGTTTCAGAATACCCACCTGAGGCGCCGCAAGGCCTACGCCGTTTGCTTCGTACATGGTCTCCAGCATATCCCCGATCAGTTCCTGAATACGGGGCGTCATCTCCGTTACCTCTCTGCACTTTTTATTCAGTACTTCATCTCCAATTTCCCGAATATTTCGAATTGCCATTTTTCCTCCATTCCAACCATCTCAACTACAGCGTATTTACAGGATCAAAGTCAAATTGTACCGACTCGCCGGCTGGCTGCATGGTCTGTATCCTTTCTTCCAAACTGTCCTTTATAGATATCAGTTTATCATAATTTGTGCCTTTCACATAGAAAACAAATCTAAAAATATCATTAATTCTTCCCACCGCGGCAGGGGCGGGGCCGATGAGCGTCATACCCTCCAGCTTTTCTTTCACATCAAACGCCAGCGTCTCCGCCAGCCGTCTGCCTCCGTCCTCATCTCTGGCAAAGATCTGCACTCCCAGCATGTGGGAAGCGGGAGGATAGCCCAGCATTTCCCGGTACAGGATCTCTTCCCTGTAAAAGCCTTCATAATCCTGATCTCTGGCACAGACCACCGCATAATGCTGCGGCTGATAGGTCTGAATCACCGCCTCTCCTTTCAGAGCGCCTCTTCCGGCCCTTCCCACGGCCTGCGTCAAAAGCTGGAACGTTCTCTCTCCGGCACGGTAATCCCCCACATTTAAGGATAAATCCGCCGCCAGCGCCCCCACCAGCGTCACATTGGGGAAATCGTGCCCTTTGACGATCATCTGGGTTCCGATCAGCACATCCGCCTGCCCGTTGGAAAAAGCGGACAGGATCTGTTCGTAACTGTCTCTGGTCCTGGTAGTATCCGCGTCCATGCGCAGAGTGCGTACCCTGGGAAACATTTCCTTCAGCTTTTCTTCGATCTGCTGGGTTCCTGCCCGAAAGCCGCTGATATACTTAGAGCCGCATTGGGGACAGAGGGAGGGCTTGGGCTCCCTGTATCCGCAGTAATGGCATATCAGCATCCCGTTTGCATGCTCCGAAAGCGACACATCACAGTGGGGACACTTCATCACATGGCCGCAGGAGCGGCAGGAAATGAACCCGGCATATCCCCGCCTGTTCAAAAACAGAATACTCTGCTCTCCTTTCTGTAACCTGTCCGCCAATAGTTCCTGAAGCCTGCGGCTGAAGATAGAGCGGTTTCCCTCCTTTAACTCCTGCCGCATATCCGCCACCGTCACATCGGGCAGACTGCCTCCCGTAAGCCGCTCCTTCAGGGTAAACAGCCGGTAGTCTCCTGCCTTTGCCCTGTAATAGGCCTCCGTGGAAGGCGTAGCGGACCCGAGCACTACGCTGGCCCCGTGGAGCCTTGCCACCTCCAAAGCCGTCTCCCTCGCATGATATTTGGGAGTGGATTCGCTTTTATAACTGCTTTCATGCTCCTCGTCCACCACAATGATCCCAATGTTAGGAAAAGGAGTAAACAACGCCGATCTGGGGCCGATAATGACATCGATCTCCCCCTTTTTGGCGCGCTGGCACTGATCGTATTTTTCCCCCGCAGAAAGGGTGGAATTCATCACGCTGACCCGGTCTCCGAACCGTGTGTAAAAACGGAGAAGCGTCTGATAGGTGAGAGCGATCTCGGGGATCAGCACGATCGCCTGCCTCCCTCTGGCAAGCATCTCTTCGATCAGCCGCATGTAGACTTCCGTCTTCCCGCTTCCGGTGATCCCATGGATCAGATAAGTGCCCTTGTTCCCGCTGTCAAAATCCTCCATGATCTCTCTGACGATCGTTTGCTGATCCTGACTTAAAACATTCCTGCTCTCTTCCCCCCGCTGCAGCTTCACAGGATTGCGGAAAGAGGAAGTGGAGACAACCCGGATCGCTCCCGCTTTCTCCAGACTGTGTATGGTCTGCGGCGAAACGCCCAGCTTCATGGTCACCCATTCCCGCGGGATGGCTTCCTGATCCAAAAGCTCCCGCAAAAGTCTGGCCTTGGCCGTCTGCTTTTTCCGCTCGCACTCCCCAAAAAGAGACAGAATCTGCTCTTTGTCCATCAGACGCTCTATGGTTTTTTGTTCCAGCTTTTTCACCGACTGTCTGGCCGGAAGCACTGTCTTTAGCGCCTGGATCATGGTGCAGCCGTAATTGCGCCGGATCCAGACGGCGAGCGCCATCATCTTATCCTCCACCTCAACGCCGTTTTTAATGATCTCTTTGATTGCCTTCGTTCTGGCGGGGTCAAATTTACAGGTTGCGCCGATGTTGATCACATAGCCTCTGATCAGCTTGTTGCCATTTCCGAAAGGGACTGTGACGCACATTCCCACATCCAGTGTCCCGCGCAGTTTCTCCGGCACAAGATACTGAAAACTCTTATCCAGTTTTTCATGTGAGATGTCCACAATGACATCCGCATACAGCTCTCCCACCGCTCTCCTCCGTATCCGTACCGTCCGCGGCCTCTCGTCAGATATGTTCCAGGCCGCCGTCCAGAAGTTCCCTGATAATGACCCGTTCATCCATGGGATATTTCACGCCTTTGATCTCCTGATAGTCCTCATGACCTTTTCCGGCAAGAATGATGATATCTCCCTCCTGTCCGTGAGAGATAGCATAGGCGATCGCTTCCCTGCGGTTGCTGATCTCCACATATTTCCCATCCGTCTTTGCCATTCCGGTCTTAATATCATCGATGATAGCCTGCGGATCTTCGTCCCTCGGATTGTCCGATGTAATGATGGTCAGATCCGCCAGTCTGCCGCTGACCTCTCCCATCTCATAGCGGCGGCTCCTGGCGCGGTTGCCGCCGCAGCCAAACAGACACACCAGCCTCTTTGGATGATACTCACGCATGGTTGTCAGAAGGCTCTCCAGGGACATGGCATTGTGGGCGTAATCAATTAACAGTGTGAACTTATCGGAGACTTTGACTTTCTCGATCCTGCCCTTTACCCTGGCCCCCAGAAGCGCCCGCTTTATTGTGGACACATCCACTCCGAAATGGCGGCAGATGGCGATGGCGCAAAGAGCGTTATAAACGCTGAAACGCCCCGGAAACGGCACCTCCACGTCAAAATCCATCAGTCCGGACACATGGAAATCCACTCCCAGCTCTCCGGGCGTGTGCACCAGCTCCGGATCCTGCGCCCGCAGCATACAGTTTTCACCCATACCGTAGGTCTCCAGTTTACAAGTGTGACCTTTTGTCACCTGAGCCGCGTGGCTGTCATCCCCGTTTATGATTCCCACTCTGCACTGTTGAAACAATAGTCCCTTGCAGGCAATATATTCTTCCAGACTTTTATGCTCGTTAGGCCCGATGTGGTCCGGTTCCAGATTTGTAAAAATGCCGTAATCAAACGTAAATCCCTGACTGCGGTGCATCAAAAGCGCCTGGGAGGACACTTCCATCACCACCGTGTCCAGTCCCGCTTCCGCCATCTGCGCAAAATACCGCTGCAGCACGAAAGACTCCGGCGTAGTGTTCTCCGCGGGAATATGGGTATCGCCGATGATGGTTTCAATGGTCCCCACCAGCCCTACTTTAAATCCGGCGTTCTCCAGAATGGATTTTACAAGATAAGTGGTCGTGGTCTTTCCCTTGGTGCCGGTGATACCGATGACTTTCAGTTTCTCAGCAGGATGTCCGAACCATGCCGCCGAGATAAACGCCATGGCATAGCGGGTATCCTTCACGCGGATCACCGTTGCATCCGTCCCCTCCACGCCCTCTGCCGCTTTAGAGACCAACAGCGCCGCCGCGCCCCCCTTGACTGCTTCCGCTGCCGCGCTGTGCCCGTCAAACTTAGCGCCCTCTATACAGAGAAACAGACATCCTTCAGACACCCTGCGGGAATCGTTGACCACCTCTGTGATCTCCCTCTCCACACTTCCCTGAACGCACTCATACTCCAAATTTTCAAGCAATTCCGATAACTTCATTCCCTTTTCTCCGTTTCTCCACTGTCACATGGCTAAGTCCCTTTTATTTTACTCTGATTTTCCGTTTTCTACCACCTTTTTTTCTCTCCGGCCGCTTCCCGCCAGGAATAAAGTCATTATAGCATATCCGCAAAAACTTTTGGAGAGATTTTTCCGGGGACGCGGGCCGCTTCACATCACAGTATAGATTCCATCGCCCGTTCGTGATACAATGAAAAGAACAAGACAGGGGGTGGAAACGTGAATTACAAGATTGCGGTCTGCGATGACCTTGATGCGGACAGACAGCTGATCGCGGATATGGTAAAGCATTGGGCCGCGGACGCAGGGCATACTGTCCGGATATCCTCCTTTGCCTCCGCCGAAAGCTTTCTGTTCCACTACAGCGAAAAAAACGATTACGATATCCTGCTTCTTGATATTGAGATGGGAACCATGGACGGCGTCACTATGGCAAAGCAGGTGCGCAAAGACAATCATTCCGTTCAGATCGTGTTTATCACCGGCTATTCCGACTATATCTCTGAAGGTTATGAAGTCGAGGCGCTTCATTATCTCATAAAACCTGTCAAAACGGAAAAACTTTATGCCGTCCTTAACAGAGCCGCGGCCAGACTGTCAAAAAACGAGAAGATCCTGCACTTTGAAACCGGCGGTGAAATGATCCGCATCCCTGTCTGTCAGATCAGGTACGCCGAAGTGTTCGGCAATTATGTGACCGTCCACGCCTGCGCTGACGTGACTGTGAAGATGACCCTGGGCAGCCTGGAAAGAGAACTGGACGACCGTTTTTTCCGTGTGGGCCGCTCTGTAATCGTAAACCTGACGCAAATCAGCCGCGTCACAAAATCCGAGATCAGACTAAGCGATGGCGCATCCATCCCTCTTCCCAGAGGCGCTTACGAGAGCATCAATCGGGCAATTATCAATATGGAGTGAGACAAATGAGAACTTTTTCAAAGAAAATCGATAAAAAGATCGCTTCCTACCAGCAGGAACTGATCGAAACACACTATCGGGAAGTGGACAATATGTACCGCCAGATCCGCGGATGGAGGCACGACTACCGCAACCATATCCAGACCATGAAAGCCTACGCGGCTTCGGAAAACTGGGAAGCGATCAGGCGGTATCTGGATCTTTTGGACGATGACCTGACCACCGTTGACACCGTCATTAAAACAGGAAATCCCATGACGGACGCTATTCTCAATTCCAAAATATCCCTGGCGAAGTCAAAAAACATTCAGGTAATCGCCGATGCCCACGTCCCCGTCCGGCTGAAATCATCGGAGATCGACCTGTGCTGTATCATCGGGAATCTGTTCGACAACGCCATCGAAGCCAGCGTGAAACTTCCCGAGGATCAGAGGAAGATCCGCGTATACATGGATATGAAAAACACGCAGCTCTACATCTCTTTTACCAACTTTACCGCTGGGAAAAAACTGAAAAAGACAGGGAATCTGTTCCGCAGCACAAAGGGCGAAGGACACGGCTTCGGCCTGGTCCGCATCGATGCCATCGTGGAGCGCCTGGACGGATATATCAGCCGAAACAGCGAAGACGGCGCCTTTACTACGGAAATACTGCTTCCGCAGATATAATAACCGGATATCACAAGATTGAAACAGCCGCAACATTACAATTCATCCCCCGCAGACGGCGATTCGTCCCCAGAATAATATGGGGACGTTTTTTTTGATAAGATCAATTTGCGCAATCACAGCGCAGAAATGAGGAAAACATGAAAAAAGAGAAAAGAACAAATTCCCACGCCCCTGAGTATAACATGCTGCAAAACTCATGGTACATGATAACGCTGGCATGGACTTCGGGGGAAAAGAAAGTCATTGTGCTCGGTCTGCTTTCCGCCATATTGACCGTCTCCTCCAGTCTGGTAAATCTATATGTCGTGCCTGTGATCCTTCAGGCAGTGGAAAGGCATGTTTCCGCCCCGGAACTGATGCTCACCATTCTGGGGTTTGTTCTGGCAATGATGATCCTGTCCGCGTCTTGTGCCTATGTAAAAGAAAATATCTTATTTGGCAGAATAGCCGTCCGGACCAGACTGGTCCATCTTCTGAACCAGAAAGCGCTGACCACTTCCTATCCCAACCTGGACAATGATGTTTTCCAGAAACTGCTTGCGAAATCCGGCGAGTCTGTCCAAGGCAATGATCAGTCCACAGAAGCGGTCTGGACAACGCTGACGGATCTTACGGCCGATCTTTTAGGCTTCGTAATCTGTATCAGCCTGTTTACCGTGATCCGCTCCCGCCCCTTATTGCTTTTCGTCATTCTTTCCACCGCGGCGCTCAGTTATTTCATCGGCAATCGGATAAACGGTTACGAATACCGCCACCGCGAGGAAAGCGCGGAATATCAACGGCATTTATCTTATCTTCTGAGCCGGTCGAAAGATTTATCCGCCGCCACAGATATCCGCATCTTCGGTCTGCGTCCGTGGCTTGACGACCTGTACCAGAAAACGGTGCTAAGCTATAAAGCGTTTCACACAAAAGCACAGAACATTTATATCTGGGCCAATATCGCGGACCTGGTTCTTTCGTTTCTGCGAAACGCCGTTGCGTACGCGTATCTGATCGCCCTTGTGGTCCGCAAAGACATAAGCGTTGCACAGTTTCTTCTGTTCTTTAACGCGGTGGGAACATTTGCGGAATGGGTGTCCGGCATTCTCTCGGAATGCAACACCCTGTACCGCCAGTCGCTTGATATCTCCGTTGTCCGCGAATTTCTGGACTTTGACGAACCGTTCCGATTTGACGAAGGGAAACCTGTCGAAGCGGTTCCTGACGGCGCTTATGAAATCCGGCTGGAACATGTTTCCTTCCGCTACCCCGGCGCGGACAGCGATGCTTTGTCCGATATCAGCCTGACGCTGCATCCGGGCGAAAAACTGGCCGTGGTAGGATTAAACGGAGCAGGCAAAACCACGCTGATCAAACTGATCTGCGGTCTTCTGGATCCTACCTGCGGCCGTGTGCTTCTCAATGGGACCGACATCCGCGCCTTTAATCGCAGAAGCTATTACACCCTGTTTTCGGCGGTGTTCCAGACATTTTCCCTGTATGCGGGAACCATTGCCGCAAATGTGGCGCAGGCAGAGACCGGCATTGATATGGAACGGGTGAAAGAATGTGTGGAAAAAGCCGGACTGCGCGCAAAGGTGGCGTCCTGTCCCAAAGGCTATGAGACGTATCTCAACCGGGAAGTGTACGAGGACGCCGTTCTGCTTTCCGGCGGCGAGACACAGTCCCTGATGCTCGCCAGAGCGCTTTATAAAAACGCGCCGTTCATCATCCTGGACGAGCCTACGGCGGCTCTGGACCCGATTGCGGAATCAAAACTGTACCAAAAATACCATGAGATCACAACTTCCCGCTCCTCCGTCTACATTTCCCACCGTCTGGCATCCACCCGGTTCTGTGACCGCATCCTTCTGATCGACCACGGAGCAATCTGTGAAGAAGGGAGCCACGATGAACTGCTGCGGCTGGGCGGCAGATACGCCGAACTGTATGAAGTGCAGAGCAGATATTACAAAGAAGGGAATGAGGAAAATGAAGCGGAATAAACCATTCAGATCATGGAGCGAAACGTTCAGGCTCAATCACAGGGCGCTTAAACTTTTCTACAAACGCTGTCCGCAGCTGGTACTGTCGCGTATCATCTACGCCGTCTGGACAGCGCTTACCCCCTATATAGGCATCTGTCTTTCCGCCCTCTTAGTGGAGGAACTGGCAAGCGGCCAGCATACAGACCGTCTGTATTTTCTGGCGCTTCTCTCCCTCATCTCCGCCGCCGGCGTTTCCCTGATAACGGCGCTTATCAAAAGATGGAGGGACTCGCAGAATATGGGGATCGGGAGAGGACTCAGGCTGGAAACAGAACATATCCTTTCCGACAAACTTTTGGAAATGGATTATGTGAATCTGGTCCAGTCCGGGACGCTGAAAGAGCATTCCACCATTCTCCAGAATATGGGCAATAGCGGATGGGGACTGCACAGGGTTTTACGGAACTATGTGGCATTATGTTCCGCCCTGTTCACGCTTTTCGGCGGCGTCTCGTTGACAGTGTCCCTGTTTCTCCTCCCCGTGCCGCAAAGCGCCGGCGCATACGCTCTGTTAAACAGCCCTGTGTTCGTCTTTCTTATCATCGCGGTCATGCTGGCGATCACTTATCTTGCGCCGATGCTGGCGAATCGGGCGGGCAAATACTGGGTACTGAGCATAGGCGCCCTGAATTTAGATAACCGGATATACTCTTTTCTCTCCCACCTGAAAAGCCGCAGAGAAATTGCCGCCGATGTAAGAATATATCGGCAGGATAAAATGGGCGGCAGATTTTTACTGGAAAAGGAAGGCACTTTCGGTTCCTCCGGTCCGATCGCGAAATGCGCCCGAGGCCCTATGGGATTGTACCGTGCCGCTTCCGGCGCCGTTTCCGTAATCTTTACCGGCATCGTCTATACCTACGTCTGCCTGAAAGCCTGGGCGGGGGCTTTCGGACCGGGCGCCGTCACCCGGTATGTGGCCTCTGTCACCAAGGTGTCCGACAGCGTGTCCAGACTGATTGCGGAGCTTGGAGACATGCGCAACAACGCCCCCTTTCTGGAACAGACCTTTTCGTTTCTGGATCTTCCTGACCGGATGTATCAGGGCAGCCTGACAGTTGAAAAGCGCCGCGACAGGCAGTATGATATCGAATTTCGCGATGTATCCTTCCGGTATCCCGGCAGCGGGCAATACGCACTGCGCCACGTCAGCATGAAGTTTGAGATCGGCAGGCGCCTGGCCGTTGTGGGCATGAACGGAAGCGGAAAGACCACTTTTATCAAGCTGCTGTGTCGTTTGTATGATCCTACCGAGGGAGAAATCCTGTTAAACGGCATCGATATCCGCAAGTATAACTATCGGGAATATATGGCGCTCTTCTCCGTAGTGTTCCAGGACTTTCAACTTTTCGCGTTGAAACTGGGCGAGAACGTTGCCTCTAAAACCGGCTACGACAATGCGCTGGCAGCGGATTCCCTGCGCAAAGCGGGATTTTCAAAGAGACTTTCAGAATTTCCCAACGGGCTCGAAACCTACCTGTATCAAAATTACGATAAAAACGGCGTGAACATTTCCGGCGGAGAAGCGCAGAAAATTGCCATTGCCAGAGCGCTCTGCAAGGACGCCCCCTTCATCATTCTCGATGAGCCTACCGCCGCCCTCGACCCGGTCGCGGAAGCGGAAATCTATTCCAATCTCAACGAGATCGTGGGAGACAAAACGGCAGTCTATATCAGCCACCGTCTTTCCTCCTGCAAATTCTGCGATGAGATCATTGTATTCCACGAGGGAACCATCATACAGCGGGGCGCCCATGCCGACCTGCTTGCCGAAAAGGACGGCAGATATTATGAGCTGTGGCACGCGCAGGCCCAGTATTATACGGAAACGGACCCCGCTTCGGCCGCTCTGTAAATACAGTTGTCCCACAAATTCCCTCTGTGGCTGCAAAGAGATCCTCACACAGCAAAAAGGCTCCGGTTTACGCCGAAGCCTTTTCGCTATTTTCTTATGAGGGGGAGATAGTGAATTCATCAACTATCTGAAATAAATACTACCCAATAAATGTGTCTAAATTGTGTCCAATTTCTAAGAAAAAAATGAAATAAATCTGAAAGAGGTATAAAACGATCAGCAATAATACTGCATGATATACTGTAATTGCGTCATTCCCCGGTAGGTATTTCTGCCAAGCTGATAAACTACGGACACGCTAAAAACGCCCTTTCCCAGATAAAGCGCTTCCTCGCTCCCCTCCCCGAACTTTTGGTTCAAAAAAGCCCCGAATTTTTCCAGATCCCCAAAGTATACCAGCTGCCTGCCCTCTCCTTCCGGCGTCCGCACCCGGAATCTGGCGCAGCTTTTGTTTGCCCCCATCTTAAATCCCGCCTGAAAGATCAGCTCCTTCTGGGCAAAAAGAGGTTTGGGATTTCCTGCCCCAAAGGGTTCCAGCCGTTCCAGTTCCTCCGCCAGGGATTGATCCGCATAGATCAAAGGCATGGGCACATCGATGTGCACCTTAGGGATAAAATCCTCTTTTGCAAGCGGCGCCTTTTCGTTCAGCGCTTTCCTGAGCGGTTCGATATCCTCCTCCCGCATGGACAGTCCGGCCGCCAGCCTGTGTCCGCCGAATCTGATAAAATACTGTTTTACCGCCGTCATAGCCTCATACATATGATACCCTTCGATGGAGCGTCCGGATCCTTTCACTCCCTCCTCGCCTCTTGTCAGAATAAAGACGGGATGATTGTATTGCTCCCGGATCCGTCCGGCGATAATTCCCGCAAGGCTCTCATGCACATCCGGCAGAAAGATCAGCATCACCTTATCCCGTTCTATCCCGTGCTCCGCAATATAGCGTCTCGCCTGCTCCACACCCTGAAGCGTCAGATTCTTCCTGCTGTCATTGAGTTCTTTCAGCTCCCTGGCCGCGCTCATCGCTTCCGCCTTTGTTGTACTCTGCAAAAGCTCCAGCGCGCGCTTTGCGGTGTCCAGCCTCCCCGTGGCGTTGAGACAGGGCCCCAGCACAAACCCAAGATGATAGGCGGACAGTTTTTCCGGCTCTATGCCGTTTACCTCCATCAGCGCAAGGAGCCCCGGATTGCGGGAATTTTTCATACGCGCAAGCCCTTCTTTTACCAGGATCCGGTTCTCGTCCTTTAATTCCATCACATCGCAGACAGTGGAAAGCGCCGCCAGTTCCAGAAATTCCTCCAGGGCTTCTTTGAGTTCCTCGTTTCCTGTTTTCTCCGCTATCGCCTGAATCAGTTTATACGCCACCACGCCGCCGCAGATTCCGGGAAAAGGATAACGGCATTCTTCCCGTTTGGGATCCACAATGGCCAGCGCGGGGGGAAGCACCTGCCTTTTCCCCTCTTCTCCCCGCGCATTTTCCTCCCGGACAAAGGGAACTTCATGGTGATCCGTGACAATCACCTTGATACCGTAAGAGTTGGCAAGCTCGATCTGGGGCGCGGCAGCGATGCCGTTGTCACAGGTCAGTATCATACCGATCCGGTCCTTTTTCGCCTCCCTGATCAGATGGTCGTTTAAACCGTATCCGTCATGGATCCGGTGGGGGATGGCGGTATCCACCCTTGCCCCCAAAAGCTGCAAACCTCTCGTCAGGATATAGGAGGAACAGATCCCGTCCACATCATAATCGCCGATGACGCGGATGGCCGTCTTTTCTTCCACCGCTGCCAAAAGCAGGTCCACCGCTTTGTCCATATCCTTTAACAGCCAGGGGGAGTAACAGTCCTTTAACGTGCCGTAGAGAAATTTCCGTATTTCCTCGCTTTTTGTCAGATCACGGTTGCGCAGGATCCTCGCCGTCACGGGACTGATTCCAAATTCCTCCGCCCAGTTTTCAAAATCGGCCTTTTTAGCCGACACATACCATTTTTCCATCCTTTGTGCCTTCCTTCCCTCCTGCGGCGCGTTTTTTCCTGCCTTTCCCACAATACGGTCCGACCGCCCGACACGGCAGACGCCGATTCCGGGCTCAGGACCGCGCCCCGCAAAAGATTTTCCCGCCGCGGCGGCTCTGCCCCAAACCTTATCCCCCGCTTTTTACAGCACCCCGAAACTGTTTGGGCTTTTCAGGCCCATTTGGTTTTCATTATAACACTTTGGACGAATTTACAACAATCCCTAATCTTCCCTGTTTTGTGTGCATCCCGCTTCGCGGTGACGTATGGCGGAACTGGTACTACAGCGCAGCAGTTCAGGAACCGCTCAGAAGTAAGGAACTGTCACACTGCAGATGGGTCAGCTTGCGCCATGATGCAGCTTTGTTACAAATTTGATGGGAAAATGTGCATAATTTGACGCATTTTTTGTGCAAAATCCATTTAAGATACTTTATGAATATAAGGAACTGCAGGGGACATTACAACTATTATGATAAAAATTTCAAGGAGGTTCTGCCATGAACATCACGAAAAAAGTGAACAAAATGCTGTGCTGCCTGTTAGCCTTCACACTTTTTGCAGCCTGTTCTTTCGAGGTTTGCGCAGCGCAAGAAGAAAGCGAGGAAGAGGAAAAACTCCTTTCGCCCTACTTTATCATTCAGGGGGATGAAGAAGATGCTTCCGCTCCGGAACATTTCCCCTTAAAATCGACAGATGTAACGGCAAATGTCAACGGCCTGATCGCCGAGGTTTATGTGACCCAGACCTACGCGAATGAGGGCGATACGCCTATCAATGCCAGATATGTATTCCCCACTTCCTCCAACGTGTGCGTTCACGGGATGACGATGACCATCGGCGATGAGGTCATCACCGCCCGCATCAAAGAAAAAGAGGAGGCGAAAACGGAATATGAGGAGGCAAAGAGCGAAGGGAAAAGCGCATCCCTGCTGGAACAGAAACGCCCCAATGTATTTACCATGGATGTTGCCAACATCATGCCGGAAGATACCGTGTCCATAAAACTGCACTACACCCAGATGATCACCGCCAGCGAAGGGCTCTGTGAATTTGTCTTTCCCACCGTTGTCGGGCCCCGCTACGCCGCGCCCGCCGTATCCGATGGAGACGGCGAGAGCTCTGAGGACAACGACTGGGTGGCAAGCCCTTATCTGCCGGACGGCGAAACCCCGCCAGCAAAGTACCACATTACCGTAAACCTTTCCACCGGCGTACCTATTGCGGAAATAACCAGCAAATCTCATGAGATCAACATCTCCCAAACAGACGACTCCAATGCCTGTGTCACGCTGGCCAATCCCGAGGACTATGCCGGAAACAGAGATTTTATTTTGAAATATAAACTCTCCGGCGAACAGATTCAAAGCGGTCTGATACTTACCAAAGGGCAGGGCGGCGAGGGTTCCCCGGAAGGTGAAAACTTCTTTATGCTGACCATACAGCCGCCTGAACACTACGAACCAGAGGACATCACGCCAAGAGAATACATTTTCGTGCTGGACATCTCCGGTTCCATGATGGGATACCCTCTGGATACCGCCAAGGATCTGATACATGATCTGGTCTCAGGCCTAAACGAATCGGATACTTTTAATCTGGTGCTGTTTGACAATGAAACCACCCTGCTTTCTCCCAGTTCTCTCCCCGCCTCGGAATATAATATCAATGCGGCAGCGGAGCTGATCGATGAACAGGAAGGCGGAGGCGGCACTTCCCTCCTCCCCGCGCTGAAAAAAGCTATTTCCACACCGAAAACGGAAGGATACGCCCGAAGCGTTGTCATAATCACAGACGGCTATGTATCCAATGACAGACAGATCATCGGCTATATCAACAAACAAATGGACGATGCAAGCTTTTTCTCCTTCGGTATCGGCTCTTCCGTCAACGATTATCTGATCAGGCAGATCGCCGGATGCGGGCTGGGGGAATCCTTTATCGTAACAGATTCCGAAGACGCGGCCGAGGCTGCTTCCCGTTTCCGCACCTACATCGAAGCTCCTCTGCTCACCGATATCACCATGACCTTTACTGACAGAGGATTTAAACTTTACGATGTGGAACCTTCCGTGCCTTCTATCCTGTACGCCCAACAGTCCATCGTTCTGTTCGGCAAATGGAAAGGCGACCCTGACGCTGCTTCCATCACCGTGACCGGCGACTGCGGCGGCAAAGAATATAAACAGGTGATCTCCGCCAATGAAACATCCATTGACACGGAAAGCGAGGCTATCAAATATCTCTGGGCGAGGACGCGTTTAGACAGAATCGCCGGATACGGCAGCGTGCGAAACGATGATTCCGTCAAAGAAGAGATCACACAGCTGGGACTGAAATACAATATGGTTACCCCCTATACTTCCTTCATCGCCGTTTCCGAGATCGTGAGAAATACCGGGCAGGAAAGCACCGATGTAACACAGGCTCTGCCGTTGCCGCAGAGAGTATCCAATCTGGCCGTAGGGGGCGGGTATTCCACCTATTCGGAACCCTCTCTCCTGCTGCTTTTGCCGATGGCAGCCGCCATGATCGGCAGAATAAAAAAGAATCGGAGGAACCGCACATGAACCTGAAATCCGGAAAACACTTTAAAGAAATCCATTTTCCGCGCAACATTCTGCGGCATAACATTATGTTCTATCTTTTAGGAATCCTGATCGTGCTGGGACTGAAGTATTACTACAGTCAGGCTGATGCCGATTCCCTGTTGTGGATCCTGTCTCCCACCGTCTTTTTCGTGGAGCGTCTGAGCGGCATTCCCTTTTCATACCAGTCAGGCGCAGGCTATGTGAACCATAGCCTGCGCCTTCTGATCGCGCCTTCCTGCTCCGGCGTCCAGTTTATGATCGTCACTTTCGCCACGCTGCTCTTTTCCTTCGTCCACATAGCCGCCTCGCCGGAACCATCCTCCCACCGCCGTCCGCAGCCCTTCCGATGCGCGAGAGGAAACCGTATCCTGCGGGGACTTGGATGGACCGCCGCCAGCCTGGTTCTTTCCTGGTTTTTTACGGTGATCGTCAACAGCCTGCGGATCATTACGGCAATCTATCTGCCTGTCTGTCTGGAACGGGCAGGACTGATGAATCAGCTGCTTTCCCCTGACAGACTTCACACCCTGATCGGCGTGACCGTGTACTTTACATCTCTGCTGACAATCTATGGCCTGACGGAATACCTGATGTCAAAAAAACGGGAGGACATGCAACGATGGCAGAACAGGGCCAAATCCACGGATAACGGTCACAGAGAACCTTTCCCTGCCGCATTCCTCCAAAAGTGCCTGCCTCCGGTTTTCTGGTATTTTGCCATAACGCTGGGACTTCCTTTTCTGCACAGGGCGTATATAGACAACGGAGCGCGTTTTACGGAATTTGCGCTGCTTGTGATCTGCTGCGCCACTCTGGTCCTGCTTCTCTACGGACTGCTGTTGCTGGTCTGCAGCGGCAGGAAATATGGTCATCGCAGATGATTGTCCCTTTTATAATCTTCCTCTGCGGTCACGAAATTGTTTTACATAACACAAAAAGCAGCATCTGATTTAGTAATAAGATGCTGCTTTTCGTGATTTATTCAGAAACCGTTCGGGAATCGCTTTTCAAAAGCTGCTTCCGAAACCATATCACCCCTCGATGGCGATATATTTCGATTCGTTTACCGCAGGCGCGGGCTCCTTCTTGGGAATGGACAGCTTCAAAGTACCGTCCTCAAATTTCGCCTTAATGTCCTCCTGCGTGACATCCTCGCCGACATAGAAGCTTCTGCTGCAGGAACCGCTGTAGCGCTCTCTGCGGATATACTTTCCCTCGTGATCCTTCTCATCCCTGCTGTTGTTTGTAACAGCGCTGACCACAAGATATCCGTCCTTCAGCTCGCCTTTTACATCTTCCTTCTTAAAGCCCGGCAGATCGATGGTCACTTCGTAACCATTCTCCGTCTCGGTGATGTCCGTCTGCATCAGGCCAGTCATATTGCGTGTCCTTCCAAAACTTTCTCCGGGCGTGAATCCAAAAAAGTCATCCAACAAATTTTCTCCAAAAATACTAGGCATCAACATAAGTCATTTCTCCTTTCCTGTTTCCAATGTCCTATGGCTTTACTGCCTTTGCAAGTCTGTTTGACTTGTTCTAGTTGTAATATAACAGATGTGTTAGCACTTGTCAATGGTGAGTGCTAATTTCATTTGTAAAAAATTTCTAAACTTACAACTTATATTTTTTCCAGGAAGAAAGAGATTATACAAAAAGCAGTCCGTAACTGCCTGAAAAAGCAGCCGGACTGCCAACAACGCGCTGTGTGCCTTATACCGTCTCAATCGCGTCAGACAATTTTCCCTCCGCGGGATCGTTGGACGGCGATTTCTTTATTGATTTGCCATCTGACACAGTTCCTCCAGCATTTTGGGGAGCTCCGTTTCCATGGTTTCATCGGTAAACTGGCAGGTTCCCACTTTTTTGTGCCCGCCGCCATGATACTTTAACATCAGGCTTCCCACATTTACATCGGAAGTCTTATTCAAAATACTATAGCCTACCGCCGCGGAACAGCCCAAGCCGCCGCGACCGCTGACGATCCATGCGGAAATATTCTGTTCGGGATACATGCTGTAGATCATAAAGCGATTACCCGTATAGATGGGATCCACGCCGCGAAGGTCGCTGATGATCACATTGCCTTCCACACGCGTATGCGCCGTAACCATCTCTTTAAACTTTTCCGTCTGCTCGTTATATACCTCAATGCGCTCTTTCACATCGGGAAGATCCAGTATTTCCGCGGTCGTCATATTGCGGCAGCAGTGCATCAGCTTTTCCATCAACTGATAATTCGAGATCGAAAACTGCCTCCAGCGGCCCAGACCCGTTCTGGGATCCATCAGGAATCCTACCAGGATCCACCCCTGAGGATTCATCACTTCATCGATGGTCAGATTGCCGGAATCCACTTTGTCTACCGCTTCCATCATATCGTCAAACTGCGGGAAACGCTCTTTGCCGCCGTAATACTCATAAATGATGCGGGCACAGGATGGCGTGATCCTGCTTTCTCCTTTGTATTTACCCTCCAGCTGGTTCCTCTCAAATTCGCTGGAATGATGGTCAAACCACAGACCGCAGCCCTCCACAAAGGGTACATTAGCCAGACAATCATTCTCATTGATCTCCACCAGACCATCCTGCAGATCCTTGGGATGCGCAAACTTCCAGCTGTCAATGATTCCGGCCTCCAACAAAAGCGCTCCGCACGCCAAGCCGTCAAAATCCGAACGTGTAACTAATCTCACAGCCTCATCCTCCTTGCTCTCTATTCATATCCTGACACAGGCAATACTTTTTATCGGTATCAGTATAGCATATCCGGCCTTTTTCAGCAATGAAAATAAATCTGCAACCGCATCCTCCCGCGAAATCGCATCAAAACGCGATTCTGACTTCGCGGCGCCGTATGGCTGAACTGTTAAAAACGATGCAAGCCGCAGAGGACAACGTTGATCATTCGCACAAAGACTAATCCCTTCAGAATGATTTGTCAAGGACATGATGCAAATATCTATAAATGTCAGAAAATTCAGTATTTTCAAGCATTCCCACGATACCCATATTCAGCTATTTTTTCTGCCCCGCATATCATTTTCAATCAGTCGGATAATTTTATTATTCATGCTCTCCCTGCTCTGTCGGCTGTAATAAAACGATATATCATAAGTGGGTCTGTCGATTTTCCTGGTATAGCCTTTGCGATTTTCCTGGTATAGCCTTTGCGCTTTCCCTGCGCTCTATCCGTGGTATTCGCTTTCTTCATTCTCTGCTCCTTTCCAAGCAAAAAAGACGGCTACAAACTTCACGTTCATAACCGCCCTTGCGCTGTGTTGCTATTTAGTTGTAACTGGGGCAGATGTTGGTTGAACAAGCAGGAATTTAATCTGTCCCTTTCCAACAGAAGAATCCCTCTGATAATGCTACTTTTTCTACTATTTCTTTCATGTTTTCTGTCAAATTATATACAGTGAAATTCAAACAATCCCATTCAAAAACCAACAATACATCTTCATCTGGAAATAAAATATTCAGCGTTCCGGAATGATTTTCCATAATCTCGCTGATGGAAGCTTCTATATCTGCCGGTTTTGGATGATGCTTCCATCCATTCCAGAGGATTGAAGTACGATAGTAGCACATCAATTTTAGTATGATATTGACATATTTATTTTTCATTTCATGGCGTTTTTTGCTGTTGAGCAAATAGTATTCAACATCAAAAAAATGCCCGCTGCTGGTATTTGGAACTCTTTGCGGCAGAAAATCAATCACATAGCAAGGCTTTTCAAGTAGCTCATCTATCTTTTTGAACATATCTTCCATTTGTTCGTCTCCTGAAAATGAGAATCGTCAACTTTCTACAAACACCATATCTCCTTCGTGGTATATATCAATAAAACATTCATGGTGTTCACGGTTGGATGAGAGATACCCACTGAATTTCGTTGTGTTATACCCATAAGTTTCATCCATAACGGAAAAACCGAAAGGAACAACCTTTGAGATAAAGTCCTTTAAAAACATTTTTTCACCTGTAAAGGCGCCTTCATTTCCTGTTACGCCCAACAGATAAACGAAGCTAAAATCCCACTGAACATTATGGAACTCCACATATCCATCTATTTGGGAAAATGGCGGAGTAGTCTTGACCATGCCTGATTGCGTTCTCATTACAATGTCGTTGCCGTTGACTTCAAAAGCGATTACATTCATGTCATGTAAGCTGTATGCAGGATTGAGATTTTCACGAATGGTTCTTTTCATTTCAGTCTAACTCCTTTGTCCAATAGCGATTTACCATCCTCGTTGTCTCTCAGACAAGCGTGAAGTTGTCAAATTATTTTTTATTCTTGAAATTCATCCAAATCAATACTGCGTTCGCCATACATACAACAGAGAATATGATATGCAGTGGTTTTGAAACAGCTACATCCATAATCGTGGCAATCAGCATAACAATACCCAATAACAGATTGCAAATTCCCGAAACCAGTAAAATAATCTTTTTTCTGCTCATAGTCACAGCACCTCCAAATACGATTGCTTCACTAACATAATATCATAATCACGCTCTCTTTCCTATCACATTTCCATTAAATTTCTTTCTCCCTCCGCTCAGTCCAGCTGACAGCCTGCTGTCTGCCCTCGTTCTGCTCCACACGTTCAAGGCTGGCTTTGTTATAGCTTATCACTTCCGCAAACGCAAGGTCGTGACACGCCCGCGCACTCTCGTTCCGAAGCATCGGCATTTCCTTTTCAAGCCGCTCCCGTTCTGTTCATTGGTCAACGCCGCCGCACTTTCATCACTATTCACTAAACCTGTTTTCAAATGCAAGGGTAACATTCTCAGTTGTTAATTTGTACCATGTGACACTTGCCTTTTCGTATTGACGGTTCAGAGCATCATTAAATTCTTCTTCGGAACAAACTTCACCATTCTTATAATATTGTATTTCATTCACCCCATCAGTCCCATATTGAGATCTACTCTCATAAAGTGTATCAACAGCATATCCTTTTTCTAAAAAAACAATCCTGTTAATCGATGAAGAAGATGCGCCGCCAGAGCCTGTAAATGTTCCATCTTCCTTGAGATCCTCAAGCGCCCTATACCAAAAATGATATCCATAAACGATACCATCCTGATAGTGGAGAACCTCGAAACCTTCATCAACAGAACCTGTGGAAATACTGAGTACAATCTCATTTTCTCCATCTCCGTCCATGTCTACGATTGTAAATCCCGTCACTTCACCGGTAATATCCTCCGAAGATGTAAATGTTTTTTCAATATTTCCATTATTCACTGCTTCTTGATACTCTCCATCTTCACTACAATTTATAAAATCCGCTTTATCCAAAAGGATTGATCTGTAACATTCCGTTGCTGAAAGCAATTGTTCTTTTTCGCTTTCGCTGGAAAGTATTTCCTGCTTACTATTGTCTACTTCCAAAACAGACTGCGATGATTCCTCGCTCATATCCGAAACAGACTGCGATGATTCCTCGCTCGTATTCGGAAAAGACTGCGATGATTCCTCGCTCGTATCCGGAACAGACTGCGATGATTCCTCGCTCGTATCCAAAGCGTACAGCAGACTTTCCTCATCCTCTCCGCCAAAACCGCAAGCAGCAAACATACACATCAGCATCCCACTCAACAGCCATATAAATATTTGTTTATATCTGATTATAAATTTCATCTACACTTTTCCTCCTATTTCCCTTTTCGTTGCATCTTTAAAAATAAAATCATACTTCCTGTTACGATCAAGACGATAACTAATGCCACACATATCGTCCAAGTCATACTGCTCATACTTATTCCTGCAATTCTATATATATCATTTTCTAAATAGTAATGTCCAAATCTCGTCATTCGGTATGGCATAAAATTGAAAAACCAGTGATTAGTGACATAAAGATTCATCTGTTCTCCAACAAACAAAAATATCCAGAAAAAACATAAGATTGCTGAACAGACCAGCATTTTCCTCACTAATATGCAGATGAGCAGCGTGAATGATATTGCCACGAGCAGTGCCAGATATCCTACGCGGCAGTTTCTAAAAAACTGCTGCATATAACTCAACGAATAGATAGAAAAAAACATACTTTCGTCACTCTGAATGGGCAGATTTCCACCTTCGCATCCAAAAGCTAAAAATTTCATAAATGCATATTCGGATATACCGCACAGATATAACAAACTTCCGGCTCCATATGCGGTAACGATTCTTGAAAGATTCAGAGGCATCCTTCCCCATTTTGCCGCCAAAATAAACTCATTCATATTTGTCTTGGCATCTTCGCCAAACAGCGGAATAAGAATGATGGATATTCCTAATATCAAAAATGGAACAAAGTTTTCCATTCCGCGGTTCAGGCTGCTCCATCCTTCCGCATACCCGATCACGATCGTGTTCATCCGGTTCGCTTCCTCCATAAGGGAAGCCAGCTCCTGTCTGCTATATAACACGGTACTGCTCTCTTCTAATCCCTGATAAATGTGAGAAAGTCTTTTTTGACAAAAATGATTGATTTCATCTATTGTCAGTTCCTCAATCTGCCGCCCATAATTTATATAAGAAAAATTCTGTGCCTTAACAAAGTCTAAGCTTCCTTTTGCAAGGGAACCATTGATACCTTGTAGTAATATGCTCTCTATTTCGGAGCCGTCCTTATGCTGTCTTGCTTCTTTCAAAACAACTGCGCCATCTATCAGATCTCCATTAGCGTCCACATAGGTGTATCTGTCTTTCTCCAGTCTGTTGTCATAAACTGTATATGCAAAAATCACCAGAAGAAACAATATGCAGATCCAAAATGGAAGAATTCGTTTCCACTCCGCACAGATGATACTTCGCATTACCTATCCTCCTCGTGATACTTTTTTGCAGAGATCCTGATACCCAGCCTAAAAACAATGATATAAAACAGCGACAGGACAAAGACAAGAACCATGCACGGAACAAGTACTTCTCCGATAAAGATGCCATCTTTCACAACAAAGCTGTCCCCAAAATAAAGCGGACTGAATATCTTCTTTAAGCCATAAGGCGAATAAAAACGGCGCAATGCATATAGAATTGCTAAAACTGCAAGAATACTGACTTTCCCATTTCTTATAACTGCCGAGAAAAGCATCGTCAGATTTGCAATTACGAGACTGCCAAGCATACCGCCCAGAAACTGCAGCAGTGTTCCCGTCCCAACTGTGATATTGTAAATACAGTCATACCAAAATGTCTGCGCAGAGGCATTCCAGCCATGTAAAGATGCAATCCCGCCATGTTCCAACAACAAAACTCCCACAAAAATGAAATAAACAGTGGCTGCAAAACAATTGCCGGATATCCACTTCGCCTTAAAATCTTTTTGCCTTCCTTTTTTACTTGCAAGCATCATTTCATCTACACCACATTCGCTATCTTTTGCATAGACTCCCGCCAGTGTAAAAACAATGGCAACCAGAAAATACGGGAACTGTATCGCATACCAGTTCAGCATATTTGCAATTCCCTGATAATACTCCACGGTAAACGGTGTTTTAATTTCTTGAATTTTATCCTCTAATTTCGATATTTGACTATCTGAATATGGAAATAACCCGCCATATGCGTTGTTCGTTATTTTATCTTCTTTTATAGCTTCCCTATATTGATCGTAGAAACTGTTTTCCGAAGAAAGGAATTCATAGTCCAACCCAATCTTATCATTTCCATTTGTCATATACGGTCCATAATAGGCATAATTGATACAATAATTCGGGAACATATATTTTGTCATTCCCCCTGTCCCCAAAAAGCCCCGATGTTCACCGTTTGGATCCAGATATTCCTTTTCAGCGCTGGCATTATAGTCTTTTATCAGTCTCCCAAAATACTGCTCATCCATAATACCTTCCACATCTTTGGAAACTTCCTTTAGTATACGGTAGGCACGCAGTCCCTCCCATACGTTCCCATTTCCATCCAAAGTCCGCCATTGCAGGTTCAGATATATAAATGTGTGCAGAGTAGAAAAAATAAGGAAAGCAATCAATACGGTCATGGATATTTTATTCCATAGTTTGCGATATTCAAATCTTATCAGCCCCATTTCAGTCACTCCCTGTAATCTTTCCCATCTCCGATTACCTTCCATTCTGCCCCCTTGCCCTCACGGACCAAGATCAGATAATTCCATTCACCATCTGAATTTTCATATTCTGCCACAAAAATATTGCTGTCCTCATACCCGTCAGCTACCCCTTTATCTTCATTTCCATAAATCTCATAGATTCTTGGATCGACACATGAATTAACTTTTTCTATTCCATAAGTGGTTTTCAGATACTCGATCGCCGCATCAAACGCTTCTGTCTTTTCTCGTGTGTCAAATAGAGAATTCATGTATTCATATCCCGAAAGATCGATATCATATGTATCTTGGCTCGGCTCAACCACCAGAATCGTCCCATCTGACATTTTCTCATTACTTTCCTGCCTTTCTTGCCTGTATTGCGCTAACATCTCATCTAATCCGGTATATTCCTGCTCCTTTTGCGTCCCATTTTCCTCACTCTGCTCCTGTCCTTCTTCTTCCTGGGATGATTCGGAAACATCAGCGGAAATAGTATTACCCATATCAGATTTCTGATTTTCCCTGGCTTGGTCAAGCATCGAATTTCCACATCCGCCTTCCAGAATAGTCACAATCAGCCCGGTCATTATAAATATTACCTTAAATTTCATTTTTTCTCCTTCCGCCAATGGCTGCATAATAATCCTCCAATGTAGGCTCCTGCTCCTTGTTTTCTCCTGCCTGATACTCTTCCCCGATATACCGCACCGCCATTTTACCTCCGCATTGCTTTACATGGACAATCTGACGCTTGTTTTTCATTTGATCATATTCATCCGGCGAAAGGAGCGTTTCCCATACTTTTTCCCTGCTGCTCCCAATCAGTTCCTCTATTTTCCCAGTTTCTAAAACTTCTCCCTTCTTCATTATGATCAATTCATTTGCAACAACCTCAATATCTGATACAATGTGCGTAGACAACAGGATAATTTTTTCTCTCGACAGATTACTTATAAAATTGGAAAAACTTAAGCGTTCATTCGGATCCAGTCCCGCCGTTGGTTCATCCAGAATCAAAATATCAGGATCATTCAAAATCGCCTGTGCAATGCCAACCCGCCTTTTCATCCCACCGGAATACGTTTTGATTTTTTTATGGGACACATCGGATAAATTGACAATTTCCAGCACATCTGAAATTTTTCGTTTTAATTCCGGTCCCTTCATACCTTTCAGCGCCCCCATGTATTCCAGAAAGTCAACGGCGCTAAAACCGGAATAAATACCGTAATCCTGTGGCATATATCCGAGTATTCCGCGATACGATTCTCCCAATTGAAAAATATCTTTCCCATTATAGGAAACCTTCCCGTTAGTCGGGAAATCTATCGTTGCAAGGATCCTCATCAGCGTACTTTTCCCCGCCCCATTCTCTCCCAGCAATCCGTAAATCCCTTCATGCATGATAAAACTGACATCCTGTAAAGCTTTATGGTTTCTATATTTCCGGGTTAATCCCTCTGCTTTTAACTCCATATCACTTCTCCTGCTCATTTTCCACAGCCAATGCAAATGCGGGACTGTTTACCGCAAACTGCATATTCCGAAAAGACGATAGATCATATATTTCCGTTACAGTATTGTCATTTCCCATACAGACAAATACTAAATCTGTTTTTCGATTCGTTTCTTGTTCTCCTGGCGCATTTTCTGTTTCCGGATCTGCCGTTTTTTCTGCATCTTCTTTTCTTTCATTTTCTGTGGATCCTATGTCCCTGTGTTCTTGTTCGATGCTGCCTGACTCCGATCCTCCTGCCTCGTCTATGTACGCCTTGCACTCTACCCGCACGGTTAGCCCTATGCCAATTATGACCCCTGCAAACAGAACCATGACCATCCCATACCAGCTGCCTCTTGTCTCATGTCTGACAGACCATATTCTTCTTTTCAACCGTTTCCCTTTACTTGCAAATTCCATGCTTAATGTAGACCGTGTATCCGGAATATGCCCTTCCGCCATCTGCAGCAACATCTCAATATATCTTGTCCTCGTTCCTGTATCGGCATCCTTTAAGACAGCTTCGTCACAAGATGTTTCACAGAGATTCTGTATTTCAAGCACCAGCCAATACGCAAATGGATGAAACCAGTAAACTGCTAAAAACAAAAGCTGTAGTATCCTGTAAACAATATCCTTTCTCTTGATATGCATCAGCTCATGGGAAATGATCATATCAAGTTCTTCTTCCGAATACGCTTCCGAAGGAAGTAAGATTGCCGGATGCAAAAGATAAACGGTCATAGGCGTATGAATACAGGAACATAGCTTAAATTGAATTTGTTTCGTGATTCCATATTCCTTCTTAAGATTCTCAAACCGCTCCACTACTTCACTGCGGCTAAACTCCCGCTTCCATCTGCCGATCATCCTCATAGAACGAATATGCCAGACCATTGACAGCATCAGAAACAGAAGCAGACCGGACAACCAGATTGCAAAAAGTCCTTTTTCTGCCACGCTTTCATTTAGCACTGTCTGATACGAATGTATGGGCATTTGACCACTTTCTGCCGTAATTAGAACTGGCAGAACTACCTTATAGCGTATTGGCAGTAAAAATCCCATGATCGGAAGCAGACACATATAATATCTGTATTTTTCTCTACAGATCTTGGATAAGATTTTGACCATAATCTGCAGGCATGGGACAAACCAAATCATCATGACGGAGTTTTGCAATACAAATTCTAATAGTTCATGCATCAATGTCTTCTCCCATCCAATTCCGAATCTCGTCTATTTCCTCTTTTGTCATCTTTCTCCCGTTATACAGGGTACTCATCAGACTGAACAAGGAATTGTGATGATAGGTCTTAAAAAATAAAGTTGTTTCAAATTCTAAATATGTCCTCTCGTCTACAATAGGATAATACCATCTGTCTCTTCCTCTCTTTTCTGAGCGGACATATCCCTTTTCTGCCAAACGGTTCAAATAAGAGATCAGCGTTGGCATTTTCCATTCTTTCCCTTTTTTCTCAACCGCCTCCATGATCATTCCTGTATTTACAGGAGGATCATAGCTCCATATCGCATTCATTACGATATATTCCATATCTGATAATCTTTTTAAACGATTCAATATTACCCTCTCCTTTAGTATGTATTAGGCACTTGTCTAACGTATTATACATTTGCCTATTTTATTCTGTCAAGCCTAAATTCGTTGATTTTGCAAGCTTTGACGATTTTTATTTACCTCAAAACAAAAACCGGAAGTGATGTTCCATCACTTAGCCTGTTCCCTCTGCTCGCCGCTTATCTTCCTCGGCTTACGAGGAACTCCTATTTCCATCAATATTTCTATACAGATTTCCTTTTTATCACTAGCAGGGACATACGTCAGAAAAATCTTATATACCGTATCATCTGGTCGTTTCTCCCCCAAACAGGCATTAATAAGCCGCTTCCCACAATGCGGACACCGAACCTCTGAGATATTGGCATAATACTTTTCCTCATCCGTTATCCACACACTCTCATACAATCGACCCTTACATTTAGGACATACATCAAGAAAACAATGCATAATTCAACAACATTTTTCCTGTTTTATTTATTTGTGAACCTGCACATAAGATTACAGATAATTTCTATAAAACTTTAGTAATTCACCTATCATAAAACTGAATGGGTACAACCAGCTTCCACCAGTAAAACAGAAATTTATTTACCAAATAGAAGCTGATTGCAATTTGTTAGTAAAATAATGCCATTCAGGAAAAGTATCACATGTTTCTATTGTTTTCAACACATAATTATGCTATAATTGTGCTAAAGGAAGGAGCGAAGCATTATGCCGCTTATTATGCCTATTAAGGATTTACGAAATACAACCGAAATTTCCAATATTGCACACAAAGCGCAGGAGCCCATTTTTATTACCAAAAACGGATATAGCGACTTGGTTGTAATGAGTAGTGAATTGTATGATAAATTCGCAAGGATTAACCGCATTGACCAAGCTATCTATGAATCTGAACAGGAAATTGCAAACGGAGCAGAGGCAGTCGAAGCAGAGATAACTTTTGCGGAATTGGAGAAAAAGCATTTTGGATAAATACAAGGTAATGATTAACCCCAGAGCAATACGCGAATTAGACAACATTTACGAATATATTGCAAATGAGAAATTGGCTCCTGAAAATGCAAAAGGACAGGTTGATAGAATTAAGAAAGCTGTGTTAAGTTTAGACACTTTTCCGCAGTCTCATCAAGAGCGAAACGAGGGCAGATATGCCGGAAAGAGTTACAGACAGTTGTTGATTGATAACTATATTGTTATCTTCCGCATTGACGAACTTTACAAAACGGTTTATGTGGTAACGATACAGTATCAAGGAAGAAATCTATAAGCGGGTAAATCATTTGGCGAGACTGTAAAAAATTCTGTGTAAACTAAATACAGGATAAGTTATATCTATCCTCCCGGATCAATGTTAAAATAAATATTAATCCAGGAGGATATTTTTATGGCAAGACAAAGAAAACTTTCACCGGAACGCAAAGCGTTCATCAACAGCCTCATCGAGCACTACCATCCCGAGGATGCCGCCGATGTGCAGGACATGCTCAAGGACCTGCTGGGAGATACCCTGCAAGGGATGCTGGAAGCCGAAATGGATGAAAAGCTCGGCTATTCCAAGTATGACTACAAAAACAAGGAAACTGATGACAGCAGAAACGGTTACAGCAGAAAGACCGTCACCTCATCCCTCGGGGAGATCGGCCTTGATATCCCCAGAGATAGAAAAGGCGAGTTTGAGCCACAGGCTGTAAAGAAGAACCAGACAGACATCTCCAACATCGAAGACCAGGTGCTGTCCATGTATGCAAAGGGCATGACCACCCG